>NZ_BAABFD010000019.1:0-211954 GCF_039540635.1 Nonomuraea ferruginea | reverse complement strand
TCAACGTCGAGGTGCTCTCCAGCGACGGCATGTCCATCGAGATGCGCGACACCGACGAGGACGTCTTCCGCGCCGCGGAGGAGCTCGGCATCGACCTGTCCCGGCGTGAGCCGAGCAGCGTGGAAGAAGTCTGAGGGGGAGATCGCACAAAATGCTAGACGTCAACTTCTTCGACGAGCTTCGGATCGGGCTGGCGACGGCCGACGACATCCGTCAGTGGTCGCACGGCGAGGTCAAGAAGCCCGAGACCATCAACTACCGGACCCTCAAGCCGGAAAAGGACGGGCTCTTCTGCGAGAAGATCTTCGGCCCGACCCGCGACTGGGAGTGCTACTGCGGTAAGTACAAGCGCGTCCGGTTCAAGGGCATCATCTGTGAGCGCTGCGGCGTCGAGGTGACCCGTGCCAAGGTGCGCCGTGAGCGGATGGGCCACATCGAGCTGGCCGCTCCGGTCACGCACATCTGGTACTTCAAGGGCGTTCCCTCGCGCCTCGGCTACCTGCTCGACCTGGCCCCGAAGGACCTGGAGAAGGTCATCTACTTCGCGGCCTACATGATCACGCAGGTCGACACCGAGATGCGTGAGCGTGACCTGCCCTCGCTGGAGGCGAAGATCTCCGTCGAGCGGCAGCACATCGAGCAGCGGCGAGACGCCGACATCGAGGCCAGGCAGAAGAAGCTCGAAGGCGACCTGGCCGAGCTGGAGGCCGCCGGCGCCAAGGGCGACCAGCGCCGCAAGGTCCGTGAGGGCGCCGAGCGCGAGATGCGCCAGCTCCGTGACCGGGCCCAGCGTGAGCTGGACCGGCTGGAGGAGGTCTGGAGCCGCTTCAAGAACCTCAAGGTCCAGGACCTCGAGGGCGACGAGCTGCTCTACCGCGAGATGCGCGACCGCTTCGGCCGCTACTTCAAGGGCGGCATGGGCGCGCAGGCCATCCAGGACCGGCTCGTCAGCTTCGACCTCGACGCCGAGGCCGAGAACCTGCGCGAGACCATCCGCAGCGGCAAGGGCCAGAAGAAGGCCCGTGCGCTCAAGCGGCTCAAGGTGGTGTCGGCGTTCCTCAACACCACCAACTCGCCGCGCGGCATGGTCCTCGACTGCATCCCGGTCATCCCGCCGGACCTGCGCCCGATGGTGCAGCTCGACGGTGGCCGGTTCGCGACCTCCGACCTGAACGACCTGTACCGCCGGGTCATCAACCGCAACAACCGCCTCAAGCGGCTTCTCGACCTCGGCGCGCCCGAGATCATCGTGAACAACGAGAAGCGGATGCTGCAGGAGGCCGTCGACGCGCTGTTCGACAACGGCCGTCGCGGCCGCCCGGTCACCGGTCCCGGCAACCGGCCACTCAAGTCCCTCAGCGACATGCTGAAGGGCAAGCAGGGTCGGTTCCGCCAGAACCTCCTGGGCAAGCGCGTCGACTACTCCGGCCGTTCGGTCATCGTCGTCGGCCCGCAGCTCAAGCTCCACCAGTGCGGCCTGCCCAAGCAGATGGCGCTGGAGCTGTTCAAGCCGTTCGTGATGAAGCGGCTGGTCGACCTCAACCACGCCCAGAACATCAAGTCCGCCAAGCGGATGGTCGAGCGCGCCCGCCCGGTCGTGTGGGACGTGCTCGAAGAGGTCATCACCGAGCACCCGGTGCTGCTCAACCGCGCGCCCACGCTCCACCGTCTGGGCATCCAGGCGTTCGAGCCGCAGCTCGTGGAGGGCAAGGCCATCCAGATCCACCCGCTCGTCTGCACCGCGTTCAACGCGGACTTCGACGGCGACCAGATGGCCGTGCACCTGCCGCTGTCGGCTGAGGCCCAGGCCGAGGCACGCATCCTGATGCTCTCGACCAACAACATCCTCAAGCCGGCCGACGGCAAGCCCGTGACGATGCCCACCCAGGACATGGTCATCGGCCTCTACTGGCTGACCACCATGAAGGAGGGCGCGCTGGGCGAGGGCCGCGTGTTCGGCTCCGTCGCCGAGGCGCAGATGGCTTTCGACCGCAGCGAGCTCGACATCCAGGCCAAGATCCAGATCAGGCTCAAGGATGTCCTGCCGCCGCGTGACTGGGTCGCGCCCGAGGGCTGGGAGCAGGGCGACCCGATCCGTCTGGAGACGACGTTCGGCCGCTGCCTGTTCAACCAGACGCTGCCGATGAGCTACCCGTTCGTCAACTTCCAGGTCGGCAAGAAGCAGCTGTCCACGATCGTCAACGAGCTGGCCGAGACCTACCCGAAGATCGAGGTCGCCAACTCGCTCGACGCGCTCAAGGACGCCGGCTTCCGCTGGGCGACCCGCTCCGGCGTCACGATCTCGATCGAGGACGTCGTCGCGCCGCCCAACAAGACCGACATCATGGAGAACTACGAGCGCCGCGCCGACAAGGTGCAGCGTGAGTACGAGCGCGGTCTGATCACCGACGAGGAGCGCCGCCAGGAGCTCATCGAGATCTGGACCCACGCCACGGCCGACGTCGAGACCGACATGGTCAACGCCTTCCCGGCGACCAACCCGGTCTGGATGATGGTCAACTCCGGCGCCCGCGGTAACAAGATGCAGGTGCGTCAGATCGCCGGCATCCGCGGCCTGGTGTCCAACACCAAGGGTGAGACGATCCCGCGGCCGATCAAGGCCTCGTTCCGCGAGGGCCTGTCGGTGCTGGAGTACTTCATCTCCACCCACGGACAGCGGAAGGGTCTGGCCGACACCGCGCTGCGCACCGCCGACTCGGGTTACCTCACCCGGCGTCTGGTGGACGTGGCGCAGGACGTCATCGTCCGCGAGATCGACTGCGGCACCGACCGTGCTGTCCCGCTGGCCGTCGGCGAGCGCGACATCTCGGGCAACCTGGTCAAGGCCGAGAACGCCGAGTCCAACGTGCACGGCCGCATCCTGGCCGAGGACGTCGAGGTCGACGGCAAGGTCGTCGTGGCGGCGGGTGTCGACATCAACGACATCCACGTCACCAAGCTGGTCGAGGCCGGCGTCGAGACCGTCCGCACCCGCAGCGCGCTCGTCTGCGAGGCGAAGATCGGTGTCTGCGCCACCTGCTACGGCCGCTCGCTGGCGACCGGCAAGCTCGTGGACGTCGGCGAGGCGGTCGGCATCATCGCCGCCCAGTCGATCGGTGAGCCCGGCACGCAGCTGACGATGCGTACCTTCCACACCGGTGGTGTGGCGGGCGCCGACATCACCCACGGTCTGCCCCGAGTCCAGGAGCTGTTCGAGGCGCGCATCCCCAAGGGTGTCGCCCCGATCTCCGAGGCGGAGGGCCGGGTCCGCATCGACGAGACCGACAAGGCGCGCAAGGTCGTCATCGTCCCGGACGACGGCTCCGAGGAGATCGCCTACCCGGTGTCGATGCGGTCGCGTCTGCTGGTCTCCGAGGGCGAGCGCGTCAAGGTCGGCCAGCAGCTGGTGGCCGGTGCGGTCAACCCCAACGAGGTGCTGCGCATCCTCGGCCCGCGGGCCGTGCAGCTGCACCTGGTGGCGGAGGTCCAGCAGGTCTACCGCTCGCAGGGTGTGTCGATCCACGACAAGCACATCGAGATCATCGTGCGGCAGATGCTCAAGCGCGTGAACGTGCTCGAGTCCGGTGACACCGACCTGCTGCCCGGAGAGCTCGTCGAGCGGCCGCGGTTCGAGCTCATCAACCGCGAGACCGTCGCCGAGGGCGGCGGCCCGGCGGCCGGACGCCCGGTGCTCATGGGCATCACCAAGGCGTCGCTGGCCACCGAGTCCTGGCTGTCGGCGGCCTCCTTCCAGGAGACCACCAGGGTCCTGACGGACGCGGCGATCCACGCCAAGTCCGACTCGCTCCTGGGCCTGAAGGAGAACGTCATCATCGGTAAGCTCATCCCGGCCGGCACGGGCATGCCCCAGTACCGCAACATCCGGGTCGAGCCGACCGAGGAGGCCAAGGCCGCCATGTACACCGTGGGCGGCTACGACGGCTCCGCGGCCGACTACACGTTCGGCACCGGCAGCGGCGAGGCAGTGCCGCTGGAGGAGTACGACTTCGGTCAGTACAACCGGTAACGAGCCACAGGCGAGCGCCCGGGCCCCTCGAAGGAGGGCCCGGGCGCTCGCTCGTTCCCGCCCTCTTCCCCCGCACGGAGGGTCGCGCGTACGGGGGAGCGCGAAGTCGTCATCTGCCCGTCGGGGGATGTTCTTGGTATGGTCGGCAGCAGACCAGATCTCGCTATATCATGAGGCGCGAGCAGTAGCCGGGCCTCTGGTGGGATGGACCGCGCGACACCCGGAGCGACAAGGCTTCCGAGCCTAGTCGCGGCGTTTTGACGTGTCGCGAGGTCCTGGTAACCTGGACCATCGTGCCCGTAGTTTGCGGGCTCTCGATCGTGCGCTCTTCAATGGCAGCGCAGGTCGGCTTCCTAGCTCGTAGTCCTCGTGGATGTGTCGGTGCGAACAGCGCGACACGCCCGAGCGCGGGGGCGTGGAGGCAAGGACAATTCGCAGGTCATGACACCGGCAGCACCTGCGAATTGCACAACTGACGTAACACCGGCCAGGCACGAAACGGAGTGGCAGTGCCCACTATTCAGCAGTTGGTCCGCAAGGGCCGGCAGGACAAGGTCTCCAAGACCAAGACTCCTGCCCTCAAGGGGAGTCCGCAGCGGCGCGGTGTGTGCCAGCGCGTTTACACCACGACCCCGAAGAAGCCCAACTCGGCCCTGCGCAAGGTGGCCCGTGTGCGGCTCACCAACGGCATCGAGGTCACGGCCTACATCCCCGGTGTGGGCCACAACCTGCAGGAGCACTCCATCGTGCTCGTGCGTGGCGGTCGTGTGAAGGACCTGCCGGGTGTTCGCTACAAGATCATCCGTGGTTCGCTCGACACCCAGGGTGTCCGCAACCGCAAGCAGGCCCGTAGCCGCTACGGCGCGAAGAAGGAGAAGAGCTAACTATGCCTCGCAAGGGTTCTCCTGGCCGCCGTCAGCTCATGGCTGACCCGGTTTACAGCTCCCCGCTGGTCACCGCCCTGATCAACAAGGTGCTTCTTGACGGCAAGCGCTCCATCGCGCAGTCGATCGTCTACGGCGCCCTTGAGGGCTGCAGGGACAAGACGGGCAACGACCCGGTCGTCACCCTCAAGCGTGCGCTCGACAACGTCAAGCCCACCCTCGAGGTTCGCAGCCGCCGCGTCGGTGGCGCGACCTACCAGGTGCCGGTCGAGGTGCGCGCCGCGCGCAGCACCACCCTGGCGCTGCGCTGGCTGGTGCAGTACTCCCGGGCCCGCCGCGAGAAGACCATGACCGAGCGCCTGATGAACGAGCTCCTCGATGCCAGCAACGGTCTCGGGGCGAGCGTGAAGAAGCGCGAGGACACCCACAAGATGGCCGAGTCCAACAAGGCCTTCGCCCACTACCGCTGGTAACCCCGGCGGGTTCGACGAGACGACGAGGACGCGAAGAAAGTGGCCACCACGACCGCACTTGACCTGGCCAAGGTCCGCAACATCGGGATCATGGCCCATATCGACGCGGGCAAGACCACCACGACCGAGCGCATCCTGTTCTACACCGGCATCAACTACAAGATCGGCGAGACCCACGAGGGCTCGGCGACGATGGACTGGATGGAGCAGGAGCAGGAGCGCGGCATCACGATCACGTCCGCCGCGACCACCTGTAGCTGGGACGGTCACACGATCAACATCATCGACACCCCGGGCCACGTCGACTTCACCATCGAGGTGGAGCGTTCGCTGCGTGTCCTCGACGGCGCCGTGGCCGTTTTCGACGGTGTCGCGGGTGTCGAGCCCCAGTCGGAGACGGTGTGGCGTCAGGCAGACGGCTACAACGTCCCCCGCATCTGTTTCGTGAACAAGATGGACCGCGTCGGCGCGGAGTTCCACCGCTGCGTCGACATGATGATCACCCGGCTGGCCGCGACGCCGGCCGTCGTCCAGCTTCCGTGGGGCGTCGAGGCCGACTTCAAGGGCGTCATCGACATCATCAGGATGAAGGGCCTCATCTGGAGCGCCGAGGCGGCCAAGGGCGAGATGTACGACACCGTCGACATCCCGGCCGACCACGCCGAGGCCGCTCGTGAGTGGCGCGACAAGCTGGTCGAGACCGTCGCGGAGAACGACGACGAGCTGATGGAGCTCTACCTCGAGGGCACCGAGCCCACCGAGGAGCAGCTGGTGGCGGCGCTGCGCCGCGCCACGCTGTCGGGCGCCGTCAACCCGGTGCTGTGCGGCACCGCGTTCAAGAACAAGGGCGTGCAGCCCCTGCTCGACGCGATCGTCGCCTACCTGCCGGCGCCGACCGACATCCCCGCCATCAAGGGCCACGCGGTCGGCGACGAGAGCACCGCGGTCGAGCGTCACGCCGACCCGAAGGAGCCGTTCTCGGCTCTGGCGTTCAAGATCGCCAGCGACCCGCACCTG
Organism: Nonomuraea ferruginea; assembly: GCF_039540635.1. Classification (NCBI taxonomy): domain Bacteria; kingdom Bacillati; phylum Actinomycetota; class Actinomycetes; order Streptosporangiales; family Streptosporangiaceae; genus Nonomuraea; species Nonomuraea ferruginea. The sequence continues at coordinate 205,553 of NZ_BAABFD010000019.1, read as the reverse complement.
GGGAAGATCACCTACATCCGCATCTACTCGGGCACGCTCGAGGCCGGTTCACAGGTCGTCAACTCTGTGAAGGGCAAGAAGGAGCGGATCGGCAAGATCTACCAGATGCACGCCAACAAGCGCGAGGAGCGCTCGTCGGCGATCGCCGGGCAGATCGTCGCGGTGATGGGCCTGAAGGACACCACCACCGGCGACACCCTGTCCGACCCGGTCAAGCAGGTCGTGCTCGAGTCGATGACGTTCCCGGCTCCGGTCATCAACGTCGCGATCGAGCCCAAGACCAAGGGCGACCAGGAGAAGCTGTCGACCGCGATCCAGCGGCTGGCCGAGGAGGACCCGTCCTTCCAGGTCCGCCGTGACGAGGAGACCGGCCAGACCGTCATCTGGGGGATGGGCGAGCTCCACCTCGAGATCCTGGTCGACCGGATGCGCCGCGAGTTCAAGGTCGAGGCGAACGTCGGCCGTCCGCAGGTCGCCTACCGCGAGACCATCCGCCGCAAGGTGGAGAAGGTCGACTACACCCACAAGAAGCAGACCGGTGGTTCCGGTCAGTTCGCGCGGGTCATCATCGACCTGGAGCCGCTGGGCGAGGGCAACGACGGTTACGAGTTCGAGAACAAGGTCACGGGTGGTCGCGTGCCGCGGGAGTACATCCCGTCGGTCGACGCGGGCGCCCAGGAGGCCGCCGAGTTCGGCGTGCTGGCCGGCTACCCGATGGTGGGCGTGAAGGTGACGCTCCAGGACGGTGCCGCGCACGACGTCGACTCCTCGGAGATGGCGTTCAAGATCGCCGGCTCGATGGCCTTCAAGGAGGCCGCGCGCAAGGCTGATGCCGTGCTCCTCGAGCCGATGATGGCCGTCGAGGTCACCACGCCCGAGGACTACATGGGTGACGTCATCGGTGACCTCAACGGTCGCCGGGGGCAGATCCAGGCGATGGACGAGCGGGCCGGCGCCCGCGTCGTCAAGGCGCTCGTGCCGCTGTCTGAGATGTTCGGCTACGTGGGTGACCTGCGTAGCAAGACGCAGGGGCGGGCGAGCTACAGCATGCAGTTCGACTCCTACTCGGAGGTGCCCCCGGGCATCGCCAAGGAGATCGTCGCGAAGGCCCGGGGCGAATAGTTCCCGGTCCCTGGCGGGACGGTGCGAGCCGTCCCGCCGCCTAGGGGTTCGGGAACACCCGGGCCCGAGTGTGCAGACGAAAGTCAGTCAGATTCTCAAGGAGAGAACCAGTGGGCAAGGCCAAGTTCGAGCGGACAAAGCCGCACATGAACATCGGCACCATTGGGCATATCGACCACGGTAAGACCACACTGACCGCGGCGATCACCAAGGTGCTCCACGACCGTTTCCCCGAGCTGAACGCCGCGACGCCGTTCGACAAGATCGACAAGGCGCCGGAGGAGAAGGCCCGCGGCATCACGATCTCGATCTCGCACGTCGAGTACCAGACCGAGAAGCGCCACTACGCGCACGTCGACTGCCCCGGTCACGCGGACTACGTGAAGAACATGATCACCGGTGCCGCTCAGATGGACGGCGCCATCCTCGTGGTCGCCGCCACCGACGGCCCGATGCCGCAGACGAAGGAGCACGTCCTCCTGGCCCGCCAGGTCGGCGTCCCCTACATCGTCGTGGCCCTCAACAAGTCCGACATGGTGGACGACGAGGAGATCCTGGAGCTCGTCGAGCTCGAGGTGCGCGAGCTCCTGTCCGCTCAGGAGTTCCCCGGCGACGACCTGCCCGTCATCCGCGTCTCCGCGCTCAAGGCTCTTGAGGGCGACGAGAAGTGGGCCGACAGCATCGTCGAGCTGATGAACGCCGTCGACGAGAACGTCCCCGAGCCCCCGCGTGAGACGGAGAAGCCGTTCCTCATGCCGGTCGAGGACGTCTTCTCGATCACCGGTCGCGGTACCGTCGTCACCGGTCGTATCGAGCGCGGCATCGTCAAGGTCAACGAGCAGGTCGACATCATCGGCATCAAGCCGGAGAAGACGACCACCACCGTCACCAGCATCGAGATGTTCAACAAGATGCTCGACGAGGGCCACGCCGGTGACAACGCCGCGCTGCTGCTCCGCGGCATCAAGCGCGACGACGTCGAGCGCGGCCAGTGCATCATCAAGCCGGGCACGACCACCCCGCACACCGAGTTCACCGGCCAGGTCTACATCCTGTCCAAGGACGAGGGCGGCCGCCACACGCCGTTCTTCAACAACTACCGCCCGCAGTTCTACTTCCGTACGACTGACGTGACCGGTGTGGTGAACCTCCCCGAGGGCACCGAGATGGTCATGCCGGGCGACAACACCGAAATGCGCGTTGAGCTGATCCAGCCCATCGCCATGGAGGAAGGCCTGAAGTTCGCGATCCGTGAGGGTGGCCGCACCGTCGGCGCCGGCCGGGTCGTGAAGATCATCAAGTAGCACGACCGCGGGGCGGCGGCCGGCCTCCTGGAGGGGCCGGCCGCCACACCACGAACGGGGCGGGCGGCCGCGAGGCGGCCCGGCCCGGGCACCACGGGAAAGCCGTGATTCAGCAGTGGCTTCGGGGCAACGACCGAAGTAACTGCCGGATCACGGAAGAAAAGGCAGATCACACGCGTCTGCTCGTGGGGCCACGCACTGAACAGCGGCACAAGCCGCACGATACTTTTTCTGACGACAGCGAAGGACACCGAGGCCACTATGGCGGGACAGAAGATCCGCATCCGGCTTAAGGCCTATGACCACGAGGTCATCGACGTTTCGGCCAAGAAGATCGTCGAGACGGTGACGCGGACTGGCGCGAAGGTCGCGGGCCCGGTGCCGCTGCCGACCGAGAAGAACGTGTACTGCGTCATCCGCTCGCCGCACAAGTACAAGGACAGCCGCGAGCACTTCGAGATGCGTACGCACAAGCGGTTGATTGACATCATCGACCCGACGCCCAAGACCGTCGACTCGCTCATGCGGCTCGACCTCCCCGCGGGCGTCGACATTTCGATCAAGCTCTGAGGGAACGCACTGACATGGCTAAGACGATCAAGGGCGTCCTGGGCAAGAAGCTCGGCATGACCCAGGTCTTCGACACGGACAACCGGCTGGTTCCGGTGACCGTGGTCGAGGCCGGTCCGTGCGTGGTGACCCGCGTCCGCAGCGCCGAGAAGGACGGCTACTCCGCCATCCAGCTCGGTTACGGGCAGGTCGACCCGCGGAAGGTCAACAAGCCGCTCGGCGACTACCTGCGTAAGCACGACATCACCCCGCGCCGTTACTTCGCGGAGATCCGCACCGACGACGCGAGCGACTACACCCTCGGCCAGGAGCTGCTGGCCGACACCTTCGAAGCCGGCCAGTTCGTCGACGTGACGGGCAAGAGCAAGGGCAAGGGCTTCGCCGGTGTGATGAAGCGTCACGGCTTCGGTGGTCTGGGCGCGTCGCACGGTACGCAGCGCAAGCACCGGTCGCCGGGTTCCATCGGTGGCTGCGCCACCCCGGGCCGTGTATTCAAGGGCCTGCGCATGGCGGGGCGGATGGGTAACGTCCGCACGACTGTGCAGAGCCTCAAGGTTCACGCCGTGGACGCCGAGAAGGGTCTCATCCTGATCAAGGGTGCGATTCCGGGCGCCAACGGCAGCCTGGTCCTCGTCCGCACCGCTGCCAAGAAGGGGGCCGCGAAGTGACCAGCATCGACGTGCTCGACGCGAGCGGCGCCAAGACCGGCTCCGTCGAGCTGCCTGACGAGATCTTCGGCGCGAAGGTCAACATCCCGCTGATCCACCAGGTCGTGGTGGCCCAGCAGGCGGCGCGCCGGCAGGGCACGCACAAGGCCAAGAGCCGCGGCGAGGTTCGCGGTGGCGGCAAGAAGCCGTACCGGCAGAAGGGCACCGGCCGCGCCCGTCAGGGCTCGACCCGTGCGCCGCAGTTCACCGGCGGTGGCGTCGTCCACGGTCCGGTGCCGCGCGACTACTCGCAGCGGACGCCCAAGAAGATGAAGGCCGCCGCGCTGCGTGGCGCCCTGTCCGACAGGGCGGCCGCGGGCCGCGTCCACGTGGTGAGCAGCCTGGTCGACGGCGAGACGCCGAAGACCAAGGCGGCCCTGCAGGCGCTGCGCGCCATCACCGAGGCCAGGTCCGTGCTCGTCGTGGTCGACGAGGACGACGAGATGACCTGGCTGAGCCTGCGCAACGCGCCGGAGGTCCACCTGCTGGACTCCGGGCAGCTCAACACCTACGACGTGCTCTGCAACGACGCCGTGGTCTTCACGCAGGAGGCGTACGACCAGGTCGTGGCCCGGCTGTCGGAGGGCGCTCGCACTGAGAAGGAAGACGCCTGATGGACAACACCGGTCAGCCGGTCGCCCGTAAGACGACCATGGAGCGGGTCTCCGACCCGCGCGACGTCATCATCAAGCCGGTGGTCTCCGAGAAGAGCTACGGCCTGATCGACGAGAACAACAAGTACACGTTCCTGGTGAGGAACACCGCGAACAAGACGCAGATCAAGATCGCGGTGGAGAAGATCTTCGGGGTCAAGGTCACCGGGGTGAACACGATCAACCGGCAGGGCAAGCGCAAGCGGACCCGCACCGGTTTCGGTAAGCGTCCCGACACCAAGCGCGCGATCGTGAGCTTGGCCGAGGGCGATCGGATCGACATCTTCGGTCAGATCGGCTGACCCGCGGGGGGCGCTGCTCCCCGCGATCCCCCCGGGGTCGCCGTCGGCGACGCGGGTGGGGTGCTCTGCACGTATCGCCGGTTCGAGACCCGCGGCTCCGAGGTCAGGGGCCGCGGGCGGGAACCGGCGGTGACACAAGAGATCCAGTTCTCTGGAGCTGGATTCCGACGAAGGATGAACGAAAAAGATGGGCATCCGTAAGTACAAGCCGACGACTCCGGGTCGCCGCGGGGCGAGTGTCTCGGACTTTTCCGAGATCACCCGCAGCACGCCCGAGAAGTCGCTGCTTGCACCCCTTCACGGTAAGGGCGGCCGTAACGTACACGGCCGGGTCACCGCTCGCCACCAGGGCGGCGGTCACAAGCGCGCCTACCGGATCATCGACTTCCGCAGGCATGACAAGGACGGCATTCCGGCCAAGGTCGCTCACATCGAGTACGACCCCAACCGCACCGCCAATATCGCGCTGCTGCACTACGCCGACGGCGAGAAGCGCTACATCATCGCGCCGACCGGCCTCAAGCAGGGCGACCGCATCGAGAACGGCCCCGGGGCCGACATCAAGCCGGGCAACTGCCTGCCGCTGCGCAACATCCCGACAGGTACTTTCATCCACGCGGTGGAGCTCCGTCCGGGCGGCGGCGCCAAGCTCGGCCGCTCCGCCGGCGCGCAGATCCAGCTGCTCGCCAAGGAGGGCCAGTACGCCACGCTGCGTATGCCCTCGGGCGAGATGCGCATGGTCGACGTGCGCTGCCGCGCGACGGTGGGTCAGGTCGGCAACGCCGAGCAGGCCAACATCAACTGGGGCAAGGCCGGCCGCATGCGGTGGAAGGGCAAGCGCCCGACCGTCCGCGGTGTCGCCATGAACCCCGTCGACCACCCGCACGGTGGTGGTGAGGGCAAGACCTCCGGTGGTCGCCACCCGGTGAACCCCAAGGGCAAGCCCGAGGGCCGCACCCGCCAGCCCAACAAGGCCAGCGACCGCCTGATCATTCGCCGGCGTAGCAAGAAGAAGCGGTAGGAGCAGCCAGAATGCCACGTAGCCTTAAGAAGGGTCCTTTCGTCGACGATCACCTTCAGAAGAAGGTGGACGCGCAGAACGAGAAGGGCACCAAGAACGTCATCAAGACGTGGTCGCGGCGCTCCATGATCGTTCCCGACATGCTCGGGCACACGATCGCCGTGCACGACGGCCGCAAGCACGTCCCGGTGTTCGTCACCGAGTCGATGATCGGCCACAAGCTCGGAGAGTTCGCCCCGACGCGGACCTTCCGCAGCCACGTCAAGGAAGACCGCCGCAGCCGGCGATAGACAGCCTTCAGAAGTCAGAGGAGTAAGCGATGGAAGCCAGGGCTCAGGCGCGGTTCGTCCGCGTCACGCCCCAGAAGGCCCGCCGCGTGGTGGACCTTATTCGCGGGCTGCCCGCTTCGGAGGCGCAGGCCGTGCTGCAGTTCGCTCCCCAGTCGGCGAGCGAGCCGATCTACAAGGTGCTCTCGAGCGCGGTGGCGAACGCGGAGCACAATTTCGATCTCGACCCTCAGACGCTGGTCGTCAGCCGCGCGTGGGTCGACGAGGGCCCGACGCTGAAGCGGTTCCGTCCGCGTGCTCAGGGTCGTGCCTATCGGATCAACAAGCGGACGAGCCACATCACCGTGATCGTGGAGTCCCGCGAGCCGAAGGGAAGGACCCGATAGTGGGCCAGAAGGTTAACCCGCACGGGTTCCGCCTCGGCATCACGACCGACTTCAAGAGCCGGTGGTACGCCGACAAGCTTTACAAGTCGTACGTGGCCGAGGACGTGGCGATCCGTCGCATGCTGCAGAAGGGCATGGAGCGGGCCGGCATCTCCAAGGTGGAGATCGAGCGTACGACCGACCGCGTCCAGGTCGACATCCACACCGCGCGTCCGGGCATCGTCATCGGCCGCCGCGGCGCGGAGGCCGACCGCATCCGCGGCGACCTGGAGAAGCTGACCAAGAAGCAGGTCCAGCTCAACATCCTCGAGGTGAAGAACCCCGAGACCGACGCCCAGCTCGTCGCGCAGGGCGTGGCCGAGCAGCTGTCCAGCCGCGTCTCGTTCCGTCGTGCCATGCGCAAGGCCATGCAGTCGGCGATGAAGAGCGGCGCCAAGGGCATCCGGGTGCAGTGCTCGGGCCGTCTCGGCGGTGCTGAGATGTCGAGGTCGGAGTTCTACCGCGAGGGCCGGGTGCCGCTGCACACGCTCCGCGCGGACATCGACTACGGCTTCTACGAGGCCCGTACCACCTTCGGCCGGATCGGCGTGAAGGTGTGGATCTACAAGGGCGAGGCGGCGACCAGTCGCGCCGAGCGTGAGGCCGCCGCTGCCGGCGCCCGCGCCGGTCAGCGCCGCGAGCGGGACGACCGCAGGGGCGGCGGCGACCGTCCGCGTCGTTCCGGTGGTGCCCGTCGCGGTGGCCGTGGCGACCGCGCCCCCAGGACTGAGGCGGCCGCGCAGGCTGCCCCCGAGACCGGCCCGGCCGCGCAGCCGGGTGCTGAAGGGAGCTGACCATGCTGATCCCGCGCAGGGTCAAGCACCGCAAGCAGCACCGGCCTGACCGCAGCGGAGCCGCCAAGGGCGGCACCAGGGTCGTGTTCGGCGAGTACGGCATTCAGGCGATTGAGCACTCTTACGTGACCAACCGCCAGATCGAGTCCGCTCGTATCGCCATGACCCGTCACATCCGCCGTGGTGGGAAGGTGTGGATCAACATCTACCCCGACCGTCCCCTCACCAAGAAGCCTGCCGAGACCCGCATGGGTTCCGGTAAGGGTTCGCCGGAGTGGTGGATCGCCAACGTCAAGCCCGGACGCGTGATGTTCGAGCTGTCCGGCGTGGGCGAGACGGTCGCGCGTGAGGCGCTTCAGCGCGCGATCCACAAGCTGCCGATGAAGTGCAAGATTGTTAAGCGTGAAGTGGGTGAGGCGTGATGGCTAAGGGCCTGACCGCCGGAGAGCTGCGTGTGGAGGACCAGGACACCCTGGTCCAGAAGCTGAAGGAGGCGAAGGAGGAACTGTTCAACCTCCGCTTCCAGGCGGCGACCGGTCAGTTGGAGAGCCACGGGCGGCTGCGTGCCGTCCGCCGCGAGATCGCCCGTATCTACACCGTGATGCGCGAGCGCGAGCTGGGCATCGTCACGGTCGAGAAGGAGACGAGCGATGGCTGAGACCGAGACCACCGGCACCACCGAGACGGACGCCGAGCGCGACCGCAACTTCCGTAAGGTCCGTGAGGGCCTGGTCGTCAGCGACAAGATGGACAAGACCGTCGTCGTCGCCGTCGAGGACCGGGTCAAGCACCGCCTGTACGGCAAGGTCATCCGCCGTACGACCAAGTACAAGGCGCACGACGAGTCCAACGCCTGCGGCGTGGGCGACCGTGTGCTTCTGATGGAGACCCGCCCCCTCTCCGCCACCAAGCGGTGGAGGGTCGTGGAGATCCTCGAGAAGGCCAAGTAGGTTTTCTCGGATATACCGCGCCTCGTGGGGGTCACTCCCCATGACGGCGTCCAAGGACGCGAGGCCGTCAGGCCTCGCGTCGCCTGCGGTGCGGCCCCAGGAGCGGCTGCTCCGGGCTTCTGAACCTGAGGGTTCAGGGGGCCCGGGGCGCGGCCCCTGCGGGTTCGTGGCCGGGGGACCAAGACCATATCGGGTTCCGCCAGGCTCGGGCGGGGGCTTGCCTCCGTCCGAGAACCGGCGCGACTAACAGGAGTCAACGTGATCCAGCAGGAGTCGCGGCTCAAGGTCGCCGACAACACGGGTGCCAAGGAGATTCTCTGCATCCGTGTGCTCGGCGGCTCGGGCCGACGCTACGCCGGTATCGGCGACGTCATCGTCGCCACTGTCAAGGACGCCCTCCCGGGCAGCACGGGCGTCAAGAAGGGCGATGTCGTCAGGGCCGTCATCGTCCGCACCGCCAAGGAGCGCCGCCGGCCCGACGGCTCCTACATCCGCTTCGACGAGAACGCCGCCGTCATCATCAAGGACAGCGGCGACCCTCGTGGCACCCGTATCTTCGGCCCGGTCGGCCGTGAGCTGCGCGACAAGAAGTTCATGCGCATCATCTCGCTCGCTCCGGAGGTGCTGTAATGCCGAAGCTGCATGTGAAGAAGGGTGACCTCGTCGCCGTCATCGCCGGCAAGGACAAGGGCGCCAAGGGCCGGATCATCGCCACGCTCCCGCGCGAGGACCGCGTGGTGGTCGAGGGCGTCAACATGATCAAGAAGCACACCAAGGAGACCAACCAGGGTCCGCGTGGCGCCAAGTCGGGCGGCGTGCAGACCATGGAGGCTCCCATCCACGTGAGCAACGTGAAGAAGCTCAAGGACGACAGCCCGAAGGACAAGCCCGCCGACAAGAAGGCCGAGCAGGCCGACGAGACGGGTGAGGACAGCTGATGACTGCTACGACCACCGAGACCGAGCGCCCGACGCCGCGCCTCAAGACGAAGTACCGCGAGGAGATCGCGGCCAAGCTTCGCGAGGAGTTCGGCATCGAGAACGTCATGCAGATCCCCGGCCTGGTGAAGATCAAGGTCAACATGGGTGTCGGCGAGGCGGCCCGCGACTCGAAGCTGATCGAGGGCGCCGTCCGCGACCTGACCGTGATCACCGGCCAGAAGCCGGCCGTCGTCCGGGCCCGCAAGTCCATCGCCCAGTTCAAGCTGCGCGAGGGCATGCCGATCGGCGCGCACGTCACTCTCCGCGGTGACCGCATGTGGGAGTTCCTCGACCGGCTGCTGTCGCTCGCGCTGCCGCGCATCAGGGACTTCCGCGGCCTGTCGCCGAAGCAGTTCGACGGCAACGGCAACTACACGTTCGGCCTGACCGAGCAGGTCATGTTCCACGAGGTCGACCAGGACAAGGTCGACCGGCCCAGGGGCATGGACATCACGGTCGTGACCACCGCGAAGAACGACGACCAGGGCCGGGCGCTGCTCAAGCTTCTCGGCTTCCCCTTCAAGGAGGCCTGATCCAGATGGCGAAGAAGTCGCTGATCGCCAAGGCAGGGCGCAAGCCGAAGTTCCAGGTGCGCGCCTACACCCGCTGCTCGCGCTGCGGGCGTCCGCGCGCCGTCTACCGGAAGTTCGGCCTGTGCCGCGTGTGCTTCCGTGAGATGGCCCACCGGGGCGAGCTGCCTGGCATCACCAAGTCCAGCTGGTAGTTACCCTTGGGGGGCGGCGCGTGAGTCGCCCCCTTCGGGCGACCGCCCGCCGCACATATCTGTAAACATCAAAATCGGGAGCTCTCGCCGAGGGTTCCCATGACCACGCCGAAGGTCCACCGGCAGAGCAGTGCACTCCACTGACACTCGGCCGACTGGAAACCGCGGCGAGGAAGGCCACTGGCCATGACGATGACCGACCCGATCGCAGACATGCTCACACGTCTGCGTAATGCGAACTCGGCTTACCACGACAGCGTGTCGATGCCGTACTCGAAGATCAAGGCGCACATCGCCGAGATCCTCCAGCAGGAGGGCTACATCCAGGCCTGGAGCGTCGAAGACGCCAAGGTCGGCAAGAACCTCGTGGTGGAGCTCAAGTTCGGGCCGAGCCGTGAGCGTTCGCTGGCGGGCCTGCGCCGGGTTTCCAAGCCTGGTCTGCGGGTCTATGCGAAGAAGGACAACCTGCCTCGAGTCCTGGGCGGACTGGGCGTCGCGATCATCTCGACGTCCCACGGTCTCATGACCGACAAGCAGGCCGGCAAGCGTGGTGTGGGCGGGGAAGTCCTCGCCTACGTCTGGTAGAGGGGAGGAACACAGCATGTCACGTATCGGACGGCTGCCCATCCCTGTGCCCAGTGGCGTAGACATCACGATCGACGGCCAGGATGTCCAGGTCAAGGGCCCGAAGGGCACGCTCACTCACACGGTCGCGGAGCCCATCAAGGTGGGCCGCGACGACGACGGCGCCATCCAGGTCTCCCGTCCCAACGACGAGAACAAGGTCCGCGCTCTGCACGGGCTGTCGCGGACGCTGATCGCCAACATGGTGCAGGGCGTCACGCAGGGCTACTCCAAGTCCCTGGAGATCGTCGGCGTCGGTTACCGCGTCCAGGCCAAGGGCCCGACGCAGCTGGAGTTCTCGCTGGGCTTCAGCCACCCGGTCATCGTGGACGCCCCCCAGGGCGTCACCTTCCGCGTCGAGAAGCCGACCCTGTTCCACGTGGACGGCATCGACAAGCAGAAGGTCGGCGAGGTCGCCGCCAACATCCGCAAGCTGCGCAAGCCCGACCCGTACAAGGGCAAGGGCGTGCGCTACCAGGGCGAACAGATCCGCCGCAAGGTCGGAAAGGCTGGTAAGTAGGCATGGCTCCGAAGACTGCGTTCGGCAAGCACACGGCTGCCCGCACCGTCTCGCGGGCCCGCCGTCACCGCCGCGTCCGCAAGCAGGTCGTCGGTACGACCCAGCGTCCGCGCCTGGTCGTCAACCGCTCGACCCGCCACATGTTCGTCCAGATCGTGGACGACACCGTCGGGCACACGCTGGTGAGCGCGTCCACCATGGACCCCTCGCTGCGTGCGCTGGAGGCGGACAAGACCGAGAAGGCGAAGAAGGTCGGCGAGCTCCTCGCTCAGCGGGCCAAGGAAGCCGGGATCACCGCTGTCGTGTTCGACCGCGGTGGCAACCGCTACGCCGGCCGCATCGCGGCTCTGGCGGACAGCGCTCGCGAAGGCGGGCTCGAGTTCTGATGGCAACTGAGAAGAGGAACCACTGATGGCTGCAGCTCCGCGTCGCGGTGGCGGCACCGGTGGCGAGCGGCGGGACCGTCGTGACGACCGCCGCGGCGGCGCCGCCGACAAGGGCGTCTCGTACATCGAGCGCGTAGTGAAGATCAACCGAGTGGCCAAGGTCGTGAAGGGTGGTCGTCGCTTCAGCTTCACCGCCCTCGTCGTCGTCGGCGACGGCAACGGCATGGTCGGCGTCGGCTATGGCAAGGCCAAGGAAGTCCCGGCCGCCATCGCCAAGGGCGTCGAAGAGGCGAAGAAGCACTTCTTCAAGGTGCCTCGGATCCAGGGCACGATCCCGCACACGGTGCAGGGCGAGGAGGCGGCCGGTGTCGTCTTCCTGCGGCCGGCGTCCGCCGGTACCGGCGTCATCGCCGGTGGCCCGGTGCGCGCGGTCCTGGAGTGCGCCGGCATCCACGACGTGCTGTCGAAGTCGCTCGGCTCCGACAACCCGATCAACATCGTGCACGCCACCGTGGCGGCTCTGAAGGGCCTTTCCCGGCCCGAGGAGATCGCCGCCCGTCGTGGCCTGCCGATCGAGGACGTGGCTCCGGCTCGCATGCTCAAGGCCCAGCGCGAGGGTATCGCCGAGGCCGCGGCAGCGAAGGCGGTGAGCTAGTCGTGGCACGCCTGAAGATCACTCAGGTTCGCTCGAAGATCGGTGGCAAGCAGAACCAGCGTGACTCGCTGCGTTCGCTTGGCCTGAAGCGGATCGGCGACGTCGTCGTCAAGGAGGACAGGCCCGAGATTCGCGGCATGGTCTCCGTGGTGACGCACCTCGTCGAGGTGGAAGAGGTCGACTAGTCATGACTGACAAGGCTCCGCTCAAGATTCACGACCTGCGTCCTGCTCCCGGTGCCAACAAGCCGAAGACCCGCAAGGGCCGCGGCGAGGCGTCGAAGGGCAAGACCGCCGGTCGCGGCACCAAGGGCAGTCGCGCCCGCACGACCGTCCCCCTCGGTTTCGAGGGTGGTCAGGTGCCGCTGCAGAGGCGTCTGCCGAAGCTCAAGGGCTTCTCCAACGCCCTGTTCAAGACGACCTACCAGGTCGTCAACCTGGACAAGCTCGGTGAGCTGTTCCCCGAGGGTGGCGACGTCACCGTCGAGGCGCTGGTGGCCAAGGGCGCTGTCCGCAAGAACCAGCCGGTCAAGGTGCTGGGCACCGGGGAGATCTCGGTCGCGGTGAACGTGCAGGCGCATGCCTTCTCGAACACCGCGAAGGAGAAGATCGCCGCTGCCGGTGGCTCCGTGACCGAGCTGTAAGAGCAATTACGAGGCGTGGGGGCTCTGACAATGGGCCCCCACGCGCGTAGTGCGTTAGAGTTCGCGAGACGGCAGGATTCTGTCCTGCTCGATTGACCTGAGACTCAGATGGCAGACCCCCGCTCCATCGCATACTCACATCGCCTTATAGGCGCGCAGGAGGGACCGTGCTGACCGCGTTTACCCGGGCGTTCCGGACGCCGGACCTGCGCAAGAAGTTGCTCTTCACCCTGGGCATCATCGCGCTGTTCCGTCTCGGCTCGGTACTTCCGACTCCGGGCGTTCACGTTCAGAATCTGGCGGCCTGCTTCGACCAGGCCCGTGAAGGCGCCAACGGAAACATCTACGGAATGGTGCAGCTGTTCAGCGGCGGCGCCCTTCTGAAACTTTCGGTGTTCGCTCTCGGCATCATGCCGTACATCACCGCGAGCATCATCCTGCAGCTGCTGGTGGTCGTGATCCCACGACTGGAAGCGCTGAAGAAGGAAGGCCAGTCAGGCCAGACGAAGATCACTCAGTACACCCGTTACCTGACCGTCGGTCTCGGTGTCCTGCAGTCGACCGCCTTCATCGCCCTGGCCCGCTCCGGTCAGCTGTTCCCGAACTGCCAGTCGAACGTCCTCATCAACCCCGACAACGTCTTCCAGATCGTGACCATGGTCCTCATCATGACCGCGGGCACGTCTGTGATCATGTGGCTGGGCGAGCTCATCACCGACCGCGGTGTCGGCAACGGCATGTCCGTGCTGATCTTCGCCTCGGTCGTCGCCATCTTCCCGTCGGAGATGGCCAACATCTTCCAGGCGAACAAGTTCACCTTCGCGGCCGTGCTCGTGATCGGTGTGTTCATCGTCGCCGCGGTCGTCTTCGTCGAGCAGGCGCAGCGCCGCATCCCGGTGCAGTACGCCAAGCGGATGGTCGGGCGCCGCATGTACGGCGGCACGTCCACCTACATCCCGCTGAAGGTCAACCAGGCCGGCATCATCCCGCTCATCTTCGCGTCCTCGCTGCTCTACCTGCCGCAGCTGGTCGTCTCGCTGTTCGCGAACGCGGAGGAGCCCAACACGGTCGTGCAGTGGATCTCGCAGAACCTCGCCACCGGCGACACGCCGATCTACATGGTGACGTTCTTCCTCCTGATCGTGTTCTTCACCTACTTCTACGTGTCCATCACCTTCAACCCCACTGAAGTGGCCGACAACATGAAGAAGTACGGTGGGTTCATTCCGGGCATCCGTCCGGGGAGGCCTACGGCCGAGTACCTCAACTTCGTGCTCAACCGTCTGACCACCCCCGGTGCGCTCTATCTGGGTCTGATCTCCATGATCCCGATTTTCGCGCTCGCGGTGTCCGGAGCGAGCCAGAACTTCCCGTTCGGAGGTGCGACCATTCTGATCATGGTTGGTGTCGGTCTGGACACGGTCAAGCAAATCGAGAGCCAGCTGCAGCAGCGTAATTACGAAGGCTTCCTGCGGTAGTGCGTCTCGTTCTAGTCGGGCCCCCTGGAGCGGGTAAAGGGACTCAGGCCCAGTTCATCGCATCTAACCTGTCCATCCCGAAGATTTCGACAGGTGACATCTTCCGTGCCAACGTCTCCGGGGGCACGGAGCTCGGCAAACTCGCCAAAACCTACATGGATCGTGGTGACCTGGTGCCTGACGAGGTCACCATCGCCATGGTCCGTGACCGCCTCTCGGAGGACGACGCGCAGGACGGGTTCCTGCTCGACGGCTTTCCGCGCAACGTGCCCCAGGCCGAGATTCTCAAGAAGATGCTCGCCGACTGGGGCCAGGGTCTCGACCTGGTGCTGGAGCTCGTGGTCGACGACGACGAGGTGGTCAGGCGGCTGGCGGGCCGGCGCACGTGCAGCCAGTGCGGGCGCATCTGGCATGTGGAGTTCGACGACAAGCAGGACGACTTGTGCGATGCCTGCGGTGGCACGCTGTTCCAGCGTGACGACGACAAAGAGGAGACCGTCAGGCACCGCCTGGAGGTCTATCAGGAGCAGACCGCTCCGCTGATCAACTTCTACGCCGACGAAGGCATCCTGGTCGGCGTGGACGCCACGGGCCCGGTCGAGGAGGTCACCCAGCGAGCCATGGACGCGATCCGTCCTTTCCTGGGGTAGCACCACAGACCATTCGCGGAGGTGGCACGGTTGTCCGTGCCACCTCGCGGCTATTGTGGGGGGAATTGGGCTCCCATGTTGCCCGTTGAAGCCCTTGGGGGTGCCGTACGTGTTCAAACGAAACAAGCATGGAATTCAGGTCAAGTCCGCTGAGCAGCTGGAAAAGATGCGCGCTGCCGGCCTGGTGGTCGGGCGCACACTCGAACTGCTGAAGCGGTCGGTCGAGCCGGGTATGACCCCGCTCGACCTGGATGTCATCGCCGAGAAGGCGATCAGGGACGAGGGCGCTATCCCGTCCTTCAAGGGCTACCAGGGCTTCCCCGCGACGATCTGCGCGTCGGTGAACAACGAGGTGGTCCACGGGATCCCCACCGAGGCGCGCAAGCTGCGCGAGGGCGACATCATCTCGATCGACTGCGGCGCCATCCTCGACGGCTGGCACGGCGACTCGGCCGTCACGGTCCCGGTGGGCGAGGTCGAGCCGAAGCTGCTGGAGCTGATCCGTATCACCGAGGAGGCGATGTGGGCCGGCATCAGGACGCTCAGCCCCGGCCGCCATCTCTCCGACATCGGCCACGCGATCGAGCGGTACGTCAAGTCGCAGGGCAGGTTCGGCATCCCGCCTGAGTACGGCGGCCATGGCATCGGCACCGAGATGCACATGGACCCGTGGATCGCCAACCACGGCAAGGCCGGCCGCGGCCCGGTCATGGAGGCCGGCATGTGCCTGGCCATCGAGCCCATGGTCAACCTGGGTTCGGAGCGCACCCGCGTGCTGGGCGACGACTGGACCGTGGTGACCGTCGACGGCAAGCCGTCCGCGCACTTCGAACACAGCGTCGCGGTGACACATAATGGTCCTTGGGTGCTCACTGCTCTTGATGGGGGCAAAGAGCGCCTTTCGCAGCCGTAGACCCGAGCCCGGGAGTGGGAATGGCGCAGAGCCCCGAGATGCGCGCGTCCGACGTCGACCGTGACCGGGTGGCAGCCCTGCTGCGCGAGCACACCGCACAGGGCCGCATCACCATGGACGAGTTCAACGAGCGGCTGGAGGAGCTCTACAAGAGCAGGACCTACGGCGACCTGGCCAAGCTGACCGCCGACCTGCCCGACGTCGACCTGCGCAACCTCCCCGCCAAGATCCCTCAGCAGGAGGTCCCCGCGCGCCGCATGCATCCCGGGATGATGGCCGCCTGGAGCGCGTGGGCCGCCGCCAGCTCGATCAACTGGGTCATCTGGCTCATCGTCAGCGTCACGTCGGGTGACTTCGTCTACCCGTGGCCGCTGTGGGTGATGGGTCCCTGGGGCGCGATTCTGCTGGTGAGCACGATTTTCGGAGACGGCAAGCAGCGGAAGTAGACGCCTCCATCTGTGCACTAGTGCGCTCTGCGTATTCGTCCACAGAACGAAACCGCGCGGATTCCTAACGTGAACGGTGTCGAGAAACACCACTCACGGAGGAAATGAAATGCGCAAGGTCTTTGCGGCAGCCGCTCTCGCCGGTTCGATGGCCCTCACCGGTCTCGCCCTCGCTCCCGCCGCCCAGGCGGCCTCGGCGCCGGCCACCACGCAGGCGGCCTCCGCCACCGCCGGCAAGTGGGGCAAGTACTACTCCAGCAACAGGAAGGCCTACACCTACGGCCAGACCTGGAAGTCGGGCGGCAAGGTCTACACGAAGTGGTACGGCAAGGAGTCCACGTCCAGGCACGGCTACGTCTGGTTCCGGTACGAGTACAAGAGCGGCAAGATCGGCAAGCACTTCTACCGCTGGAACGGCTCCCACAAGCACATCTGGAGCAAGCGGGACATCAAGAAGCTCTACACCTACACCTGCTGGGGCGGCCCCACCAAGTACTGCGGCGCCGTGCACCGCATCTACTGACCGTGAGCCCAGGAAGGCCCGCCGCTCCCCGGCGGGCCTTCCGTCGTGCCGGGGGTCATCACGTACGGGCGCGCGGGGGAAGACGGCCCGAGGCGGTAGGAGGGTCGGGTAGACTGGCGAGTGGTTGTGTCGGGACATCTGGCGCGCGTTTTCGCGTTTTCCGCCATGGTGCCGTACACTTCTTTGTCGGCTCACTAAGACTGTCACGCGTCGGCGGCCCTTGCCGGTCGCCGCTCTCTCCGAAGCGTGAGGTCGCGGCTGCTAGTGAACCGGAGCCTCAGACGATCGATCAGTGAAACGCGAGGGATTTTGGCCAAGAAAGACGGCGCCATCGAGATCGAGGGCACTGTGGTTGAGTCGCTCCCGAACGCCATGTTCCGGGTGCAGCTCGACAACGGCCATAAGGTCCTGGCCCACATCAGCGGACGGATGCGGATGCACTACATCCGGATTCTGCCGGACGACCGGGTAGTCGTGGAACTGAGCCCCTATGACCTCAGTCGTGGGCGGATCGTCTACCGATACAAATAAGACGTCTGAGGACATAAAGGACAATGAAGGTAAAGCCGAGCGTCAAGAAGATCTGCGACAAGTGCAAGGTTATTCGCCGGCACGGTCGCGTCATGGTGATCTGCGACAACCTGCGCCACAAGCAGCGCCAGGGCTAGTCGCCGCAAGGCTTCTCCGAGTCCGCCCCGATCAGGGTGCGGGCTCGACGCATGAGAAGTCTGCAACGTAAGCGCGTGTCACACCCGGGCAGGCAGGTCTCGTCAGAGACCTGGACCACTCGGGAGACCCCCGGTCGGAGGCCGGGGCCCTCCACCCCGGGCATGGGGAGGGGAAGTGGCGCGCAAGACCTCCGCCACAACGAAGGAGAATGCCCGCCATGGCTCGCCTGGTTGGCGTCGACCTCCCCCGCGACAAGCGGCTGGAGATCGCTCTCACCTACATCTACGGCATCGGCCGCACCCGCGCCCAGGAGATTCTCCAGGCCACCGGTGTGAGCCCCGACCTGCGTGTGCACCAGCTCTCCGACCAAGAGCTCGTCCCGATGCGTGACTACATCGAGGCGAACTTCAAGATCGAGGGTGACCTGCGCCGCGAGGTCCAGGCCGACATCCGTCGCAAGATCGAAATCGGTTGCTACCAGGGCATTCGGCACCGCAAGGGCCTGCCCGTCCACGGTCAGCGCACGCAGACCAACGCGCGCACCCGCAAGGGCAAGAAGAAGACCGTGGCCGGCAAGAAGAAGCCTGGCAAGAAGTAGTCCACAGCCGCGGACCGAAGACCTCAGGAGTTGAAGGCAAGCAATGCCTCCTAAGAGCCGTCAGGGCGCGCCGAAGAAGGTGCGCCGCAAGGAAAAGAAGAACGTCGCTCACGGGCACGCCCACATCAAGAGCACGTTCAACAACACGATCGTCTCGATCACCGACCCCAACGGGAACGTGATCTCCTGGGCCAGCGCGGGCCACGTGGGTTTCAAGGGCTCCCGTAAGTCCACCCCGTTCGCCGCTCAGATGGCCGCCGAGAACGCCGCCCGCCGCGCCATGGAGCACGGCATGCGCAAGGTCGACGTCTTCGTGAAGGGTCCCGGCTCCGGCCGTGAGACCGCGATCCGCTCCCTCCAGGCCACCGGCCTCGAGGTGGGTTCGATCCAGGACGTCACCCCGGTTCCGCACAACGGTTGCCGGCCGCCGAAGCGCCGCCGCGTCTGAATTAGCCCAGGAGATACAGAGAAATGGCTCGTTACACGGGCGCGGACTGCAAGCTCTGCCGCCGGGAGAAGACCAAGCTCTTCCTCAAGGGCAGCAAGTGTGAGTCCGCCAAGTGCCCCATCGAGATCCGTCCTTACCCGCCGGGTGAGCACGGCCGCGGACGCCCCAAGGAGTCCGAGTACCAGCTTCAGCTTCGCGAGAAGCAGAAGACCCGCCGCATCTACGGCGTCCTCGAGAAGCAGTTCCGCAACTACTACGAGGAAGCCGCCGGCAAGAGCGGCAAGTCGGGCGAGAACCTCCTCCAGATCCTGGAGAGCCGCCTCGACAACGTCGTCTACCGCGCCGGTTTCGCACAGTCGCGCGACGCCGCCCGCCAGCAGGTCCGCCACGGCCACGTCATGGTCAACGGCAAGAAGGTGGACATCCCGTCCTACCGCGTGCGCGAGCACGACATCGTCGAGGTGCGCGAGACCAAGCGCAACCTGATGCCGTACGAGGTCGCCCGCGCCACCGCCGGCGAGCGCACGGTCCCGGCCTGGCTGGGCGTCGTGCCCGACAAGCTCCGCATCCTAGTGCACCAGCTGCCTGTCCGGCAGCAGATCGACACCCAGGTGCAGGAGCAGCTGATCGTCGAGTACTACTCGAAGTAGTCACTCGCCTTCCTGGTTCTCGTACGGATCCCGTACGAGAACTAGGCTGTTCATCGGAGTGGCGTCATATAGCGGGCGCCACACGAAAAAAGGGGAGACCCACTCATGCTGATCGCTCAGCGCCCGACTCTTCTCGAAGAGTCCATCGACGAGACGCGTTCCCGGTTCGTCATCGAGCCGCTGGAGCCGGGCTTCGGTTACACCATCGGCAACTCGCTCCGCCGCACGCTGCTGTCGTCCATTCCGGGCGCCGCCGTGACGAGCATCCGGATCGAGGGAGTGCTGCACGAGTTCTCGACCGTTCCCGGGGTCAAGGAAGACGTCACCGACATCATCCTCAACCTCAAGGAGCTCGTCGTCTCCTCCGAGCACGACGAGCCGGTCGTGATGTACCTGCGCAAGCAGGGCCCGGGTGAGGTCACCGCCGCCGACATCGCGCCGCCCGCCGGTGTCGAGGTGCACAACCCCGAGCTGCGCATCGCCACGCTCAACAGCAAGGCGAAGCTCGAGATGGAGCTGACGGTCGAGCGCGGCCGCGGCTACGTCTCCGCCGCGCAGAACAAGCAGCCCGGCCAGGAGATCGGCCGCATCCCGATCGACTCCATCTACTCGCCGGTTCTCAAGGTCACCTACAAGGTCGAGGCGACCCGAGTCGAGCAGCGCACCGACTTCGACCGCCTCATCCTCGACGTCGAGACCAAGCCGGCCATGAAGCCCCGCGACGCGGTGGCCTCCGCCGGTAAGACCCTCGTCGAGCTCTTCGGCCTGGCCCGCGAGCTCAACGTCGAGGCCGAGGGCATCGACATCGGCCCGTCGCCGACCGACGCCGCCCTGGCCGCCGACCTGGCGCTGCCGATCGAGGAGCTCAACCTCACCGTCCGCTCGTACAACTGCCTCAAGCGCGAGGGCATCCACACCGTGGGCGAGCTGGTCGCGCGGAGCGAGCAGGACCTGCTCGACATCCGCAACTTCGGCGCCAAGTCGATAGAGGAAGTCAAGCAGAAGCTGCACGAGATGTCGCTGGCGCTCAAGGACTCCCCGCCCGGGTTCGACCCGAGCGCGGTGGCCGGCGGTGGCTACGACGACGACGACAGCGCGTACGTCGAGACCGAGCAGTACTGACCCGCACGGGGTCCCGCGCAGGGGCCCTTCGCGGTTGGCGGGAATCACGGATGGTTTCCGTTGAGGGCGCGCCGGCGGATCTCGCCGGCGCGGCCTTCGCATCGCGGCAGGCCGCTGGTGGCCTTCCGCCCGACCCCGGTACCTGGCACGGCCGGGGCGGTTAACTCACAAGGAGAGAGCAATGCCCAAGCCCACCAAGGGCCGACGTCTTGGCGGCAGCCCGGCGCACGAGCGGCTGATCCTGGCCAACCTGGCCACCGATCTGTTCCGCCACGGCCGGATCCGCACCACGGTCACCAAGGCCAAGCGTCTTCGCCCGCTGGCGGAGCGCCTGATCACCAAGGCGAAGAAGGGCGACATCCACAACCGTCGCCAGGTGCTCACGGTCGTCAAGGACAAGGGCGTCGTCCACCACCTCTTCACGGAGATCGCGACGACGTTCGCCGAGCGTCCCGGCGGTTACACCCGCATCACCAAGATCGGCGCGCGTAAGGGCGACAACGCCCCGATGGCCGTCATCGAGCTGGTGAGCGAGCCGCTGAACACGGTCACGCGCACCGCCGCCCCGGCTGCTCCGGCCGCTCCCGCGGAGGAGCCTGCCGAGGCGAAGGCCGAGGAGAGCGCCGAGGTCTCCGCCGAGGCCAAGGGCGACGAGGCCGCCGAGGGTGCCGCCGAGGCGCCCGAGGCGAAGAAGGACGAGGCCTGAGACATCAGGCTTGACGGGCCCGGACCTCCTCATCGGGGTCCGGGCCCTTTTTCGTCCGCGTGTCTGCATGGAGGTGATCGTGGTACGTCTGCGGCTGGATCTCGGGTACGACGGGAGCGGCTTCTCCGGGTGGGCCCGTCAGCCCGCGCTGCGCACCGTACAGGGAGAGATCGAGCAGGCGCTCGGCCGGATCCTCCGGATCGCGGAGCCGGTGCTGACCGTCGCGGGGCGCACCGACGCGGGCGTGCACGCGCGCGGGCAGGTGGCGCACGTCGACGTGCCCGGCGAGGTGCTGGTGCGGCTTGACGGGAACCGGCCGCACGCGCTGGGGACGGACGAGAGGCTCTCTGTGCTCGTGCGGAGGCTTGGCGGGGTTCTCCCTCCAGATGTCCGTGTTTTTCGTGTCTCGGTGGCTCCTGAGGGCTTCGACGCCCGATTCTCCGCTCTGTCCCGGCGGTACGCGTACCGGGTGAGCGACGCCGCGGGCGGCTGCGACCCGCTGCGGCGGCACGAGGTGCTGTGGCACAACCGGCCGCTCGACCTGGACGCGCTGAACGCCGCCGCCGCCCGGCTGCTCGGCGAGCACGACTTCGCGGCGTTCTGCAAGAAGCGCGAGGGCGCCACCACGATCAGGGAACTGCAGCGGCTGGACTGGGCGCGCGAGCCCGGCGGGGTGCTGGTCGCGACCGTGGTGGCCGACGCGTTCTGCCACTCGATGGTACGGGCCCTCGTCGGCTCGCTCCTTGCCGCGGGCGACGGCCGGCGGCCGGTCGAGTGGCCCGGGCAGGTGCTCGCGGCGGGCGTACGCGACACAGGGGTGCACGTGGCGCCCGCGCACGGGCTCTGCCTGGAGGAGGTGCGCTACCCGGCCGACGCGGAGCTGGCGGACCGGGCCAGCGCCACCAGACGGGTGCGCACCCTGGAAGTCTGATCAGTTGTCGGTGATGCGGCGCTCCAGCACCTTGGCGGTCTCGTCGCGGAACTCGCTGCTCACCTTGACCAGGGTCTTCTCCTTGTCACCCGGGGTGTGGCCGTCGGCGTGGGTGGCGTAGCTGAAGACGATGTAGCGGCCCCACACCAGCCCGGCCGCGTAGCCGCCGGCGATGTGCACCCGGTCGCCACCGGACCCCTCAGGGCCGGCGAGGCCGCGGAACCACAGGTTGCGGCTCAGGTTCTTGGCCTGGTCGACCTCCAGGGCGGCGTCCTTGCTGGGCAGGACGGCGATGCCGGTGGTCACCGCGTACCGGCGCTTGCGGTCGACGTACGTGGCGCGCAGCACGCGACTGCACTGCTGCTCCTTGAGCGCCTCGGCGAACGGACCCGACGCGGCGTCCTCGCAGTCGTCGGCCACGGTCGACTTGACCCTGGTGAAGGCGGCGCCCGCGGCGTCCACCTTCTTGTCCGGGAACGCCTCCTTGAGCGACAGCGTCTTCGGGTCGGTGATCTCCGAGTTGAGCATGGAGGTCCCGGACGGCTCGGCGGAAGGGGTGACGGACGGGGCGGAGGTGGGGCTCGCCGTGGGGGCGCTCGCGGCCGTGTTCGCCGGCGCCGCCGTGTTGGCGGACCGTACGGCGAAGAACCCGCCCGTGGCAACCCCCGCGAGCACCAGCACGCCGAGCGTGGCGAACAGCGCCCGCTTGCTCTTCGGCGGCTCCTGGACCTGGATGGCCGCGAACGGCGGCTGCCTGAACGGGCCACCGGCGTCCACCGGGGCCAGCTCCCCTGGGCGGGGCAGTCGTCCCGGGGGGTCCGCTTGGCTGGGGACCAGTGCGGCGGGGTCTCCGTGGCCGGGCATCCGTCTGCCGGGGTCTCCCTGCTGGGGCACCCGTCCGGCGGGGTCTGCTTGCTGGGGCACCCGTCCGGCGGGATCTGCCGGGTTGGGGGAGCGCCTGGTCAGGGGTGTGACGGGACCGCCGCGTGGTGGGCTCTGGGGTGGGACGAGGCCGCTCTGGGGCGGGCCCTGGGTGTCGTGCGGTCCGCCGCGTGCCGGGCCTTGGGCGGAGCCGGTCGTGTACGGCGCGTTGCCTTGGGTCGGCTGGGGGTTGCCGAAACCTCCCGGAGGTGGGACCGGCACTCCCTGGATCACGCTGCCCGGAGGGTGTGGCCCGGCGTCAGGTGGTGTGACACCTTCGGGTGTGTTCTGAGGGCCGGCTCCGGCTTGTGCCTCGGGGTCACTGCCTGGAGAGGCCGGTGGTTCCTCGCCCTGGAGGAGCCCGTCCTTGACCGGCTCCGCGGTCACCGGGCGCTCTTCGCGCCCTCCGGACGACGGGGTAACCGGGCGTTCCTCGTGCACCTCAGAGGACGCGGTCACTGGGCGTTCCTCACGCTCCGGGGAGGACGCGGGCCGACGGCCCCAGACCTCCGGGGCGAACGGCAGGTCGAGCTGGTCGCGCTCCGGCTCCTCGCGCTGCGGAGCGGGCGGCCACACGGGCACATCACTCGGTTCGGCCCGGCGGCCGGCCTGCTCCCTGGGAGCGCCGGGCGGGCCGCCCGTGCCATGAGCCCCGGCCGCGCCGGCAGGGGCGCCCTCGGCCCGATGGTCACCTGCGGTGTGCGGAGTGTTGATGCCGTGAGAGGCGCTCTCGGCCCGGAGGCCTCCGGCGGTGTGCTGGTTGTCCGCGAGGTGAGGAGTGCCTTCGGCCCGAGGGCCACCTGCGGTGTGCGGAGTGTTGGTGCCGTGCGGAGTGCTCACGGCACGGGAGGCTCCGGTGGTGTGCGGATCGCCGCTGGCAGGGCTCGTGGGGTGGGTGCCGCTCGGGTTCTGGCTGGGGATTCCCGGGGGCCCGCTCTGGCTGGGGGGTCCCGGGGGGTGAGGGTTGCCGGTGATCGGAGGGCCTGCCGTCTCTGGGGCGGGGTTGGTGGTGCCTTGCTGGGCGGCGGGGGAGAGTTTGGGGTCGAACAGGGGTGCCGGCGGACCCTTCGGGCCGGGTGACGGCACAGGCATGCCGGCGCCGAGTCCCGGCCCGCCCTTCCTGGCGAACGGGGGCACCTGGCCCGGGCGGGTGGGGCCCTCGACGTCGTCCGGCTGTTCGCCGTACGTGGGGCGGGTCGGCTCCACGCCGTACGGAGGTCTCGGATCGTCCGTGGAGGACCCGTACGGAGGCTGGCCTTCGCGTGCGGGAGGCGGAGGCGCATCGTGGTCGGCGGGCGTCGGCGCGCTGAGCGGGACGGGGCGCGGAGCCATGGTGTTCGGGTCGAAGTAGTGCGACGGACCTGATGCCACGGGCTCGGGACCCCAGCCATCGGCGAGGTCCGGCGACTCGGATCCGGCCGGTGGAGGCGTGGTCCGGTCTTCCGCGGAGGGTTGGGCGGGCCAGTGTCGCCACATGGGGTCGGAGTGCGTGGGGGGTGGTGTGGCCGGGAAGGCTCTGAGGCCTTCCGACGGGGGCTGGGCGGGCCAGTCTTGCCATGTGGGCTCGGACGACGGCGGGGTCGCTGATGCGGGCTCGGCGGGCCAGGACTCTGATGGCAGCGAGGGCTCGGACGGTCCCTCGGGTCGCGGGGGGTCGCCGTGCTCGCTGCGCTGGGGAGCGTGGGTGTCGTCGTCGGGCTCCAGCTCGCCGGTGGCGGCGGGCCACGGCGGCATGGCGGGGGAGCCGGTGACCGGGGCCGGCCACACCTGCATGCCGGCCGCCGCGGCGGTGAACGCCGGGGGAGGCTCCCAGCGGGGGGCGCCGGGGACGGCGGGCTCACCCCACGAGCTCTTCGGCGGTTGGGGCCAGGGGACGCCCGGCGGGGTGAAGGGCACGCCCGCCGGCTCGTCGTCCTCGGCGTACCAGTCGTAGGCCGCGCCGTCCGCGTCCTGCACCTCCCAGGGCTGCGCGCCGGGGTAGACCGGGACAGGCTGCTCGCCGCTCGCGGGCTCTCGTACGTCCGAAGGACGCGCGGGGCGCGACGCGGCGGGATCGGGCCCGGACTCCTGGACGGAGAGCCAGTCCTCGGCGGGGGCGGCGCCTGCGGGTTGCCAGGCGTCGTCGCGGGGTGGCTCGCCTTCGACCGTGAGCCAGGCTTGTCCCGAGGGGTCGTCCGGGTATGCCGGTGGGCCCCCTTGCTCTTTGGGGGGCTGGCGACCGAAGCTCGGCGGGGGCGTCGGAGGTGCGCTGCCCGCTTCCCTGCGCTCGTGCTCTGACCCGGGTCCCTGGCCACGCATAAGGCGAGCGTAGCGAGTGTCTCTAGATCGTTCCCCCGGTATGAGTGTTCCCGCGCTGATCGATCGTCACTTTTGCGGGATTTTCGCGTACGAAGTGAGAATTCAGGCCGCGCGAGCGCCCGTCAGCGCACGAACGTCGAGGGCCTTGAAGACCGTCGCCTTGGTGATGTCCTCGGCCGCCTGGAAGAGTCGCTTGGATGCCGTCTTGTCGGGATCGGACCCGTCCTTGTTCTGGAACCAGACCAGGACGGCGTAGTGGCCGTGCGTCCACACCTTGGCGCCGCCGCTGCCCGAGCCGAGGAACTTGGTCACCTCGTCCTTGCCCGCGAGGGGTTTGACGTAGTTGGACTTGTCGCCGGCCTTGGCGACCCTGGCGGCGTTCTTGGTCGTGCTGAGGTTGGCGACGCCGACCGTGCCGATGGTCTCGCCCTTCTTGTCACGGAAGCTGGCTCGCATCATCTGTGTGCACTTGCCGGCCTTGAGGGCCTTCTTGAGCTTGTCGCCGAGCACGCCGTCGTCGCACTTCTTGTCCTTGCTGGTGATCGTCATCTCGTAGGCGCGGCCCGAGGCGGTGATCTTCTTGGACTTGAAGAGCTCCTTCACGGTGAGCGGCTCCGGGTCCGTGCTGCGGCTGCCCGCGTAGCCGAACTCGCCCGGGGGCGCCGACGGGAGCGGGGCGGAGGTGCGGCGCTCCGAGCTGGACACGGCGGCGGGGTCGTCGGCGTTGAACATCACCGCCAGGCCGCCGCCGAGCAGGGCCAGCACGCCGACGCCGGCGAGCGAGGCCCAGAGCGGGCCGCGGGAGCGGGGGCCCTCGTCGTAGGGGCTCCAGGTCTGCCGGGGGGTGGCGGTCTTCTCGGCGGATTTGTCGGGCTTATCCGCCTGCTCTGCCTTGTCCGTCTTATCGGGCTTGCCGGACTTGGCCCTGCCACGCCTGCCGCGGCCGGTCTCCTTTGCGGCCGGGTCGTCGCCGGGCGTGTCACCGGGAGGGCCGGACGGCGGCTGCGCGTTCGCGGCGGGCTGCGGGGCGCCGGGCGGGGGCTTCCTGTTGCTCGGCGTGAACGCGTCGGACGCTCCTGGGCCGCCGGGCGCTCCTGGGCCGCCGGCGGCGAAGGGGTCGGACGGGTTCTGCGGGTCGGTGGAGAAGGGGTCCGCCGCCGCTTGCGGGCCGGTGCGCGGGCCCTGAGGGAAGGCGCCGGGCCCCTGCGGGCCGGTGGCGCGCGGGTCGGGCGCGCCCAGCGGGCCGGTCGGCGGCCCGGAGAAGGAGCCTGCCGCGCCCAGCGGCCCGGTGGGCGGGCCGGAGAAGGAGCCCGCCGCGCCCAATGGGCCCGTGGCCGGGCCGGAGGCGAACGGGTCGGACGAGCCCGGCCGGCCTGGCGCGCCCTGCTGGCGAGGGGTGAATGCGTCGCCGGCCTGGGAGAACGGCCCCGATGGCGGTTGCCCGTCGGCACTCGGCTGGGCGGGTGTGAAGAAGCCGGAGTCGGTCTGGGGCTGGCGGTCTCTACGAGAACGACGCGGGGTGCCGTCCGTGCCGGTTTGCGGTTCCTCGGGAAAACCCATGCGGAGACATTACCGTGAAGGTGGTCACGAACGTCCGAAATCCTGCGTCCACCACGGCCCGCCGGGGCCGGACACGACGCCGACGCCGATGGCGTTGAAGTCGCAGTTGAGCATGTTGCGCCGGTGGTCGCGGCTGGCGAGCCAGCCCTGGACGGCCTCCTTGGCGGAGGCGTAGCCGCGGCCGATGTTCTCGGCGGTGCCGTTGACGTACCCGACCCGTTCCATCCGGTCCCAGGGTGAGGCGCCGTCGGGTGATTCGTGGGTGAACTGCCCGGAGCGGGCCATTTCCATGGAGTGGGTGCGGGCCGCCCGGGTGAGCCTGGCGTCGGTCCTGAGCGGGCGGCAGCCGTTCCTCGCCCTGGCGGCGTTGGTGAGCCGGACGACGTCGGCGGCCATGCCCGGCATGCTCCTGATCGACTGGCCGTCGTCGTCGCCGAGCACCGAGACCGGGTCCTGGTCGGTGAAGCCGGCTATCTCGCCGGTGGGGCTCTTGGTGGGCCGGACGTCCGTCTTGCCGCGCGGCGTCGTGGTGACAACCTGCCGGGGGATCCGCTCGGCGTGCGGCTGGGCCTTCTGCGGCGTGGTCTTGGGGGCGGCCTGGGCCGTCGTGGGCGGCGTGGTCTCGTTCAGGAAGATGTGGTCGTCGGGCATCGAGTCGCCGGACACCCGGCCGAGCAGCACTCCCGTGAGCAGGGCCGTCGCGAGCAGGCCCACGGCACCCAGGTGGTTTCGGCGCCGGATGGGCCGCTGGGTGTGCCGGGTGTGAGAACTCTGCCACATACCGCCACCAACGATAGAGATGTCGGGTCCTGGTAAAGAAGGGAATGCCGGGAACCGAAATCTATTCGTTCTGTGGTCAGGTAGAATCGCGACAGGTTATCGGTCTTTTGACTGCCCTCTCGGGGGCGGGTAACCTCTCGTTCGTTGTGTGCATAGGTCCGCGAGACCGATGCGCGGCGCGTCCGGCGTCATCTCCTATCACAGCCCTCTCGGGGCCGGGAGACGGAAGGTCCGGGCCGTCGTGTGCCCGCACCGACCGACCCCATAGCGCTGCCGTGTCCGGCGGCGCGCCGAAGACGCGAGCATAAAGAAGGCTACGACCGTGCGCACGTACTCACCGAAGCCCGCCGACGTCCAGCGTCAGTGGTACGTCATCGACGCGACCGATGTCGTCCTGGGCAGGCTGGCCAGCCACGTCGCGATCCTGCTCCGCGGCAAGCACAAGCCGATCTTCGCGAACCACGTCGACACCGGTGACTTCGTCATCGTCATCAACGCCGACAAGATCGCGCTGAGTGGCAACAAGCTTGAGCAGAAGAAGGCCTACCGCCACTCGGGTTACCCGGGCGGTCTGCGTTCCGTCAGCTACGGCGAGCTCATGGAGAAGCGGCCCGACAAGGCCGTCGAGAAGGCCGTCAAGGGCATGCTGCCGAAGAACTCCCTGGGCCGGAAGATGATCAAGAAGCTGAAGGTCTACGCGGGTCCCGAGCACCCGCACCAGGCCCAGCAGCCGGTGCCGTTCGAGATCACCCAGATCGCCCAGTAGACCTGCGGGGGGATGTCCCTCCGCATGCCCCTCAAGGGGCAGTGAACCGAGTTTGATTTTCGTGGGGAAACCCCACGCCTTGCCCCCGATGGGGCAAGCGAAAGATTCAGAGGAGAACCGTGGCTGAGCCCACCGGTGTCGAGACGGCTGTCGAGGCCGAGCAGGAGGACTTCTCCACCGAGGAGTTCCCGTCCGAGTACACCACCGAATCCGCCGCCAGCGCCGACGCTCCCGTGCGCAAGCCCGTCACCACGGGCAACTCGTACGGCACCGGCCGCCGCAAGGAGGCGATCGCCCGCGTGCGCATCGTCCCCGGCACCGGCAAGTGGACGATCAACGGTCGTTCGCTGGACACCTACTTCCCCAACAAGGTCCACCAGCAGATCGTCAACGAGCCCTTCGTGGTGCTCGGCGCCGAAGAGGCGTTCGACGTCATCGCGCGCATCGACGGCGGTGGCGTGACCGGCCAGGCCGGCGCGCTGCGCATGGGCCTGTCCCGCGCGCTCGCGCTCCTGGACGTGGAAGTCAACCGCCCGCCGCTGAAGAAGGCCGGCTTCCTCACCCGTGACGCCCGCGCCACGGAGCGGAAGAAGTACGGCCTCAAGAAGGCCCGTAAGGCTCCGCAGTACAGCAAGCGCTGACTTGGCGCGGCTGTTCGGCACCGACGGGGTGCGTGGGGTCGCCGGGCGCGACCTCACGGCCGAGCTCGCCATGGACCTTTCGGTCGCGGCGGCTCATGTCCTCGGCGATGCAGGCGTGTTCGCCACCGGCTCCAGCCGCAGGAGGCCGGTGGCGGTCGTAGGCCGGGACCCGCGAGCCTCGGGGGAGTTCCTCGAGGCCGCCGTGGTCGCCGGCCTCGCGTCGTCCGGAGTGGACGTGCTGCGCCTCGGCGTGCTGCCCACCCCGGCCGTCGCCCATCTCACGGCCGCGCTCGGCGCCGACCTCGGCGTCATGCTGTCGGCCTCGCACAACGCGGCGCCCGACAACGGGATCAAGTTCCTGGCCAGGGGCGGCTTCAAGCTCTCCGACGCGGTCGAGGACGAGATCGAGCGGCGGCTCGGCGAGGAGTGGAGCTTCCCCGTCGGCTCGTCCGTGGGGCGGGTGCGCGACGCGTACGGCGAGGCCGACCGTTACATCAGCCACGCGCTCGACACCGTCAGCGCCCGGCTCGACGGGCTCCACGTCGTGGTCGACTGCGCCCACGGCGCGGCCCACATGGTGGCGCCCGAGGCGCTGCTGCGCGCCGGCGCGCGGGTGGAGGCCATCGGCGCCCGGCCCGACGGCCTCAACATCAACGACGGCTACGGCTCCACCCATCTCGACAAGCTGACGCAGGTCGTGGTCTCGCGCGGCGCCGACGTCGGCATCGCCTACGACGGCGACGCCGACCGCTGCCTGGCGGTCGACCACACCGGCGCGGTCGTCGACGGCGACCAGATCATGGCCATCCTGGCCGTGGACATGCACGAGCAGGGCTCGCTGGCCAAGGACACCGTGGTCGCGACCGTCATGTCCAACCTGGGCTTCAAGCTGGCCATGCGCGAGGCGGGCATCACCGTGATCGAGACCGCGGTGGGCGACCGTTACGTGCTGGAGCGGATGAAGGCCGAAGGCTACAACCTGGGCGGCGAGCAGTCGGGCCACGTCATCATGCTCGACCACGCCACCACGGGCGACGGCCTGCTCACCTCGCTCCACCTGCTGTCGGTGGTGGCCAGGTCCGGCCGGTCGCTGCGCGAGCTGGCGTCGGTGATGACCGCGCTGCCGCAGATCCTGATCAACGTCAAGGGCGTCGACCGGGGCAAGGCCGCCGCGCCGGAGCTCAAGTCGGCCGTGACCGAGGCCGAGGTCGAGCTGGGCGAGACGGGCCGGGTGCTGATCCGGCCCAGCGGGACCGAGCCGATGATCCGCGTCATGGTGGAGGCCTCCTCGGAGGAGGAAGCCTCCAAGGTCGCGGAGCGCCTCGCCGACGTGGTCCGCACCGTCTGCGCCTGAACGCGCCTCCGGGTACGGGATCGCCGTGCCCGGAGGTCAGGCGTGAGACCTGAGCTGGTCGTCGAGAGTCCAGATGCCTGCCTCGACCCCGCTCACCCGTCTCTGATAAAGCTCGCGCTCGGCGAGGATGCATAGATCACCCAACCCGAGCTTGCTCATGACGTGATCGGTCAGCGGGACTCCGGTTCCTGCCCCGTCGATGAGCGCTCGCAGGAACTCCGGCCCCCACTCCACGGAGTGAAGCACCCACGGCGCCTTGCCCTCGATGACCAGCCGCAGGAGCTGGGAGAGCTTGTCGGCATACTGGCGGCGCAGTCGGCCGTCGGCCAGTTGGGCGATGTGATTACCGGTCTCGATCACCGCTGTCACGGGGAGGATCAGCCTGCAGCGGCTGCGTTTGTCCGCAAGCTGGCCGGAGACCATCTCGCGGTCCTGGTTCTTCCCGGGGATGTCGAGAAGGTTGCAGAGGACTGAGGTGTCGACGAACTCGACCCGGCGGCTCATGGTCACCCAAGCCCCATCAGGCGGTCGAACTCGGTGTGGTCGTCGTTCTCAGGAGGACTCTGCTCCAGCAGCCCCGAGGTGATGACGGCTCCGAGGTCGCCTTGTGCCATCAGGCTCGGGTAACCAGCAAGATCCGGCAGCTTGGTGAGCCGGGAAAGACCTGTCTCGCGATCCCGGGTGCTGACCACCACGTTCCGATGATCCTCTCGCGAAAGGGCCGACAGCAGCGCGGGGCTGTGTGTGGTGAACACCGTTTGGGCGGTGCGTTCCTCAGTAGCGCTCTTCACCAGCTTGAGGAGCTGCGAGGCCTGCGACGGATGCAGGCCGTTCTCCAGTTCCTCGATGACCAGCAAGGGGATCGCCGCTCCGTCCGTGGGCTCACGCCGGTTGAGGTCGAGGTCTCTGCCCTGGCGGAGCAGCGTCGTGGCGATGGCGATGAACCGCAGCAGACCGTCGCTCATCTCGCGGGCCGGCGTCGTGGCACCGTCTTCTCGCAGCGCGAGCATCAGGTCATCGAGCTCGGAGCGGATGAGCTCGATGCCGGATATCTCGTGGTCGACGAGAGCTTGGGCGTGCCGCAGCAGCCGCTCGTAGGCCGCGGGGTCGACGTGCTTGAGGTGCCCGACGACCGCGGAGATGTTCTCCGCGGTCCTGCGCAGGCGGATGTCCCGGCTGGGAACGTACTGGCGCATCAGATGCGGGACCGGGTCCAGATGGAAGACGCCGCGCAGAGTGTCCAGGACATCCTGCGCCGCTGCGGCCACATGACGCTCCGCATCAGTCGTCAGGTCCAGTCTGAGAGGCAGTTGCGCGGTCAGCAGCCGGGACGAGCGGAAGGTGGCCTTCGGGTCGCGGCCCGGCCGCCCGTTGTAGTAGCGCGCTTCGATGCTTCCGCTTCCTTCGGAAGAGCTCACGCCATGCAGCAGCGTATGGAACGCACGCCCGGCCAGATCGTTGGTCCGCCGGAGCTTGCCGGAGAATCCTCGAAGCGATTCGCTGATGATCTCGGGCTCGGGGCGCACGCGGATCTCGACATCGAAAATGATCCCGACGTACGCGCCGTGTTCGACGCGATCAAAGTTGATCACCTGACAACCCAGCCGGAACGTGTCCTCTCCATGGGGAGGGCAGCCCGTGATGCCCCCCCGCAACGGGCCTTCGTCCCCCCGCCTGCTGTCGAGGGAGTCGACGATGTCGCCACCCTCTGCGAGCCGCGAGAGCACCTCCAGCCCGTCGAGAGCGTTGGATTTTCCGCTGCTGTTCCGGCCGATGAGCAACGTCATGTCACCCAGCGGGAGGCGAGCGTCGCGAAAGGTCTTGAAGCTCGTCAGACTCAGCTGGGCCAGGCGTGCGGGCATGGCACAACGTTACACGCGGGTCGATCAATCGCCTGGTCGCTATTCGTCGCCCGTCAGGGAGAAGACCCGCAGGCGGCGGCCGGCCCAGAAGACGGCGGCGACGGTGACGACGACCAGGGCGGGGACGGCGAAGGCCAGGGTGACCTCCGCCTCGAAGAACGGCGAGGTGACGACCTGGTCGGCGACCGTCTGGCCCCACTGCTGGATGGAGAAGCGCTTGGCCCCCGGCACCAGGCTGCCGACCAGCGACTCCCAGACGAGGGCGTAGATGATGCCGATCGTGACCGCGTGGCGGGTGACGACGCCGAGCAGCAGGAAGACGGCCGCGTAGGCGATGCCCGCGACGAGGGTGCCGAGGGCGAAGCCGGCGGCGATGCCGTCTTCGTTGCCCACGAGGATCCAGGCCGCAAGGTAGGTGGGCACGGCCGCGAACACGGCCACCAGTGAGGCCGCCACCGCGAACTTGGTCCACGCGACGAGCGGCCGGGAGATCGGCTTGGACATCAGGTGGATGATGGTGCCGTCGTCGATCTCGGGGGCGATCACTCCTGTGCCGGCGATGAGGCCGAGCAACGGCAGGAGGGTGCCGATGGCGAAGTTCTGCATCAGCAGCACGGCCGTGCGCTGGTCGCCGCCGCCGAAGAAGCTGAACATGAGGGCCAGGGCGATCAGCGCCAGGGGCAGCAGGAGCAGCAGGACGACCCTGCGCCTGCCCAGCAGCGCCCGGTAGGTGATGCCTGCCACGACGGTGTTCATGTCAGCTGCTCCTGTTGATCAGGTAGGAGAAGACGCTCTCCAGGTCCTCGTCGGCGGGTGACACCTCGTGCAGGCGCACGCCCTGGTCGCGGGCCACGCGGGGGAGCAGCCTGGCGAACCGGCGGAACTCGGTGGCCTGCACCTCCAGGCCGTCGAGGCTGAGCGTGACGCCCCCGGCGGAGTCGTCGCGGATGAGGGCGGCGGCGAGCTTGCGGTCGTCGCTGGAGCGGATCCTGAACAGGTGGGGCCGGTCGGTCATGAGCCGGCGGATGTCGCGGAAGTTGCCCGAGGCGGCGTGGCGGCCCGAGACCAGCACCTCGATGTGCTGGGCGACCCGCTCGACCTCCTCCAGGATGTGGGAGCTGAACAGGATGGTCTTGCCTGCGGTGCCCATCGACCGGATGAGGTCCATCAGGTGGAGCCGCTGGCGTGGGTCCATGCCGTTGAAGGGCTCGTCGAGCAGCAGCACGCCGGGGTCGTGGACGAGCGCGGCGGCGACCTTGACCCGCTGGCGCATGCCCTTGGAGTAGGTCTCGACCCGGCGGTCCTTCGGCTCCTCCATCTCGACCGTGGCCAGGGCCTTGCGGGCGGCCTCCTCCGGGTTGGGCAGGCCGTGGAGTCTGGCCGCCGACAGCACGAACTGCCAGCCGGTCAGGAAGCCGTAGACGCCCTCGCGCTCGGGCACCAGGCCGATGTCGCGGTAGACGTGGTGGTTCTTCCAGACGGCGGCGCCGTCGAGGGTGACGGTGCCGCCGGAGGGGGACAGGAACCCGGCCATCATGTGGAGGAGCGTCGACTTGCCGGCTCCGTTGGGCCCGAGCAGGCCGGTGACGCCGGGCCCGATCGTCATGGTGACGTCGTTGACCGCGACGACGTTGCCGTACCAGCGGGAGACCTGGGAGAGCTCGATCTTCACTGCGAGGCCGCCTTCCGGTAGCGCGCAGACAGGACCGCCACGGCGGCGGCGATGAGGGCCAGCACGATCAGGATCGGCGCCGGGCCCCCGGGGTAGGCGCCGTCGGGGACGTGGGCCGTGCTGCCGAACAGCCACACCTGCGCGGCGTCGACCAGCCAGAACGGGTTGATCAGCCAGCCCCAGGCGCCTTCCGACCGGTAACCGGACTCGTAGAGCGCGGCGTAGATCATCGGCGCCGCGCCGGTGGTCAGCAGGTAGACGGTGATCACCGAGGCGACGCCGAGCCCGCGCCGGGGCGTCAGCGCGGCCAGCGCCAGCCCCACGGTGGACAGCAGCACGGCCAGCACCGCGGCCATGGTCACCGCGCCGAGGTATTCGCCGGTGGGCGGCGGGCCGGGCATGTCGACGAGCAGGTCGCCGACGAACATCACCGTCAGCGGGACGGCCACCAGCAGGAACAGCGCCACGGTCATGGCCGCGACCTTGGCTCCGACGTACTCGGTGATGGTGACCGGGCGGGAGAGGTAGAGCGGCAGGACGCGGTGGCGCAGGTCGGGGGCGACCACGGTGGGCGCCTGGGAGGCCAGGAAGATGGCCACCACGGCCTGCATGACCACGGCGTAGCCGCTGTAGTCGCCGACCCGCTGCTGGATCATCGCCATCGTCGCGATCGACACCACGACGGGGAACATCATGATGGCGGCCAGCGAGAACGGCATGATCTTGGATCGGGCGGGCCTGCCGAGGCCGAAGACGCCGCGCAGGCTGTGGACGCCCAGCGCCAGCACGGTGTGGCGGCGGCCCAGCCGGGGGCCGTCGTAGTGGCGGTAGCCGATGTCGTAGATCTCAGACATGGGCGGCCTCCCCCCTGAAGACGTCCTCGATGCGGTTGCGGCCCTGCTCCAGGCGGATGAGGCACAGGTCGAGGTCGGCGGTGGCGTCGCGGACGGCGTCGTAGGTCTCGGGGCCGCGCACCTTGACGAGGAGCATGCGGCCGTGCGGGGTGACGGTCTGGCCCAGCTCGGCCAGCCGCCCGGCCAGCGCGTCGGCGCCCTCCTCGACCTCGACCGTGATGGTCTCGGTGGCCTGGGTGAACTCGGTGATGGCGGACGAACGCAGCAGCCGGCCGGCGTCGATCACGATGACGTGGTCGCAGACCCGCTCCAGCTCGCCGAGCAGGTGGGAGGTGACGAGCACGCTGATGCCGAACTCGGTGCCGATGCGCCGGATCAGGGTCAGCATCTCGTCGCGGCCCCGGGGGTCGAGCCCGTTGGTCGGCTCGTCGAGGAAGATCAGCTTGGGGTCGTGGACGATCGCCTGGGCGAGCTTGACCCGCTGCTTCATGCCGGTGGAGTAGCCGCCGATCGGGCGGTAGCGCTCTTCGGCGAGGCCGACGTGGCGCAGCACGTCGGCGGCGCGCTCGCGGGCGGCGGTGCGCGGCAGCCCCGACATCCGCGCGAGGTGGACGACCAGCTCGGTCGCGGACACGTCGGGCGGCAGGCACTCGTGCTCCGGCATGTAGCCGACCAGCCTGCGGATCTCGGCGCTCTGGGTGAAGGCGTCGAGGCCGAGCACGGCGGCCCGGCCCTCGGACACCGGCAGCAGGCCGAGCAGGATCTTGATGAGCGTCGATTTGCCCGCGCCGTTCGCCCCGACGAGGCCGGTGACGCCGGGACCGACGGTGACCGTGAGCCGGTCGAGCGCCGTGACGGTGGGGAAGCGTTTGGTCAGCCCCTCGATGGCGAGGATGTGCATGCCCCGGACCCTACCGGCCGGGGATGCCGCGAATCGTCGTCCCAAGGGATGAATGGGTGTCATCCCTGAGTCCGGCATCGGGGCCCCGGCCAGGGTCCTCCTCAGGGATCAGGTCCTGCGCAGCACCACCCGCCGGACGGAGTGGTCGCGGCCCTTGTGCATGACCAGGTCGGCGCGGCCGCGGGTGGGGGCGATGTTGTCGATCAGGTTGCGTTCGTTGATGTCGCGCCAGACGTTGACGGCGAACTTCGTCGCCTCGTCGTACGGCATGTCCGCGATGTACTTGAAGTAGGACTTGGGGTCTTCGAAGGCGGTGCGGCGGAGCTTGTGGAAGCGGTCGACGTACCACGTGCGGACGTGTTCCACCTTGGCGTCGACGTAGATGGAGAAGTCGAAGTAGTCGTTGACGGCGAGGGAGGTGGGCGGGGCGGGCTGGAGGACGTTGAGCCCTTCCATGATGAGGATGTCTGGATTTTTCACGACCTGGGAGGCGCCGGGGACGATGTCGTACTCCAGATGGCTGTAGACCGGCGCGTGCACCTCCGCCGCCCCCGCCTTCACCTCCGCCACGAACCGCACCAGCGCCCGCCGGTCGTAACTCTCGGGGAAGCCCTTGCGATGCATGATGCCCTTGGACTCCAGCACCGCGTTCGGATAGAGGAAGCTGTCCGTCGTCACCAACTCCACGTGCGGATGCTCCGGCCACCTCGCCAGCAGCGTGTGGAGCAGCCGCGCCGTCGTCGACTTGCCGACCGCGACGCTGCCCGCGATGCCCAGGACGTACGGCACGCGCCGCTCGTGATGCCCGAGGAAGGCACTCAGCACGCTGCTGCGCTGCTTGGATCCGGTGAAATGGAGGTTGAGCAGCCGGGTCAGCGGCAGATAGATGTCGGTCACTTCGGTGAGGTCGATGGGGTCGTCAACGCCGCGCAGCTCTTCCAGCTCGTCCGCGGTGAGAGTCAAGGGCGTGTTCTTGCGGAGGTCGCTCCACTGCTCCCTGCTCAGTTCAACGTAACCGTTGTTCACCTTGGCAGCGTAACGACGCGGTCCAGCTTGCCCATCAGCCGGGGTATCCACAGGCTGTGGATGAAAACGGGGGATTACCGATAACCAGTTCGGGGAAGGATGCAGGATTCGCCGGAATGGTGGGGATACCTGGGGTTATCGTGCGGGTAGTCGTCGCCGTCTCGGAGGTCGTGTGGACCGTCGCAGCTTCCTGGCCAGGGCGGCCGTGCTGGCGGCCGGGCCGTTCGCGGGGGTCGCGTGCGCGGGCGCGCGCGGCGGCGCCGTGCCCGTCACGGGCGACGGGCCGCGCGGAGGGTACGGGCGGCTGAGGCCGGTGCGCGACCTGGCCGACGGCGAGGTCCGGCTGCACCTGCCCGAGGGCTTCCGCTACCGCTCGTTCGGCGCGGCCGGTGAGCGGTTACCCGGCGGCGGCGTGGTGCCGGGCAGCCACGACGGCATGGCCGCGTTCCGCGGCCCGGACGACACCGCGATCCTCGTCCGCAACCACGAGGTCGGCGGCCCCGTCAGCGCGTTCGGCGACCCTGACCTCGCCTACGACAGGATGGCCGGCGGCGGCACCTTCACCCTGCGGGTCACCCGCGAAGGCGAGGTGCTCAGGAGCCGCCCGTCACTCAGCGGCACACTGCGGAACTGCTCCGGCGGCCCCATGCCGTGGGGCGCCTGGATCAGCTGCGAGGAGACCGTGGACGGCCCCGACGTGGCCGGCGCCGGCAACGACCGGCTGACCAGGAAGCACGGCTACGTCTTCGAGGTCCCCCTGAAGGGCGCCGCCAGCGGCCGGCCGATCAGGGCCGCGGGACGGTTCGCGCACGAGTCCGCCGCCTTCGACCCCGCCACCGGCACGCTCTATCTCACCGAGGACAACTACCACCATCCCTCGGGTTTCTACCGGTACGTCGCGCCGGAGCACCCGATGCGGGCCGGGAGGCTGCTCGACGGCGGCAAACTGCAGATGCTCGCGGTCAAGGGCGAGCCGCGCGCCGACCTGTCCGTGGGACACCGCACCGGCGGCACGTTCGCCACCACCTGGGTGGACATCGAGGAGCCCGACCCCGCACTGCCCGCCGGGACGTCCAGGGCCCAGGCCGGGAAGGCCGTCGGCGGGCAGGGCAGGGCCGCGGGCGCGGCGGTCTTCGCCAGGCTCGAAGGCGCCGTCCACCACCGGGGCACCATCTACTTCGTCTCCACCCAGGGCGGCGACGCGGCCCCGGACGACGACCCGCCTGACGGCTTCGGCGACGGGCGCGGCCAGGTCTGGGCGTACGAGACGTGGAGCGGCACGCTCAGGCTCGTCTACCAGTCGCCCCGAGCCGCCGCCCTCGACCTGCCCGACAACGTGACGGTCAGCGACCGCGGCACGCTCGTGCTCTGCGAGGACGGCGACGGCGACAACTACCTGCGCGGGCTCACCAGGAACGGGGAGATCTTCGACTTCTGCCGCCTGGAGCCCATCCCGGGCGATCCCGGCGCCGAGTTCGCCGGCACCACGTTCGGGCCAGGCGGGCACACCCTGTACGTGAACGTCCAGGCGGAGCGGGGCCGCACGATCGCCATCTGGGGTCCCTGGGCACGAGGCGCCTTCTGACGTCCCCGTCGAGCGGATCTTCTGGGGGTAACCTGGGGCGATGATCCTCGGCATCGGGGTCGACGTGGTCGACATCGCACGCTTCCGCGACGCTCTGGAGCGCACACCCGCGCTGCGCGAGAGGCTGTTCACCGAGGTCGAACGGGATCTCGCGATCCAGTCGCTGGCCGCCAGGTTCGCCGCCAAGGAGGCCGTGGCCAAGGCGCTCGGCGCGCCGCGCGGGCTGAGCCACCTGGAGGCCGAGGTGCGCCGCGACCGCAGCGGCAGGCCCGAGCTGTGCGTCACCGGCGAGGCCGCCGAGGTCGCCCGCCGGCTGGGGGTCCAGCGCTGGCACGTCTCGCTGAGCCACGACGGCGGCGTCGCGATGGCTTACGTGATCGCCGAAGGATAGTTTGGTCAGGGTGTTCACCGCCTACACCGCCGACCAGATCAGGACCGCCGAGCGCGCGCTGATGGCCACCCTGCCGCGGGGCACGCTCATGCTGCGCGCCGCGACCGGGCTGGCCGCCGTCTGCGCCGCCATGCTTCCCCGCGTGTACGGGAGCCGCGTCGTGCTGCTCGTGGGCAGCGGCGACAACGGCGGCGACGCCCTCCACGCCGGGGCGGTCCTCGCCAGGCGCGGCGCGGGGGTGACGGCGGTGCTCGCCGGCTCCCGCGTCCACGAGGCGGGCCTGGCCGCGCTCCTGGCCGCGGGCGGGGTGTCCCGGAAGCCCGGTGGCGGGGACGACGTCCGCCGTGCCGTCGAGGGCGCAGACCTGATCGTCGACGGGCTGGTCGGGATCGGGGCGTCGGGGGCGTTGCGCGAGCCGTACGCCGGGCTGGCGGAGACGGCCGGTCACGCCGCCGCGCCGGTCGTCGCCGTGGACGTGCCCAGCGGCGTCGACGCCTCCACCGGCAGGGTCGAGGGGGGCGCGGTCCGGGCGGCGGTGACGGTGACGATGGGGGCGCTCAAGACCGGCCTGCTGGTCGACCCGGGCGCCGTATACGCGGGCCGGGTGGAGCTGATCGACATCGGGCTCGGCCCGTACCTGCCAGGTCCTGACGTCGCCGCGCTCACCCGCGCGTCCGTACGGGCCACGCT
This sequence comes from Nonomuraea ferruginea, assembly GCF_039540635.1. Classification (NCBI taxonomy): domain Bacteria; kingdom Bacillati; phylum Actinomycetota; class Actinomycetes; order Streptosporangiales; family Streptosporangiaceae; genus Nonomuraea; species Nonomuraea ferruginea. Next base: position 166,451 of record NZ_BAABFD010000019.1, on the reverse strand, counting down.
GCCGCGACCGGCGGCCGCCTCCGACAAGTACCGCAGGGGAGTGGTCGGCGTCGTCGCGGGCAGCGACCAGTACACCGGCGCCGCGGTGCTCGCCGTCGGCGGCGCGCTGCACGCGGGGGCGGGCATGGTCCGCTACGCCGGGCCCTCCCGGCCGGTCGGCCAGGTGCGGGCCCGCTGGCCCGAGGCGGTCGTGACCGAGCTGGACGAGCCGTCGATCGACGACGTGGGACGGGTGCAGGCGTGGGTGCTCGGGCCCGGGCTCGGCACCGGCCGATGGGCCCGCGAGCTGGTCCTCCGGGTGCTCGCCACCGACGTGCCCGTGCTGGTGGACGCCGACGGCCTGAACGTCGTGGCCCACGACGTCTCGCTGCTCCGCCGTACCGCGCCGGTCCTGATCACCCCGCACGCGGGCGAGCTGGCGCGGCTGACCGGGGCGGCGCGCGGTGACATCGAGGCGGCGCCGCTCGCGCACGCGCGGGCGGCGGCGGCCGAGCTGGGCGTCACCGTGCTGCTCAAGGGGTCCACCACGGTCGTCGCCGAGGAGGGCGAGCCGGCCCGGGTCAACGGCACGGGCACGCCGTGGCTGGCCACCGGCGGCACCGGCGATGTGCTGTCCGGCATCGCGGGGTCGCTGCTCGCCCAGGGGCTCGGCGCGCGGGACGCCGGCTCGTGCGCCGCCTACCTGCACGGCCTGGCCGGAAGGATCGCCGCCGACGGAGCGCCGCTCACAGCCGCCGCGGTGGCCGAGGCGCTCCCCGCCGCCATCCGGTCGCTGGACGAAGAAAGCGCGCGGAGCCGGGTGCCGTGAGCGGCGAGATCGTGGGCCCGGCCGCCTCCGAGGGCTGAGTGCCGTCATCGGGGTTCTGAGCGGCGGAAATCGCGCTCGACCACGTTCAGGAGCTGCCAAACTAGAAGGATGAGCTCCCCGATGGCGACGCCCGCGGAGGCGCGGGTAGACCTGACCGCGATCAGGCACAACGTGGCGCTGCTGCGCGAGCGGGCGTCCGGCGCCGAGCTGATGACCGCCGTCAAGGCCGACGCCTACGGGCACGGGCTGGTGCCCGCCTCCGAGGCCATGCTGGAGGCCGGCGCGGGCCGGCTCGGCACCGCGTTCGTCCAGGAGGCGCTCGACCTGCGCGCCGCCGGCGTCACCGCGCCGATCCTGGCCTGGCTCATCACGCCCGGCGAGCCGATAGGCGAGGCGATCGGGGCCGACGTCGAGGTGTCGGCCTCCGACGAGCGGCTGCTCGGCGAGATCGCCGCCGCCGCCCGCGCCACCGGCGTCACCGCCCGCGTCCACCTGGAGGCCGACACCGGCATGAGCAGGGGCGGCGCGCCGCTCGCCGCCTGGCCCGGCCTGCTGCGCAAGGCGCTGGAGCTGCAGGCGGAGGGCGCCGTCGAGGTCGTCGGCATCTGGTCACACTTCGCCTGCGCCGACATCCCCGGCCATCCAGCCGTCGAATCCCAGACCGACGCCTTCGAGACCGCGCTCAAACTGGCCGAGCAGGCGGGCGTGGCCGGCTCCCACGTGATCAGGCACCTCGCCAACTCGGCCGCCGTGATGACCCTGCCCAGGACGCACTTCGACATGGTGCGCGCCGGCATCGCCGTCTACGGTCTGAGCCCCGTCCCCGAGCTGGGCGACTTCGGGCTGCGCCAGGCCATGACGCTCGTCGCGCGCCTCGCCATGGTCAAACGGGTGGCGGAGGGCTCGGGGGTGTCCTACGGGCACCTCTACGTGACCGGCCGCGAGACCACGCTCGGCCTGGTCCCGCTCGGCTACGCCGACGGGATCCTGCGCCACGCGACCGACCGCGCGGAGGTGCTGGCCGGCGGCAGGCGAAGGCGGGTGGCCGGCCGCGTGTGCATGGACCAGTTCATGATCGATGTGGGTGACGACCCGTTGCGGGCAGGCGACGAGGTCGTCCTGTTCGGACCGGGAGACCGGGGCGAGCCGACCGCTCAGGAGTGGGCGGATACCCTCGGCACGATCACGCATGAGATCGTGACGAGGATCGGGGCGCGCGTGCCGAGGGTCTACGAGGGACAGAGGACATGACGACGACAACACGCCGCAGGTTCGGGATCGCCGGCGCGCTCGTCGGCGCGGCGTCCGCGGGCATCGCGGCCGCGGCCATGGCCAAGCGCTACGCGGTCGGCCGCATCCGCCTCCGCCCCGACCTGGAGGCCAGCGAGCCCTTCGGCGAGCTGGGCGGCAGCTCCCACACGCTCATCACCTCCGACGGCGTGGCCCTGCACGTCGAGGTCGACGGGCCGAAGGAGCGAAGGCCCCCGGAGGAAGGCGGCGACGACGGACACGACGCGCCGCTGACCGTCGTGCTGTGCCATGGCTACTGTCTCAGTCTCGAATCGTGGCACTACCAGCGCAGGGACCTGCGCGAGCACCACCGCGTCGTGGTGTGGGACCAGCGCTCGCACGGCCGCTCCCAGCGCGCCGTCTCCGGCGACACCTCGATCGACCGGCTCGGCGACGACCTGGCCGAGGTGCTCGACCAGTTCGTGCCGGGGCCGTGCGTGCTCGTCGGCCACTCCATGGGCGGCATGACGATCATGGCGCTCGCCGACCGCCACCCGGAGCTGTTCGGCGACCGGGTGCGCGGCGTCGCCCTCATCGCCACCTCCGCGGGCAAGCTGGCCGAGCTGACGCTCGGGCTGCCCGCGCTGGTGTCCAAGGCCGTCCACAAGGTCGCCCCGACCACGGTGTCGATGCTCGGCCGCCGGGGCTCCCTCGTCGACCGCACCCGCCACGCGGGCAGCGACATCGCCTTCCTGCTGACCCGCTACATGGCCTTCGGCGACTCCAAGAACGTCAGCCCCACGCTCGTCGACTTCGCCGAGTCCATGATCAGGGCGACCCCGACCGAGGTGGTCGCCGACTTCTATCCCGCGCTGATGAACCACGACAAGCTGTCCGCGCTGCACGTGCTCGACCCGGTGCCGACCGCGATCATGGTCGGTGACCAGGACTGGCTGACTCCCCCCGACCACAGCCGCGCCATGGCCGAGGCGCTGCCCAAGGCTCAGTTCATCGAGGTGCCCGACACCTCGCACCTGATCCAGCTCGAACGTCCCGGCGCCGTCACCGACGCGCTCCGCGACCTGATCAAGAGGGTGGGCGTGTGAGGCTGCGCACCGCCGAGGAGACGCGCGCGTACGGCACGCGCCTTGCATCCCTGCTGCGCCCCGGCGACCTGCTGGTCCTGTCGGGCCCGCTCGGCGCCGGCAAGACCACGCTCGTGCAGGGCATCGCCGAAGGGCTCAAGGTCCGCGGGCCGATCACCTCGCCCACGTTCGTCATCGCCCGGGTCCACCCGTCGCTGTGCGGCGGCCCCGCGCTGGTCCACGCCGACGCCTACCGGCTCGGCGGCGACCTGGAGGTGGACGACCTCGACCTCGACGCCTCGCTGGAGGAGTCGGTGACGGTCGTCGAGTGGGGCGAGGGCCTGGTCGAAGGGCTCGCCGAAGACCGCCTGGAGATCCACATCGACCGCGAGTCGGGCGACGACGCCCGCACCGTGACCCTGCGCGGCGTCGGCCCGCGCTGGGCCGACACGCCGACTGACGCCGCACAAGAGTAAAACCCGCACCAACTCCGGGTCATGCTGACACCCTTGACGTACCTTCGCCATGACGAGAAACATGATCATTGGTAAGGGTTGGCCCAGAAAATCTGGGTATCAGGAGGGCGGTATCCACGAAACCGGTGGATGCTAGGAAAAGAGCGGCGGAGTGGGGTGCGGCGGTGCTCAGGGTCAGGCGAGTCGCTTATGCGGGGGCCATCCTCATGATCGGCCTCATGGGCTGCGCGGCGGAGGCGCAGACACCGGCGGAGAGCTCCACGCCGACCGGCAGCCCGACAGGCACGGGCCAGCCGACCGCCACCACCACCGCAACCACGACGGCCACCACGACGGCCACGGCGACCGCCACTCCGGCGGTCTCCTCCATCTCGGTCCAGCTCAACCCCGACCGCGTCACCGCGGGCGAGAGCTCCACCGTGTGGATCCTGGCCAACTGCCCGGCGCCGCAGGGCGGGCCCGCCCACACCGGCACCGCCACGTCCAGGGCGTTCGTCAGCGGGGTCACGCTCAACCCGACCACCTCGGGCGGCACGCCCAGCCCGACCGGCAACGCCGGGGGCGACTGGGTGCGCGGTCAGGCGCAGATCTCCGGAACGGTCCGGCGCGGCTCGTACCGCGTGGACGTCAAGTGCGACGGCACCAACCACTCGGGCCGCGCCACCCTGCGCGTGGCCCGCGCGGAACCGCTGCCCAGCGACGTGCCCACCAGGGCGCCCAGGGCGGGCGGCGGCGGCACGTTCGGCAAGGAAGTCGACGAGGGCACGTCGATCCCGCTCGGCGGCGTCGGCGCGGCCATCGGGCTGGCGCTCGCCGTCGGCGTCGGCGTGGCGGTCAAGCGCCGCCGGTCCTAGTCATGGCGAGTTCCGGACGGGTGGTGCTCGCGGGCGCCGTCACGGGCCTGGTGCTGGTCGCCTTCGGCCAGAGCATGCAGCAGCCCGAGCAGGCCGCGGCCGCGGTCGTGCCCGAGACCATCGGCATCCCGTCGATCGACGTCGAGGCGCCGCTGATGAAGCTCGGCGTGAAGAACGGCGAGGTCGAGCTGCCGCCCTACGAGAAGCCCGAGATGGCGGGCTGGTACACCGGCAGCGTGGTGCCCGGCGAGAAGGGCGCCTCGGTGATCATCGGCCACGTCGACACCAAGACCGCGCCCGCCGTCTTCTACAAGCTCCGCCACCTGCGCAAGGGCTCGAAGGTACGGGTCGAGCGGAGCGACGGCAAGACCGTCACGTACAAGGTCGACGCCGTCGAGCAGGTGCACAAGGACGAGTTCCCGCTCAGGAAGGTGTACGTCGAGGACGGGCTCAAGCTCGTGACCTGCGGCGGAAGGTTCGACGCGGCCCAGGGCGAGTACGTCGACAACATCATCGTGTACGCGTCGCGCGCCTAAAACCGGTTGCCCCGCACCCGATCATGGATGCATGAGCACTCGGACGAACCCGCCGGCGACCGGCGTGCGCGTACCCTGGCAGGACGTCCACGCCGGCGTGCGCGCCGCCGTGGAGGAGTTCCTCGGCGGCCGGGTGGCCGAGGCGGTCACCCAGGACGGCGGCTTCTCCCCGGCCGCGGCGGTGCGGCTGCGCACCGACGGGGGCCGCCGGGCCTTCGTCAAGACCGTGAGCCCGGAGCAGAACCCCGACTCCGTCCTCATCTACCGGGCGGAGGCCGCGATCTCCGCCGCGCTGCCCGCCGCCGTGCCCGCTCCCCGGCTGCTCACCTCCTTCGAGCTCGACGGCTGGGTGACGCTGGTGTTCGAGGACATCGAGGGGCGCCATCCGGTGACGCCGTGGCGCCGCGACGAGCTGGACCTGGTGCTCGCCGCCGTGCGCCGGATGGGCGCCGAGCTGACGCCGTCGCCCATCGACGCGCCGCCCATCGCGGAGCGGTTCGGTGACGCGTTCCGCGGCTGGCGCAGGCTGCTGGGCGAGGACACCGCCGGGCTCGACCCGTGGGCGCTGCGCCATCTCGCCGCGCTGGCCGAGCTGGAGTCCGGCTGGGCCGAGGGGGCCGCGGGCGACACGCTGCTCCACTCCGACCTGCGCGCCGACAACCTGCTGGTGGCCGGTGACCGGGTGTACGTCGTCGACTGGCCGTGGGCGTGCACGGGAGCCGCCTGGTTCGACCTCATGGCCATGCTGCCGTCGGTGGCCATGCAGGGCGGGCCGCCGCCGCAGGAGCTGCTGCCCGACCCGGACCCGGCCATCACCGCCGCGCTGGCCGGGCTGACCGGCTTCTTCCTGCGGCAGAGCCGTCAGCCGGCCCCGCCGGGGCTGCCCACCCTGCGCGCCTTCCAGCACGCGCAGGGCGCCGAGGCGCTGGAGTGGCTGCGCCACCGCACGGGCTGGGCCTGAGGATCGCGTACGGGCGCGGTGGGGTGTGAGCCGCGGGTAGGCTAAACAGTCGTGCTGGTCCTGGCCTTTGACACCGCGACGCCCGCCGTCACCGCCGCTGTCCACGACGGCGAGCGGGTGCTCGCCGAATCCACGACGATCGACGCGCGCCGCCACGGCGAGCTGCTGGCGCCGGCCGTCGAGCGGGTGCTCGCCGAGGCGGGCGTGCCGCTGCGCGAGGTGACGGCCGTCGTCGCGGGCCGCGGCCCCGGCCCCTACACCGGCCTGCGCGTCGGGCTGATGACCGCGCAGGCGCTGGCGGCCACGCTCGGCGTGCCCGCCCACGGCATCTGCACCCTCGACGCGCTGGCGTACGGCAGCGGCCTCGACGAGCCGTTCCTGGTGGCGACCGACGCGCGGCGCAAGGAGGTCTTCTGGGCCCGCTACGCCGACCGGCGCACCAGGCTCGACGGCCCGTCCGTCGACAAGCCCGCCGAGGTGCCCGTCGAGGGTCTGCCGGTGGTCGGCGCCGGAGCCGGTCTCTACCCCGGCGCGCTCGGCCCGGCCCGCGAGCCCGCCTACCCGCACGCCGGGTTCCTGGCCGCGCTGGCGGCCGAGCGCATCGCGGCGAGCGTGCCGCTCGACGAGGCCCGCCCGATCTACCTGCGCCGCCCCGACGCGGCCGTGCCGGGCGCGCCCAAGCGGGTGACGGCGTGAGACTGCGCCAGATGACCGAGGGCGACCTGCCGGAGGTCATGGCGATCGAGCGCGCCACGTTCCCGCTCGACGCGTGGAGCGAAGGCATGATGCGGGGCGAGCTGGCCGACCAGCCGCGCACCAGACACTACGTGGTGGCCGTGGTCGACGACGTGATCATCGGCTACGCCGGGGTCGCGGTCGCCGCCGACCAGGCCGACGTGCAGACGATCGCGGTGCTGCCGGCCCACCGCGGCACCGGCGTCGGCGCCGCCATGCTCACCGAGCTGCTGGCCGAGGCGCGCCGCCGCGGGGCTCGCGAGATCTTCCTGGAGGTGCGGGAGGACAACCCGGTGGCGCGCGGCCTCTACGAGCGATTCGGGTTCGAGAGCATCGGCACCCGCCGCCGTTACTACGACGACGGCACCGACGCGATCATGATGAGAAGGAAGCAGGATGGCTGACGCACCCCTGGTCCTGGGCATCGAGACGTCCTGTGACGAGACAGGCATCGGCCTCGTCAGGGGCCACACGCTGCTGGCCAACACCATCGCCTCCAGCATGGACGAGCACGCCCGCTACGGCGGCGTGGTGCCCGAGGTCGCCTCGCGCGCCCACCTGGAGGCCATGACGCCCACCGTGGACGCGGCGCTGGCCGCGGCCGGGGTGAAGCTCTCCGACGTCGACGCGGTGGCCGTCACCGCCGGGCCGGGGCTGGCCGGGGCGCTGCTGGTCGGCGTGGCCGCTGCCAAGTCGTACGCCCTCGGCCTGGGCGTCCCGCTCTACGGCGTCAACCACCTGGCCGCGCACGTCGCCGTCGACCAGCTCGAACACGGGCCGCTGCCCAAGCCGTGCATCGCCCTGCTGGTGTCCGGGGGCCACTCCTCGCTGCTGCTGGTGCCCGACGTGGCCGCGGACGTGATCTCGCTCGGGTCCACCGTGGACGACGCGGCGGGGGAGGCGTTCGACAAGGTGGCGCGGGTGCTCGGGCTGCCGTTCCCCGGCGGCCCGTACATCGACAAGGCGGCCCGCGACGGCTCCGGCACGGCGGTCGCCTTCCCCCGCGGCAAGATCGACGACGGCACGCTCGACTTCTCCTTCTCCGGGCTCAAGACCGCCGTCGCACGCTGGGTGGAGGCCCGTGAGGCCGCGGGCGAGCGCATCCACGTGCCCGACGTGGCGGCCTCGTTCCAGGAGGCGGTCGTCGACGTGCTGACCCGCAAGGCGTTGCAGGCGTGCCGGAAGTACGACGTGCACGACCTGCTCATCGGCGGCGGGGTTGCGGCCAACTCACGGCTACGCGCCCTGGCCCAGGAGCGGTGCGACGCGGCGGGCGTGCGGCTGCGCGTGCCCCGCCCGGGGCTGTGCACCGACAACGGCGCCATGGTGGCCGCGCTCGGCTCCGACCTGGTGGCTGCCGGGATCGCGCCTTCTGCGCTGGACATCCCCGCCGACTCGTCCCTGCCGATCACGACCGTCAACGTCTGACCGCGCGGGCGCGCTCAGACGGTCTCGTCCAGCTGTTCGGCCAGCCGCTCCAGCCCGCCCTTGATGAGCCGGCCGTAGCCGTCGTCGCCGAGTGCGCCGATCTCGGCCCGCGCCTGCTGGAGGTGCTCGCGGGCGCGGCCGAGATCGCCCAGCTTGCGGTAGCACTCACCCAAGTTCAGGTGCAATGACGGATACAGGCCGGCCACCGATAGCGGCACCCCGGCCTCGGCCACCCGCTCGTCGGTGACCTGGCCGACGGCGGCGAGCGCCCGCAGGTCCCACGTCAGTTCCTCGTGCACGTCGTCCTGCACGTCGGCCATCGAGTGGGCGAGGACGCAGACATGCAGCGGGTCGCCCTGCTCGCCGCCGATGTCGTCCCAGATCTGCGCGAACAGGTCACGAGCGGCATCACGCTGCCCTTGGTGGTGATGTAACTCCACTCCCTGGGCGATCCGGGCCATCGTGGGGTCGGTGGTCATGAGCGGCTCCTCCACTGTCGCTGGCGATCATGGTGAGCCTACTCGCCGTGCGTCGCTCAGCGCCCTTCCGCCGGCTCGCGTACGGGGGAGCCGCGTCAGTCCTTGGCGCGGCTCGGCCGCAGCAGTGCTTCGGCGAGCGCCAGCATGGTCTCCTCCAGGGCGCCCAGGCGCTTGTTGAGGTCGGTGGTGGCGGGCTGGACGATGTCCGAGACGGTCTCGGCGAGCGTGTCGCGGTCGGGGCGGGAGCGGACGATCTCGGCGAGCGAGGCGGCCGCCTCGGTCAGCCGTTCGCCGTGGGTGTCGAGCAGCTCGCCGATGCCGAGGGCGGCAGGCAGGCCGTCGATGCGGCGGCCGACCGCCTCCAGGGTCTCGCCGGCCTGCTCGGCGCGGGTGTTGAGGCCGGTCAGGTGGGCGTCGAGGCCCTCGACCCGGTGGGCCAGGCGCTCCTCGGCCTCGCCCAGGCGCCCGTCGAGCGAGGTCAGGCGGTCGTCGATGCCGGCGAAGCGGTCCTCGTGGCGGCCCGCGGCCTTGCCGAGGCGGCCGTCGACGGCCTCCAGGCGTTCGTCCTGCGCGGTCAGCCGGTCCTCGACCGTGTCGAACCGCCCGACCTGGGCGGTCAGCCGCTCGTCGATGGCGTCGAACCTGTCCGCGTGCGTGACGAGGTGCCGGTCGACGGCGTCGAAGCGGCCGGTCAGCCGCGTGTCCGCGGCGTCGAGGCGGTCGGCGTGGGCGGTGAGCCGCTCGTCGATCACGTCGAAGCGGCCGGTGTGCGTGTCGAGGTGCTCGTCGATGGCGTCGAAGCGGCCCGCGTGGGAGGCCAGGCGGGCGTCCAGGGCGTCGAAGCGGCCGGTGTGGGAGGTCACGCGGGCGTCCACGCCGCGCAGGCGGGCGTCGACGTCGGCCAGGCTCTCCTCGGCCGTCTCGAACCGGGTGTCGAGCGCCATGAGCCGGCTCTCGACCCGGTCGACCCGGCCGTCGACGCCGTCGAAGCGCCCGGACAGGTGCTCGCCGACCTCGTCGACCCGGGCCCGCACCTCGCGGGCGGCGCTCGCCACCCGCTCGTCGAAGGTGTCGGACAGGTCGAGCACCACGCCCTCGACGCGGTCGGTGCGGGAGTTGAGCTCGGCCAGCGACTTGTCGAGCCGGGTGAACCGGCCGGCGGCCACCTCCATGCCCGCGCTCACCTGCGCCAGCCTGGCCGTGACGTCACCCATCCGCTTGGCCATGTCGTCGGTGAAGTCGACCACCGTCTGCAGCCGGCCCAGCGTCTCCTCCATCCCCTCGCACACGGCGGTGACGTCGGCGCGCAGCTTCGGCAGCTCCATGACCGGGTGGACGCGCTTGCCGACCGACTCCACGGCCGAGTCGACGCCGCCGACCTGCTCGCCCACCGCGTCGACGTGGTCGCGCACCGCCTCGACGTGCTGGGCCAGGCCCTCGGCCCACAGGGGCGGCTTGGCGGCGATGTCGTCCAGCCTGCCGCTGACGGTCTCCAGGGTGCCGCTCAGGCCGCCCAGCTCGCGCTCGCGCACCTCGCGCAGGAGCCATTCCATGCCCTCCAGCCGCTGGCGGATCTCGTCGAGCACGGCTCCCTGCGTGCGCTGCTCGTACACGTGATCCTGGGCGGCACGTGCCAGCAGCTCCCGCATCCGCTCCGAGATGGCGGTCTGGCCACCCGCCGCCTGCAGCAGAGTGGTGTGGTTGGAATGGTCCACCGAAAGGCTCCTTCGCTGTCGACGGTCTGCCGCGTAGCGGTGGGATGGTCCGATTTGCAGATAAGAAGGAGAACGCGGCTCACCGCAAGAGGGGGGAGGACTCCCGCCCGCCCACCTTAGCCTTTCGATCAAGGTCCGTCAGGGGCGAAGAAAAACGTCGCGCTTATCGGTGAATCGCCCTGATTTGTCATTCACGCAGGTGGGCTGGGGTCGCAGATCAGGACAGTGGGCTTATCGGATACGCGCGTCAGAATGACCACGGCGGTCCTGTCGCCGGAAAGCCTGAGGTCGGCCCGCAGGCGTTCTATATCGACCGCCGAGCCGCGTTTCTTGATGACGGCGTTGCCCACTCCGCGCTCCCTCAGCGCGGCCCTGAGCCGCTTCAGCGAGAACGGCAGCACGTGCTGTATTTCGTAGCGGGTGGCCCACGGGGTGTCGACCGGCTCGTCCCCCGAGATGTAGGCGATCATCGGGTCGGGCAGCCACCCGCGCACCAGCTCGGCCACCTCGCCGACGAGATGCGCCCTGACGGCCGCCCCGTCCGGCTCGTACACGTACCGCCCGACCGGGCCGGTGGCCGCGCGGGCGCCGGTGGCGGTGAGCGTGTGCCCGCCCGGCAGCAGCGTCGCGCGCCGCGCCCCCTCCGGCGGGCGGCCGGTCCACAGCGTGGCCTCCTTCACCTCGCCCTTGTACGAGACCCACTCGGCCTCCGCGTCGTCCGGGATGAACTCGTACGGGATGCCCGGAGCGACCTTCACGCAGCCGACCCGCGCCCTGCCCAGCAGGCCGAGCACCACGGGCCAGGACGGCGAGTAGGCGAGCGGGTCGAACGTCCTGCCCCTGGAGGTGCGCCGGGCGGGGTCGGCGAACAGCACGTCGTAGGCCTCCGGCCGCACCTCGGCGGCGTCGCCCACCCGTACGGTCACCCGGTCGGCCACCCCGAGCGCCTCGGCGTTGGCCCTCGCCACGGCGACCGAGAGCGGGTCGGTGTCCACGGCGTCGACCGCGCAGCCGGCCCGCGCCAGCGCCAGCAGGTCGCCCCCGACGCCGCAGCAGGCGTCGGCCACGCGCGGCCCGGGAGCCGCGCCCAGCCGCCGCGCCCGGTGGGCGGCCACCTCGGCCCTGGTCGCCTGCTCCAGGCCGTGCGGGGTGAAGAACATGCGCCCGGCGTCGGCGCCGAACTTGGCCTTGGCCCGCTCGCGCAGCCGGGCCTGGGTGAGCGCGGCCGAGGTGAGCGCGGCGTCGTGGGTCCTGCGCAGCCGCGTGGCGGCGGCGACGGGGTCGGCGCCGACGAGCTCCTGCGCCTCGGCCAGGGCTTCGCGGCCGCGCGGGGTCAGCAGCGCGGTGAAGGCGTCGAGATCCACGGCATACGACGGTAGCGCCCGTACGGAGTGCTTCCGGGCCAGCGTGTCGGCCCGTGGGGGGCCCGCGCGGACGTAGGCTGGAGCTCCAGGAGGCTCCGGAGTCCGGGTCGACCTCGTGAAAGCTTGCCCACGATCGCTGTGAGCAGACGAGTTCGTGTTGACTGTCAAGCCCCTCTTGCATATGTTTCCTGTTGGCACTCTCCCCTTGAGAGTGCCAACGTGCGACGAGGCAGGTCTGGCACCCGCGACGGCAGGCCCAGCTGGTCGCCTCTTCTAATCAGTCACATCTGAAGGGGAGGTCCGATCGTGACGACCGCCACCAAGGTTCCCGTTAAGCCGCTCGGCGACCGCATCGTGGTTCAGCCGCTTGAGGCAGAGCAGACCACCGCTTCCGGCCTGGTCATTCCCGACACCGCCAAGGAGAAGCCGCAGGAGGGCAAGGTCCTCGCGGTGGGCCCCGGCAACTGGGACGAGGACGGCGAGAAGCGGATTCCGCTCGACGTCAGTGAGGGCGACATCGTCCTCTACAGCAAGTACGGCGGCACCGAGGTCAAGTACGGCGGCGAGGAGTACCTCGTGCTCTCCGCCCGCGACGTTCTCGCGATCATCGAGAAGTAAGCCGGTTGTGTCGGGCCCCGGGCGCTCTAGAGCCCCGGGGCCTTCGACGCTAGGAGAGGACTTTCAGCAAAAATGGCGAAGATCCTGGAATTCAACGAGGACGCCCGCCGCGCGCTCGAGCGCGGCGTCAACGCCCTCGCGGATGCCGTGAAGGTAACCCTCGGCCCCCGCGGCCGCAACGTCGTCATCGACAAGAAGTTCGGTGCTCCGACGATCACGAACGACGGCGTGACCATCGCCCGCGAGATCGAGCTTGAGGAGCGCTACGAGAACCTCGGCGCCCAGCTCGCCAAGGAAGTGGCCACCAAGACCAACGACATCGCGGGTGACGGCACCACCACCGCGACCGTCCTGGCCCAGGCCATGGTCCGTGAGGGCCTGCGCAACGTCGCGGCCGGCGCCTCGCCGCTGTCGCTCAAGCGCGGCATCGACAAGGCCGCCAAGGAGGTCAGCGACAAGCTGCTCGCCTCCGCCCGGCCGGTCGAGGACAAGAAGGAGATCGCCAACGTCGCGACGATCTCCGCCCAGGACGCCAAGATCGGCGAGCTGATCGCCGAGGCGTTCGACAAGGTCGGCAAGGACGGCGTGCTGACCGTCGAAGAGTCCAACGCCATGGGCATGGACCTGGAGTTCACCGAGGGTCTCCAGTTCGACAAGGGCTACCTGTCGGCCTACATGGTCACCGACACCGAGCGCATGGAGGCCGTCCTGGAGGACGCCTACATCCTGCTCACCCAGGGCAAGATCTCCTCCATCGCGGACTTCCTCCCGCTGCTGGAGCAGATCGCCCAGACCAAGAAGCCGCTGCTCGTGGTCGCCGAGGACGTCGAGGGCGAGGCCCTGGCCGTCCTGGTCACCAACAAGATCCGCGGCACGTTCACCTCCGTCGCCGTCAAGGCCCCGGGCTTCGGCGACCGCCGCAAGGCGATGCTGCAGGACATGGCCATCCTCACCGGCGGCCAGGTCGTCAGCGAGGAGATCGGCCTCAAGCTGGAGAACGTCGGCCTGGAGGTGCTCGGCACCGCCCGCCGCATCGTGATCGACAAGGACAGCACCACGATCGTCGACGGCGCCGGTGACGCCGCGGCCATCGAGGACCGCGTCAAGGAGATCAAGCTCGCGATCGAGCAGTCCGACAGCGACTGGGACCGCGAGAAGCTCCAGGAGCGCCTGGCGAAGCTGGCCGGCGGCGTGTGCGTGCTGCGCGTCGGCGCCGCCACCGAGGTGGAGCTCAAGGAGAAGAAGCACCGTCTCGAGGACGCGATCTCCGCGACCCGCGCGGCCATCGAGGAGGGCATCGTCTCCGGCGGCGGCTCGGCGCTGATCCACGTCGCCAAGGAGCTCGACGACCTCGGCCTGACGGGCGACGAGGCGACCGGTGTGGCCATCGTGCGCCGCGCACTGGTCGAGCCGACCCGCTGGATCGCCGAGAACGCCGGTCTGGAGGGCTACGTCGTCACGCACAAGGTGGCGGAGCTGTCCGCCGGCAACGGCCTCAACGCCGCCACCGGCGAGTACGGCGACCTGCTCGCCCAGGGCGTCATCGACCCGGTCAAGGTCACCCGCTCGGCCGTGCAGAACGCCGCGTCGATCGCGGGGATGCTGCTGACCACCGAGGCGCTCGTCGTCGACAAGCCCGAGGAGGAGGCTCCGGCCGCCGGCCAGGGCCACGGTCACGGCCACGGTCACTGACCCACGTTCGGCTCCTCACGGCCCGCACCGGCTCCGGTGCGGGCCGTCGTGGTTTTCGGTCACCGCCCGGACCGGTTTCGCAGTCGTACCTGCTTTCGAAACGCCAGTGGTATGTCATGTTGCGGGCGGCGAATCTTGATGGAGAATGTCGGATTAATTCGGTAAACCTCAAGCAGGCGGTAAGCGTCCACGTCTGACAAATGTCGTGCGTATCGGGTTATTCGGTGAAATATTGCGCCACAGCCAAAGGCTTAGTGTTGTCATCCGATTACCGAGAGTTATCGTCGCGTCAATGTGACCAATCCGTAGCCGTTCGCCATGACGACATGCCGGATCAACGCGGGCATCATGCCTATCGTGAGCGAGGGAAGCGTCGCCGACGCCAAAATTGGGGTAAGGCTCGCGTCGAGACTTCCGGCACGGACGGATGACTCCGACCTAAGAGAACTGACAACCCTCGCCGTGCAGGGCGATCGCACCGCGATCGAATCCTTGCTCGGCGAGTTGCGTCCGATGGTGGTGCGCTATTGCCGCGCCAGGCTGGGCAGGGTGTCAGGGCAATATCACATAGCAGATGACGTGGCCCAGGAAGTGTGCATCGCGGTCCTGTCCGCGCTGCCGCGATACCGCGACATGGGACGGCCGTTCGCGTCCTTCGTGTTCGGCATCGCCTCGCACAAGGTGGCCGACGCGCTGCGCAGCTCCGTGCGCTCGGCCGTGCCGACGCAGGACCTGCCCGACGGGCCCGACGACGGGCCGGGGCCGGAGGAGACCGTCGTCCGCTACATCGAGGTGGAGCACGCCCGCAGGCTGCTCGCCCGGCTCCCGCGCAACCAGCGCGAGCTGCTGCTGTTGCGTGTGGTGTCCGGGCTGTCCGCCGAGGAGACCGGTAATGTACTCGGCATGTCACCAGGCGCCGTACGCGTCGCCCAGCACCGGGCGCTCGCCAGGCTGAGGCAGATGGCCGAGCTGGAGTCCGCTTGACGCCAGAGGACGAGAGCGACGCGCTGCTCGACGCGCTCGCCGCCGGAGGGCTTCCCGACCACCACGACCCCGCCGCGCGGGTGCTCGCCGTGCTGGTCGCGGACGTCCTCGATCAGCGGCGCTCCTCGGTGTCGATGACGCCGTCGACGTAGCCTCTGGCGTACTCCCAGGTGACGTAGTCGGCCGGGTCGGGATGGAACGCCGGCTCGTGCACCTGCGGCCGGCCCTGCTCGATCATCTGGCGCAGGTTGCCGCGCAGCAGGTCCCAGTCGAAGAAGTGCTGCTCGCCGCACTCCGGGCAGTCGAGCACGAGCCCCAGCACGCCCTGCGGCTCGAGCAGGGAACGGAAGACCTCCACGTCGGCCAGGTCGGTGATCGCCTCGTCGCGCTCGGCGGCGGTCAGCGGCTCGGCGTCGTCGAGCCCGCCCATCGCCGAGGACGGGTCGTCGGGATCATCCGCGAACGGGTCGCGGGGGACGTCTTCCGGCACCTTCCCACCATAAGACCGGGGCGGCGCCCATGGTGGTCATTGGTCGAGCCATCCGCGCCGCGCCGCCTCCACACCCGCCTGGAACCGCGACTGCGCCCCCAGCTCGGTCATGGCCTCGGCGAACCTCGTGCGCACCGTACGGACCGACACGCCGAGGTGGCGGGCGATCGCCTCGTCCGACAGGCCCTGCGCGGCCAGGCGGACCACCTGCGCCATGGCGTCGCCCCTGCGCCCCCACGGCAGCGGGACCGCCCTGCTCCACAGCTCCTCGAACAGCGAGCTCAGCATGCCCACCACGATCGGGGTGCGCAGCAGGTAGAAGTTGTACGCGACCTCGGGCAGGTTGCCGCCCCACCGGGCGGGCAGGCCGGCGGCCTCCGCCCCGGCCGTCATGAACCAGCTCGGCACCCTGTCGAGGGTCCGCATGCTGCCCCCGGTGGCGATCACACGCGTCATCGCGTCGCGGACCCCCGGCAACGTCAGCGCGTCGACCGGCACGACGGCGCGGATCACCATCAGGCCCCGCTCCTGGGCGTCGATCCACGGGTCGGCGAACTTGCGGGCGAAGTCCGTCATCGTGCGCCCGTCGGGGATCGCGACGAGCAGGGTGAGCGGCGGCGCCTGCACCGCCATGCCCATGACGCTCTCGTACAGCACGTCGGCGCCGCTGACCAGCTCGACGGGGAACGGGCCGCTCCGGTAGTCGCGGCCCATGTCGTAGTCGCGGATCAGGGTGCGGATCGAGCCCAGCGCGCTGTCGATCCTGCGGCTCTCCTCGGCGAGCAGGTCGAGGCGGTCCGCCACCAGCCGGCCCAGGGCGGCCGCGGGGTGCCTGGCGAGGTACTCGCCCGACTGCTCGTCGACCACCCCCAGCCTGACCAGGTCGTCGAGCTGGCCGGCCAGGGTGTCGACCGGGCCGTTCATGACCTCGGCGAGCTCGCTCCGGGTGGCCCGGTGGAGGCGCAGGACAGCCGTGTAGAGGGCCGTCTGGGTGGGGTCGAGGCCCAGCGTTTCGAGCGGATCGGCCAGGGTCCGCTGCTCGTTGCGCATCGTGGCGTGCTCCGTTGGGGGGATACGGCGTGCCTGAGGATAACCCGGCATCCGGCGGTTGTCCGCAGGTTGGGCCGGAGGGGTGCAACTTCGTGCAATTGCACGTTTTCACGTTGCGGCATGCCGAAGAGTGACCCAGGCTTAACAGAGCGTCGGCAGCCCAGGCGGCCGGAGCGACGCAGGCCATCAGGACGCGGAGGGGGGTTCGGTGGCCACGGCGCGCTCCCGGCCCGGATGCCGGTGGCCGGGGGGCGGACGGCCCACGATCGTTCCGCCCTCCGGCTCTTTCGATGCCGGGAGCACGACGAACCGTGGGGGTCCTCGTCCTCCCGGCATCCATACGTTTTGCGCACACCCTCTAGACTTGGCGTCATCAGGCGAGGCAGGGAGGGGCCGCGGCATGTCCAAGTTCACGGAGACGGGTCTGACGTTCGACGACGTGCTGCTCGTGCCGGCCTACTCGGATCTCCAGCCGGGCGAGGCCGAGACGGTCACCCGGCTCTCGCGCGGCATCACGCTCAACATCCCGCTGGTCTCCGCCGCGATGGACACCGTGACCGAGGCCCGCATGGCCGTCGCCATGGCCCGCCAGGGCGGCATCGGCATCCTCCACCGCAACCTGTCGATCGAGGAGCAGGCCCAGCAGGCCGACCTGGTCAAACGGTCCGAGGCCGGCATGGTCACCAACCCCGTGACGTGCAGCCCCGACGACACGCTGGCCGAGGTCGAGCGGCTGTGCGCCACCTACCGCATCTCCGGCGTGCCGGTCACCGACCCGTCGGGCATCCTCGTCGGCATCGTGACCAACCGCGACATGCGCTTCGAGACCGACCACACGCGTCCCGTACGCGACGTCATGACGAAGATGCCGCTGGTCACCGCCCCGGTCGGGGTCTCGCGCGACGACGCGTTCGCCCTCCTGCGGCGTAACAAGATCGAGAAGCTGCCCCTGGTCGACCCCGACGGCAGGCTGCGCGGCCTGATCACGGTCAAGGACTTCACCAAGAGCGAGCAGTACCCCCTGGCCACCAAGGACGCCGACGGCCGGCTCGTCGTCGGCGCCGCCGTGGGCGTCGGCGGCGACGCCGAGACCCGGGCCAGGGCGCTGATCGAGGCTGGCGTCGACGTCATCGTGGTCGACGTCGCCCACGGCCACTCCAAAGGCCTGGCCGACATGATCGGCAAGATCAAGGCCAACGCCAAGGTCGACGTCATCGGCGGCAACATCGCCACCAGGGCCGGCGCCCAGATGCTGGTCGACGCGGGCGCCGACGCCGTCAAGGTGGGCGTGGGCCCCGGCTCCATCTGCACCACCCGGGTGGTCGCCGGCGTGGGCGCGCCCCAGATCACCGCCATCCACCAGGCGTCACTGGCCTGCGCGCCGGCGGGCGTGCCGGTCATCGGCGACGGCGGGCTGCAATACTCCGGCGACATCGCCAAGGCCATCGCCGCCGGCGCCCACTCGGTCATGCTCGGCTCGCTGCTGGCCGGCTGCGAGGAGTCGCCGGGCGAGCTGATCTTCATCAACGGCAAGCAGTTCAAGTCCTACCGCGGCATGGGCTCGCTCGGCGCGGTGCGCAACCGCGAGCGGGGCGGCACCTCCTTCAGCAAGGACCGCTACGCGCAGGCCGGGGTCGACGGCGAGGACAAGTACATCCCGGAGGGCATCGAGGGTCAGGTGCCCTACCGCGGGCCGGCCGCCGCCGTCGCCCACCAGCTCGTCGGCGGGCTGCGCCAGGGCATGTGGTACGCGGGCTGCCGCACCATCGAGCAGATGCACACCGACTGCGAGCTGATGCCCATCACCGCGGCGGGTCTCAAGGAGAGCCATCCCCACGACATCCAGATGACCGTGGAAGCTCCTAACTATCACAGAAGGTAATCCATGACTCAGCAGGTGGAGATCGGCCGGGGCAAGTCGGGCCGCCGGGCCTACTCGCTCGACGAGATCGGCCTCGTGCCGTCGCGGCGCACCCGCGACCCGGAAGAGGTCTCGATCGCCTGGCAGATCGACGCGTACCGGTTCGAGCTGCCGGTCGTCGTCGCCCCGATGGACAGCGTGGTCTCGCCGGCCACCGCGATCGAGATCGGCCGGCACGGCGGGCTGGCCCCGCTCGACCTCGAAGGTCTCTGGACCCGCTATGAGGACCCGACCCCGCTGCTGGAGGAGTGCGCCTCCCTCAGCGCCGAGGCGGCCACCAAGCGCCTTCAGGAGATCTACACGGCCCCGATCCAGGAGGACCTGATCGGGCGGCGCATCGAGGAGATCAGGGCCGCGGGCGTCACCACCGCCGTCCGGCTGTCGCCGCAGCGGGTCGTGCAGTACCACAAGGCGGTCATCGATGCCGGCGTCGACATCTTCGTCATCCGCGGCACCACGGTCTCCGCCGAGCACGTCTCCGGCCGGGCCGAGCCGCTCAACCTCAAGCAGTTCATCTACGAGCTCGACGTGCCGGTCATCGTCGGCGGCTGCGCCACCCACACCGCCGCCCTCCACCTCATGCGCACCGGTGCGGCCGGCGTGCTGGTCGGCTTCGGCGGTGGCGCCTCCCACACCACCCGCAACGTGCTGGGCGTCGCGGTGCCGATGGCGACCGCGGTCTCCGACGTGGCGGCGGCCCGGCGCGACTACATGGACGAGTCCGGCGGCCGCTACGTGCACGTCATCGCCGACGGCGGCATGGGCACCTCCGGCGACATCGCCAAGGCCATCGCCTGCGGGGCCGACGCCGTCATGGTGGGCTCGCCGCTGGCCAGGGCCGTCGAGGCGCCGGGGCGCGGCTTCCACTGGGGCTCCGAGGCCCACCACCCCGACCTGCCGCGCGGGCGCCGGGTCGAGTTCGGCACCGTGGGCTCGCTGGCGCAGATCCTGCACGGTCCTTCGAGCGTGGCCGACGGGTCGATGAACCTCATGGGCGCGCTGAAGCGGACGATGGCGTCCACGGGTTACTCCGACATCAAGGAGTTCCAGCGGGTGGAGGTCGTGGTCTCGCCCGTCCAGAGCTGACCCCGCCGGTGGTCAGGGCCCGGTTCCGGCCATGCGGAACCGGGCGTCCAGGAGGTCGCCGAAGGTGGCCATCAGGTCGCCCCAGTCGCCGTTCGCGTTGGCGACCACCGCGCGCGAGCCGTCGCGGTCGGCCATGGCGTAGCTCCACGAGCCGGGCACGGCTCCGCCCCCTCCCCAGACCGTGACGCCGCAGGAGAGCCGCTGGGAGTAGACGCCCAGGCCGTAACGGGCGTGCGGGACCCACCCCGTCCCCTCGGTGGAGACCGTGGTGAACATCTCCCGCCGCAGGCCGGGCGGGAGCAGCCGGCCGCGCAGCAGCGCGTGCAGGAACGCGTGCAGGTCCGCGGTCGTCGAGACCATGCCGCCGGCGGCCCAGGCCCAGCTCAGGTCCGTCGCGGTCACGTCGTGGATCTCCGCGTCGGGCTGCTTCGCGTAGTGCCGCGCGTGCGGCTCGCGGAGTGTCTGGTCGTCCCCGGGGAGGTACGTGCCGGTCAAGCCGAGCGGCCGGGTGACGTGCCGCGCGATCTCCTCGGCGAGCGTCGAGCCCGTCACCCGTTCGACGATCATCCCGGCGAGGTTGTAGTTGACCTTCGAGTAGCGGAAGCCGCCCGGCTCCTCCAGGGGCGGCGTCTCCAGGCCCGGGATGACGTCCGGCAGGCCACTGGTGTGGTTGAGCAACCGCCTGACGCTGATCGTCGTGCCGTCGGCGCCGAGCTGCTCCTCGGCCAGGCCGGGCAGCCACGTCGCCACCGTGTCGTCCAGCGTCAGCCCGCCCTCGGCCACCAGCCGCAGGACCACCACCGCGGTGAACGCCTTGGTGAGGCTGCCGATCCTGAAGTGCTCGCCCGGCCGGCGCGCCCGGCGGGTCGTCAGGTCGGCCACGCCCGCCGTGCCGAACCAGGACCGGTCGGCGTCGCGTACGTCGGCGACGATCCCGGGCACCCCGCCACCGGCGACCGCCCAGTCGAGGACGCGCTGGATTCCCGCGTTCATTCGTTGATCAGCTCCAGGGCTCGGGACAGTAGGGCGGCGCGGTCGACGCCGGCCAGGGCGAGGGCGCGCGGGACCGTGCCCACCTCGGCGTGCAGGATCCCGACCAGCACGTGTGCCGGTCGCAGGTCCTTCTTGCGTGCCGCGGACGCGAAGCTCCGCTCCAGGGCGAGCCTGCCCGTGGCGCCCATGCCAGGCCGGCGTCCGGGTAGGACACTCGACCGGGGGAGGCCGAAGGCGGCGGACACGCCGACGGCGCTCAGGCTGTGCTCGAACTCGCGGTCGAGCGCGGCGCGGACGGCCTGGTGACCGAGCCCGGCCTCGGCGAGGACGCGCTGCGGCGCGGTGTCCTCCTGGGCCGCGACCGCCAGCAGGAGGTGCTGCGCCTCGATCGTCGGCGATCTGTCCCGCCGGGCCTCGGCCTCTCCCTCGGTGAGGATCGCGTGCAGGTACGCGTCGAACGGTCTCACGGTGAACGTCTCCTCAGCTTGACGCCCGCGGCGATGAGTCGCTTGGCGTGCTTGCGGTGGACCGCCTGACGCGTCACACCGAGTGCCTCGGCGACCTGCGGCCAGCTCCAGCCCGCACGCATCGCCTCCTCGACGGCGGCGTCCTCTAGCTGGTCGGCCAGACGCCGCAACGCCACCACGGCCGCCAGCGCGTCGCCGGGCTCCTGGGGAGGGGGGATCTCACTCGCGGACATGTAAGCAACATTAGTTGACTGATCCGAGTATAGTCAACATGAGTTGCTTACTGCTGGGTCGACTCGAACGGCTCGGCGAGCCTGGCCGTCTCGGGGGCGGGCCAAGTACGCCTGAAAGTGGCCCGTCCTGCGAGGGAAGGGCTGGTTATCAGACGTCCGAGGGGCGGCATCGTGAGCCACATGCTGGGCATGCCTGAGACGCCCCTACCCTGCGGGGTACGAGGTGGAGGTTGGCGGGGTTGTCTTCGTGGACGGGATGTCTGATGTCGGAGCGGCCCGCTGCTACAGGTATTGACCGGCCTCGACGGCGTCTGTCTTAGACACACGCGCCGACACCACGTTGGCGAGGTTGACGACCACGCCGTGCACGTCGTCCTCATGGCCATATCTCGCCCGCATCAACACCAGGCTGCGCCGCTCGTCCACAGCACGGGCGATCGCCGCCACCGCCTCCGGCTCCCCGTCGAAGTCCCCGCTCATCACGGAGACGTCTTCACCGCCCATCAGGTGGAATCGAATGACCAGTGCGACATTCTCAGGCATCGGCCGGCTCCCTTCGCCAGAATCCGCAAGGGACCCCTGCCCAGCGTCGAACGCTGTAGGCAGACTGCGCTCCATTCGCCTACCGCGGCGCCCTCCAGCCGGGCTGGAACACGGGAGTGACAATCGCGCCACCCGCTCCGAACCGGGTTGTCGCTCTGGTCAGTGGTCGGTGATGAGGGCGTCCAAAGCGGCTCCCTTGTCGGCTTCGCTCGGCAGGGCATAGCGGCGGGTGGTGTCCAACGAGCCGTGCCCCAGCAGTTCGGCGACCAGGATGGGGTCCTTGCCGGCGCGGATGAGCTGGGTGGCGAAGGTGTGGCGCAGGACGTGTGGGCTGAAGGGCTCGGCGGGGTCGTCACCCAGGCCGACGGCGTCGCCGAAGCCGGTGATGATGTCGCGGGCGGCGCGGTCGCTCAGACGGCCGCCGCGGTGGTTGAGGAACAGCGCGGCGTGGGTGCCGGCCCTCTTCCAATCGGCGCGGGCTGCCAGCCAGTCGGTCAGGGCCTGGCTCAGGCCGGGGTGGACGGGCAGCAGGCGGGTCTTGCCGTCGTCGCGGCCTTTGCCGCGGATGCGTAGTTCGCCCTTGCCGGCTGACAGGCGTACGTCGGCCAGATCGAGGCCGACGACTTCGGAGATGCGCAGGCCGGCGTAGTAGGGCAGCAGGGCGATGGCCTTGTCGCGGGGGGATGCGGTGAACTGGACGTGGTGGATGTAGCGGCGGGTGCGCCGGGTGTCCAGGGCGCGGGGGGCGGTGCGGAGGGAGTCGCGTTCGCGGGGGGCCTGGGGCTTGCCGAGGTTGCGGCGGGAGTAGAAGTCGTCGATGGCCGACAGGTAGGTGTCGATGGTGTTGGGGGCGCGGCGGCCGCTCTTGAGGTGGCGGCGGAAGCCGCGTACCGCGCCGGTGGCGGCGATGGGATCGGTGAGCGGGTCGCCGTCCAGATCGCCGGCGTCGGCTTGGTCGGCCAACCAGGCCAGGTAGCCGCGCAGTCGGGAGGCGTACTTGGTCCTGGTGGAGTCGGCCAGCGGGGCGTGCTCCAGCGCGGCGGTGTAGTCGGCCAGGACGGCGGCGTGGAGGGCCGGGAGCGGCACGGCCCGCGACCGGCTTGTGTTTCCGGAAGCTGCTCCGGCCGGTTGTGCGATCTCTCCAGGCGTGTTTCTGGAAGTCACCCGTCAAGTCTACTTCCGGAATCGGATAATTCCGGAAGCCGTGAGGTAGACTCTAGACACCGAGGACTTTTGAGCGTTGGCATCCAGGTCTGCGTCGCCCCCGGCGAACCACCACCGGCCCTTCGAAGGGGCCCGGACAGGTCAGGCAACCATGACGCCGACACTTCTTTCTCAACCCGCACCGCTCAGCTCCGCCTCGCCCGCGATCCCTCGGGTCGATTCCGCGCTACGGCTCAGTCTCCGCCCGGTGCCGAATCGGCGAGCGGTGGTGGACGGGGCCTGGTGGCCCTCCTCCCGTGACGCGGCAGCCGAGTTGCCCGGTCTCATCGCCGCCGTCGACCGGCTGCTGGATCGGGTCACGCTCCGCGTCGGCCTGCATGGCGATGCGTGGCAGCACATCCCGCGCCGCATCCCGGCGCGCGGGCGTCAGATCCGCATCGGCTGGCTCCGCCACGCCGACCCGCGCGTGATCACTTTCAGCTTCGCCGCCGGCGAGCCGGTCGTCCTGCTGATCATCCCTTCGGGTACCGCCGCCGGCGCCGCCGAGGCCACGCTCAAGCTCACCGCCCAGGACATCGCCGGCTTGAGCATCGAGGCCATCCTCGCCCTCGTGCATTGGCCGGCCTACCCCGCTCCGCGTGCCACGGCCGACGGCTCGGCCCGCTGGGAGGACCAGGGCGGGTCGCTCATCGGGCAGGTGGCGCACTCATCCATGGGACGGCCGACAACGACGGAATGACCCGGGTGCCGCCTGCCGGCCGGATCGAGCGGTCCTGGCACCGCCCTTACTGGCGGCAGGCCGATCTTCGGCCGGCAGGCATCTTATGACCTTTCAGCTTCTCCTCTGAGGAGGACTTCCATGACCGTCATCGACACCGTCCCGCTCGCCGGGGCGGGCGCCTCGGCGCCGACCCTCGTGCATCTGTGGGGGGACATCGACATCTTCACCACAGCCCGCCTGCGCCAGAGGCTGATCAACACCCTCGCCCACAGCACCGGCCTGCTCGTCCTGGACCTGTCCCGGGTCACCTTCTGCGGGGCAGGCGGGATCGGCGTGCTGATCGGCGTGCAAAGCCGTGCCCGGACACGAGGAATCACGCTGGCCCTGACCGGCGTTCCCCCGCGCATGGCCAGGTTGCTGCGCATCACCGGCCTAGATCACCGCTTCCCGATCATGGCGTGACCGGCATGCCGACCACGTGCACTGGCAGCCCGCCGACGTCCTTGGCCGCCGACGCACGGTGGCCGGCGAACACACGCCGCGCACCGGCACCTGCCCCGGCGCGCCCGGGAGACCTTAGCCCTGGTCAGCACGCTTGAGAGAAAGCTCGTTCCGGGCAGAGAGAAAATCTATGGTGAGGGGAGGATCTCCAGGAAGGCGCTGGGATGACGGGTGATGGTGAGCGGATGCTGGGCGGCTTGCTGGAGGCCAGTCAGCTGGCCGCCATGGAGGATCTGCCGGGCCTGGTCGCCGAGTACGGACGGCTGACCGGCTTCTCCCAAACTGTGATCTACGTAGCTGACCTGCAGCAGCGGATGCTGGTGCCGTTGGCCGGGCGGCACGACGTGTTCCGCGAGCCACTCGAACCGATCCGCATCGACGCCACCATGGCCGGGCGGGCCTTCCGCAGCGTGGAGATCGTCCAGGCTCGGCACATGCTGGACCCCGCCGCGCCCGAGACGGTGCGGGCGTCGCCGGCCGGGCACGGGCCGCACCGAATGTGGGTGCCGTTGCTGAACGGCACTGAGCGGATCGGTGTCCTGGAAGTGACCGTGCCGCAGGGGTCAGAAGGCGTTGCGTTGCTGGCCGGCCGACTGGCCTTGCTCGTCTCGCTGCTGCTGATCAGCAAAGGCCCGCACAGCGACTCCTATACGCGCCTGGTCCGCGCTCAGCCGATGACGCTGTCGGCTGAGGTGCTGTGGAACCTGCTCCCGCCGAGAACCTTCGCCGACGACAGGGTGGTGGTCAGCGCCGCGCTGGAGCCCATCTACGAGGTGGGCGGCGACGCCTACGACTACGCGATCGACGGCGACACCCTGCATGTGTCGATCTTCGACGCGATGGGGCACGACGCCGCGGCCGGTCTGACCGCCACCATCGCCATGGGGTCCGCTCGCACCAGCCGCCGCCAGGGTAAAGACCTGCCCGCCACCAGCGAGGCGATCGACGCCGTGATCGCCGAGCAGTTCACCGGACGCTTCGCCACGGGTGTCCTGGCCGATCTGGACCTGCGGACCGGCCGGTTGACCTGGGTCAACCGAGGCCACCATCCGCCCCTGGTGATCCGAGGTGGCCAGCAGGTCGCCACCTTGAGCGGCGTGCCAGATCCGCCGATGGGATTCGGCCTGGGACTGTCCACCGGCCTGCTGCGCTACCAGCTCGAACCCGGGGACCGGCTGCTGTTCTACACCGACGGCATCATCGAGGCCCAGAGCCCGGATGGGCAGGTGTTCGGGCTGGAGCGCTTCATCGACTTCATCGTGCGCCGCGAGGCCGACGGCATGTCGGCTCCGGAAACACTGCGCCGGCTGATCCAGACCATCCTGGAGCGCCAGCGCGGCCGGCTCCAGGACGATGCCACCGTCCTGATGGTCGAGTGGCGTACCAAGCGGCAACAGCACCTCATTCTGGAAAACGCCAGGGTGCCGGTGCCGCAAGAGGCGACATGATTGGCACACACCGACGGCACGCCGACGATCAGGCAGCCAGGTTGGGCACGATGTCGGAGATGTCCAGGGCGTAGACGCGGCTTCTGTGCATGGAGATCACTTACCAGCCGGGCGGAAGAGGCGCCAGAAGGCGAGCGCGACGTCGGCGGACGGCGTGTCCCGTGAGTCGATCACCCAGTGGGCGATCACGCCGGTCAGCGCGCCGGCGAGGTAGGCGGCGTGCGTGCCGGGCGGAACGTCCGCGAAGCCGGCGGGCCGGGCGCCGGCGGCGAAGCGGGCTTCCAGCTCGGCGGTGAGCCGCTCTCTGAGCCGGGCGCAGAAGCGCGGGCTGCCCTGGGTGCCGAGCATGCACGCGTACAGCTCGGCGTTGCCGTCGATGTGCGTGAAGAGCGTGGTCAGCGGCTCGGGTGCGCGGTCGCGCGGGGCGTCCAGCGGGCAGAGGGCGGCGGCCCTGGCCACCTCGGCGACCGCCTCCTCCATGGCGTCGGCGGCGAGCGCGTCGACGTCCGGGTAGTGCAGGTAGAACGTGGCCCGGTTGACCCCGGCCCGCTTGGCGACGGCGGAGATCGTGATGGCGCCCAGGTCGCGCTCGGTGGCGATATCGAGGACGGCGGCGCGCAGGCTCGCCCGGGTGCGCCGGGCGCGTGGATCGTCGGGGTTCACGAGGGTCACTATACGACAGATGTTGCTTAATCAACAGTTGTCGCATAGATTGTCAGCATGCGAATCGAGATCTGGGCCGATGTGGTCTGCGGCTGGGCCTACATCGGCAAGCGGCGAGTGGAGAGGGCGCTCGAAGGGCTGGACGTCGAGGTCGTGTGGCGGCCGTTCCGCATCGACCCGATGGCGCCCGCGCAGGCGGTCCCGCACGAGGAGGCCATGGCCGACCCGACGGTCGACGCCGCCCTGCGCCGGTGCGCGCCCGATCTCACCCCCGGCGAGAACCGCGTGCGCGTGGCCCTCGTCGCCGCCGAGGAAGGCTTCGGCTGGACGTGGGGTCCCGCCTGGCGGGCCGACAGCCGCGACGCCCACCGGCTGATCGCCCTCGCCCTGGAGCACGGCGGTCCCGCCCTGCAGGACGCGGTGGCCGAGCGGGTGATGAAGGCCCACTTCCTCGACCGGCTCGACATCAGCGACCGCGGCACCCTCCACCGGCTCGCCGCCGACGCGGGCTTCGCCGGCGGGGGCGCGCTGCTCGACGCCGGCGCGGGCGACGAGCTCGTACGGGAGCTGCTGCTCAAGGGCAAGGCCATGGGCGTCAGGACCTCGCCGACCATCGTCGCCGGGTCCGAGGCGCTGGCCGGGGCCCAGTCGGCGGAGGTGATCAGGGAGTTCGTGCTGGCGGCGCGGCCCGCGCGCCGGCTGCCCGAGGAGGTCGAGCGCTACCGCCACGCGGAGTCGCTGCTCGACCAGCGCGACCCGCTCGGCGCGCTGGCGCTGCTCAGGCCGCTGCTGGACGAGCACGGCGACGACCGCAACGTGCTCATGCTCGCCGGGCGCTGCTACTACCTGTCGGCGCAGCTCGGCCGTGCCCGCGCGGTGCTGGAGCGGCTGGTCGCGGCCACGCCGGACGACGCGTACGCCCGCCACCTGCTCGGCCGCACCCTCCAGCGCCAGGGCCACGCGGAGGAGGCCGGTCCGCACCTGCGGATGGCGGCGGTGATGGCACCGGAGTACGCCTGACGACCAGGCGTACTCCGGGCGGTCAGGACGACGTGAGGACGGACAGGAGGTGGGTGACCTCGCGGGTGACGGCGTCTCTGCCGGACTTCACGTACTTGCGGGGGTCGACGACCGCCGCGTCGCGGGTGAGGTGGTCGCGGACGGCGCCGGTGAACGCCTTGTTGAGGTGGGTCGCGATGTTGATCTTCTTCATGCCGTTCCGTACAGCCTCGCGCAGGGTGTCGTCGGGCACTCCCGAGGAGCCGTGCAGGACCAGCGGGACCGGCAGCGCGGCCCGCAGCTCGGCGATGAGCGCCAGGTCGAGCACGGCGTCCTTGGTGGTCATCGCGTGGGAGGTGCCCACGGCCACGGCCAGCGCGTCCACACCGGTCCTGGCCACGTAGTCCGCCGCCTCGTGGGGCTTGGTGCGGGCGCCGGGGGCGTGCACGCCGTCCTTGCCGCCGACCTCGCCCAGCTCGGCCTCCACCCAGACGCCGCGCGCGCGGCACCAGGCGGTCACCTCGGCGGTGGCGGCCACGTTCTCCTCGTCGGGCAGCGCGGAGGCGTCGAACATCACCGAGCCCAGCCCGAGCGCCACCGCCTCCTCGACCAGCGCGCGGTCGGTGGCGTGGTCCAGGTGCACGGCGACCGGCACGGTGGCCGCGCGGGCGACGGCGAGCGCGGCGAGCGCGACGGGCTCCAGCGCGCCGTGGTAGCGCACGCAGTTCTCGCTGATCTGCAGCACCACGGGCACGCCCAGGGCCTCGGCCCCGGCCACGATGGCGGTGGCGTGCTCCAGCTGGATGACGTTGAACGCGCCCACCCCGGCGGGGGACTGGCGGATGACGTCGCCGATTCCGGTGAGGGGCATGACGGGGGCTCCTTCAGACGATCTCGATCAGCGGGTGGACGGCCTCGTACACGCCCGGGTCGAAGGCGCCGGCGACCGGCGCGGCCACCGCGGCGGCGCCCAGCGCGGCCGCCCGGCGCAGCAGCTCGGGCCACGGTCCCGGGGCGACCAGGCCGAGCGCCAGCCCGGCCACCAGCGCGTCGCCGGCCCCGGTGGGGTTGCCGTCGACCGCGTACGGCATGCGGGCGCGGAACGTGCCGTCGGCCGTGACCGCCAGCGCCCCCGACGCGCCCAGCGACACGATCACCGCCCCGGCGCCGCGGTCGCGCAGGGCCTCGGCGCCCTCCTCCGGGCTGCCGTGCGGGACGGCCCTGGCCAGCTCCTCGGCGTTGGGCTTGATGATCGCGGGGCGGCCGTCGGGCGCGTGGCGGAGCGGCTCGCCGTCGGCGTCGACGATCGCGGGCACCCCCCGGTCGCGGGCGAAGGCGGCCAGCGTGGCGTACGTGGTGACGGGAAGCCCTCGCGGCAGGCTGCCCGACAGCACGACGGCCCGCGCCTCGCGCAGCAGCGCCTCGTACGTGCGCAGGAAGTCGGCGAACTCGTCCTCGCCCACCGTCGGCCCCGGCTCGTTGAAGAGCGTGTGCGCGGCGGGCTCGGCGACGACGAGCGTGGTGCGGGTCTCGCCCGCGACGGGCACCAGGGCGTGCGCCAGGCCCGCGGAGTCCAGGTCACGCTCGACGGCCCGGCCGGTGGGGCCGCCGGCCAGGCCGGTGACCAGCACGTCCTGGCCCAGGGCGGCCAGGACGCGGGCCACGTTGACGCCCTTGCCGCCCGCGCGCCGGTGGACCGCGGCGACGCGGTTCACCCCGTCCCAGGAGATCTGTGGCGTCTCGTAGGTGACGTCGAGTGCGGCGTTGAGCGTCACGGTGAGGATCATCAGGGCTCCGCGATCCAGGCGCCGCGCTTCATCACGCCCGCCACCTCCAGGTCGTCGCCGAGCACCACCAGGTCGGCGTCCTTGCCGACGGCGATCGAGCCGGTCCGGCCGGACAGGCCGAGCACGCGGGCGGGGGTCAGCGCCGTCATGCGCGACACCTCCGGCAGCGCCAGGCCCAGCTCGCGGACGGCCCGGCGGAAGGCGGTGTCCATGGTGAGCGTGGAGCCCGCGATGGAGC
Source organism: Nonomuraea ferruginea (assembly GCF_039540635.1). Lineage (NCBI taxonomy): Bacteria > Bacillati > Actinomycetota > Actinomycetes > Streptosporangiales > Streptosporangiaceae > Nonomuraea > Nonomuraea ferruginea. The sequence goes on along the minus strand of NZ_BAABFD010000019.1, from coordinate 137,182 downwards.
CGCCCTCGGTCAGCCGGGCCACGCCGTCCACCACCCGCACCCGCATCGGGCCGAGGAGGTACTCGCCGTCGCTCAGCCCGGTCGCCGAGATCGAGTCGGTGATCATCGCCACCCGGTCGGCCCCGGCCACCGCGCAGGCCAGCCGGAGCATGGCAGGGTGCACGTGCACGCCGTCGTTGATCAGCTCGACCGTGACCCGCTCGTCCTGCAGCAGCGCCGCGATCGGGCCGGGGTCGCGGTGACCGAGCTGCGGCATCGCGTTGTAGAGGTGGGTGGCCACGGTGGCGCCCGCCTCGATGCCGGCCAGCGTCCCCTCGTAGTCGGCAGCGCTGTGGCCGAGCGCGGCGACCACGCCTTCGGCGACGGCCATCCGGATCGTGTCGAGCGCGCCCGGCAGCTCGGCCGCGATCGTCAGCATCCGCACGTGCCCGCGCCCGGCCTTGACCAGCGCGGCGAACTCCGCCGGGGACGGCTCGCGCAGCAGCTCGGGGTCGTGCGCGCCGCAGCGCGCCCTGGCGATGTACGGGCCCTCGAAGTGGATGCCGGCCAGCAGGCCCTCGTCGCAGAGCTCGGCCAGCGACGCGGCGGCCGCGGCCAGGCGCTCGGGGGTGTCGGTGACCAGGCTGGCCACCGTCGTGGTGGTGCCGTGGCGCGCGTGCAGGGCCACCGCGTCGCGCGCCTTGTCCTGCTCGCCGGTGGGGAAGGACCCGCCCGCCCCGCCATGGTTGTGCATGTCGACGAAGCCGGGCACGACGTGCCGCCCGCCCAAGCTGTGGCCGGGACGGGGGGCGGATCCGTGGCCGACATGCGTGATGCGGCCGTCCTCGATGGTCAGCCACCCCTCGTGGACTGCGTCGGGGGTCACGATGCGGGCGTCGGCGAGAGTAAGGCTCATGGAGAAAGGATCACAGATCGGGTGAGGTGGAGGGGCTCGTCGGGGTTGAGCCCGCGGGCGAACGCCCTGGCCACCGACACCCGCTGGGCGCGGACCAGCTCGGCCATCGGGTCCAGGTCGCTCTCGGTGAACGTGCCGCCGGTCGCCTCCACCTGCGCGCGCAGGCCCTCGGGGGCGGTGCCGAGCATCCAGGTGACGCGGCCGGGGCCGGCGATGCTGATCGGGCCGTGGCGGTACTCCATCGCCGGGTAGGCCTCGGTCCACGAGCGGGACGCCTCGCGCATCTTCAGCGCGGCCTCCTGCGCCAGCCCGACGGACCAGCCCGAGCCGAGGAAGGTGACCTGCTCGGCGGTGATCAGCTCGTCGGGCAGCGGCTCGGCCAGGGCCCGCTCGGCGTCGGCGATGACGGGCTCCAGGTCCTCGCCGAGGCTGGCGCGGAGCAGGGCGAGCTGGGTGGTGGCGAACCGGGTCTGCACGACCGAGCGCTCGTCGGCGTGGTCGAGCACGATCACCTGCCCGGCGGCCCGCATGATCGGCGACTCCGGGTCGGCGGTGATGGCCGTGGACGCGGTGTCGAGCCTGGACAGCAGGTCGAGCACCTCGGTGGTGGTGCCGGAGCGGCTCAGCGCCAGCACCCGGTCGTAGCGCCGCCCGGTGGGCGCCTCGGAGGCGGCGAACGCGTCGGTCTCGCCCTGCCCGGCGCGTTCCCGCAGGGCCGCGTACGCCATCGCGATGAACCAGGAGGTGCCGCAGCCGACGACGGCGACCCGCTCTCCCGGGCGGGGCAGCGCGCCGGCGGGGACGCCGGCGACCGCTCGGCGCCAGCAGTCGGGCTGGGAAGCGATCTCGGCTTCGGTATGGGTGGTCACCGCTACCTCCGTAATGCTTGTTTCTGCATTTTTTATAGCATAAAAGTGCAAAATTGGGCACTGGTGGCTACCGATGCGAGGGTATGCCACGCTTGCCCCCTTGACGGATCTCCGAAGGAGGGTGATCGTGTCCCGATACGACCGGTGGAACGCGATCCTCGAGCTGCTCGCGCAAGAAGGCAGGCTCTCCGTCGAAGACGCGGCCCGCGCGCTCGACGTCTCCACCGCGACCATCCGCCGCGACTTCGACCAGCTCGCCCAGCAGCAGATGCTCATGCGCACGCGGGGAGGCGCGGTCGCCCAGAGCGTCAGCTACGACCTGCCGCTGCGCTACAAGACCGCCCGGCACGCCGACGAGAAGCACCGCATCGCGGCCGCCGCCGCCGAGCTGGTACGGCCCGGCGCCGTGGTCGGGCTCAACGGCGGCACCACCACCTCCGAGCTGGCCCGCGCGCTGGCCACGCAGGCGACGCTGGAGTCGGGCTTCACGATCGTCACCAACGCGCTCAACATCGCCGCCGAGCTGGTGGTCCGGCAGCACGTGAAGATCGTGGTGACCGGCGGGGTGGCCAGGCCGCAGTCGTACGAGCTGATAGGGCCGCTGGCCTCGGGCGTGCTGGAGGAGGTCACGCTCGACATAGCCTTCCTCGGAGTCGACGCGCTCGACGTGGAGCTCGGCGCCTCGGCGCACCACGAGGGCGAGGCGAGCGTCAACCACCTGCTCATCAGCCGGGCGGCGCAGGTCGCCGTGGTGGCGGACTCCTCGAAGCTGGGGAAGCGGGCATTTTCCCGTATCTGCCCCATCGGGGAGATCGACACCCTCGTCACCGACCAGCGGTTGCCCGAAGCCGACGCCGCCCGCTTCGCCGAGGCGGGCGTGAAGGTGATTCGCGCATAACGGGTAGGTATGGACCCAAGTCTCACAACGCAGGGGGAATGCGGATGGCCGCGGGTAAGTGCGTGGCCCGGCTCGGGCCCGTCGAGCGGGGGGCGGCGCTGGCGGCGATGGCGTCGCGCGAGCTGGACGTGGTCGTGGTCGGCGGCGGGGTGGTCGGCGCGGGCATCGCGCTCGACGCCGCCACGCGAGGGCTGGAGGTCGGGCTCGTCGAGGCCCGCGACTTCGCGTCGGGCACCTCCTCGCGCTCGTCCAAGCTGATCCACGGGGGCCTGCGCTATCTCGAACAGCTCAACTTCGACCTGGTCCGCGAGGCGTTGCAGGAGCGGGCGCTGCTGCTGCAGCGCATCGCCCCGCACCTGGTCCGGCCGGTGCCCTTCCTGTTCCCGCTGACCCACTTCGGGTGGGAGCGCCCGTACGTGGGAGCGGGCGTGATGCTCTACGACACGCTCGGCTTCGCCTCCGGGCTCACCAGGGGCGTGCCGGGGCACCGCCACCTGTCCAGGAAGCGGGCGCTGCGGCTGGCCCCGGCGCTGCGGAAGTCCGCCTTCACCGGCGCCGTGCAGTACTGGGACGCGCAGGTCGACGACGCCCGCTACGTGATGACGCTGCTGCGCACCGCCGCCACCTACGGCGCCCACGTGGCGCCGCGCGCCCAGGCGGTCGGGTTCCTGCGCGAGGGGGAGCGGGTCACCGGCGTGCGGGTGCGCGACCTGGAGTCCGGCGACGAGCTGGACGTGCGCGCGCAGCAGGTGGTCAACGCCACCGGCGTCTGGACCGACGACATCCAGGAGCTCGTCGGCGGGCGCGGCCAGATCCACGTGCGCGCCTCCAAGGGCATCCACCTGCTGGTGCCGCGCGACCGCATCCACTCGCGCACCGGGCTCATCCTCCGTACGGAGAAGTCCGTGCTGTTCGTGATCCCGTGGGGCCGCCACTGGATCATCGGCACCACCGACACCGAGTGGACCCTGACCAAGGCGCACCCCGCCGCGTCCCGTGCCGACATCGACTACCTGCTCGACCACGTCAACGAGGTGCTGTCGGTGCCGCTGACCAGGGACGACGTGGAGGGCGTCTACGCGGGGCTGCGGCCGCTGCTGTCCGGCGAGTCGGACCAGACGTCCAAGCTGTCGCGCGAGCACGTGGTCGCGCACCCGGTGCCGGGCCTGGTGATGATCGCGGGCGGCAAGTACACCACCTACCGGGTGATGGCCAAGGACGCCGTCGACGCCGTCGCCCACGGGCTCGACCAGCGGGTGCCGTCCTCGTGCACCGACCGCATCGCGCTGGCCGGGGCGGAGGGCTACCAGGCGCTGTGGAACTCCCGTCACCGGATCGCGTACGACTCCGGCCTGCACGTGGCCAGGATCGAGCACCTGCTGCAGCGGTACGGCTCGATGATCGACGAGGTGCTGGCGCTGGTCGAGGCCGACCCGTCGCTGGGCAAGCCGCTGTACGGGGCCGACGACTACCTGCGGGCCGAGATCGTCTACGCCGCCACCCACGAGGGCGCCCGCCACCTGAACGACGTGCTGACCAGGCGCACGCACATCTCCATCGAGACCTTCCACCGCGGCACGGCCGTCGCCCAGGAGGCGGCCGAACTGCTCGCCGGCCCGCTGGGCTGGGACGACGAGCAGGTCAAGCGCGAGGTCGAGTACTACACCAAGCGCATCGAGGCCGAGCGCCTGTCGCAGGAGCAGGACACCGACCAGGAGGCCGACGCCATCAGGCTCGGCGCCCCCGAGATCGTGCCGGTCGAGCCCTCGTCATGAGGTGAGCGGGATCCACGCCTGCTTCGCGAGCGTGGCCAGGTCGTTGACCTGCGCGCCCTCGTACGAGAACGTCCAGATCGCGTCGCCGATCACCATCGAGCGCTGGATGCCGGGCTGGTAGGCGAGGCCCTGCTCGGTGCGGCTCGGGTGCTGGATCGTGCCCGTCCTGGTCACCTCGGAGTCGGTGATCTTCAGTACGGTCGCGCCGGTCTCGAACGTGCCGTCGGCGTGGCTGCTGAGGGGGATGACCGCGGTGCCGGTCTTCGGCCAGTAGAGGAACGCGTGCGGGTCCCACTCGGCCTCGGAGCCGGAGTCCTTCTGGAAGAGCTGCGAGAGCCTGCGCGGGTTCGCCGGGTCGGCGACGTCGAACAGGGAGATCTGCGTGCCGAGCGTCCTGCCCTCCGTGCTGGCCTCCTGCCCGACGCCGATCAGCCGCCCGTCGCCCGCCGGGTGCAGGTACGCCGAGTAGCCGGTGATCTTCAGCTCGCCGGTGACCTTCGGGGCGGCCGGGTCGCGCAGGTCCAGCGTGTAGAGCGGGTCCACCTGGCGGAACGTGACGACGTAGCCGACCGGGCCGATGAACCGGACCGAGTAGATCCGCTCGCCCTTGCCCAGCCCGCCGACCTGGCCGACGGTCTTCATGCCGGCGGCGTCGAGCACGTGCACGCTGCTGGAGCTGCTCCTGCCGTCGGCGGAGCCGAGCGTGGTGGCGACGCGCAGGTGGCCGTCGTGCTCCGACAGGGAGTACTGGTTAAGCAGCCGCCCCGGCACCTTGCCGGAGGCCGCGTACGAGGGCGCGCCTGCCCCCGAGACGTCGAACCGGTGCACCTCGGTCTCCTCGGGCGGCGGCCCCCCGGGGGTGGGCTCGGCCGGTGAGGGCTCGGTCGCCGGGGCCTGCTCGACGTCCACCGGCTGGACCGGCCACCACCAGCGCGGGTTGCTCGCCACGTACAGGCTCTGGCCGGTGCCGTAGACGATGTCGCCGTCGGCGGCGAGCGCGATCGGGTCCGACCCTGCGGCGGTGACGCCCTGGGCCAGGTCGAGCGTGTGCAGGGTGAGCATCGAGGTGCCGGTGTACTCGGCCGGGTGGCTGACCCGCTCGCACGGCACCGTGGCCTTCCTGACGGCGCCCGACGCGTCGGTGATCTCGATCTCGGGCAGCCAGGCGGTCAGCGGGGCGCCGCGGACCACGGCCTGGTTCATGGCCTTGCGCTCGGCCTCGCCGACGTTCTCCTTGGCCTCGGGGAAGGCGATGGCGGGCTGGCCGCGGGTGACGAGCCGGACCGTGGAGCCCACCATGCGGGCGTCCACGTGGGCGCCCTCGGGCTTGATCGAACCGATCACCTTCGGCTCGCCCGCGAGGTCGACGAGCACGTACCGGGTCTGGCCCGGCGGCGCGAACCCGTCGGCGATCCGGGTCGCGGCCATGCCGCCGCCCTGGAGCAGCACCAGCGCCCGGTCACCGGAGACCAGCAGGTCGGCGGGGGAGTAGCCGCCGTCGTCGCCCTTCAGGTCGAGCGAGCCGGTGACCTTCCTGGTGGCGGTGTCGATGACCCGGAGGACGCCGCCGCTGACGGTGAAGACGCGGTCGCCGTCGGTCTTGACCAGGTCGGGCTCGTCCACGCCGGCCTCGTGCACGTTCGTGGTGGAGTGGTCGGGGGTCGCCTTGGCCGTGCTGTCCCTGGCCGCCGTCGCGTCTTCCATGTACATGATCTGCGGGCCGCCGAAGCCCCACGGGCCCACGTTCGCGGCCGCCTTCTCGCGCAACCCGGCCAGCAGCTCGTCGCAGTCGCTGTAGGAGACCAGGCGGACTTGCCCGAGCGGGGTGCTGGGCGCCTTGTCAGGAGGTGCCGAGGTGCAGGCGGCGAGAGCCGCCACGAGCGCGGCGGCAGCCGCGATCGGCCGGGTGAGCGTCTTCATGCCCTCACAACGGATCAGCCCGGCGGCCGGTTCAAGGGTGAAGATCGGCTCTCCGCGGTGCGCCGACGTCCGTTGCCGATAACTACCGGTCGGTAGCCAACCCGAATATCCTTCTGGCATGCACGTCACCACCGGCAGAACCCGGCAGATCATCGCTCCGTTCACCGGCGAACCCCTCGCCGAACTCCCCCTGGCCGGCGCGGAAGATGTGCGCGAGGCGTACCGCAGAGCGCGGGCGGCGCAGGAGGAGTGGGCGGCCAGGCCCGTGCAGGAGCGGGTGAAGCCGTTCCTGCGGCTGCACGACGTGATCCTGGACCGGCGCGAGGAGATCCTCGACCTGCTCCAGGACGAGACGGGCAAGGCCCGTTCGCACGCCTTCGAGGAGGTCCTCGACGTCGCGGGCTGCGTGCTCTACTACGCCCGCCGGGCGCCCGGACTGCTCGCCCCGCAGGGACGCAAGGGCGTGTTCCCGATCGCCACCCGGGTGAGCGAGCTGCGCCGGCCCAAGGGCGTGGTCGCGCTCATCTCGCCGTGGAACTACCCGCTGTCGCTGGGCGTCACCGACGCCGTGCCCGCGCTGCTGGCCGGCAACGCGGTGGTGCACAAGCCCGACACCCAGACCACGCTGTCCACCCGGTGGGCCGTCGACCTGCTGGTGGAGCTCGGCATGCCGCGCGACCTCTGGCAGGTCGTGCCCGGCGAGCCTGACGAGATCGGCGAGGCGCTGCTCGACGGCGCCGACTACGTGGCCTTCACCGGCTCCACCCGCTCCGGCAGGAAGATCGCCGAGGAGGCGGCCAAGCGGCTCGTCGGCTGCTCGCTGGAGCTCGGCGGCAAGAACCCGATGCTGGTGCTCGACGACGCCGACCTGGACCTGGCCGTGCAGGGCGCGATCCGCGCCTGCTTCGCCAACGCGGGCCAGCTGTGCCTCTCGATCGAGCGGCTGTACGTGCACACGTCGCTGTTCGAGGCGTTCGCCGACCGCTTCGCCCGTCAGGTGCGCAACATGAAGCTCGCCCCCGGCCGCGACTGGTCCGTCCAGATGGGCTCGCTGACCCACCGCCACCAGCTGGAGACCGTCACCCGGCACGTCAACGACGCCGTGGCCCGCGGCGCGACCGTGCTCGCCGGCGGGAAGGCCAGGCCGGACCTCGGGCCGCTGTTCTACGAGCCGACCGTGCTGACCGGCGTCACCGACGACATGGAGCTCTGCCGCGACGAGACGTTCGGCCCGGTGGTGTCGCTCTACCCGTTCGCCTCCGACGACGAGGCGGTCGAGCTGGCCAACGACACGGCCTACGGCCTGAACGCCTCCATCTGGACCTCCGACACCTCCCGCGGCCGCGCGCTGGCCGCCCGGATCAAGGCCGGCACGGTCAACATCAACGAGGGGTACGGCGCCGCGTACGCCTCCTACGACGCCCCGATGGGCGGCATGAAGGCGTCCGGCCTGGGCCGCAGGCACGGCACGGAGGGCCTGCTGCGCTACACCGAGTCGCAGACCGTGGCTTCCCAGGCGTCCTGGCTGCGCATCGAGCCGCCGTTCGACCTGGCCCAGGAGACGTGGGCGGACGTGCTGACCACCACGCTCAAGGTGATGAAGTGGCTGAGGGTCAAGTGAGCGGGTTCGACGTCGTCGTCATCGGTTCCGGGTTCGGCGGCGGCGTCTCGGCGCTCCGGCTGGCCGAGAAGGGCTACCGGGTCGCGGTGCTGGAGGCGGGGCGGCGCTTCGACCGGTCCTCGCTGCCCGCGACCTCCTGGCGGCTGCGCGACTTCCTGTGGGCGCCGTGGCTGGGGATGAAGGGCATCCAGCGCATCCACCTGCTCCGCGGCGAGAAGGGCACCGGCGTGATGGTGCTCGCCGGGGCAGGGGTGGGCGGCGGGTCGCTGGTGTACGCCAACACGCTGTACGAGCCGCTCGACCCGTTCTACCGCGACCCGCAGTGGGCCTCGATCACCGACTGGAAGGCCGAGCTGGCGCCCTACTACGACCAGGCCAAGCGGATGCTCGGGGTGACGACCAACCCCGCGCACACCCCGGCCGACGCGGTGATGCTGAAGATCGCCGATCGGATGGGCGTGGGCGGCACGTTCCGCCCGGCCCCCGTCGGCGTCTACTTCGGGCCCGACGGCGCCGACCCGTACTTCGGCGGCGCGGGCCCCGAACGGCGCGGCTGCGTCCAGTGCGGCGAGTGCATGACCGGCTGCCGCCACGGCGCCAAGAACACGCTCACCGAGAACTACCTCTACCTGGCCGAGCGGGCCGGCGCCCGGGTCTACGCCGAGTGCACGGTCACCTCGGTGCGCCCGCTGCCGTCCGGCGGCTACGAGGTGCTGGCCCGGCGGACCGGCTCGGCCAGGCGGCGCCGGGTCTTCACCGCCCGGCAGGTGATCTTCGCGGCCGGGGCCTGGGGCACGCAACGACTGCTGCACCGGCTGCGCGACGACGGCACGCTGCCCCGGATCTCGCCCCGGCTGGGCACGCTCACCCGTACCAACTCCGAGGCGCTGCTCGGTTTCGAGCGGCCGTCGCGCGGCGGCGAGAAGCTCAACGCCGGGGTGGCGATCACCTCGTCCTTCCACCCGGACGCCGAGACGCACATCGAGCCGGTCCGCTACGGCGACGGCTCCAACGCGATGGGCCTGCTGCGCACGCTGCTGATCGACGGCGGCCAGAACCGGTGGAAGGCGTTCGCCCGCGAGGCCGCCCGCCGTCCGCTGCGCGCGCTCGGGCTGCTCGACCTGCGCGGCTGGTCCGAGCGGTCGCTGATCGCGCTGGTCATGCAGGCCAAGGACAACTCGATCACGGTACGGCGCGGCCGGTTCGGGCTGCGTTCCACCCGGGGGCACGGCGAGCCGAACCCCACCTGGATCCCGGCGGGCCACGAGGCGGTGCGGATCGGGGCCGAGGAGGTCGGCGGCGAGCCGCGCGGGTCGTGGCTGGACCTGTTCGACATCCCCGCGACCGCCCACTTCCTCGGCGGCTGCTCGATCGGCGCCTCGCCCGGGGAAGGCGTGATCGACCCGTACCACCGGCTCTACGGGTACGAGGGCCTGCACGTCGTGGACGGGTCCTCGGTCGCCGCCAACCTGGGCGTGAACCCGTCGCTGACCATCACCGCGCTGGCCGAGCGGGCCATGGCGCTCTGGCCGAACGCGGGCGACCCCGACGCCCGCCCGCCGCTCGGCACGGCCTACCGGCCCCTGCCCCCGATCCCCCCGCGCAGCCCGGCGGTCCCCGCCACGGCCCTCGCCGCGCTCTGGATCACGAATCGGTAACAGGAGGTGTGAGCCCCCCGGAGAAGTGGTTAGGGCGTTTTAGGCAAACTTTCCACTTTCGGGGGTTTCACCATGCTCAAGCGAACCATGACCGCCGCCCTTGCCGGGGTCACCGCCCTAGGGCTGCACCTGGTCGCCGCCCCACCGGCCGCCGCCGCGGCGTACGGCTGCAGCGGCACGCAGGTCGGCAGCTGGAAGATCCCGATGAAGGACGCGCTCGACGGCAGCACGTACTACATCAGCGACGTCAAGCTCTTCTACAACGCCGCCACCGGGTGGAACTGCGCGGCGCTGGTCAAGCGCTCCGGCCACCAGCGGTACGGCGAGAAGACGCCCCTCTTCATCGAGATGTACAACGAGAGGTTCGCCGAGGACAACGTCAAGAACAACTACGCCAAGGACACCGGCCGCTTCAAGTACTACGCGGGCCCGGTCAAGGTCTACGGCAAGAACATGTGCGTGAGCATCCACGCCAGGCACGGCGACCACACCGGGCCGGGCAACGACTACAACGGCAGGCTCAGCAAGACCGGCGTCGCCTGCCGTTGATCTAGAAAGCCTCGATCTCGTCCAGGAGTGCTGTCAGGGTGGCGTCGTCCGTGGCCGGGGCCATCACCGTGATCCGCAGGTGGCGGACCCCGGCCAGTTCGGTCGAGGTGAGGTAGAAGGTGCCGTCGCGCATCAGCCGTTCGCGGATCGCCACCTGGTCGCCGTCGCCGTGGCGGAAGCACACGATGTTGCTCTCCGGCTCGTACGGCACCGTGAACCCGGGGCGTTCGCGGGCCAGCTCCCAGAACCGGTGGGCGGTGTCGTACCGGGAGGCCACGTAGTCGCCGAGGCCGCGCTCGCCGCGCCAGGCCAGGTTCATGAACACCTTCAGCCCCAGCTCGGCCTTGGTGCACTCGACCGTACGGGCGATCTGGTCGAAGCCCTGGTCGCCGTAGAACAGGTAGCTGGCCTCCTGCTTGAAGGCCGCGTCCAGGTCGCTCTCCCTGCGCACCAGCACCGCCGCCGACAGGGCCGAGGTGCGCAGCATCTTGTGCGCGTCCCAGATCACCGAGTCGGCCAGCCCGATGCCGTCGAGCAGGTGGGCGTGCCGGTCCGACAGCAGGGCCGAGGCGCCGTGCGCGCCGTCGACGTGGAACCACACCTCGCGCTCGCGGCACCACTCGCCGATCGCCCGCAGGTCGTCGTACAGTCCGGTCCCGGTGGCGCAGGCCGCCGCGACCAGCGCCATGACCCGCTTGCCCGAGATGTCCGGCAGTCTGGCCGGGTCGATCCGGCCCAGTTCGTCCGTCTCCAGCGGCACCACCGCGCGCTGCCCGAGCCCGAGTATCGAGACCGCGCGGGAGATCGAGTAGTGCGCCGACGGCGAGGCCAGGATCACCAGGTCGCCCGGCACGCCCTCCTCCCACGCCTCCGGCGCCACCCGCGCCCTGGCCGCCAGCATCGCCGTCAGGTTGGCCAGCGAGCCGCCGTGCGTCAGCACGCCGCCGCCGGCCGGGAAGCCCACCTTGTCCAGCATCCAGCGCAGGACCTCGAACTCGACCGTGGCCGCCGAGGCGCCCATCTCGTAGATGTTCATCGGGTTGTTGATCGCGCCGTGCACGAGGTCGGCCAGCGCGGCGGGGAAGTCGGGGGAGGCGGTCTGGTGGGCCAGGAACGCCGGGTGGTGCAGCCGCGTGCTCTCGGCGAGGAAGGCGCGCAGGAAGCCGCGGTACGACGCGGGGGTCATGCCGCCCTTGACGATCAGCTCACGCAGGCCCAGCCGGTCCGCCAGCTCGCGCGGCGGCGTGCGCCTGAGCACGGGGGCCTCGCCCCGCTGGCTCTCCGCCACATAGGCGGACAGCTCCTCGACCGTGATGCCGGCCGACTCGGTGAACTCCTCAACGTTCCACATATCTCGAAATAGTGAGGACATCATCGGCGTGCGGCTAGTGTTGCCGAATTGGAGGGCAATTTCCATGCATAATGCCGAACTGGATTCGATCGACCTGGCCATCCTGGCGGCACTCCAGCGCGACGCCCGGCTGCCGAACAAGGATCTCGCCGAGCGGCTCGGCGTCGCGCCCTCCACCGCGCTCGAACGGGTGCGCGCGCTGCGGCGGCGCGGGATCATCACCGGCTTCCGCGCCTCGGTCGACGTCGCCAAGCTGGGCCGGCCGCTGCAGGCGCTGCTCGCGCTGCGGGTACGGCCGCACACGAGCCAGCTCGTCGACCCGCTGCGGAGCTTCGTGCTGTCGCTGCCCGAGACGATCACGCTCTTCCACGTGGCCGGCGCCGAGGACTTCCTGGTGCACGTGGCCGTGGCCGACGCCGAGCACCTGCACCGGCTCTGCCTGGAGAGGTTCCTGGTACGGCCCGAGATCGTGCACCTGCAGACCACCTTGATCTTCAAGAGTGAGGATCAACCCGTCCAGCGGCCCTCCGAAATGTGAAAATATCCGCCCATGGCCTTGCGGATCACCACCCTCTCCGAGCGCCCCGAGTTCATCCCCACCCTGTGGGACATGGACCACTCCTGGCCGGAGTTCATGATGAAGGACCCGATCGCCGACTTCTTCTACGCGGTCGCCGACACGGCCTACACCGACTACGTCCTGGTCGCCGACGACGACGCCGAGCCGGGCCGGCTGGCCGCCCGGGGCTGCACGATGCCGTTCACGCTTAAGGACGGCGAGCTGCCCGACGACGGCTGGGACGGCGTCATCAGGCGCGCCTGGCTGACCCGCGAGCGCGGCGAGCGCCCCGGCCGGATCTCCGCCCTGGAGATCACCGTCCGCCGCGACCTGCTCGGCAAGGGCGTCTCGCCGCTCATGGTGGCCGCCATGCGCGCCAACGCCGCCCGCCTCGGCTTCGACGAGTTGGTCGCGCCGGTCCGCCCCAACCACAAGCACCTGGAGCCGCACACCCCCATGGCGGAGTACGCCTTCCGCACCCGCCCCGACGGGCTGCCGCACGACCCGTGGCTGCGCGTCCACGTACGGGCGGGAGGCGAGATCGTCAAGGTGGCGCCGCGCTCGATGACGATCGCCGGCACGCTCGCCGAGTGGCGCGAGTGGACCGGCCTGCCGTTCGACCGGCCGGGCCCAGCGGAGGTGCCGGGCGCGCTCAACCCCGTCCACGTCGAACCCGGCCACGATCACGCCGTCTACGTCGAGCCCAACGTCTGGGTCAGCCACCCACTCGGCCGCTAGCGTTTCCGGCATGACGGAACTTCAGCCCAGATTGCGGGCCATCACCGACCTGATGGTCCCGGAAGCACGCGAGTCAGGCGGACGGCACGAGTACGACGGCGCCATCCAGGACCTGTCTCCCGAGGGCGTGCGCGCCGGCCTGACCCGGCTCGGCGACGGCGACCTGCCGGAAGACCCCCACGACGCCCGCCACCTCCAGGTCTTCGAGGAGGGCCTGCGTTTCGAGCTCGGCGAGCTCGCGCTGCACCGCAAGAACCCGCTGCTCCACCTGTCCAACCTGGACCTCGCCTGCTACGACCGCGACTACGGCCCCGAGGAGCAGCGCGCCGCCGCCAAGGCCGCCCACCTGGCGCTCTGGCCGGAAGCGGTACGGCACGCGACCGCCTCGCTCGACCAGGTCAGCGCCCCCGTGGCGCAGTCCCTGCTCGGCGCGGTCAAGGGCCTGGCCGCAGGCGTCACCGACCAGGCCGCTCTGGAGGCGCACGCCCGCCTGGTCGCCCACGTCGAGCGGGCGGCGGAGACCGGCGACCCGGACGCCGCGCTCGGCGCGGACGCCCTGGCCCGGCTCATGGGCACCGTCGAGGGCCTGGACGTCGACCTGGGCAGGCTGGCCGAGCGCGCCGACGCCGAGCGCGACCGCCTGACGGCCCGCCTCGCCGACGCCTGCGACCGGCTCGGCCAGGGCGGCAGGCCGCCGCTGGACGTGGTCCGCGAGCTGGTCAAGCAGCACCCCGACGCCGACGGCGTGATCGAGGCGGCCAGGATCGGCACCGAGAAGGCCATCGCGTTCACCCGCGAGAAGGACCTGGTGCCCTACCACGACGGCACGTGCCTGGTCGGCCTCGCCCCCGAGTCACGCCGCTGGGCGATGGCGATGATGTCGTGGAACGCCCCCGGCGAACCCGAAGGCCCGTCCTGGTACCACATCACCCCGCCCGACCCGTCCTGGCCGAAACAGGACGTCGACGAGTGGCTGGAGGTCTTCAGCGAGACCACGCTGCCCGCCATCAACGTGCACGAGGTCGCGCCCGGCCACTTCTCCCACGGCCTGGCCCTGCGCCGGGCGCCGTCGGACGTGCGGCGGCTGCTGCAGTCGTTCTCGTTCGCCGAGGGCTGGGCGCACTACGCCGAGGAGCTCTGCGTCGAGGAGGGGTTCGAGGCGGGCGACCCGCGCTTCGAGATCGGCGTCTGGGTGGAGGCGCTCATCCGCGTCACCCGGCTGGCCTGCGCGATCGGCGTGCACACCGGCGCGATGACCGTCGAGGACGCGGCCGCCCGCTTCGCCTCCCACACCCACCTGGCGGGCCCCGCCGCGATGGCCGAGGCCAGGCGGGCCACCTTCGATCCCACGTACGGCCGCTACACCTGGGGCAAGCTGATCATCATGGATCTGCGCGAGCAGGCCAGGCAGGCGTGGGGCGCGGGCTTCACCCTCCAGCGCTTCCACAAGGCCCTGCTCGACCTCGGGTCGCCGCCGCTCGGTCTGCTGTCGATAGACTGAGTGCACCGCATTCGCCTTTGGGGGGTTCCTTCGGTGTCTGAGTTCGACACGGTCCTGGTGGTCGACTTCGGCGCGCAGTACGCGCAGCTCATCGCCAGGCGGGTGCGCGAGTGCCACGTCTACTCCGAGATCGTCCCGTCGACCATGACGGTCGAGGAGATGATGGCGAAGAACCCCAAGGCGATCATCCTGTCCGGCGGTCCCTCGTCCGTCTACGCCGACAACGCCCCCGACGTGCCCCACGGCCTCTTCGAGACCGGGGTGCCCACGTTCGGCATCTGCTACGGCTTCCAGGCGATGGCGAGGGCGCTGGGCGGCGAGGTGGCCCGCACGGGCGTCGCCGAGTACGGCGGCACCTCCCTGGAGGTCCTCGACGAGGGCGTGATCTTCGCGGGTCTCCCGTCGGCCCAGAAGGTCTGGATGTCCCACGGCGACAGCGTCGCCGCCGCCCCCGAGGGCTTCCTGGTGACCGCCTCGACCCGCGAGACCCCGGTCGCCGCCTTCGAGCACCCCGGCCGCGGCCTCTACGGCGTGCAGTTCCACCCCGAGGTCCTCCACAGCGAGCACGGCCAGCAGGTGCTCAAGCACTTCCTGGAAGCGGCCGGCTGCCGCCCCAGCTGGACCATGCTCAACATCGTCGAGGAGTCCGTCGAGGCGGTCCGCCGCCAGGTCGGCGACGGCCGCGCCATCTGCGCCCTGTCCGGCGGCGTCGACTCCGCGGTGGCCGCCGCCATCGTCCAGCGCGCCATCGGCGACCGGCTCACCTGCGTCTTCGTCGACCACGGGCTGCTGCGCAAGGGGGAGGCGGAGCAGGTCGAGCGCGACTTCGTGGCCGCCACCGGGGTGCGGTTGCGGGTGGTCGACGCCTCGGACCGTTTCCTGAAGGCTCTCGAAGGGGTCTCCGACCCTGAGGAGAAGCGCAAGATCATCGGCCGGGAGTTCATCCGGGTCTTCGAGGACGAGCAGCGCGCCATCATGGCCGACGGCCCGGTGGACTTCCTGGTGCAGGGGACGCTCTATCCGGACGTGGTGGAGTCCGGCGGGGGCACGGGCACGGCCAACATCAAGTCCCACCACAACGTGGGCGGGCTGCCTGAGGACCTGCAGTTCAAGCTGGTGGAGCCGCTGCGCACCCTCTTCAAGGACGAGGTGCGGCGGGCCGGCGAGGAGCTCGGGCTGCCGTCGGCGATGGTGTGGCGCCAGCCGTTCCCGGGGCCGGGTCTCGGGATCCGGATCGTGGGCGAGGTCACGCGCGAGCGTCTCGACCTGCTGCGCGAAGCCGATGCGATCGCTCGTGAGGAGCTGTCGCGGGCGGGGCTCGACCGGGAGATCTGGCAGTGCCCGGTGGTGCTGCTCGCCGACGTGCGCTCTGTGGGGGTGCAGGGGGATGGTCGTACGTACGGGCATCCGGTGGTGCTGCGGCCGGTGACGTCCGAGGACGCGATGACGGCCGACTGGTCGCGGGTGCCTTATGACGTGCTGTCGCGGATCTCCACGCGGATCACGAACGAGGTGCGCGAGGTCAACCGGGTGGTGCTGGACGTCACCAGCAAGCCCCCGGGCACCATCGAGTGGGAGTGACGGGTCACCTCCGACGGCCGCCATCGGTCAACCCGCGACGGGCGCTCGCTGCTCAAATGAAGATGAGATTGTAGTTTCACGGTCAAGATCGCCTTGCAACTACAATTTGCTCTTAGGTTGGTTAGGCTGCGCAATCCGGCCGACCTTCCACCAGGGCGATCGCGAGCTCTCCGGTGAATGAGGCGCCGGGGGCCGCGTGAACGGCCCCCGCGCCCGGCTGGATCAGGAGGACGCGTAGACCCGGTGGACGAACTCCGCGAGCTTGTTGTCGGGGAGTTCCTTGGCCAGGTCGGCCTCGCTGACCATGCCCACGATCCGCTTGTCCTCGATCACGGGCAGCCGCCTGATCTGGTGCTGCTCCATCTTCTCCAGCGCCTCTTCGACGCTGCTGTCGGCCTCCACCCACACCAGGCCGTGGGCGAGTTCGCTTGCCGTGGTGCTGTCGAGGTCCTTGCCCTCGGCACAGCACTTGATCACGATGTCCCGGTCGGTGATGATGCCCTTGAGCCGGTCGTCGTCCCCGCAGATCGGCAGCGCGCCGACCGACAGGTCACGCATCATCTGCGTGGCCCTGCGCAGGCTGTCTTGCTCTCCGATGCACTCGGCCCCTTGGTGCATCACGTCCTGGACCTTCTTGCCGATTCCCGGTGTGCTCATCGCTGCCTCCCCGAGAAGGTCGCTTACGCTTCCACCTGACGCCTACCCCCAGATAGCGGATCATTGCAGGTGGCGGCGGTGTTTTCCGGGCGTTTGAGCACGTCGTCGAGGGCAGGGGAACCTCGTGGTTGTCACGCTCGCGCTGGCGGGCGACACGATGCTCGGTCGTGGCGTCGGGGACCTGCTGGCCGATTACAACGCCCCGGACGCGTTCGTCTCGGACGGCGTCCGCGAGTACCTGTCCGAGGCCGACGCCATCCTGCTCAACCTGGAGTGCTGCGTCTCCAGTCGCGGCGACTCGATGTTCGCGCCGGGCAAGGTCTTCCATTTCCGCGCCCCGCCGCAGGCCGTCGATCTGCTCGCCGAGCTCGGCGTCAGCTGCGTCACGCTGGCCAACAACCACGCGCTGGACTACGGCTACGACGCGCTGCTCGACACCCGTGCCCATCTCGAACGCGTGGAGATCCGCGCGGCGGGTGCGGGCGCCACCCTGGACCAGGCGCGCGAGCCGGTCATTCTCGCCACACGGGGGCTGCGCATCGCCGTCATCTCCGTGACCGACCACCCGGACGACTACGCGGCCGCCCCCGACCGGCCCGGCGTCGCCTACGCCGACCTGCGCTCCGGCGTCCCCGGCTGGCTGACGGACACGGTGACGAGGATGCGTACGGAAACGGACGCCGTGCTGGTCATGCCCCACTGGGGTCCCAACATGACGACCGGGCCGCTGCCGTACATCCTCGGCGCGGCCAGGATCCTCACCGACGCCGGGGCGACGCTGATCGCCGGCCACTCCGCGCACGTCCCGCACGGCGTGGCGCCGCCGGTCCTGTACGACATGGGCGACTTCATCGACGACTACGCGGTGGACCCGGATCTGCGCAACGACCTGTCGCTGCTGTTCCTGGTGACCGTCGACGAGCTCGGTCCGGTACGGCTGCGCGCCGTGCCGCTCAAACTCGACTACTGCCGCACCGTCCTGGCCGAGGGCGCGGAACGCTCCTGGCTCGCCCGGCGTTTCATCAGCGCGTGCGAGGCGCTCGGCACGGCGGCGGTCTGGGAGGACGACCTGCTCATCGTGGACCTGCGGAGAGGATGACGAGCGCATGATCGCTTACCGCGTGTGTTCGCCGATGAGGGGGACGAACCGGGCAGGCGTCAGGAGGCGCAGCCACGCCAACTGACCCTGCCGCTTGGTGTACAGCGTGACGATGTCGGCCGCTTCGCCCGTGATCGGCATGACCAGCCGCCCGCCCTCGGCCAGTTGCGAGACCAGTGGCGCGGGCACCGTCGGAGCGGCGGCCGACACGATGACGGCGTCGAAGGGCGCGTGAGCGGGCAGGCCGGCGGTGCCGTCGCCGACCAGCACCTCGACGTTGGTCACACCGGCCGCGGCCAGGTTGGCCCGGGCGTGTTCAGCCAGGTCGGCATGGCGTTCCAGCGAATAGACCCACCTGGCCAGTCGGGCCAGCAGGGCGGTCTGGTAGCCGTACCCGCTGCCGATCTCCAGGACGGTCTCCGTGCCCGCGAGCCCCAACGCGTCGATCATCTGGGCGACCAGGGACGGCTGCGAGGTCGGCTGCCCGTGACCGATCGGGATCGGCTCGTCGAACTGGGCGCGCGCGGCGGAGCGCAGCGGCACGAACCGCTGGCGCGGCGTGTCGGCGAAGGCGGCCAGCAGGCGGGGATCCGTCATCCCCTTCTCCCGAACGACCTCCACCAGCGTGCGCATCGCCGAGCCCTCCTCCCTGCCTCGCGGCTACCCCGGCCCATGAGCCGCTAACAGCTCACGAGCATGGGCCCGCCTGGCTCACACGGGATCGGTCGGGATGTGGGCGTAACCGAGCAAAGTGACGCCGCACCTGGTCAGGTCCGCAGCCTCCACACCATTGTCCTCGGCGTCCTTGGTCGAGAGGACCTTGTCCAGACACGAGATCTGGGAGTGCGGGACGAGCCCCAGGTGGTAGTAGAACGTAAGGCCCCGGGCGCCGGCATAGCCGCCGAACCTGCGTTGCGGTTTGGACCAGCACCCGTTCTGATCGGGCACGATCAGTTCGTCCTTGCCCCAGAACAGGCCTTCGACGCCGGCATTGCCGTAGGCGTCGCGAGTCTTGGGATCCGCGGACCCGAAGGGATACAACAACTGATCCTCCGGCACTTTGCCGGTGATCCGCCCGGTTGCCTCCAGGTGCATGAAGTCCGTGCCGTTATAGGTGACGTTGTAAACGAACGACTCGATCTTCAGGTCGGGATAGGCGGCTGTCGAGGCCGACGTCACCTTGGCCTGGGTAATCGGGTCTGAAGGCTTCGGGCAGGTGAGGGTTTCCGATCCGACCGGATTGACGATGAGCCTGAAGGCAACAGCCGCGCCGAAGACCACGGCCATCGCACCTACGAGTACGGCCGCCCACGCCTGGCCTGTCAGGCGGCGGGGCCTGTTCGGGGAGCTTTCTCCTCCAGTGCGGGCGTCCGAAGGGCCATCCCCGCCGGCGCGGGCGATCTCATTGGATGCAGTGATTACGCCGAACACCGCGGCTACACCCGAGGCGACCCAGCTCATCGCCTCCAGGCCGATGAGAACGGCGACGACTCCCATCACCAGGCTGGTCAGCGAGGCGAGTACCAACAGCCATCTGCGTGAGTTGCCACCGTCTCTCATAGCCACGACAGTCTCCAGGGAGCAGCAACAAGTGCAAGGGTGACGTTCGAAGAAAGAGAGGCGTTGACAGCTTCCGACGCGAGTTGCGAAAGAGAGACCTTATAGGTGGAAGGCTAGAAGGTCTGGACCTTGAACCTGAGTAGGTGGATGGCCGTAAAGGACGGCTCGCCTATCAGACCCGCTTCCGCTCAGGCTGCTTTTACGCCACGCGGCGTTCAGCTCGGGAGATGCAGTCATCATGCCCCCCTTCAGGTGTAGGGGTCGCTGCGACGTTCGGACGAGAGGTGTTCGCGGGTCTCGGCTTGGTCGTCCGACGGGGTGTGCCGTCCTCTGCAGGAGTGATCTCTCAAACGAGGTCGTCGAACTCCCCTGCGATAATCCCATGTCGAAACGCGGCGAACTCGCTGCGGGTGAAGTACAGCCTGGGTCCATCAGGGTCTTTGGAGTCGCGCAGTGCGACGAGGGGGCCGTGGCCGGCTTTGTGATCGGCTTCGAGCGCCTTGGTGTCATCGTCGTCTAACAGCGCTACTTCGACACAGTTTCCGCCCGTGCCGTTCGAGAACGTGGACTTTCGCCAGGTCAAAGGGGAAGGTCGCTCTGGCCCAGTGTCCCGCTGGTGGCTCATCTCGTCCCTCCAGTCACTTGCTCGATCAGACGTCGGGTCTGATCTGGCCCGAGCGCCCGTGCGCGAAGGTGATCGAATAGTCGATTGTAGGCGTTTACGTCGTGAGGCTCTTCCAGGTAGATACTCCCCCTCCAATACTCAAGGTACACAACGTCTGGATCTGAGAGTTTTGGAAACTTCAGGATGCTGAAGCCCCCGTTCATTGCGGGATGAGCTCCGCTGGAGAAGGGCAGCACCTGGATGTTGATGGAGTTCTGCGACGACAGTTCGTGCAGGTGGCGCAGTTGACGATGCATGAGTCCTTCCTCGCCCACCGCGCGCCGAATGACCGCCTCGTTCAGCACCATCCACATCTCGGGTGGGTATGCGGACTTGAGTACCTCTTGACGCTTCATCCGGATCGCGAGGCTGAGGGCCAACTCCTCCTCAGAAGGCAGGGCCGGTTCCGCGCTCATGATCGCGCGCGCGTACTCCTCCGTCTGGAAGAGGCCGGGTACGTACTCGGTCTCGTAACCGGTGATGGATGACGCGTCCTCTTCGAGGCCCACGTAGCTCTGGAAGTATTCCGGGATCGTGTCGGACAGCTTGTCCCACCAGCCGCGTTTCCGCGCATCGCGGGCGAGTTGGAGAAGCACTTCCCTTGTGTGCGCCGGCACCTCGTAGATCTCCAGCAGCATGGTGACATCAGCGATCCGCGCTCCCACCGTCGCTGCCTCGATGCGGGTGATGGTTGGTGCCGAACACCCCATCAGCTCCGCGACCGTCTCGCGGGACATCCCCTTCTCCTTGCGCAAGCCGCGCAATACCGCGGCCAGGCGGCGCTGTCGTGCTGATGGGCTGCGCTGAGCTGTCATCTCGTCTCCGGGAGAAACGTTATCGATCTTGGGGGCAAAACTGATCGGCGTGCATCCTGCCAACTATCTTGCACTTAGAGTAGTCATCAAGGCACACTCTGCGAGGGGCAATGCTTGAACAGGGCCAGGTTTCTCCGCCCGGCTTCCTTCGTAGCGAGGGCACGGTTGTTGTGGATCAGCACGACGTACAACGTGTGTCAGTACCCCCGACCTGCTGGATCGGTGCCGCACATGAAGGGCGGTTGGATCGATGCGACGCAAGCGAACCCGAGCCACGCAGCCGACGGCGACCCGGGAGCACGAGCAGTTCCACCACCTGACGCGACTGGCCTGGGGTCTGTCGAAGCGCGGCCTGGCCGTTTCGGTGCAGTTGCCGAGGCGCGATGAGCCGTGCGTCGCGGTCCAGCGGGTGTCGGGGCCGTTGCTCGTACGGGCCTCTCTTCAGGGCGAAAGGTGGGTGTTCTCGTGGGGGCGAGGCCGGGACCGGTGCGTGGACGCGCGGGACGAGGCCGCGTGCGAGCGGGTGTGGGAGGTGGCGCAGTGAGGGAGCGTGCACTGGTGGACCTGACGGTTCCGGGGAGCGCGGCCTGGGTCTGCCTGGTTCGCTGCTGGGTGGCAGATGCCCTGACGGTGGCGGGGCATCGCGAGGTGGACGGCGCCCGGCTCGTCGCGAGCGAACTGGTGGGGAACGCCGTGCTGCACACCGGGTCCGGGCGGCCGGGCGGGCTGGTGAGGGTGAAGGTCTTCGAGATCAGCGCCGCGACGGCCAGGGTCGAGGTGATCGACGAGGGGGCGGCGACCGTTCCTCTTCCCCGTCGGTCGGATGACGATGACTGCGGTGGCCGGGGGCTGTGGCTGGTTCAGCAGACGGCGATCAGTTGGGGAACCCGGACCGTGCCGCGGCGGTGGAACCTGGTGTGGGCCGAGGTGTCCACGCTGGACGTGCTCGACACGCCTGACCTCGGTTCATCGCCCCGACGCCGACCAGGCTGAGCCGGACGCCTAGACGTCCACCACGGCCTGCGCCCGCCATATCCCGTCCACCCAGCCGAACCGCAGGTTGTGCGTGCCGACCGCCTTCGGCATCGCGCCGATCCGCTCCACCGTCTCCAACGGGACCGTGGCCAGCCGCGCCTCCACCCGCTCCACCGGAAACTCGGTCGGCTCGTCGATCGACATGTCCACGGCCAGGCGGCCGAACATCTCGATCTGGTAGATCACCTCTTGCAACACCGCGACGAGCACCTCTTCGTCGCTCTCCTCGGTCACCACGAAGGTCACGCTGTCGTCGGGCCGCGCCCCCTTGATGTCGGCGAAGCTCTCCACCAGGCCCCGCATCGCCTCGGCCAGGCAGCCTTCCCTGGAGTCCGCCCAAGCCTCCACCGCGACGTCGGCGGGATGCGGCACCACGCGATGACCACCCCGGCTCATAACGCCACTTCAGCAGATGCCCGCGCCGCCGGGAATCCCCTGACCTTCAAGAGTTCATCCCGATTCCCCCGGTGTGTCCGGGCCCGCTTCGCCCGCGAGGTCGCCGCGCTCACGTTTTGGTCCTAGCGTTCCACCATGGACCTACTGCGATACGTGGCCTTCAGTGAACGAGCTGACGGAGGAAACCCCGCTGGAGTCGTCCTCGACGCCGGCGGGGTCGGCCCTGAGAAGATGCTCGACGTCGCTGCGGAGGTCGGCTACTCGGAGACCGCCTTCGTGACAGAACGGACCGACCGGACGCTCGCGGTTCGATACTTCAGCCCGAAGGTGGAAGTGCCCTTCTGCGGCCATGCCACCATCGCGACGGCAGTGGCCTTCGCGGACGCGCACGGGCCCGGAGACCTGCTCATGCACACGCAGGCCGGGCCGATCAAGGTGACGACTTCGGTGAACGCGGCCGGACACACCGTCGCCACCCTCGTCAGCGTTCCGCCACGCGTGGAAGCGCTGGATGACGCGCTCCTTGAGGATCTCCTGTCGATCCTGGGCTGGTCGTCAACCGATCTGGACTCCGGCCTGCCTCCCAGAGTGGCCAACGCCGGCGCTTCTCATCCGATCATCGCCGCCGCCACTCGTGAACGTCTCGCGGATCTGACCTACGATTTCGAAGCCCTGGCCGCGCTGATGGCCGAAGCCGGCTGGACGACGGTCGACCTCGTGTGGCGGGAGCGGGTCGATGTGTTCCACGCCAGGAACCCCTTCCCTCCAGGAGGTGTGGTGGAAGATCCGGCGACCGGTGCCGCCGCGGCGGCGCTCGGTGGCTATCTGCGTGCTCTGGAACTCCTCGCGCTGCCCGCGAACGTGACCGTGTACCAGGGCCATGACATGGGCCGCCCGAGCACCATCACGGTGTCGGTACCCGCGGATCCGGCGATCGGCATCTCGGTCACGGGGACGGCGGTGGCGCTGTGACCGTCGCCTTGAGGAGTGCTTGACGAGGTCTTCCTCTGGCGGCAGCGCCGGCTCGTGCGTACTCCCGGACCGTGCCGCGGCGGCGTGAGAACTACTTCTCCATGCGCTTGGCCAGCGCCCGAACCGTCTTGATGTCGTCATCCGTGACGTCGGTGCTCTGGTCCTGCGCTTCGTGGCTGACGATCACTTGCCCCACCTTGCGGTTCCGCACGGTGTCCAGGCCTTTGGGTTTCAACCAGGCTGACGACAGGGGAGTGGTGTTGGGGCCGGACGACTGCTGGGCCTGGAACTTGTCGTGGGCTGATTCGAGCTTGATCGCGTCGTGCCAGTTGCGGACATTCCAGAAGAAGAGGTTGAGCCCGAGGAGCACCCTCGACAAGCTGGAAGCCTGGTCTGAGAGGTTCTGGTGGATGCGTGTGCCTTCGTCGATCTGGGTCGTGGTGTACTTGGCCGAGTGCTTGCGAAGTTCTTTGGCGGCCTTGTCGTACTCGTCCCATAGGGTCGTTATGTAAGTGAGCCAGTCATCGAATACCTGTTGCTGCGACGACATATATTCCGTGTCGGCCGCCAGGCCCTGATAGTGGCCCACGAGATTGTCCAGGTGTACGTGGATGTCCGCGGGCTGCCTTGATGAGCTGCTCTTCCAGTTCCTGCCGCGCCACTACCCATGCGCCGAAGGCGAGGTCCACCGCCTCTGACTCTTGGTACGTTCCATGCTTCTCGGAGGGATTCTCTGACACGGCGTTCTCCTGTCGTGTGACCGCCCTGGGGCGAACGAGCGATAGATGGCTCGGATCAAAGAGGACGGGTGGCAACAGCATCGTCGTTCCGCCGAGAAGCCCTGTCAACGGTGTGGAATGGCCGTATGGGAATATGGCGAATCGGTTGGGGTGAATTGCGGGCATTTGAGTGCTTCCGACGCTCCTGCCGGAGCGCCGGTGCGGGACGCCCGCGAAGGCGTCCCGCACCCTCCTCCGAGGAGGCAGTTCCTAGTACTCCCGTTCCTGGTGCTGGCAGTACTGGCGCTTCCAGCCGCCGCCCTTCTTCTTCGACTGCTTGCAGTAATAGCACCGCTTGTTGTTCTCGGTCATCCACTTGCACGGTGCGCCGGCGCTGGTGGACGCGCAGTTCCTGAGCGAGGTCGCGCTGTCGGCGCTCTGCGCCTGCGCGGCGGCGGAAGGGACTAGAGCGGCTGCCGCGAGGGCACTGATGGCGCATGCTTCTTTGAGCATGGAGCCTCCCCGTTGCTCGTTGCCTCCTTCTCATCGTGCCCCGCCGGAATGGAAGAACGTCAAGGCGCGGGACGGCATATTTTCTTGGCCGCGAAAATAAGGCCCGACGCTCAAACATGAATCGCGCGGACGGCGCCCGTTCCACAAGCGTGTCTTTACCGGCGATCCGCTTTCCTTTTCCTCCGGCGCCGTGAAGGTGCGTCAGACGCAGGTCAAGAGGGTCTTGCCGAGGGCGGTGCGGGCGGCGATGGCCGCGTGCGCGTCGGCCGCGCGCTCCAGCGGGAACGTCTGCCCGATGTGCGGCCGAAGGCGTCCCGCCGCGGCCTCGGCCAGCGATCGCTCGATCAGCTCCCGTACCCGGACGGGTTCCGGCGCGCCGTCCGTGATCCCGATCAACCGCACGCCGCGGGCGGCGGCCTCCTCGGCCGTGAAGTCGGCGAACGTGCCACCCGCCGCGCCGTACGCGAAGAACCGGGCGCCGCTCACCGCCGCATCCAGCGCCTGGCGGCCGAGCGGGCCGCCCGCCCCGTCGAACACCGCCTGGACGCCGCCGGTCAGGTCGCGGACCCGGTCGGCCCAGCCCTCCTCGGTGTAGTCCACCGCCTCCTCGGCGCCGGCCTTGCGCGCCAGGTCCAGCTTGGCGTGCCCGCGCGCCGCCCCGATCACCCGTGCTCCGGCGGCGGTCGCGAGCTGGGTGATGACGACGCCGAGGCTCCCGCCCGCCGCCGTGACCAGCACCGGGTCGCCCGGCCGGATCCCGGCCCGGTCCACGACCCCCATCCCGGTCGGCCCGTCGTGCAGCAGCGCCAGCGCCTCGTGCGGACCGAGCGCGTCCGGGATCTCCACCAGGGTCTCGGTACGGGCGACCGCCTTGGTGGCGTACCCGCCGACCGGAGCGAGGATCGGGCTGCCCTCGTGCACGGGCTTCCCGGTACGGGCGACGACCCGCCGGCCGGTCCATCCCGGGTCCACGCCCTCCCCGATGGCCACGACCGTCCCCGCCACTCCGTCACCCGGCACGTACGGCGGCTCCACCGGGAAGAACCCCTGTCCCCAGCCCGCCCTGAGCTGCGTGTCGAGGAACAGCACGTCCACGGCGACCACCTCGATCAGGACCTGCCCGGGCCCGGCGACCGGATCCGGCGCGTCCCGCGCCACCAGCACCTCGGGGTCTCCGAACGTGGTCACCTCGACGACTCGCATGCCACTCGCTCCACTCTGTCTTCCAGTCACTGTCCCTGACAGCCTGCAACCTCGACCGAAGTTGAGGTCAACAGGTGAGTCTCCGCGCCGGGAACCAGCGACCGCAGCCGGGCGGGACAGACTCCGGCCGGCTGCGGTCGCCGTCGGACTCAGTGCTCGGTCAGCACCGTCGCTCCGGTGAACGACTGAGCCGCGTGCAGGCTCACGTAGTGGTAGCCCTCCGCCGGGTTGGTGACGGTCAGGGTGTGCGCGTTGCCCGCGCCCGTCGCCCGCTGCGTGGAGGACGAGGCGGTGGCCCAGGAGGTGCCGCTGTAGTAGAGGTCGGCGTCGCCGGTGCCGCCCGACGAGGTGATGGTCAGCCTCGCCGTCCCCGCCGGCACGTACAGGTAGAGGTACGCGTAGTTGCCCGTCGTCGCCGACAGGCCGCCGCGCCGGCAGTTCTGGCCGAGCTCGCGCGGGTCGGCGCCGGTGCACTCGGCGCCACCACTACCGCCGCCGCCGACCGAGCCCAGCCAGGTGCGCCAGTCCGTGTCGTACCGGCTGCCGATCGTGCTGGTCAGGAAGGTCCGCGCGGTGTTCCACGCCCCGGTCCGGTACGCGCGCAGCACGGTCTGGACGTCGGCCGGGTGCCGCTCGTACAGGTAGCGGACGGCCAGGTAGCCCCACCGGTAGACGCGGGTGGAGTCGTGCGCGTACGTGGTGTTCCACAGCGTGGACAGGGCGTACGTGCCCTTGGCCGCCTCGGTGACGGCGGCGTCGTAGGTCAGCTTGCGATACCCGTACGACACGTACTCGGCGAAGCCCTCGATCCACCAGATGGTCGGCGTGCTGATCCCGGCGGTGAAGTCGCCGTACATGTTGAAGCGGCCGTCCAGGTAGTGGGTGTACTCGTGGTTGAGGTTCCAGATCTGGAAGTCGGGACGCAGCCATTCGGCCTCGTACGCGATGAACCTCGGCTGGTTGCCGGCCGCCGCCGGGTCGCCTTCCAGGTACATGCCGCCGTTGTTCGTGTCGATGCCGAACATGGCGCCCGCGTACGTCCGGTAGTCGGTGCTGGAGTCGTACACCACCACCTCCAGCGTGGTGTTGCGGTCGTCCGCGACCGGGCCGCTGTCACGCGCCAGGTTGTGGAAGTACGCGTCCTGCCCGGCCAGGCTGGCGCAACTGGCGGACAGCTGCCCGGACGTCATGTGCTGGGCGCGGATGCGGATGCCGGAACCGCAGGCCTGCGTGATCGGCAGCACCTCGGCCGCCAGCCGGTTCCGCAGGTCGCAGGTGCCGTAGGACGAGCAGTTGGCGCGGTCGTAGAAGTCGGCCATCTCGGCGACGCCCACCCACAGGGGGGCGGTGGCGCCGGTGATCGACGAGCGGCCGAGCAGGTCCCTGGCCAGCGGCCGGACGGTCGTCCGCAGGTCGGCGTGCTGGAGGAAGCGGCCCAGCTCGCGGCCCGCGTTCGAGACGAGGTACGACCGGTCCGTGCCGAGGAGTGACAGGTGTCGTGTCGCGAACGCGTTCAGCGTGTCGAGCACGCCGCGGTCGGCCCGGACGGCGCTGACGAACGCCGGCAGCTGGTGGCCCCGGAACAGCACGGTGTAGACGTTGTTGACCGCGTTCAGCATCGGCCAGGAGGCGTCGTACGTGCTGTCGTAGCCGTCGAGCAGGCGCTTGACCACCCACAGGTAGCGGTCGTTCTGTTGGGCGCTGTCGATCAGCGTGACCGCCTCGGCCAGCACCTCGCCGTTGGCGTCGCTCACCGTGAAGGCGCGCGGGGCGCCGAAGAACGCGTCCAGCCCGGCCATGACGGCGGTCCGCAGGGACGGGCCGTACGCGCCGACGTCCGACGGGTTGTACCACTGGACGTAGTAGCCGGCCCGCAGGTAGAGGACGAGCTGGGCGGTCCCGGCGCTGTTGTCGCCCGGGTAGTTCACGCCGTCGTCCCTGAGGGCGTACGCGACGCTGGTCATCTGCGCTTCGCGGAAGGCGTGGTACGCGTCCGCGCCCGTCAGGGAGAAGAGCGTGTTCACGCACTCGGTGGTGGACGCCTTGATCTGCCGCACCAGCGCGCCGCCGGTGCGGCCGGTGAAGTCGCCCACGGAGCAGGCGGCGGCCTTGAGGGTCCTGGCGGCCGGCTCGTCGTAGTCGCGGCGGAGCGCCTCCTTGGACGCGGGCAGCGGCGCCCGGTCCTCGACGGCCAGGGATTCCTTCCGTACGTGGTCGTCGATGGTCGTCGTCGTGGCCGCGGCCGGCGGCGGTTCGGCCGTGACCGACGCGCTCGCCGGCATGGGCGCCGCGAAGGGCAGCAGCAGGGCTGCCAGGACTAACAGCTTTCGCACGAGAACCTCCGGGGGGTGACGCATGGATGCGAGGCCGCCCTGAGTGTGGAAGCCGTTGCCGAGCCGCGGTCATACAGCCGGGCATAAGAGTTGCGTATGCCCTAATTTCTGGACATGGACCTCGATCTCAGGCACCTCCGGATGGTCTGCGCGATCGCCGACACGGGCAGTGTGACGCGGGCGGCGGCGCGTCTCGGCCTGTCCCAGCCCGCGATGACCAACCAGCTCAGGAAGGTCGAGGCGATCGTCGGGGGCGAGCTGTTCGTCCGCAGCCACGCGGGCGTCGAGCCGACGCCGCTGGGCCGCCAGGTCGTCGCCCGCGCCAGGATCGTCCTGTCGGAGCTCGACACCCTCTTCGGCGACCTGCGCGACGCCGGCGAGACCGCGGGGCTCCAGCTGGGCTGCATCCACCTGGCGTGCGTGGCCGGCGTCGTGGACCGGGTCGCCGAGGAACTCCCTGGCCGGCCCATCTCGCTGCGGATCGAGCCGTCCGCCGTGCTGCTCGCCGAGGGACTGGCACACGGGCGGCTGGACGCCGCGCTCATGGGCATGATCGAGGGCTTCGACGTGCCCATGACCGCCCCCGTGGTCACCCGCACGCTGATCCCGCGCCATCCGATCTTCGTGGCGCTGTCGGCGGGCCACCGGCTCGCGGGGCAGGCTGAGATCGACCTCGCGCACCTGCGGGGCGAGCGCTGGATCAGCCCGCCGGGCGCCGAGGACGGGTCGCTGGCCGCGCTGCGCGCCTCCTGCCGGGCCGCCGGGTTCGAGCCCGACGTCCGCTACGACGCGCCCAGCGGCGCCGGTCGCCCCCTGGTCGCGGCCGGGCACGGCGTCCGGCTCGTGGACCCCACCTGGCCCGCCGCCGAAGGCACCGTCGTGCGTCCTCTGGCGGGCGAGCCGCAGGTCGCCAGGCTCGTCGTGGCGTGGCGGCGGGACCGTCTCAGCCGCGACGCGGCCGCCGCCGTCTATCGCGGCCTGGCCCGCGCCTTCATCGACCACGTCGAGGACAACCCGGTCTTCAGCGCCTGGTGGCACGCTCACCCGGAGGCCCATCCGCTGCTGTGAGGACCTGGCGTCGTGTGCTCTCTGACGACTATGATGATCTAGCTCAGGTCCAGCCTGTCGTTTCACGGTAGGGAGCACCCGACTGTGGCTGGTGCGGCGACTCCCGGCGCCGGTGCGCCGCGGCTGATGGCGGTGCCCGCGTTCGTGGGCCGCGAGTCCGAGCTCGCCGCGTGCCGGCGGGCGCTGGCCGGGGAGCCGGCGATCGTGCTCGTCGAGGGAGAGGCCGGGGTCGGCAAGAGCCGTTTGCTGCGGGAAGTCCTGGACCGCGGCCTGGTGGCCTTCTGCCCGCCCTTTCGCGAGCCGTACACGCTGGGCCCGATCGTCGACGCGGTCCGCCAGGCCGCCGGCAGCGTCGCGGGGCTGGGGCTGAGCGCGCTCGCCGGGGCGCTGCGGCCGCTGTTCCCCGAGTGGGCGGACGGGCTGCCGCCCGCGCCTGAGCCGCCCGAGGACGCCCGCGCCGCCCGCCACCTGCTCTTCCGCGCGCTCGACGAGGTGCTGGACCGGCTGCGGGTGTCGGTGCTGGCAGTGGAGGACGCCCACTGGGCCGATGAGGCCACGCTGGAGTTCCTGCTGTTCCTGGCCGCCCGGCACCCGTTGCGGACCGGCCTGGTCGTGACCTACCGCCCGGACGACGTGCCGCAGACCTCGTTGCTGCTGCGGCTGTCGTCCCGGCTGCCCGCGACGGGGCTGCGGCTCACGCTGGAGCCCCTGGACGTGGCGCGTACCGGCGCCCTCGTGTCGTCGATGCTGGACGACGAGCCCGTCTCTCCGGCCTTCGTCCAGTTGCTGCACCGGCACACCGACGGGGTTCCGCTGGCCGTCGAGGAGTCCGTGCGCCTGCTGTACGAGCGCGCGGACCTGACCCGCAGGAACGGGGAGTGGGCGCGGCGCAGGCTGGCGAGGATCGACGTGCCCCCGACCGTGCGTGACGCGGTTCTCGAACGGGTCGCGCGGCTGAGCCCGGCCGCGCGGTCCGTCCTCCGGGCGGCGGCGGTGCTGTCCGCCCCGGCGGACGAGGCCACGCTCGGCGCCCTGCTCGCCGCCCCGGCCCGGCATCCGGACGCGCCGGCTCGGGACGGCTTCACCGCTCCGGGCGGTCTGGCCGAGGCGCTGGCGTGCGGGCTGTTGCGCGAGGACGACGGGTCGCTGTCGTTCCGGCACGTGCTCGCCTCCAGGACGGTGTACGAGGCGATCCCCCCTCCGGACCGCCGGGCGATGCACCTGCGGGCCGCTCGCGTGCTGGCCGCGCGGACGCCGCTCCCCGTGTCCCAGCTCGCCCGGCATTCCCGCGAAGCCGGAGACGTGGCGAACTGGAGGCGCTACGCCGAGCGGGCCGCCGATCTCGCGCTGGCCACCGCCGACGAGGCCCACGCCGCGTCGCTGCTGTACGACCTGCTCACCCATCCCGAATCGCCCCCGGCGGACGCCGCCCGGCTGGTCGCCAAGATCCCGTTCCCCTCGTTCACCGGTGACGACCGCTTCCACGGGCTGGTCCGGAGCCTGCGGTCCGCTCTGGAGTGGGACGCGATGCCCCCGGCGGACGCTGCGGAGACCCGGCACCAGCTGGGCCGGGTACTCGTGATCATGGAACAGTACGAGGCCGGCCGGGCCGAGATGAAGAAGGCGGTCGCGCACCTGCCGCCCGGCTCCCTGAGCGCCGCGCTGATCATGACCTACCTCGGCTGGCCACGCGGGCCGTCCACCCCGGTCTCCACGCATCTGCGCTGGTTACGCCGCGCGGCGGCGGCCGCCGAGTCGGTGCCGGCGAGCGACCGCCTCAACCTCCTCGTCGAGCGCGTCAGCGCGCTGCTGCTGATGGGGGAGGAGGAGGGGTGGGCGGAGGCATCCCGGATACCTGGTGAGCCGGCCGACGCGGAGGAGTCCCGGCACATCGGGAAAGGTCTGCTGAACCTGGGAGACGCGGGGGTGCGCTGGGGACGCCACAGCGATGCGGCCCGCTATCTGGCGCAGGCCGCGCGGCTGGCCGAACGTCACCGGTTCCGTCGCATCAGAGAACTCGTCCGGGTGACGCGCCTTCACCTCGACTGGTTCGAGGGCCGATGGCGGGGGCTGGCCGGGCGGGCCGCCGCCCTGGCGGAGCACGACGAGATGCAGCCGGTGACGAGGCTGGAGGCCGTCCTGGTGGCCGCGCTGCTGCGCGCGGCGGCGGGCGACGCCAAGGCAGAGGAACGGTTCGAGCACGTGCTGTCGGATTGCCGCCGCCACGGTGCCGTGGAGCTCCTGGCCGAGCCGGCGGCTGCCCTGTGCCGACTTCTGCTCGCGCGCGGAGAGACCGGGGAAGCCCTGCGGGTGACCGACGAGCCCATGCGACAGGTCGCGGACAAGGGCACCTGGCTGTGGGCGGCCGACCTCGCCCCCGCCCGAGCCGCGGCGCTGGTCGCCGCCGGACGACCGGACGAGGCCGCCGACCTCGTCGCCGCGTTCGCCGGTTGGGTGCGCGGGCGGGACGCGCCGGCGCCTCGGGCCGGTCTGGCGCTGTGCCGCGCGATCCTCGCGGAAACGCGTGCCGAGCCGCGACAGGCCGCGGCCGCGTACGGTCGCGCGGCGGACGCCTGGCAGCGGCTTCCCCGGCCCTACGACGCGCTGCTCGCCCAGGAGCGGCAGGTCGCCTGCCTGCTGGCCGCCGGTGAGGCCGAGACGGCGCTTCCCCTCGCCCGGCAGGTGCTCCAGGGGCTGACCGGCCTGAACGCCCGCGCGGCGGCGGAGCGGCTGGCCGGTCTGCTCCGCGTCCACCAGGTGGAGGTGCGCGGGCGCGGGCGACGGGGCTACGGCGACCAGCTCTCGCCCCGCGAGCTGGAGGTCGTCCGCCTGCTCGCCACCGGCAAGACCAACAGGGAGATCGCCGCCGTCCTGTCGCGATCCCCGAGGACGGTCGCGGCACAGGTCAACTCGGCCATGCGCAAGCTCGGTGTCAACTCCCGTACGGCACTCGCGGTCGGCGCCGTCGAGTCCGGGCTCGTGTCCTGACAGCGACCTGCCGTCTTCCGTCATTTATTAGGTCATCCAACCCATGACAAGGGTTGTGGACTCACCGAAGCTCACAGCGTGAAGTCCTCTCCGAGCGAACTTCGGGATGACTCTCCGGACGATGAGGACGCGCCGCCCGAAGACGAGACCGGCGAAGAAGCCGGCGAAGAGTACGAACCGCTCTGACACCCCCCAGGAGAACCCCCATGAAGATTTCCCTAGGCGTGCGCCGACGATGGCCGGTCGCGGCCCTCGCGGCGCTCGCCATGGCCACGACGGCTGTGCACGTGCCGCCGGCCGCAGCCGAGAAGGTGCAGAAGGAGCCGGCCGCGCCGGTCACCCTCGACGGCGTCGAGCCGGGCGAGCACGAGATCACCCTCATCACCGGTGACAAGGTCACGTTCACCGACGAGGGCGGCGGACGCTACCGCTTCCAGACGGAGGCCGCGCCCAGGCCCGGCGGCGCCATGCCCTCCTTCCACGGCCAGGGCGGGCCCGACGCCTTCTACGTCTACCCCGACGACGTGCTGCCCGCGATCGAGTCGGGTCGCGTCGACCGCGCGTTGTTCGACGTGAAGTACCTGGCCGAGCACGGCTACGCGGACGACACCTCCACCCCGGTGATCGTGCAGTACCCCGAGGCCGCTGAGAACCGCCGGGCCGCGGCCGACGCGCTCCCGGCCAGCGCGCCGACGGCCACGCTCGACAGCATCAACGGCGCAGCCTTGGCCGTGCCGCATGACCGTACCGCCGCGTTCTGGACCGCCGTGCTGGACCGTACGCCCGAGGGACGGGTCGCGAGCACCCTCAGTGCGGGCCTCTCCAAGGTGTGGCTCGACCGCAAGGTCGAGGCCGACCTCGACTGGAGTGTGCCGCTGATCGGGGCGCCGCAGGCGTGGGCCGCCGGTTTCGACGGCACCGGCGTCAAGGTCGCCGTCCTGGACACCGGGATCGACGACACGCACCCGGACCTCGCCGGCAAGGTCACCGAGGCCCGGTCGTTCGTCCCCGGAGCCGAGACCGCGAAGGACGGCCACGGCCACGGCACCCATGTCGCCTCCATCATCACCGGCACCGGGGCGGCCTCCGGCGGCAAGCACAAGGGCGTCGCGCCCGGCGTGGAACTGGTCGTCGGCAAGGTGCTCGACGACGGCGGCAGCGGCGAGTGGAGCGGCGTCATCGAGGGCATGGAGTGGGCCGCGTCCAGCGGGGCCGACGTCGTGAACATGAGCCTGGGCGGCGATCCGACCGACGGCACCGACCCGATCAGCCAAGCGCTCGACACCCTCACGGCCGGCACCGGCACGCTGTTCGTCGTCGCCGCGGGCAACTCCGGCGAGGCCGAGAGCGTCGGCACGCCGGGCGTGGCCCGGTCCGCGCTCACCGTCGCGGCCACCGACAGGGACGACAAACTGGCCCCGTTCTCCAGCCGCGGCCCGCGGTCCGACGGCGCGCTCAAGCCGGACATCGCGGCCCCCGGCGCGGACATCGTCGCGGCCCGCGCTGCGGGGACCAGCATGGGCACACCCACCGGCGACTCGTACACCTCCGCGTCCGGCACGTCGATGGCCACGCCGCACGTCGCGGGCGCGGCGGCGATCCTCGCCCAGCGGCACCCGGACTGGGAGGCGGGCCAGCTCAAGACCGCGCTGATGAGCACCGCCGAGGACGTGGGCGGGACCGTCTACGAGCTGGGATCCGGACGGCTGGACCTCGCCACCGCGATCACCCAGCGGATCCACGCCACCACTCCGAACCTCGACTACGGCCACGTCGAGGCGGGCACCGCGCCGATCAGCAAGGAGATCTCGTACGTCAACGCGTCGGACCAGCCGGTGACCCTCACCTTGACCCCCGACCTGGCGAACACCGCCGGCGAGGCGGTCCCGGAGGGCATCCTGGCGGTGGACGCGACGCTGACGATCCCGGCCGGCCAGACGGCCACGGCCACCGTCACGATGAACGCGGCCGATCTCGCCGAGGGCGCCTACACGGGTGCGGTCACCGCGACCGACGGCGGCGGCACCCGGCTGACCATCCCCGTCGGCCTGCTCCGCGAGCCGCCGAAGGTCCAACTCACCATCCGAGTCCTCGACCGTGAGGGCGCACCGGCGGCGCCGGCGGTTCTCGGCATGCTGGACGTCACGGGCGGCCGCGGCTCGCTCGGCCGCCGCCTCCGGGCGGAGTCGCCCGGCGTCTTCACGGCCATGGTGCCGCGTAGCGTCTACAGCGTCACCGGGGCGTTGGCCTGGGTCGACCCGTCCACGTACCTGACGCACAGCGCCTGGCTGCTGGCGCCGGAGTTCGAGGTCTCCGGGGACGCCGAGATCACCCTCGACGCGCGTGACGCCCGCGAGATCCGCTTCGGCACGCCGGAACCGTCCGTCCCGTCACCGGAATCCCAGCGGTACACCTACGTCCAGGAGACGCTGGCGGACGGCAGCATCTGGTACCACGGGACGAGCTCCGCCCCGTTCGTCCGTCACTGGGCGACGCCCACGAAGAAGACCACCAAGGGCAAGGTCTCGCTGACCACCAGCGTGGGGCAGGCGGCTCCCGAGGTGACCATGAAGGTGCGCGGACGTGACGGGTTCGCCCTGCACCCCGAGGTCTTCCCCCACGTGGGCGACATCGTCAGGAACTACGGCGTGAAGCACGTCCCCTTCACCGGCAAGCTGACCGCGAAGCTGGTCGACGTCGGGATCGGCACTCCGGAGAAGCTGGCGGGGCTCGACCTGCGCGGCAAGCTGGCGCTGCTCGACGACGAAGGCAACTGCGGCGGGCGTCCGGAGCGTTTCCACGCCATCCGCGACGCGGGGGCGGCCGGCATCCTGATGTGGCCGTCGGGGCCTCTCTACTCCTGCGGCCTGGGGCCGTTCATCCCCCAGCCGGTGTGGATCCAGCCCGATGACGGCGTGACGGAGATCGGCATCCCCTACGTGTCGGTGTCTCCCACCGAGGCCCGCGCGTTGCGGGAGCGGCTCGCCAAGGGCGCGGTCAGCATCGACGTGCACGGCAGGCCGCATTCGCCCTACGCCTACGGGCTGCACCACACCGAGCGGGGCCGGGTGCCCGCCAAGCTGTCGTACGAGCTCACCGGCCGGCAGTTCGCGACCATCGACGCCCGCTACCACTCCGAGACGCCCACGGCCTACCAGAGCGAGTCGTGGCCGGTGGCGAAGTCGGACGTCGTGCCCATCCCGGCCGTGCTTCCGCAGATCGCCGCCCCGGGCGCGCGCGTCGAGTACGTCGGCCCCATCGACCCCGAGGCGGTCGTCGTACGCCAGACGAGCAGCGAGCAGTGGTCCCTGCTCCGCGCCATGCACGTCTTCCGCAGGCCGGCCCGCCTCACCCACCACTGGAACGCCGGCCCCTTCACCCCGAGCGCGTCCGTCGTGCCGGACGACGTCTACCGGACGATCGACCCCGCCGGCAGCGGGCAGAGCGTCGGGATCTGCTCGGTCTGCCGGCAGGGGGACGCCCTGTGGCCTCTCTACACCCGTACCGGGGCGCAGGGCCAGCTCGGACAGCCCGTGATCGGTGGCATGCGCCTCTACAAGGGCGGCACGGAGATCCCGCTCGGCATCGCCGCTCAGCTGCCCGCGTTCAACCTCCCCAAGGAGGCGGGCGACTACCGGTTGACCCTCGACGACGCCGAGGCCAGGACGACGGCGGAGTGGACCTTCCGCTCCCGGACGGTCACCGAGGAGGCCAAGCTGCCCGGCTACGACTGCCTGGGCGCGCTGGCCGGCGTCATGGACCCGTGCCGGCCGGAGGCGGTCGTGTTCGTCGCCTACGACCTGAGCGACAGCATCGGGCTGGACAACAGCGTGCCGGCGGGAAGGCGGCACACCTTCGACGCTGACGTCTACCACTCGCCGACGACCGCCCGCACGTCCGCCGTAGCCGGTCTCAAGCTGTGGACCAGCACTGACGACGGCGTGACCTGGGCTCCGGCCGACGTCCGCCGGGGCCGCGGCGGCGCCTACACCGTCTCGGCCAAGTATCCCCGCCTGTCCGCCACCAAGGGCGCGGTGAGCCTGCGGGCCGAAGGCTGGGACGCCGCGGGCAACCGCGTCACCCAGACCACCCTGCGCGCCTTCACCCTCCGCTAGCCGGGTGAACCGACGCTCCTGCGGGCTCCGCATCCAGCGGGGCCGCAGGAGCCGGGTGTGGGGGAACAGCACGTTCACGGCCGAAGCCGAGGGCGAGACAGAGAGGTCACCGGCCTTCGACGAGCCGGAATGCCCGGCCCCGGGCGCGCGCTCAGGGCACTCGTTAGGTCGGCCACGAACTCTGTCGCTGCGGACCTGGGTCCCTCGGGTCGTTCCGCTTCACTCCGGCGAGCCCAAGATCGCGCTGAATTCCGGTGCGGCCGAGTGGAATTCCTGGATGTCTGCGGGACCGAGGACTTCAATGGTTTCGCACGCATAACCGCGGGAGACGGTGATGGGACGCACACCGGCTTCCCCAGGTACAAGTGCGGATGGCGGAAGGTGATGGCGGACGCGACGACTCTGAATCGCATACTGCTGGACCTCTATGGCGTTCACCGGTCCGACCCGGACTGGCTGGAGAAATCTCTCGCCGTGCTCACGGATGACTGCGAGGTCGTCAATATTCCGCTCGGCGCCACCTTTCACGGGCCTTCCGGGTACGCCCGGTTCATCCAGGCGCATCAGAAAGCCGATCTCTCGCCCATCTGGAGACGGTGCTCGACCAGACCGCGGCAACACTTCAGGCGCATGGAGCCGCCGTAGAGACGATGGAGGTGCTCTTTCTCGAACTGTTCGCGATACGTGGGCAAGTGGCTGCTGACTTCTGGAAAGAAGTGGTGGTCGACGCCTGCCGCCGCCATCCCCTCGTACATCTTCTCCATCAAGATCTGTTCACCTTCCGCGCGTTCAGCAAACCACGTGGCTATGCGGGGGATGCGGTGCTGCTCGACTTCATGTATGCGGCTGAGGACTCGTCGACGCCGCCGGAATGGGAAACCGGCTCCCTGCTGGGCAAGCAGATCTGCCATTACACCTCCACCTTTTCGCAGGGAGCACGGGCTGCCCGGTCTCGCCGACGCGTGATCATCGACACCCTGAACCGGTGTGCGGCCGGCGACTCAGCGCCGTCGGTGCTCTCCCTGGCCTGCGGGCATCTGCGCGAAGCCAGATACTGCCCCGCCCTCCGGCAGGGGAGTCTGGGCCGGTTCCTCGCCGTGGACCAGGACAAGGAGAGTCTGGCCGTCGTCTCACGCGAACTGGCGCCATGGGGAGTCGTCCCGCTGGCGGCCTCGGTTCGGGAGATCCTCAGAGGCGACGTGGTTCTGACCGGCTTCGACCTGGTCTACGCGACCGGTCTGTATGACTACCTCGCCGAACCGGTGGCGCAACGGCTCTGCGAGCGCCTCTTGCGCATGCTCGATCCCGGTGGGCGCTTCCTGATCGCCAACGTGATGCCCACCTGCACCAGCGCCGCCTACATGGAGGCGTACATGGATTGGTGGTTGCTGTATCGAACCGAGACGCAGATGCTCAAGCTCGCCGAGACCTTGCCGGACAAGGACGTCGAAAAGATCCGCGTCTTCACCGACAACCTGGGGCAGATCGTCTTTCTGGAGGTGGAGAAGACGGCCTACGGGTAGCTGACGCCCGACCGCAGCTTGCCGCTGTAGAGCTGCGGCACGGTGACCAGGTGGTAGCCCCGCTTCTTCAGCTCCCTGATGACCTCCGGCATGGCCTGGACGGTCTGCGGCACCGTGTCGTGCATCAGGATGATGCCGTCGCGCTTGGCCAGGCTGAGCACCTTGGCCTTGATCTTCTTCTTGTCCTTCAGCGCCCAGTCGTGGGTCGTGCCGGTCCACTTCACCTCGGCGAGGTCCAGCTCGTCGGCGATGCGCAGCACGCGCTCGTCGGTGTGGCCGAACGGCGGCCGGAACATGGTCGCCGTCAGGCCCGTGGCCTTCTTGATGGCCTGCTGGCCGGCCTTGATGTCGTCGAAGATCTCGTCGTCGAGCCGGGGCGTCAGCGAGAAGTGGGAGTAGGTGTGGTTGCCGATCGCGTGTCCTTCGGCGAGCGTCCGCTTCGCCAGCGCGGGGCGCTGGTCGACGTACTTGCCCGTCAGGAAGAACGTGGCCTTGGCGCGTTCCTTCTTGAGGATGCGCAGGAGCTTCGCCGTGCTCTTGCCCGGGCCGTCGTCGAACGTCAGCGCCAGACACTTGACCTCGGCACAGTCGATCTTCGCCTGGGCGGTGGTGGCGGGGGTGCCGCTCAGCGCCAGCGACCCGGCGAGCAAGCCATGAATCAGCACAGCCAACACCCTACGGCCCGTGCCTCCACGTGTTCGATCATGCTCGGGAGAAGACGCAGGTCGCGGACTCTTGGACCGTTTTTCGTTATCGACCCGTGTCAGGCGAACACCGTCACCAGACGGGTGAACTCGCTCGCGACGTCCATGCCGTCCCACACCCGGTGGAAGCTGAGCGCGTCGCCGAACGGCACCATGCGGTCGACGCCCCGCCCCGCCAGGGCGTGGGCCAGCTCCATCAGCTCCTCGCGGGAGAAGCCGAAGTGGGTCATCGTCTGGTCGCGCCGTCCCACCAGGGGGATCAGCTCGGCCAGGGAGCCGAGCCTGGCGTGCGCGAACGTGCCGGCGCCGAGCCAGCGCCGGGGCGCGGTGATCGCGGTGGCGAGCGCGAGGGCGTCGTCGTGGAGGTCGGCCGCCCGTTCGTAGGCGGCCACCCGCCGCTGCACCGCCATGGCCGCGTCGACCGCCCACCCGCGCCGCTCGACCGCGAGCGCCAGGCAGGCGGCGAAGGCGGCGCGGGCCGCGTCGCAGTCGGCGCGCGACCCGACCCAGAACGCCGTGCGCGGCGAGGAGCAGGCCGCCTGGTCGAACCAGTAGGAGTCGTTCACGAACCCCTCCGCCACCGCCGCCCGCGCGGCGCGCGGCGCGCCCAGCCACGCCGAGGCCCGCACCACCGCGAACGACGACCGGTCGGGGAACGTCAGCTCCCGCGCGTGCGGGGCCAGCGGATGCCGGCGGATCTCGTGCGCCGCGCGGTCGCCGCCCCAGATGACGCGCAGGTCGCAGGCCGAGGAGAGGGCGGCCGTGATGGTGGGGGAGCGGTCGTAGCAGATGATCCGCTGGGTGGCGGCCACCGCCGGGTCGGCGTCGTCGAGCGCCTCCTGCAGCGCGTCGACGATCGTGGCGGCCATGGGACCCGCGCGCGGGGACAGCCGCACGACGTTGCGGTTGCCGGTCAGCGCCGACAGCGCCCACGAGTAGACGAACACGGTGTCGACGTCGGCGGGCGGGACGTGGAACGCCAGGCCGCGCGGCATCCGTACGTGATCACCGCGCAGCGCGTCGATCGTGCGCAGCAGCTCGCCGGGACGCAGGAAGGAGCCGAGCATGCCGAGCTCGGGATGGCGGCGCGCGAGCGCCGGGCGGAGCAGCAGCCGGCCGAACGCGACCAGGAAGTCGAGGATCCGGTCGTCGCCCACGGACAGGCGGCTCCCGGCCATGACCTCGTCGAGCAGGTGGTCGACGGTGACGGGCGGACCGGCGGGGAACCTGACGTCGAGCATCACGTCACCGCCCGGCCGCTGACACCCACCACGTGCATGCACTCTCCGTGTTGAGAACGCAACGAAGTGTAGTTGAGCCGGGCGTCAACTGAAACCGCGACCCCTGGGCGAGTAAGGGAAGCGTATAAGGACGCGTGGCGCTGATCGGCGACTGCGAAGGTTCGACGGGGCGCGCCAACCGCACGGAGGGACACCATGCACGATTCCAACCACTGGTACGGTCACTCCCGCGTTCCCGGCCGGAAGCGGGTCCGATGCGCGTGATCGACGGCGCCGAAGGCGTCGAGCTGAGAGCGGGCCCGGGCGAGGCGCCGGGCAACGTCCGGCTGATCGGCGGCGCGATGCTGCTGTGGTCGGACACGGGTGAGGTCACCTGCTGGCGGGCCGCCGCGCTGGAACTCGTGGACCGGTTGCTGCCCGCCGCCGCGCGGGTCCTGCTGGTCGGCCCGCACCCGATGGAGCTGGTCGACCGGGTGGCCGGGCGGGCCGTATCGGTGGCGGCGGTGCTGCGTTCGTTCCCCGACGCGTGCGCGCTGGGCGAGCGGCATCCGGGCATCGACGTCCACTGCGGACGCCTGGATCTGCTCGACCCCGACGAGCCGTACGACCTGGTGCTGGCGCTGGACGGGCTGGCCCGCACGCACTCGGCCGAGGCGCCGGCCGTGCCGTGGCGACGGTCGCTGGCCGCGCTGGCCGGGCTCGCCGCCCCGGGCGGGCGGCTGGTGCTCGGGGTGCGCAACGACCTCGGGGTGGACCGGCTCCTCGACGCGCGCCCGCCGGACCGCGACGGCCAGTGGGAGCCGCACGGCTGCGACCCCACCTACCCGAGCGGGCCGGTCACCCTCGACGCCGCGCTGGCGTCGGCGGGGCTCCGCGCCGAACGCTGCTACGCGGCCTACCCCGACGGCCGGGCGCCCCGGGCCGTGCTCGCCCGCGAGCTGCTCGGCATGGAGCTGCCGGAGGCGCTCACCTTCCCGCTGAGCGGGAGCGAGGCGGAGCGGATGCCGGCGGCCGACCCGCTGCGGCTGACCCGGCTGGTGTTCCGCCACCGGCTGGGGGACGAGCTGGCCCCGCTCTGGCTGGCCGTGGCCACCCGGGGGGAGCCGTCGTCCGCGGACCTGCCGCTCGGCCTGGTCGAGGAGGGGGCGTCCGTGCACGAGCTGGTACGCGACGGCACGGGTCCGATGATCGCCCTGCGGCTGCCCGGCGGCGAGGCGCGGCCGGTGCCGGCGGGCCGGGTCGTGGAGGAGATGCTCGTGGAGGCCTGCGCCCGCGAGGACGTCCGGGCCGTCCGCGTGCTGCTCACCGCGCTCGCCCAGTGGGTGGAGGACGGCGGCGACGTCACCGCCACGGCCGACGCGCTGGTCTGGGACGGGGAGTCCTTCCATCCGGTCGCCCCCGGCCCCG
This sequence comes from Nonomuraea ferruginea, assembly GCF_039540635.1. NCBI lineage: Bacteria > Bacillati > Actinomycetota > Actinomycetes > Streptosporangiales > Streptosporangiaceae > Nonomuraea > Nonomuraea ferruginea. Next base: position 96,255 of record NZ_BAABFD010000019.1, on the reverse strand, counting down.
TCCCGCCGCCCGGGGGCGCCGGGCCGCCGCCGGCCGTGGTGCTCTGCCGGATGCTGTGGCGGTTCGCGGTGCGGTTGCTGGCCGCCGGGCACCACCATCCGTGGCCGTGGCCGCTGGAGAGCGACCAGCTCACGCTCACGCTGTGCGGCATGGCGGGCAGGCCGTGCGACCGCGCCGAGCTGGAGCTGGCCCGCAGGCTCGACGCCGAGCTGGGCCCGCCCGCCGGGCCGGACGATCCGGCGCCGACGTACCGCGACCTGCTGCGCGCCAGGGACCGGCTCGCCGAGCAGCTCGCCGTCGCGCTGGCCAGGGTCTCCCGGCTGGAGAGCCGGCTCAAGCACCGCGAGCGCGCGCTGGCGAGGGCGCGTTCGCGCCTGCGGCGCAGCCGCCACAACGCCTCCGCCTACCGCAGGACGCTCGGTTACCGGCTGACACGCGGGCTCTCCGGCCCCCGCCGGGCCGCTCGCCGGGTCATGCGCCTGTTGTACGGATGACGTCTGCGGCGGCAGATGGTCAAGAACAGGCATGGACATCCTCTAGTAGTAGCAGAGAGTAAAGATTCAAACACGGCAGGTCGTCATGCTGTTGGTCCATGAGGACCTATTCGCTCGATGACGTCCACGAGACACGCAAGCGGAGAGACTCCTGGTGGACGGTGTACTTCGTGGACCCGATCGCCTGCCGGGTCGCGCTCGTGGTCGCCAACCGTACCCAGATCACGCCCAACAACCTCACGGTGTTCTCGCTGGTCCTCGGCGCGGCGTCAGCCGTGTGCCTGGCGGCGGGCGAGCTGGCGGCCGGCGCGCTGCTCTTCTACCTGAGCTTCATGATCGACTGTGTCGACGGCAAGATCGCCAGGTTGAAGGGCACGGGGACGCCCTTCGGGCTCTGGCTCGACTACGTCGGCGACCGGGTGCGGGTGGTGCTGTGCGCCGCAGGGCTCGCCTACGGGCAGTACGAGCGCACGGGGGAGGTCGCGTACATCCTGCTCGGCGCCGCCGTGGCCGTGCTCGACCTGTTCAGGTACGTCAACGCGCCGCAGATGAAGCGGGTCCACGCCGCCATCAGGGGGGAGCGGAACGCCGAGGAGGCCCCGCCGGACCTGGTGCCGGCGCCGCGTGAGGAGGACGCCGAGGCGCCCGTGCCGACGGGCTTCCTGCAGCGGCTCAACGTGTTCCTGGCCCGCCACCGGGTGCGATCGCACCTGATCAGCGGGATCGAGTTCCACGCGGCCGTGTTCGTGATCGCGCCCCTGATCGGGGTGGTGGCGCTGATCCCGGTGGCGGCGGCGGCCAGTTTCCTGCTTCTCGCCAACGAGGTCTTCCTGGTTTACCGGATGTGGCTCTTCGCCCGCAGGCATGGAGCCGCTCAGGAGAGCCGAGAGCACGTTCTCGTCTAAGTTTTCGGGGGTTAGTACGAAATGTCTGACAGGCCGGTGTTCGTCATCGGGTGCCCGCGCTCCGGGACCACGATGCTCCAGCTCATGCTCCACTCCCACCCTCGGCTGGCGGTGGCGCCGGAGACGAAGTTCGTCCTTCCCGCCTACTACCGCCGCCGGGTCTTCGGCGACCTGCGGGACGCCGCCCGCCGCCGCCCGCTGGCCGAGTGGATCGCCGGCGACCGCAGCACCAAGTTCCGCGAGCTGAAGATCGCCAAGGCCGACTTCGTCCGCGAGGCCGTGGAAGGGCCGGGCTCGCTCGGCTCCGTCATCGGGACCGCCTTCCGCATGTACGCCGACCGCTTCGACAAGCCCCGCTGGGGCGACAAGCGGCCCAGCTACGTCAAGCACACCGACCTGCTGCTCAGGCTCTTCCCCGACGCCCAGTTCATCCACCTGATCAGGGACGGGCGCGACTGCGTCGCCTCGCTCAAGGAGATGCCCTGGTACACGGCCGACTCCTTTCACGCGATCGCCACCTGGGCCGAGGCCATGGACGCGGGGGAGCGGCTGCGCCGGACGCTGCCCGAGGACACCTACTTCGAGCTGCGGTACGAGGACCTCACCGACGATCCGGAGACCGAGCTCAAGAAGCTCTGCGTGTTCCTGGACGAGGACTTCTCGCCCGCCATGGTCTCGCCGCGCGAGGCGGCCAGCATGGCCGTGCCGGTGCACAAGGTCTGGCACAGCAACACGCACGGCGAGGTCACCCGCAGCAGGGTGGGGAGCTGGGCCAAGCGGCTGGACTCCTGGGAGATCTCGCTGTGCGAGCACGTGTTCGGCGAGCGCCTCGAAGCCAACGGCTACGAGCTGTCCGGCGCGCCCAGCGCGGCCAAGGAGCACGTGGCGGCCTGCAACAAGACGATGGCCAGGCGGCGTACCAGCCGGCTGCGCAAGGGCTTCCGCGACCGCATCAACAGGATGCGCGAGCCCAGCCCCGTGGCGGCCCTGCTCACCAGCGGCCAGCGGGTGCTGGCGGGCGTCCCGCAGCAGCGCAACGAGTCGCCCGAGCTGGCCGAGCACAACTGATCACCGACGGCGCCGGCGCGGGGGCGCGGCGCCGTCAGCACGAAGGGCCCGCCGGTCACCGCCGGCGGGCCCTGTGTGGTTCAGCGCTCCAGGTGCGCGAACAGGGACTCCCAGCGGTCCAGCACGCGGTCGAGGCGGAAGGCCTCGGCGCGCTCGCGGGCGGCGGCGCCCAGCCGGCGCCGCTCGCGGTCCGATCCGGTGAGCGAGCCCAGCCGCTCCGCCAGCGCGTCCACGTCACCGGGCGGCACGAGCACCGGTCGCGCCGAACGAACCCCGCCCGACACGTCGAACGCCACCGCCGGCACCCCGTGCGCGGCGGACTCCAGCAGCACGATCGGCAGCCCCTCGTGCTCGCTGCTCATCGCCAGGAGCGAGGCGGCGCGGTACTCGGCCGGCATCTCGCCGGCGGGCACCCGCCCGCGGAACACCACCCGGTCCGTCACCCCCTCCTGGGCGGCGTGCGCGCGCAACCGGTCCAGCTCCGCGCCGTCGCCGATCAGGTGCAGCTCCCACGGCGGCGGCGCGCCCGACCGGGCGAAGGCGGTGATCAGCCGGTCGAACCGCTTGACCCCTTCCAACCGTCCCACCCCCAGCACGCGCGGCGCCGAGAGCTCCGACACCCGGCGGGGCCAGTGCGCCAGCGGGTTCGGCAGCGTCCAGGCGTTGGGCAGCAGGGCCTGCTCCGAGAAGCGCCACGCGTCGTCCTCGCTGAGGAACGCCGCCTGCTCCAGCTCCGGGTAGTGCTTCTTGATCGAGCCCAGGTGCCAGCAGCCGCTCGCATGCTCGTACGAGCCGTGATACTGGCCGATCGCCCGCAGGTGCTCCGGCATCAGCCCGGCCGTCCTGGTGACCACTCCCGGCGAGGTGAGCACCGCGTAGCCGGGGCGCATCGTCCCCAGCAGCTCCCGCAGCCTGCGGCGGGACCGCCGGCGCGCGATCCCGCCCTCCTGCCCCACCGGCGCGCTGCTGACCAGGTGCCGGTGGTAGCGCGGGTGCTCGACGTAGGGGAAGGGCGACGCGGCCCGGTGCAGGCCGATGACGTGCAGCTCGTGCCCGCGCCGCGCCAGGCCCTGGGCGAGGGTGTGCGTGACCTGCTGGATGCCGCCGAGCGTGTCGGCGTCCAGACACGCGAAGACGACGTTCATGCCGCGTTCCCCGCGGAATCCGCGTCCGGCGCGGGCCCGGCGTTCGCCGCGTCCGCGGGGGTGCCGAGGTTTCCGGATGAACTCGCGTACCCGGAGGAAGCGACGGGCCGGACGTTCCCGGACAGGCCCGCGTTCCCGGACGGGCTCGCGCTCCCGGACGGGCTCGCGCTCCCGGACGGGCTCGCGTCCTTGGAAGGGCCCGCGGCGAAGAAGTCTGTGACGATTCTGGCGGCGGCGTCGCCGTGCTCGTCGGCGCACCACAGCTCGCGGAAGGCCGCGTACCGCGCGGCGTGGGCGGCGTGACCGGCGGGCAGGTCGCGGAGCCGGTCGACGAGCTCCTCCGTGGTGGTCACGCACGGTCCCGGCGCGATGGACGGCAGGTCGTGGTAGACGCCCCGTTCCGTGAGCCGGTACTCGTCCCAGTCGTCGATGAGGAAGAGCATCGGCTTGCCGGTGATCGCGTAGTCGCACATCACGGACGAGTAGTCCGTGAGCAGCGCGTCCGAGACCAGCATCAGGTCGTTGATCTCCGGGTACGTCGCGGCCGGCCGCACGAAGTGGAGCAGGTGCTCGGGCGGCCGGTACCGCTCGACCGGGTGGGTGCGCAGGATGACCACCCACTCGCCGGCCAGCTCCTCCGCCATGAGCTCCAGGTCCGCCCGGACCGAGCGGCCGCTGCTCTTGGCCCGGTCGCGGTACGTGGGCGCGTACAGCAGGACCTTCTTGCCGGCGGGCAGCTCCAGCCGCGTGCGCGGGTCACCGGCGAACTCGCCCCTGACCAGCGCGTCGCAGCGCGGCGTGCCGTGCCGGTAGACCGGGCCGGTGTAGCCGTTGGACGGGATGAAACGGCGGGAGAACTCGGCGCTGGGCGAGATCAGCGCGTCCCAGCGGGCGACCGCGGCCCGCCACCGCGCGCGCGGCCCGTCGAAGTCGCCGCGCAGGTCGGGCGCGTCGAAGCCGATGGACTTGATGCCCTGCCCGTGCCAGGTCTGCAGGTAGCGGGTGCCGCGCGGTTTGGGGTAGTCCAGCGGGAAGCCGTGGCTGTCCACCCAGTAGCCGGCCCTGGCCAGCGTCCAGACGTACTTCCAGCCGCCGCGCCGGACCCCGCGCGCGCCGGTCGGCGCCTCGCCGCGGCCCTTGGCCACCGACCAGACCACCTCGACGGGCAGGCCGCGCCGGCGCAGCTCCTCGTACAGGGCCCTGGGGCTGCCGGTGCAACCCTTGCCGACGTCCGACTCGAACAGCGCGAGGTCGCGGCGCGGCCGCAGCACCTTGATCATCAGCTTGTACGCGCGCAGCTTCATCGCCGGGGTGCTGATCCTCCTGATGAGCGCCCGCTTGACCCGTCCGGGCAGCGCCCGCCGCCGGGCGGAGCGTCGCACGCGCAGGTAGGCGGCGTGGCCGTCGCAGCCGACCGTGGCTCCAGGCAGCTCGATCGGCGTCATCTTCGGGTCCACGATGAGCCGGTCGGTGGTGGTGAGGCCGTCGGCGAGCCGGGTGAAGCCGATGCGCGGCTCGCAGGAGCCGTCCGGGGTGAAGGTCACCTCGGTGACGTAGCCGCCGTCGCCGGACGGGTGCGGCCGGAGCGGGACCCGCCGCCCGCCGAGCTTCAGGAACGCCTCCCAGGCCACCGGCAGCACGCCGAAGGGATCGTACGTGCGCACGGTCATCCGTACCCGGCGGCCGTCGCCGGCGATCTCGGTGACCTCGTGCCGCAGCCGCGACGCCGAGAACGGCAGCTCGGCCAGGCGCAGCGGGGTGATGTCCAGGCCGGGTGAGACCGTGGTGCCCCAGTAGGTGCGCCCGCCGAGCTGCACGGCGGCGCGCGGCACGGCCCGCGGCCCGGTCAGGCATCCGGCGGCGACGCGCAGGTCCTCGGCCCGGTCGTCCATGATGAGCCGGCAGCATACCTTGACCAGCGGGTCCACCCGCTCGTACACCTCGGCCGGTATCCCCTCCAGGTACGGGCGGACGACGGCGGCGAACTCCTTGACCCACACCAGGTCCCTGGAGGGCAGCGGGTTGAGGTAGACGCACAGGTCCTGCCGGAGGAAGCGGTGCTGCCGCTCGGGCACCAGATCGGCGGCCCCGTGCCGGCGCAGCGCCTCGTCGCTCAGCCTGGCGGCGGTCACGCGGTGGCGGACGTTGTCCATCTCCTCGATCGACAGCGAGATGGACGAGGCGCCGCGGGCCCGGTGCCAGTGGTAGACCACCCACGGCACGATCGCGAACCGACGCGCGTGCGCGTACAGCTCGGTGGCGAAGACGTGGTCCTCGTAGTGGATGTCCTCGGGGAAGCGCACCCCGCTCTCCCGCAGGAAGCGCACGTCGTACAGCTTGTTGGTGCTGAACGAGTCCAGGAACAGCTCCGGGTCCTCCCGGATGCCCTCGACCACGCGCCGCCGGGCGAACAGCGTCGGGTAGTACGGGCGCAGTCGCCCGTTCCATTCGTACAGCCGGGAGATCTGGCCGGACACGAAGTCGGCCCCGGTCCGCTCGATCTCGGCCAGCAGGCTCTTGCAGGCGTGCCGGGGCAGCTCGTCGTCGCTGTCGAGGAACATCACGTACGGGGCCGCGGCGGCGTCCAGGCCGTCGTTGCGCGGGGCGCCGCAGCCGCCGCTGTTGCGCTCTCTGCGCAGGTAGCGGACGCGCGGGTCGGACGCCGCCAGCCCGGCCGCGACCTCGGGAGTGTCGTCGGTGCTGGCGTCGTCGGAGATGATCACTTCGAGGTCGCGCAGTGTCTGGCCGAGCACCGAGCGGACCGCTCTGGGCAGCCGGGGGGCGTCGTTGTAGGTGATCACGACAACCGTGCAATCCGCCATGCCTACCCCCCGTGCGTCACGACGTGGGAGTAGGCATTCCCGGCACTTCAGGAGGTACGACCGAATGGCAGTGTTTTTTGCCCAAAATCATCGAATAAGGCGACGAATCACCCAAACAATGACAAGTAGCGCGGCGACTCCGCCCAGCACCGGCGCCAGCCGCTTGAGCAGCGGAGCGCCCGCGATGTCGAGCAGGTCGAGCGCCTCCTCGTCGGGCGTGCGTGACGTGCGCATGGTGCCCGCCGGGTGGGCGTCCTCGCCGGGCGCCGGCACGGCGGCCAGGTGGCGCTCCGCCGGTTCCTCGGCGGCGGCCTCCTGCTGCGGCTCCTGCGCGGGCTCGGCGAACAGGTCGGCGAGGTTCGCCGCGAACCGGTCGATGAGCTTCGCCCCGACCTCGGCCATCACCCCGCGGCCGAACTGGGCGGGCCGCCCGGTCACGTTGAACGACGTCTCGACCGTCACGGACGTGGCGCCGTCGACCGGCGTCAGCCGCGCCTTGACCGTCGCGGCGGCGGTCCCGGAGCCACGCGCCTCCTTGCCCGAGGCCTGGATGGTGAGCGTGTGGGAGTCCTTGTCGACGTCCTCGAACGCGGCCGAACCCCGATAGGTGACGGTGATCGGTCCGACCTTGACCTTCATCCTGCCCGTGAACTGCTGACCCTCGACGCTGTCGAGAGCCGCCCCCGGCAGGCACGGGGCCACTCGCTCGACATCCAGCAGGACCGCCCAGGCCTGCTCGATGGGGACCGGGACCGTGAACTCGTGCTCGAACCGCATCGCCATCGATTCGCTCCTTCCCGCTGCTGCGAGACTACGTGCCGCGGGGGCGCCCCGGAAGAGGGGCGCCCCCGCCTGATCAGGGCGCTCCGGCCGCGGTGCGGACCGCCCGGTGCGTCAGCACCCTGGCCAGATGCCGCCGGTAGTCCGGCTGCGCGTGCAGATCGGCGGGCGGCGAGGTGTCCGCCGCCGCCTCCTCACACGCCTGCCGGAGCCCGTCACCCAGCTCCAGACCCTCCAGCGCGGTCTCGGCCGCCCGTGCCCGCACCGGTGTCGTCCCCATGTTGGTCAGCCCGATCCTGGCCTCCTGGATCGAGCCGTTGGAGCGCCTGACGGCCGCCGCCACGCCGACGATCGCCCACGCCTGAGCGGTGCGGTGGAACTTCTCGTAGTGGAAGCCCCAGCCGTCGCTCAGTTTCGGGATCTTCACGCCCACCAGGACCTCGCCCTGCCGCAGCGACGACTCCAGATAGTCGACGAAGAAGTCGGCCGCCGGGATCTCCCGCTCGCCCTGCGCCGAACGGGCCACCAGCACGCCCTCCAGCGCCAGCACCACCGCGGGCAGGTCGCCCGCCGGGTCGGCGTGCGCCAGCGACCCGCCGAACGTGCCCCGGTGCCGCACCGCCGGGTCCGCCACCATGGCGGTGGCCAGCGCGAGCAGCGGGGCGCCCGCGGCCACCACGCCGGAGCGCATCACCTCGTCGTGCGTGGTCATCGCGCCGATGAACACGTGGTCGCCGCGGTCGTGCACGCCGGCCAGCTCCGGCAGCCGTGCCACGTCGACCAGCTTCGTCGGGTACGCCAGCCGCAGCCGCAGCAGCGGCAGCAGCGACTGCCCGCCCGCGATCACCTTGGCGTCCTCGTCCGCCGCCAGCTCCTGGCAGGCCTCCGCCAGCGAGCCGGGGCGCACGTAGTCGAACGATGCCGGGATCATGCCCGCCCTCCTTCCAGCGCGCGCCACACCCGCTCGGGCGTGCACGGCATCTGCACGTCCCGCACGCCGTGCGGCCGGAGCGCGTCCACGATGGCGTTGACCACCGCGGGCGTCGAGGCGATGGTGCCCGCCTCGCCGACGCCCTTGGCGCCCAGCGGGTTGCTGGTGGCCGGCGTCTCGGTCCTGTCGGTCACGAAGTCCGGCAGGTCCGCCGCCGACGGCAGCAGGTAGTCGGCCAGCGTGGCGGTGAGCAGGTTGCCCTCCGCGTCGTAGACGGCCTCCTCGTAGAGGGCCTGCCCGATGCCCTGCGCGATGCCGCCGTGCACCTGGCCCTCGACGATCAGCGGGTTGACCACCTTCCCCACGTCGTCGACCGCCACGTACGAGCGGATCTTGACGTGTCCGGTCTCCGTGTCCACCTCCACCGCCGTCAGGTGGGTGCCGTGCGGGAAGGAGTAGTTGACCGGGTCGAACGTGGCGTCCGAGTCCAGCCGGGCCTCCGCCCCCTCGGGCAGGTTGTGCGCGGCGAACGCGGCCAGCGCCAGCTCCTGGATCGTCGTCTGGGAGTCGGTGCCCTTCACCTTGAACGCGCCGTCGGCGAAGTCGAGGTCGTCCGGCGAGCACTCCAGGAGGTGCGCGGCCAGCTTGCGTGCCTTCTCGCGCACCTTCTCGCACGCCTGCAGCACCGCCACCCCGCCGACGACCAGCGAGCGCGAACCGTAGGTGTCCATGCCCTTGTGCGAGATCGCGGTGTCGCCGTGCACCACCGTGACGTCCTCGAACGGGACGCCGAGCGCGTCGGCCGCGATCTGGCTCCACGACGTCACGTGGCCCTGCCCGTGCGGCGACGTGCCGGTGACGACCTCCACCTTGCCGGTCGGCAGCATCCGCACCGACGCGTGCTCCCAGCCGCCCGCGCCGTAGTTCGCCTCGCCCAGCATCCGCGACGGCGCCAGCCCGCACATCTCGGTGAACGTGCTGACGCCGATGCCCAGCTGCACCGGGTCGCCACGGTCACGCCGGTCGGCCTGTTCGGCGCGCAGCTTGTCGTAGCCGAACAACTGCAGCGCCTTGTCGGTCGCCGCCTCGTAGTTCCCGGAGTCGTAAGTCAGGCCAGCGATCGTGGTGTACGGGAACTCCTCGTGCTTGATCCAGTTGCGCCGCCGCACCTCGATCGGGTCGAGCCGCAGCTCCGCCGCGAGCTCGTCCATGATCCGCTCGATCGCGAACGTGGCCTCGGGACGGCCCGCGCCCCGGTAGGCGTCCGTCGGCATCTTGGTGGTGAACACGCCCTTGCAGGCGAACTCGTACGCGTCCATCTTGTAGATGCCGTTGAACATGGTCGCGCCGAGCATCGGGACGCCCGGGGTGACCAGCATCAGGTACGCGCCCATGTCGGCGAGCAGGTCGACCTGGAGCCCGCGGATGCGGCCGTCGGCGTCGGCCGCGAGCCTGATGTGCTGGAGCTGGCCGCGCCCCTGGTGGACGGCCAGGTTGCCCTCGGTGCGCGACTCGGCCCACTTGACGGGCTTGCCCAGCTTCCGGCAGAGCAGCAGGCAGAGCACCTCTTCGGCGGTGACCTGCAGCTTGGTGCCGAACCCGCCGCCGACGTCCGGCGCGATCACGCGGAGCCGGTGCTCGGGGACGCCGGTGACCATGGCCAGCATCACCCGCAGCACGTGCGGGATCTGCGTGGACGTCCACATCGTGAACGTGTCGCCGTCGGTGGAGACCAGCACCGCCCTGGGCTCCATGGCCGCGCCGATCAGGCGCTGCTGCACGTACGTCCGGTCGATGACCACCGGGGCGTCCCTGAAGGCCGCGTCGAGGTCACCCGAGGTGATCTTGACGGAGAACGCCTGGTTGCCCGTCTCGTGCACCTTCGGGCTGTCCGGCGAGAGCGCCGTCTCCAGGTCGATCACCGGCGGCAGCGGCTCGTAGTCGACCTCGATCGCCTCCAGGGCGTCGGCCGCCTTGAACCGGTCGGTGGCGACCACGCAGGCCACGATCTCGCCCGTGTACCGCACCTCCGTCACCGCCATCGGCGGGTGCTCGGGGATGACGATGTCGTCCGACACCGGCCACGCGCACGGCAGGCTGCCCTGCTCGCCGGCGACGTCCTGGCCGGCGAACACCGCGACCACGCCGGGCAGCTCGCGCGCCGCCGACACGTCCACCCCGGTGATCCGCGCGTGCGCCATCGGGCTGCGCAGGAAGGCCACGTGCAGCATCCCCGGCTGCTGCAGGTTGTCCGTCCACCGCGTGCGCCCGGTCAGCAGCCGGGCGTCCTCCTTGCGCCTTCTCGCCTTGCCCACCTCGGTCATGACGACTTCACCGCCTGACCCATCTCCTGGGCGCCCCGTTTCACCGCTCTGACGATGTTGCAGTAGCCGGTGCACCGGCAGAGGTTGCCTTCGAGCCCTTCCCTGATGGCCTCCTCCGACGGGTCCGGAGTGTCTCTCACCAGGTCGATCGCGGCCATGACCATGCCTGGCGTGCAGAATCCGCACTGCAGCGCGTGTTCCTCGTGGAAGGCCCGCTGCATCGGGTGCAGCGACCCGTTCGCGGCCAGGCCCTCGATGGTGACGATGTCGGAGCCGTCGGCCTGCACCGCGAGCACCGAGCAGCTCTTGACGGTCTTGCCGTCGAGCATCACGGTGCAGGCGCCGCAGTTGCTGGTGTCGCAGCCGGCGGGGGTGCCGGTCTTGCCCAGCCGTTCTCTTAGTAGGTGAACGAGAAGAAGTCGCGGTTCGACGTCCTCCTCGTAGGCGATTCCGTCCACTTTGACGGATATCCGGGGCATACGTCCTCCCTCACAGGAGCAGGGGAAAGGCGGACAAGGCCAACGTATGCCCGTGTTTGTCTCGGTAGTCAAGGGTTACTTACCACGAATAACCCTCGCCAGGATCGCCACCAGCCCCGCGAAGCCCAGGCCCGTCACCAGCACAGGCAACAGGACCAGCGGATCCGTGATCGACCGCGTCATGATCAGGATGCCCAGCACGACGAACAGGGTCCCGCTCAGCAGCGCCATCCAGTCGGTCCTGTGCAGGCGCCGCGGCCGGTCGACGTCACGCGGCACGCCGCACCTCCAGGTCTCCGACGCCGCCCCGGATGTGCAGCACGATCGTGGCCGGCTCGCCCTCGGGCGCGACCTCCGGCTCCATCACCCTGTCCAGCCGGACCTCCAGGCCGCCGCGGAGCGACTGGTCGACCTGGATGTCGCCGACCTTGTTGGTCGCGTGCACCTCCACCCGCGCGTCGGGCGGCACCACCACGTCCAGCGTCCCCACCGAGACCGCGGCCCGCACCTCGACCGTCGACCCCGGCTTCAGCGCGAGCTTCGACAGGTCCAGCTCGCCGTCTCCCACGCCCACGTCGAACACCTGGCGCGTCTCCTCCACGGTGAGGGGCTGCCACACGGCCGACCCCACCTTCGCCGGGAGCCCGCCGAACATCAGCCCGATGCCGATCAGCAGCGCCACCGTGGTGCCCGCGGCCACCAGCCCGGCGCCCTTGCCCCACCAGGCGGCGATCAGCAGCCCGGCCCCGATGGTGACGAGCACCGCGCCGCCGACGATCGTGGGCTGCACGCCCGAAGGCGATGCCGCCTGCACGGCCACGAGGATCCCTCCAATGATGGTTGCCAGCAGGATGGTGATGGCGCCGATGAACGACTTCGGCCGTTTCTGCCGCTTCGGCAGCGGCACCCCGTACAACGCGGGGTCGTACGGCGAGTAACCTCCGCCGCGCTTGGCCGGATCCAGCGGCTGGTACGGCCCGTGCGGCGCGAACGGCTCCCCGTACGAGCCGTACCGGGTCTCCCGGTGACCGGCGAGCGGCCGGTACGCGGGCATCTCCCGCGTCTCACCCGCCGCGAACACCGACTCCTCCTGCACCCCATACGACCGAACCCGATCCCCCTCGGCCCCTTCGCCGGTCGCGGATTCGGCCCTGGAACCGGCCCCGGACCCGATCCCGGCCCCTTCCTCGGTCCCGGACCTGGACCCGATCCCGGTGCCTTCGTCGGTCCCGGTCCCGGCCTGGTCGCCGATCCTCGTACCGGGCTGATCGGTCCTCTCGCCTGTACCGGCCTCCGCCCGGAAGCCGGCCCCCGCCGGCTCCTGTCCCGGCGCACCCTGCCGCGGCAGATCAACGGCGGGCCGCGCCACCGTCTCATCGCCCCGGCCCTCCTGCGCCCGGTCGCCCTCGGCGGCCGGGTCCGTCCCCGCGTCGGCGTAAGCAGCGGCGTGTGCGGCTGCGGCGGGCGGCGCGGTCGCCTCGTCCCGCCCCGTTTCGGGCCACCCCGCCGCGTCGGGTGAAATGCTCGTGGGTGACGCCGCCTGGTCCCGCCCCGCTTCGGGTCGGCCGTCCTGCGCGGGCGACTCTGTTGCGTCGGGTGAGATGCTCGTGGGCGGTGCCGCCTGGTCCCGTACCGTTTCGGGCCGGCCGTCGGGCGTTGCCGCCGTGCCGGGGGAGGTGGCGGTCGCCTCGTCCTGGCTCCGTTCCGTCCGGTCGGCGTCTGCGGACGTCTTCGGCGAGACGCTGGCGTGGACCGCGGCGGGTCCGGCGCCGGTGAGCGGCACGGCACGAGGGCCCTTGCCGGGCTCGGGCGCCGCGTCAGCCGCCGGGTGGGAGGTCTCTTCCCGCGTACCGTTCTCGTCCGTACGGCGGGGCTGGTCCGGGGGGCCTCCGGCGCGGGACCCCGGGGGCCGGTGACCCATCGGAGGAGTCGCCTGCGCGTACGGAGGCACGCGGGGGGTCTCCTGGTACCCGTCCAGGTCCATCGCCCGGGGCCGCCGGTTGAGGCGTTCGGGCATCGAGCGCACCAGCCCCAGCAGGTCGACCCCGTGCGCGTGCGCCGCCAGCAGCGCGACGGCCAGGAACAGCCCCGCCACCAGCGTCCCGGTGTCCAGCCACACGGTCGACAGGTTGATGCCCAGCCCGAGCGCCAGCACCGCCGTCAGCAACGCCATCACCGTGTCGGCGTCGAAGTCGCGGTGGGTCCACTGCTCGATGAGCCCCGGCCGCCCACTGGGCTCCTTCATCAGCAGAAAAGCCGCGATGTACAGAAACAGCCCGATACCGGACCCGAACAGCAGGATCACGAACCCCACGCGGAACACCACGGGGTCGATGCCGGTGTGCCTGCCGAGCCCGGCGCACACCCCCATGAGGAATCGTCCCTCGCTGCTGCGGCGCAGCACGCTCGGGGGCGCGGCCGGTTCCCTGGGCGGTGCTTCTGTCATGGAACCATCGTGACCCACCCCCGAGGGGGCACGCATCGGGGAGACCCCTGACCCGACCCGGGGGTTGTTCCCTGATGCCCCCAACGCTGCGACATGTGACGATGGCGGTGTTATGACAGACCAGAAGACACTCGCCGAGCCCGAGACCAGCGGGCCGTACCGCCGCATGATGCGCCCCATGGAGGGCCGGCTCGTCGGCGGCGTCGCGCAGGGCCTGGCCGCGCAGCTCAAACTCGACCCCGTCGTGATCAGGCTGGTGTTCGTGCTGCTCAGCGTGGTCGGCGGGGTCGGCGGTGTGGCGTACGCCGTGCTGTGGATGATCACGCCGCGCGAGCCGTACAGGGGAGAGCCGCCCGCCCGCGACTGGAGCCAGCTCGCCGCGTTCACGGCGATCGGGGTGGCGCTGCTCGCGTTCGGGTTCCTGACGGGAGCCTCGCGGGGCGGCATCGGCATGCTGCCGTTCGCGGTGGGCGGCATCGGCGGGCTGATCCTGTGGCAGCAGGCCGATCCCGACCGCCGCAAGAACTGGGTGAGCGGCGCGACCAAGAGCATCAGGAAGAACCGGGTGCGCACGCTCCTCGGCGTGATGCTCGTGGTGGCGGGCGGGATCGGCTTCCTGGTGGTCGAGGGCCAGCTCCAGGAGGCGGGCCAGGGGCTGCTGTTCACCACGGTCGTGGTCGGCGGGCTGGCGGTCATCGCCGCCCCGTGGCTGGCCGGCCTGTGGAAGGAGCTGCAGCTCGAACGGCGCGAGCGCATCCGTCAGGAGGAGCGCGCCGAGGTCGCCGCGATGGTGCACGACTCCGTTCTGCACACGTTGACGCTCATCCAGCGCGTCGCGCACGACTCGCGCGAGGTCACCCGCCTGGCCCGCTCCCAGGAGCGCGAGCTGCGCAACTGGCTCTACCAGCCGGCCCAGGACGCCGACGCCACCCTCGCCGCCGCCGTACGGCGCATCGCGGCCGAGGAGGAGGACGCGCACGGCGTGCCGATCGAGGTGGTCTGCGTCGGCGACATCGACCTCGACTCCGGCGGCAGGCTCGGGGCCATGCTCAAGGCGGCCCGGCAGTCGATGGTCAACGCCGCGAAATACTCTGAGAGTCCGTCCATTTCCGTGTACGCGGAAGTAGAGGGTGAAGAGGTCACGATTTTCGTGAAGGATCGGGGCAAGGGGTTCGACCTCGACGCGGTGCCGGTCGACAGGATGGGGATCAGGGAGTCCATCATCGGAAGGATGGAACGTCACGGCGGCGCCGCCAGGGTGCGTACCGAGCCTGGCGAGGGCACTGAAGTGATGCTGACGATGAAGGTGGAAAAGCAATGACGCGGGTGCTGATCGTGGACGACCACCGGCTCTTCCGCTCCGGCGTGCGGGCCGAGCTGGGCGACTCGATCGAGGTCGTGGGCGAGGCGGAGGACGTCGACTCGGCGGTCAAGGCCATCGCCGAGCTGCAGCCGGACGTCGTCCTGCTCGACGTCCACATGCCCGGCGGCGGCGGCCAGGAGGTGCTGCGCCGCGTGCTCGGCGCCGGCTCGCAGGTGCGCTTCCTCGCCCTGTCGGTGTCGGACGCGGCCGAGGACGTGATCGGCGTCATCCGCGGCGGCGCCCGCGGCTACGTCACCAAGAACATCAGCGGCAAGGAGCTGACCGACGCCATCAGCCGGGTCGCCGACGGCGACGCGGTCTTCTCGCCGCGTCTGGCCGGCTTCGTCCTCGACGCCTTCGCCTCCTCCGAGGCGCCTCCGATTGACCCCGAGCTCGACTCGCTGACGCAGCGCGAGCGCGAGGTGCTGCGGCTGATCGCCCGCGGTTACGCGTACAAGGAGATCGCCAAGGAGCTGTTCATCTCGGTCAAGACGGTGGAGACCCACGTCTCGTCGGTGCTGCGCAAGCTCCAGCTCTCCAACCGCCACGAGCTCTCCCGCTGGGCCACCGCCCGCCGCCTCGTCTGACCGTCGGGGAGAAAGTCGTCCATGAACGACTCCGGCTGGGCGTGGGCGAGGCTGGCGGCACCGGGAAGTCGGAGCGTAGGCGCCTTGCCTCAGCCCAGGACGAAGGCTGGGCGTGGTGGGGTGGTCTAACAAGGGACGGCGTGCGACATTCCAGGTATGGGCAGGGATGTGCCGATCGTCGTGTTCAGCCGGGACGACCGACGGAAGTACCGCGAGAAGGTCCACCGTTGCCTCGACGTCTTCGCGCAGCTGCTCCGGGAGTCGAAGTTCGAGGTTGACCGGTCGCTCGCCGGTCTGGAGATCGAGCTCAACATCGTGGACGGCGCCGGCGAGGCGTGCATGCGCAACGCCGAGGTGCTCGCCGCCATCGCGCGGCCTGACTGGGCCACCGAGCTGGGGCAGTTCAACGTCGAGATCAACATCGAGCCGCAGGAGCTCGGCGACGGCGGGGCCAGGCGGCTGGAGGACGACGTGCGCGCCCGGCTCAACCACGCCGAGGAGCGCGCCCGGTCGCAGGGTGCCCGTCTGATGCTGGTCGGCATCCTGCCCACGCTGCGCGAGCGGGACATCGGCGAGGGCACGCTCTCCGCCAACCCCCGCTACAAGCTGCTGAACGAGCAGATCTTCGCGGCCAGGGGCGAGGACCTGCACCTGCGGATCGAGGGCGTCGAACTGCTGGACACGCGCGCCGACAGCATCACCCCCGAGGCCGCCTGCACCAGTGTCCAGCTGCACCTGCAGGTCAGCCCGCCGGCCTTCGCGGCGCACTGGAACGCCGCCCAGGCCATCGCCGGCCCCCAGGTCGCCGTCGCCGCGAACTCCCCGTACCTGTTCGGCAAGGAGCTGCACCGCGAGACCAGGATCGCGCTCTTCGAGCAGGCCACCGACACCCGTCCGGACGAGCTGAAGGCACAGGGCGTGCGGCCCCGGGTGTGGTTCGGCGAGCGCTGGATCACCAGCGTCTTCGACCTGTTCGAGGAGAACGTCCGCTACTACCCGGCCCTGCTGCCCATCTGCGATGACGAGGACCCGAGGGCCGAGCTGGAACAGGGCCGCGTCCCGCAGCTGCACGAGCTGACCCTGCACAACGGCACCGTCTACCGGTGGAACCGTCCCGTGTACGCGGTGGTGGACGGCCGCCCGCACCTGCGCGTGGAGAACCGGGTGCTCCCGGCCGGCCCGTCCGTGCTCGACATCGCGGCCAACGCCGCCTTCTACTACGGCCTGATGAGCGTGCTGCCGCACGCGGAGCGGCCGGTCTGGAGCCAGATGTCGTTCGCCGCCGCCGAGGAGAACCTCTACAACGCCGCCCGCCACGGCCTGGAGGCCCGGCTGTACTGGCCGGGGCTCGGCGAGGTGCCTGCGGACGAGCTGATCCTGCGCCGCCTGCTGCCCATGGCGTACGAGGGACTGGACCTGTGGGGTGTGGACCACGACGTCTCCGCCCGCCTGCTGGGCGTCATCGAGGGCCGCTGCCTGACGGGCCGCACGGGCGCCACCTGGCAGGTCGAGAAGGTACGGGCGATCGGCGGGGACCGCCACGAGGCGCTGCGGGCGATGACGCTGGAGTACCTCGACCGTATGCACGCGAATGAACCCGTACATACCTGGGCAGTCTGAGGCATGTGACGCCTCCCCTCGTCGTGCGCCTCCTGCTCGTCGTGCTGCTGCTGGCCCCCGTCTCCGCCTGTGGTGTGATCGACGTGCCGTCCAGGGACCGGCGCGGGCTCGACTCGTTCGAGGACGACGTGTGGGGCGCCAGGACGCTGTCGGAGGAGTTCTGGAAACAGCAGTTCGCGGCGTCCGGGATGACCTATCGCCCGGTCAACCGGTTCATCCCCTACTCGGGGACGAACGGGCCGCGTTGCGGCGGGCAGCCGTCCGTGCCGAACAACGCCTTCTACTGCTCGGCGGGACATTTCATCGCCTACGACGAGGAGTGGATGCGGGCGCTGTGGAGCCGGATGGGCGACGGCTCCGTCTATCTGATCATCCCGCACGAGTTCGGCCACGCCGTGCAGGCCCAGCTCCGCACCAGTTTCCGCCTCAACGTGGAGATGGAGCTGCAGGCCGACTGCTACGCGGGCGGCACGCTGCGCGCCCTGATCGACTCGGGGGCGCTGGTGGCCGAGCCGGGCGACGAGGACGAGCTCCTGCTCAACCTCGCCGCCGCCGGCGACCCGACCGACGACTGGCTCGACCCGGCGGCCCACGGTACGGCCGAGCAGCGCCAGCGGTCGTTCGCCGTCGGCTACACCCGCGGCGTGAGCGCCTGCTGACACCTCCCGCGATGTAGTCGCGTGTCAATCCCCAGGATGATGCGACTGATCTTGTACACGTCATAGCGTTAGCCCATGCCATTGGAGGAGATCGGCTGGCTGCGCAGGGGGGCCTGCAGATCCAGCGACCCGGAGCTCTTCTTCCCCCTCGCCCCCTCACCCGTCCAGGAGGCGCGGGCCAAGGCCGTCTGCGCGACGTGCCAGGTCCTCACCGAGTGTCGTTCGTACGCGTTGAAGGCGGGCGAGGCCGATGGCATCTGGGGTGGTCTCACCCCGGAGGAGCGCCGCCGCTCCCGCGTTCCCGAAGGTGTGCGCCGCCCCGCGGCCTCGTGACCCTCCGGCGCGAGTTGATAGTGAGCGCGACTAATCTTCAAGGGTGCTGCTTCGCTCGATCGCCGTGCTGACCGCGGCCAACGTGCTCAACAACCGCGTCGCGCCGCGGCTCGGCCCCCTCACCTCCGCCGCGGCCACGGCGGCGCTGGTGGCGATGGCCCGCCGGTCCGGAGTCACGTGGGAGGAGCTCGGGTTCGAGCACGGGCGCCGTGGGGCGGTCATCGGCGGGGTGCTGGTGACCGGCGTGGCCGCGGTCTACACCGTCGGCATCACCCTCCCTCGCACCCGCCCGCTCTTCCACGACGAGCGGGCGCTGTCGCTCACCCGCGCCCGCGTCCTGGAGGAGGCCCTGCTCCAGGTTCCCGTCGGCACGGTGCTGCTGGAGGAGGTCGGGTTCCGCGGGGCGCTGCACGCGATGCTCCGCCGGGCCCACGGGCAGGCCACCGCCACGGCGGTGTCGTCGGCGCTGTTCGGCCTCTGGCACATCCTGCCGGCCGTCGACATGGCGCGCGCCAACCCGGCGCTGGGAGCGGTCGTCGCGGGCGAGTCCCCCGGGCGGCTCGACACGGCGCGGGTCGTGGCGGGCAGCGTGCTCTCGACGGCCGCCGCCGGGGTCCTGTTCACCGAGCTGCGCCGCCGGGGCGGGCTCCTCGCGCCCTCGATGCTGCATCTGGCGACCAACTCGCTGGGCTACCTCTTCGCCCGCCTCGCCGCGACCAAGACCGAGCCCGTCCAGCAGGAGGCCTCCCTCTGATGACGACGCGCGAACGGGAGATCACCGAGCCCGTGGACCTCTGCCTGCCCGACGGACGGCTCAACCCGGCCGCCGTCGGCTGGACGCGACGGCCGCTCCACCGGGCCAACCTGCGCGGCTGGGGCCGCACCAAGCGCTGGGAATACTGGGGGATCGTCACCCCGTCCCACATCATCGGCGTCGTGGCGTCCTCGCTCGACTACGCGGGCGTGCACGGCCTCTACGTCCTCGACCGCGCC
Organism: Nonomuraea ferruginea; assembly: GCF_039540635.1. Classification (NCBI taxonomy): domain Bacteria; kingdom Bacillati; phylum Actinomycetota; class Actinomycetes; order Streptosporangiales; family Streptosporangiaceae; genus Nonomuraea; species Nonomuraea ferruginea. Next base: position 77,306 of record NZ_BAABFD010000019.1, on the reverse strand, counting down.
GCCGGCGAGGAGATCAGCAGGGACGTCGTGGTGCCGTTCGCCCGCGGCACCGTCATGCCCGACCGCAGCGGGGAGGGCACCGCCGTCGCGAAGGGCGGCGGCGGGCTGGACATCCGGATCACCCAGACCCCCGGCGCCACCGCGCTGCGCGCCCGCGCCGAGGGCATCGAGGTCGACCTGGAGATGCCGTCGCGCGAGGGCCACGAGTCGCTCGGCGTGGTGGTGCCGTGGGGCCCGCGGCGCTTCCAGTACACGGTCAAGGACGTCGGCCGCCCGGTCCGGGGCAGGCTCGTGCTCGGCTCGGTCCCGTACGAGGTGCGCGAGGAAGACTCGTTCGCCGTGCTCGACCACGGGCGGGGGCGCTGGCCGTACTCGATCGCCTGGAACTGGGCGGCGGGCAGCGCGCCCGGGAAGGCGATCCAGCTCGGCGGACGGTGGACGGCCGGCACCGGGATGACGGAGAACGCCCTGTTCATCGGCGGCCGGCTGCACAAGATCGGCGAGGAGCTGGCGTGGAGCTACGACCGCGCCGACTGGATGCGGCCGTGGCGGATCACCGGTCCCCGGGTGCAGGTGGAGTTCACGCCGTTCTACGAGCGGGTGGCCCGCACCGAGCTGGTGGTGGTGGGCTCCGAGACCCACCAGTGCTTCGGCCACTTCGCCGGGCGCGCCCAGGCCGACGACGGCACCTGGGTGGAGCTCGACGGGCTGACGGGGTGGGCGGAGGAGGCCCGGCAGCGCTGGTGATGTTCTCCCGGTGGTGAGGGTGCTTTCCGCCCCGGGGTGAGGATCCTTCACCTCGCGGCCCTGGCCTGCGTTCATCCTCTTTGCCGCTGCTTTAAAGTCACTTCCGCGCCTCAACGTGTTCGATCAAACACGGAGAGTGCGTATATCAAGATCACACTTCGTGATATACGCTGGAGGTAACGGAGGTGGTGTTCCATGCGAACGGTCATCGACATCGACAAGGAACTCGTCCAGGCGGTCCAGGACAGGCTGGGGACGAGCAGCATGAAGGAAACGGTCCACTCGGCCCTGCAGGCGGTGCTCGACCGGGACGAGGAGACGGCGGACGCGATCGAGGCGTTCGAGTTCTGGCGGACGGAGGGGAGCCCGGATCTGCTGGATCCGGAGGTAATGAAGCACGCGTGGCGGCGACAGGAGTGATCTACCTGCTCGACACGAGCGCGCTGGCGCGCATCAGGACCAGCGACGTCGTCGCCAAGGCGCTCCACCCGCTCTACGCGGCTCGTGTCGTGGCCACGTGCGACATCATCGACCTGGAGGTCGGCTACAGCGCCCGTAACCACGCGCACTACAAGCGCATCATCCGCGCACAGCACCAGGTCATCAGGCTGTCCGCCGGACCGGAAGTCTGGGCGCGCGCCCGCGAGGTCCAGCTGAAGCTGATCGAGGCCTCGCAGCATCGCGGCGTCAGCCCGCCGGACCTGCTCATCGCCGCCTGCGCCGAGGTGTACGGCGCTACGGTGCTCCACTACGACCGCGACTACGACCGGATCGCGGAGGTCACCGGGCAGCCGTCGCTGTGGGTGGTGCCGCCCGGTTCGGTGCCGTAAGCCGGCCTATGTCGTGTTGACGACCTGGAAGCCCTCGGCGTAGTGCCCGTCGGGGAAGCCGGCCTGCCGCGCCCAGGCGGCGAAACGGTCCCTGACGATCTCCGCGAACCCCTCGATGTGACCCACCTGACTGGCGTGCGACTGCAGTGCCGCCAGTTTGCGGTCGACGACCGGCGTGATGTCCACCCAGTGGTTGCGGGTGGGCCCGCCCATGAGCCACACCTCACGCACCGTCCACGCCTCCAGGCCCTCCTCCTCGACGAGCTCGGGGAAGGCGTACGGGTTGCGCGCGTCGGGATAGACGGCGTCCAGGGTGGCGCCGCCGACCGCCCGGTGGTCGGGGTGGCTGGGGGCGATGAACTCGTAGTTGCGCTCGGGGTGATGGGTGATCACCAGCTCGGGCCGTACCTGCCTGATGACGCGCGCGATGTCCCTGCGCAGATCCAGCGACGGGACGACGGTCCCGTCGGCGCGGCCGAGGGAGCGCAGGTCGGTCACGCCGACGCACTTGGCCGCCGCGGCCTGCTCGGCGCGGCGCAGTTCGGCCATGCCGGAGTGGTCCAGGGAGCGGTCGTTGCCGCCCGCGTCGCCGTCGGTGACCAGCAGGTAGGTCACCTCCACGCCCTTGTCGGCGAACAGCGCCACGCTGCCCGCCGCGCCGAAGTCGGCGTCGTCCGGGTGCGCCGTCACGACGAGGACCCTGGTGATCTCACTCTCCGGCAGCATGGCTCCCCTTTCTGAGGCGTCTGTCCGCACAACGGGAGCCCGGTCCCCGGCATTCCGGGCGCCGATTGTCGGTGAGGGGGCCTAACCTAGGGGCGTGCCCACCCAAGTCTCTGTTGACCACCCTTTGCTCGACGGCCTCAACCCTCAGCAGCGCGAGGCCGTGCTCCACCACGGCAGCCCGCTGCTGATCGTCGCGGGCGCCGGGTCCGGCAAGACGCGGGTGCTCACCCACCGCATCGCCTACCTCCTGGCCGAGCGCGACGTCCATCCGGGCGAGATCCTGGCCATCACGTTCACCAACAAGGCCGCCCGCGAGATGAAGGAGCGCATCGACAAGCTCGTCGGCCCGCGCTCGCGGGCGATGTGGGTGATGACCTTCCACAGCGCGTGCATGCGCATCCTGCGCCGCGAGGCCAAGCGGCTCGGCTTCCCTTCGAGCTTCTCCATCTACGACCAGGCCGACTCCCAGCGCCTCATGGCCATGGTCTGCCGCGAGATGGAGCTCGACCCCAAGCGCTATCCGCCCCGGTCGTTCTCCGCCCAGGTCAGCAACTTCAAGAACGAGCTGATCGACTACGAGACCGCGATCGAGCGGGCGGGCTCCCACCTGGAGAAGACGCTCGCCCAGGCCTACAAGAGCTACCAGCTCAAGCTCACCGAGGCCGGCGCGATGGACTTCGACGACATCATCATGAACACGGTGACGCTCTTCCAGCTCTTCCCCGAGGTGGCGGAGCACTACCGGATGCGCTTCCGCCACGTCCTCGTCGACGAATACCAGGACACCAACCACGCGCAGTACATCCTGATCAGGGAGCTGGTCGGGTTCCCCGAGCTGCGCACCGCCGACGGCGACCAGGTGCGCTCCGGCACCAGCCAGTCGGAGCTGTGCGTGGTCGGCGACGCCGACCAGTCGATCTACGCCTTCCGTGGCGCGACGATCCGCAACATCCTCGAGTTCGAGCGCGACTACCCCGACGCCCGCACGATCCTGCTGGAGCAGAACTACCGCTCCACCCAGAACATCCTGGCCGCCGCCAACGCGGTCATCTCCCGCAACGAGTCGCGCAAGCCGAAGAACCTCTGGTCCGACCAGGGCGACGGGCCCAAGATCGTGGGATACGTCGCCGACAACGAGCACGACGAGGCCGTGTTCGTGGCGCAGGAGGTCGACCGGCTGGCCGACGAGGAGGAGGTCAGGCCGGGCGACGTCGCGGTCTTCTACCGCACCAACGCCGCCTCCCGCGTGTTCGAGGAGATCTTCATCCGCACCGGCCTGCCCTACAAGGTCGTCGGCGGGGTGCGCTTCTACGAGCGCAAGGAGGTCAAGGACCTGCTGGCCTACCTCCGGGTGCTGGCCAACCCGCTCGACGTGGTGTCGCTGCGCCGCATACTCAACGTGCCCAAGCGCGGCATCGGCGACCGGGCCGAGGCGATGGTGGAGGCGTTCGCGGCGCGCGAGCGGATCCCGTTCTGGGAGGGCCTGCGGCGGGCCGACGAGGCGCCGGGCATGGCCACCCGCTCGCTCAACGCGATCAGGGAGTTCGTCGCGATGATCGATGAGCTGATCGCCAAGGGCGAGGGCGTGCCGCCGTCCGCGCTGGCCGAGGAGGTGCTGGTGGCCACCGGCTACCGCGCCGAGCTGGAGGCGTCCGAAGATCCTCAGGACGAGTCCCGTCTGGAGAACCTCCAGGAGCTGGTCTCGGTGGCCGGCGAGTTCGAGGAGGCCAATCCCGAGGGCACGCTCGTGGAGTTCCTGGAGCAGGTGTCGCTGGTGGCCGACGCCGACCAGATCCCCGAGCAGGACGGCGGCCAGGGCGTGGTGACGCTGATGACGCTCCACACCGCCAAGGGCCTGGAGTTCCCGGTGGTGTTCCTGACCGCCATGGAAGACGGCGTCTTCCCCCACATCCGCTCCATCGGCGAGCCGAAGGAGCTGGAGGAGGAGCGCCGCCTGGCCTACGTCGGCATCACCCGCGCCCAGCAGCGGCTCTACCTGACGCGGGCGGCGGTGCGCAGCTCGTGGGGCGCGCCGTCGTTCAACCCGGCCTCGCGGTTCGTCAACGAGGTGCCGGCCAAGCTGGTCGAGTGGCGCACCGACCCCGACAAGTCGGCGTGGAGCGCCGCCACCCGCCGCGAGCCCGCCCCGGCCGCGGCCCCGAAGAAGACCGGCGGCCGGGCCGTCCCGTCGCTGACGCCGGGCGACCGGGTCACCCACGACGCGTTCGGTCTCGGCACCGTGGTGTCCGTCGACGGCGTGGCTGAGAAGACCAAGGTCAAGATCGACTTCGGCTCGGGCGGTGAGAAGACGCTCCTGCTCGCGTACGCGCCGCTGGAGAAGCTCTGACCCCGTGCGTCAGCTCTGGGCGGGGCGCAGGGCGCTGCCCTTCTTCCACTGGGTCCAGTTGAGCTGCCAGTAGCTCCAGCCGTTGTTCCACTGGAGCTTGCGCTTGGTGCCGACGATCTTGACGACGTCGCCGCGCTGGCTGATCTGGTAGAACCACTTGGCCCCGGCAGGGGTGGCGCGCACGCAGCCGTGGCTCTGGTTGGACCGGCCGAGATACTGGTAGTCGCCGAAGCTCTGGTGGACGTACTCGCCGCTGTCGGAGATGCGCACCGCCCACGGGATCTCCTCCTTGTAGTAGCGGGGGTCCTTCGGGTCGGTCACCCCCATCCACGACGAGGTCATGGTCTCCACAGCCTTCTTGCCCATGGTCAGGTGGACGCCGCTGGTGGTCAGGTAGACGTCGACGCCGTTCCTGACCAGCCCGCCGCGGCCGGCGCTGATCGGGATCTTCTTGGCCAGCTTGCCGTTGCGGTAGACCTTCATGACGTGCTTGCGGGTGTCGACCAGCGACACGTGCTTGGCGCCGACGGCGAAGCGGCGGCTGACGTCCTTCGCCTTCTCGTTGCCGGGGATCTCGCTGAGCAGGGCCTTGAACAGCACCTTCTGGTAGGGCTTCCAGTAGGTCTTGGTGCGGTAGATGACCTTGCGCGGCGACACCCACCGCCAGGCGCCCTCGACGGGCTGCTCCGCCTCGACCTGGAGCACGGACTCGACGGCGGCCTTGTCGGGCACGTCGCGGTCGAAGGTGACGATGATGGGGAAGCCGACGCCCACCTTCTCCGTCTTCTCGCCCATGGGGGTGATGTCGGCGATGCCTATCTTGAACTTCTTATTCGCCTTCGTGACGGTTTGAGCCGCCTGCACCGTCTGCGGCCGGGCGGCCTGCTGAGCGACGGGGGCGCCCTCCGCCGCGCAGGCCACCGCCGTCACCAGCGCGGCGGCGGCGAGAATCCGGGGGAAGACATTCACGGGTCGTACTCCTGAGCTATGGTTCTCCGCGTTGCGCGTCTGTACGTGTGACAATTGGGACGCGTGTTTCGACGGCGAATGGCTCGTCACGATGTTGTAACGGTCCAAAGGAGCACGAACCCGGCCTCCGTGGATCAGCGTTTGACCTTAGCGGCCCGCCGCTCTCACGGTCCCGGTCGATGGTGACCCGCTCGGTGAACTTCACGCCTTGCCCAGGACGAGCTGCTTCTTCACGGCGGCGAGCGGATCCTTGAGCGCGGCCTGCGCGGGGACGGCCTGGACGAAGGTCGAGGCGAGAGCCGCGGTGAGACGCTTCATGTGATGTCTCGGTCTCGTGGGAGTGGGAAGACCCCCATGCCCGAGAGCATGAGGGTCCTCATTCGTACGGGAGAGAAGGAAAGCTAGCCGCCGACCCCGAGTGAGCTGATGGCGTCTTCCGGGATCTCCGACGGGATGTCGGCGTCCGGCGTCTCGGCGAACAGGTCGGCGATGTCGAGCCACTGCGACTTCGCCGGGGCCTTGATCGTGACCTTGGAGCCCCAGCCGGTGTAGCGGGTGTCGGTGACGGTGCGGCTGCTGCCCATGAGGCCGAAGTCCAGTGTCCACTCGCTCACCACGCGGGTCACCAGTCCTCTGGCGTTGGTGTCGAGGAGATACTTGACCTTGATCTTCCCGAGCTTGCCGGGGATCTTCGTGTCCTGGAACGCCGCGAGCTGCTTGAGGGTGACCGTGCCCTTGTAGTCGCCCTTGACGTTCTCGGCCTTGGCGACCAGGCCCTTGAGCACCTTCGGGTTGAAGATGTCGACCATTTGGTTCGACTGGTGGGAGAAGCCGGGGTAACGCAGCCACTTCTTGCCCTCGGGCAGCATGTCCGTGAAGATGCCGCCCTGCAGGTACCTGTGGTCGCCCGTGCTGATGGTGCGGTTGGAGCCCAGCGCCGACAGGGAGGTGCGCGTATTGCCCTTACCGCTGGACTTCGCGCGGCTGGTCAGGTCGGCCGCGATCACTCCCTTCTTACCGAAGGCGAGTTTTCCTGTCGTACGAAGGGTTTCGGCGGCCTTTCCGTCGACGTAACTACGCGCAGTTTCGGAAACGCGCACTCCGTGTCCGGGCTTGAACTGCTGCTTCAGCGTTTTGACCGGATTCGCCGGTGCGGCCTGCGCTGGCGCCACCGTGACCAGCGTCGCCGCGGTGGCCAATGCCAGTCCGGCAATGACTCTTCTCATCGTTGTCCTCGGTTGAAAAGGAAGGGGAAAAAGGTATCTTGCCGATCGAAGATCACAGCGATATCTCAATAGGCGGACAAGAGCTGATGATTCGGTGCACATTTCGTGCAGGCGGAGTGAGATCACCGTCACATCCAGGCACAACCGCGACCCGGTGACCGGGAAGGGTCAAGTCTGGGGCTAGGCTTCACTGGCGGAAACGCCCGGCACGGACGTACGGGGTGGCCCGGGCCGTCGAACATTCAGTCGGAGAAGCAAGGACGGACCCTCGTGGACCTGTTCGAACATCAGGCGAAGGAACTCTTCGCCGACTACGGCATCCCGGTGCCACGCGGCATCGTCGCCCACACCGTGGAGGAGGCACGCGCGGCCGCCGAGGAGCTCACCGGTCGCGTCGTCGTCAAGGCGCAGGTGAAGACCGGAGGCCGCGGCAAGGCCGGCGGCGTCAAGGTGGCCGACGACGCCGCCGACGCCGTCGAGAAGGCCCAGGCCATCCTGGGCATGGACATCAAGGGCCACACGGTGCACAAGGTGCTCGTGGAGGAGGCCAGCGCGATCGCGGAGGAGTACTACTTCTCCTTCCTGCTCGACCGCGCCAACCGCACCTTCCTGGCCATCTGCTCCGCCGCGGGCGGAATGGACATCGAAGAGGTCGCCCACTCGACCCCCGAGAAGGTCGCCAAGGTGCCGGTCTCGCCGCTGACCGGCGTCGACCGCGCCACGGCCCGCGAGATCGCGGCGGCCGGCGGGCTGCCGGAGAAGGCGCTCGACGGCGCGGCCGAGCTCATCGAGAAGCTCTGGTGCGCGTTCGTCGACGAGGACGCCAGCCTCGTCGAGGTCAACCCGATGATCCTGTCGGCCGACGGCCAGGTGAAGGCCCTCGACGGCAAGGTCACGCTCGACGACAACGCCTCCTTCCGCCAGCCCGACCACGAGGCCTTCGTCGACCAAGCCGCCGAGGACCCGCTGGAGGCCGCGGCCAAGGCCAAGGACCTCAACTACGTCAAGCTCGACGGCACCGTCGGCATCATCGGCAACGGTGCCGGCCTGGTCATGTCCACGCTCGACGTGGTCGCCTACGCGGGCGAGGCCTTCCCCGGCAAGCCCGCCCCGGCCAACTTCCTCGACATCGGCGGCGGCGCGTCCGCCGAGGTCATGGCGGCCGGCCTGGAGATCATCATGTCCGACCCGTCGGTCAAGTCGATCTTCGTCAACGTGTTCGGCGGCATCACCGCCTGCGACGCCGTGGCCAACGGCATCGTCTCGGCGTTCAAGCTGCTGGAGAGCCGCGGCGAGTCGGTCAACCACCCGCTGGTGGTCCGCCTCGACGGCAACAACGCCCAGCTCGGGCGACAGATCCTGGCCGACGCCGCGCTCCCGCGCGTCGAGCTGGTCGACACGATGGACGACGCGGCCAAGCGGGCCGCCGAGCTCGCTGCGGTAGGTGCGTGACACATGGCAATCTGGCTGACCGAGAACAGCAAGATCATCGTTCAGGGCATGACCGGCTCGGAGGGCACCAAGCACACCCGCCGCATGCTCGCCGCCGGCTCCCGCGTCGTGGGCGGCGTCAACGCCCGCAAGGCCGGCACCACCCACGAGGGCCTGCCCGTGTTCGGCACGGTCAAGGAGGCGATGGAGAAGACGCGCGCCGACGTGTCCGTCGTCTTCGTCCCCCCGGCGTTCACCAAGGACGCCGTCAAGGAGGCCGTCGACGCCGAGATCCCGCTCTGCGTGGTGATCACCGAGGGCGTGCCGGTCCACGACACCACCGAGTTCTGGGCGTACGCGACCGAGAAGGGCAACAAGACCCGCATCATCGGCCCCAACTGCCCCGGCATCGCCTCTCCCGGCGCCTCCAACGCCGGCATCATCCCCGCCGACATCACCACCGCGGGCCGCATCGGCCTGGTGTCGAAGTCCGGCACGCTGACCTACCAGCTCATGTACGAGCTGCGCGACTTCGGCTTCTCCACCGCCGTGGGCATCGGCGGCGACCCGGTCATCGGCACCACGCACATCGACTGCCTCCAGGCGTTCCAGGACGACCCAGGCACCGACGCGATCGTGATGATCGGCGAGATCGGCGGCGACGCCGAGGAGCGCGCGGCCGCCTACATCGAGAAGCACGTCACCAAGCCGGTCGTCGCCTACGTCGCGGGCTTCACCGCGCCCGAGGGCAAGACCATGGGCCACGCCGGCGCCATCGTCTCCGGCTCGGCCGGCACCGCCCAGGCGAAGAAGGAGGCCCTGGAGAAGGTCGGCGTGCGCGTCGGCAAGACCCCCTCCGAGACCGCCCGCCTGATGCGGGAGATCATGCAGTCACGCTAGACAGCGGCGAAGGCCCCCACGGACGGCTCGTTCGTCCGGGCGGGGCCTTCCGCGTGTCCGGGGCTCGGAAAGCCCGTGCCCGTCGCGGAAACACCGTATAAACCGGGCGGGTGCGGCGCGTCAACCAAGCGCCGGTCGGGAAAGATTGAGAAAATCACTTGTTGTGACGGCGATACTCGACCAGCTCCGCACCGCCCCCCGGTCGGTTCTCGGCAAGCTGCCGGGGGTCTCGGGTGACGACGAGTCCCGCCGGCCCCTGCCCGTGTCCGGCATGCTCGCCGCCGCCATCGCGCTGGGCGCCGGGCTCGCCGTCCTCACCACGCTCACCATCGTCGGCTGGATGGCGGCCCCGCGCGGGGCGCTCGGCCAGGGGCTGCCCGGCGTTTTCCGCACGGCCGCGCAGATCTGGCTGGCCGCCCACCACGCGGGCTTCGACATCCCCGGCGGCCGGGTCGGGCTGCTGCCCCTGGGCCTGATGGTGCTGCCCGCCCTGCTGCTCTACAAGGCGGGGCGGTGGATGGCCCGCGACGCCGACCTGCGGCTGCGGCTGCCGGCCCGGCTCCCGAAGAACAGCCCGAAGGAGAAGGCCAACGCGCGGCGCCGGGCCCAGCTCGTGCTGGTCGTGCAGGCGGGCGTCTCGCTCGCGGCCCCCTATGCCATGCTGGCCGGCGGCATCGCGCTGGCCACCACCAACGACCTCACCAAGCCGTCCATCGGCGAGGCGCTGATCAGCCACTTCCTCCTGGCCTTCCTGGCCGGCACGCTCGCCGTCGCGCGCACGATCGGGCCGTGGCGGGTGATGCCGAGGCTGCTGCCCGAGCGGGTGCGGGCGGTGACCGTCGGCACGGCGGTGGCCACCGCGATCATGCTCGCGGCCGGGCTGGTGCTCGTGCTGGTCGCCATCGTGCTCAACTTCGACCAGGTGCGGGAGCTGTCCGACGTGCTCGCGCCGGGGTTCGTGGGCGGCGTGCTGCTCCTGCTGGTGCAGCTGCTCTACCTGTTCAACGTGGTCATCTGGGGGCTGTCCTACATCGCCGGGCCGGGGTTCGCGGTCGGCGCGGACACGCTGGTCGCGCCGACGGGCGTGCAGCTCGGCACGGTGCCGAGCCTGCCGATGCTGGGCGCACTGCCCGACAGCGGCCCGGCGCCCGTCTGGATGATGGCGGTGATCGCGCTGCCGTTCGCGGCGGGCGCGGTGGCGGGCGTCGTGGTCGCCAGGATCTCGCCCTCTCCCGCGTACGAGGCCGCGCCGCTCTGGGGTTTCCTCACCGGCGTCACGACCGGGCTGGTGGCGGCGGCGCTGGCCGCGTTGTCCGGCGGGCCGATCGGCGGCGGCAGGCTGACGGTCGTCGGGCCGCCGGCGTGGGAGGTGGCCCTGTCGGTCGGGCTGGAGGTGGGCGTGGCCGCCGGCATCTCCGCCGGCGTGACCAACCTGCTGCTGCTCAGCCGCAAGGCCCGCGCGCCGCTCGACAAGGCCGCCGCGCCGGTGCGGAAGGCGGGGGCGGCGATCGCCAGGGCGGCCAGCAAGGTCGGGCTGGCCGAGTCGGACGCCCGCCCGCTGCCCGGCCACTGGATGGACGCCACCGAGGCCGACACGCAGCCCATCCCGGTCATCAGGGACGACTGGCAGGACGAGCACGCGTCGGCCGCCGCCGAGACCCTGGCCCAGGCGCGCCCGCGCGCCCCGCTGGACGAGGCGCCGCGGAGCCGCAAGGACATCGTGGACGAGTCAGACGACAAGGGCGGCCACGTGATCTACGTGGACCCGTACGCCTGGGACCGCGACTGATCAGGGCTGCGCCGCGCCGAGCAGCTCCAGCACGTCGGGCGGCAGCTTCTTCTCGGCCGCCTCCCTGAACTGCACGAAGCACTCGCCCTGCGACTGAACCGTGCCGGCGCCCTTCATGCACTCCTGGTAGGCGGAGTTCTCGTCCATCAGGTAGACCTGCATGCCGGTGGCCCCGGCGGAGAGCAGCAGCGCGGCCGTCGCCACGGCGATGCCGCCCGACGCCACGCCGGTGGGTTTGCCCGCGCCTCTCAGCAGCGGGAGCGCGCGGATGCCGGCCACGAGCGCGAACACCGCCATGACCAGCCCGGCCAGCGGCAGCATGAACGTCATGGCCAGCGCTGCGATGGACAACCAGATCGCTCGGCGGCCCGCGGACTCCGCGGGCTGCTGACCGGCCGGTGCTTGCACCGGTGTCGACACCTGACCTCCTCTGCGTCACCGGGCGAGTAACGGATACGCTTGCAGCCCCACCCCACGATTGTCCATGGGAGAGTGCGTGTCTAAGGCTGGGCGGCTCGTCGTCCTCGTCTCCGGCTCTGGAACAAACCTACAGGCCCTGCTGGACGCTTCCGCCGATCCTTCGTACGGGGCCCGCGTGGTGGCCGTCGGCGCCGACCGCGATGGGATCGAAGGTTTGGCCAGGGCGTCACGCGCAGGCGTACCCACTTTTGTGCGAAATTTGCGTGATTATCCGAATCGTGAGGATTGGGATGCCGCGATCGCCGCGGAGATCGCGGCCCACAAGCCCGATCTGGTGATCTCGGCCGGCTTCATGAAGATTCTCGGCGCTCCGACGCTGGACTCGTTCCCGGTCGTCAACACCCACCCCGCGCTGCTGCCGTCGTTCCCGGGGGCTCACGGCGTGCGCGACGCGCTCGCGTACGGGGTCCAAGTGACGGGCTGCACCGTGATGCTGGCCGACGCCGGCGTCGACACCGGGCCGATCATCGCCCAGGAGGCCGTGCGCGTGCTGCCGGGCGACGACGAGTCCGAGCTGCACGAGCGCATCAAGACCGTCGAGCGCCGGCTGCTCGTCGACACTGTCGGCCGGATGGTCCGCGAGGGCTGGACGGTCAGCGGACGCGTCGTCCGCATCGGCAACAACATTGGAGGGGAAAACTCGTGACCCGCATCGCCATCCGGCGTGCCTTGATCGCCGTGTACGACAAGTCGGGGCTGGAAGAGCTGGCCAGGGCTCTCGACGGTGCGGGGGTGGAGATCGTGTCGACGGGCGGCACGGCCGCCGCCATCGCGTCCTACGGCATCCCGGTGACCAAGGTCGAGCAGCTCACCGGCTTCCCCGAGTGTCTCGACGGGCGCGTCAAGACGCTCCACCCGAGGGTGCACGCCGGGCTGCTCGCCGACCTCGGCAAGCCGCACCACGTGCAGCAGCTGGAGGAGCTGGAGATCGACCCGTTCCAGCTCGTGGTGGTCAACCTCTACCCGTTCGAGCAGACGGTGGCCTCGGGGGCATCGCCGGAGGAGTGCGTCGAGCAGATCGACATCGGCGGCCCCGCCATGATCCGCGGCGCCGCCAAGAACCACAACACCTGCGCGGTCGTGGTCGACCCCGGCTTCTACGGCGAGGTGTCCGCCGCGCTGGAGCAGGGCGGGTTCAGCAAGGCCGAGCGCAAGCGGCTGGCGGGCATCGCCTACGCCCACACCGCCGCCTACGACGTGGCCGTGGCCTCGTGGTTCGGCAGCGCGTACGCGGCCGAGGAGGAGTGGCCCGCGTTCATGGGCGCGACCTGGCGGCGCAAGGCCGAGCTGCGCTACGGCGAGAACCCCCACCAGGGCGCCGCCCTCTACACCTCGGGAGCGGACGGGCTGGCCAACGCCGAGCAACTGCACGGCAAGGAGATGTCCTACAACAACTACCTCGACGCCGACGCCGCCTGGCGGGCCGCGTGGGACTTCACCGACCCGTGCGTGGCCATCATCAAGCACCAGAACCCGTGCGGCATCGCCGTCGGCGCCGACGTGGCCGAGGCGCACCGCAAGGCCCACGCGTGCGACCCGGTCTCCGCCTACGGCGGCGTGATCGCCGTCAACGGGCCGGTCACGGCGTCCCTGGCCCGGCAGATCGCCGAGGTGTTCACCGAGGTCGTGGTGGCGCCCGCGTTCGAGCCCGAGGCGCTGGAGATCCTCACCAGGAAGAAGAACCTGCGCCTGCTCGTCTGCCCCGCCGGCCCGGCCAACGCGGCCGAGTTCCGCCGGATCGACGGCGGCCTGCTCGTCCAGCAGGTCGACCGGGTCGACGCGGCCGGCGACGACCCGTCCACCTGGCAGCTCAAGGCGGGCGAGCCGGCCTCCCCGGAGATGCTGGCCGACCTGGCGTTCGCCTGGCGGGCCGCGCGCTCGGTCAAGTCCAACGCGATCCTGCTGGCCAGCGACGGCGCCACCGTGGGCGTGGGCATGGGGCAGGTCAACCGGGTCGACTCCTGCCGCCTCGCGGTCAGCCGGGCGGGCGAGCGCGCGACGGGCGCGGTGGCCGCGTCCGACGCGTTCTTCCCGTTCCCCGACGGGCCGCAGGTGCTCATCGAGGGCGGCGTGAAGGCCATCGTCGAGCCCGGCGGCTCCGTACGCGACCAGGAGGTCATCGACGCGGTGGAGAAGGCGGGCGTCACGCTCTACTTCACCGGCACGCGGCACTTCTTCCACTGATCGACGGCTCGGCGGCCCGGACCCCGGGCCGCCGATTTGCCGGAAAAGTGCGGCGGCATGCCGCTTGTCCGGTTAATCTGATGCGCGTTGCGTGTCTCATTCCCCTCGGAGTGTCTCTATGACGCTGCTCGACGCATCCCTGAACGTCCTCCTGGCCGTGAACGGATTCGCCACCAGCCCCTTCGTGCTCATCCTGCTGGCCTTCATCGGCGCCTACCTCGGCGGCCGGGCCATGGAGCTGATCCCGTTCACCCGCAGGATCATCGAGCGCCGTGAGGCTCAGCTCGCCGAGCGGGAGTAGTCCCAGGCCAGCTTGGCCGCCCCGGCGAGGCCGGCCCGCACCCCCAGCGTGGTCGGCCGCACCTCGACGGCCCTGACGAACCCCAGCCCGCCGACGTCGTCCAGCGCCGCCTCCAGCGGGCCGAACAGCACCGGCCCCGCCTGGGAGACGCCCCCGCCGACGACCACGGTGGTGATCTCGACCGCGGCGGCCGTCGAGGCGATCATCCCGGCCAGCGCCCGCGCCCCCCGCTCGAACGCGGCCACCGCCACGGGATCACCTGCGGCGGCATCCCCCGCCAACGTCCGCGCGTCCGCGACCACGGGGTCGCCGGTCGATGCCCGGCCGGGGGTCCAGCCGTTCTCCAGCGCCCAGCGGGCCATGTTGGGGCCGCTCGCGTACCTCTCGACGCAGCCGCGTCCGCCGCACTCGCAGCGCTCCCCGTAGGGGTCCACGCTCATGTGGCCGACGTGACCGGCGTTCCCGGTGGGGCCGAGCAGTGGCGTGCCGCCGACGACCAGGCCGCCGCCGATGCCGGTGGAGACCACGATGCCCAGCAGCGCGCGGGTCTCCTGGCCCGCGCCCAGCCAGTGCTCGCCCAGCGCCATGCACTGCGCGTCGCCGGCGAGCACGGTGGGCAGGCCGGTCACCTTCCGCACCTCGTCGCGGAGCGGGAAGCCGCGCCAGCTCGGCATGTTCACCGGGCTCACGGTCCCGGCGGCGAGGTCCAGCGGCCCGGCGCACCCGATCCCGACGGCACCGGGCTCCGGCCCGCCCTCGGTCACCTCCTCGATCAGGCCGCGCAGCGCGGCCATGACCTCCTGCCCCGGCGTGGGCCGGGTGCCGGAACGCAGCACGGATCCGCTCGCGTCCACGAGCGCGGCGGCGAGCTTGGTCCCGCCGATGTCAATGGCAAGTACGTGATTCATGAGTGTTTGTGGTGGTTGTCGGGCTGGCGAGGGTCGCCAGGATGCTCAAGTCCGGGCACGAGCCGCACCGTCGCGGCCCGCTTCTCATCGATCCACCGCGCGAAGGCGAGCCGCCGCGCCGCGTCGAGCCGGGGTGCCTCGGCGCCGCTCTCCGAAGCGGGCGTCTCGCCGTCGAGGGCCGCGACGTCCAGCTCCGAGCGCTCCGCCACCGCGACATGCCACCCCAGGGCATCTCGTACGGGGCCGGTGAGCTCTCCGAATGGCCGGGAGCGGAGGGCCGCGGCGAGGGCGGCGGGCAGCGACTCCAGGGTGACCGCGCCCAGCGGTTCCAGGTCGGCCGGGGTGGCCGTCCGGGCGGTCTCCCTGTCCTCGAACAGCCCGTGCAGCACCAGGTAGCGGGTCTCCCGATCGTCCCGTACGGGGGAGGGACGCCAGGCGGCGGGCACCTCGGCGGTGGCGGTCACGTGCCGGTACATCGCGCGCACCCACGGGCTGCCGTGATAGGCGGCGGCGTTGACGGAGCCCAGCTCGACGGCGGCGATCCGGTCGAGCGGCGGCCCGTCCACGGGGGCCAGCCCGAGGCGCGCGGCCTCGTCTTCGCACAGCGCCTCGGTGAGGATCACCTGGGTCAGCCACCGGGCCAGCTGGCGGTCCTCGGCGCTGCCGGGCGTGGGCAGCGCGGCGCGTGACGGCCCGGCCCGCAGTTCGGCGATCCGCCGGTCGAGCGCCTCCCGCCCCACGGGCCTGTCACCGACGTACCCGATCTCCGCGGGAACGGCGGTCACCGGGTCACCTCCAGGCGGACGGTGGCGGCGTACTGGCAGCGGCCGAACCACATGACCTTGGGCAGCGCCCAGAAGTGCCCGGCCGTCGCGTCCGGCGGGACCTCCACGGGGAACGTCACGTCACAGGTCCCTCCGGCGGCCACCGTGAACCCCCTGATGGCCGAGGGGAGCAGCTCCCACGTCCCCCACGGGGCGGCGAGCTGGGCCTCGCCCCGGATCTCTCCGTGGGTGCCGTTCGCGAGCCGTACGGTCAGAGCGGCGCGGTCGCCGGGGCGGAGGGTGAGCGCGTCCGCGAGCGTGGTCACCGACAGGCCGGTGGGGCGGGCCTCGTCGGCCGTGGTGCCCCGGACGGCGTCGACGGGGGCGGGCGCGGGGCCGGGCACGGGCAGTTCGGGGGCGTCGCCGAGCGCCACCGTGACCACGTCCTCGATCACCTGCCCGCCGACGCCCGTCCGCGCGGACACGAAGTGCAGGCCCCGGCCGGGTGCTGGGGTGACGGTGGCGGGGAACCGGACGTGCCCGCCTGGCTCGACGCGGAACGGCCGCCGCGCCGGCAGCACCGTCCACCCATCGGGTACGTGCAGCTCCACGACGCCTTCGTGCGCCGCGTCGGTCAGCTGCGACGACACGACGACGTCCACCTCGAACGGCCCGTCCGGGGTGACCAGGCCGGGAGTCAGGGTGACCGACACCGGCAGATAGCCGAGCGGCGCCGGGCCCTTGTTGTGCAGCCAGTAACGCGCGTACACCGGCTGCGCGGTCTCTCTCACCGCGCCCAGCTCGGGCCCCGTCTCCATGGGCTCGGCGGCGACCAGAAACGTGCCCACCTCGGCCCCGCCCAGCCTCACGGCCCCCGGGTGGTTCCCCTCGGGATCGAAGAGCGGCCGGCGCGTCCTCGAACCTCCCACCCGCTTCGGCAGCACCGACCCGTCGAAGCCTCCCGCGGCGGGATGGGGCGCTGTCGGCGGGAGAGGACGTTCGAGCAGGTCGGCGGGCGTCAGAGCGGAGGGCAGAAGAGGGGAGTGGACCTTGGCCTCAGAGCCGAGCCCAGTGGCCTCCACCAGGCGCAGGGTGACCGTCTCGGCGGCGAGACGGGCGCGCCCGTGGGCGTGCGGGTTGCCGGTGGCCTTGAGCGTGCCCAGGAGCACGTCACGAGCAGGCTCCACGCGCAGCAACGAGCACACCTGCGGTAGCACCGGACCACTCGCCCCCATCAGCGGCCCGTCCGTGGCGTGCGGCGGGGACGCGCCCGCGTGTGGCGCCACTCCCGCCGGACCGGTCGCGCCCATCAGCAGCCTGTCCGTCGCGTGCGGTGGCTCGCTTGCTGGGTTGGTCGTGTGAGTCGGAGGTCTGTTCGCCGGGGCGACCACGCGGGGCAGCAGTGGGGTGGTGAACTCCTGGCCCGAGGAGGGGAGCCGGTTCGCCCGCCAGTCGCCGGGTCCGGCCACGAGGGCGTACGAGAACTCGTGGGTCCAGTGCTGGAGCTGGAACGCCGACCCGTCGGGGCCGGTGCGGCGCGGGGGGTCGAGCCAGACGCCGGAGGGCCAGCCCGTGCAGGACCGCATGAGCGACAGGTGCAGAGCCCCCGACGGGTCCACCGCGAAGCCCGGCAGCCCGTACGCCAGCAGCGCCACCGTCCGGTCGTCGAGCCGTTCGGAACCGGCCGGGCAGACGGCCGGGATGACGGCGCCGGCCAGGTCGTCCACCAGCTCGTCCACCGGCCCGGCGACGATGAGGGCGGGCAGGGAACGCAGGTCGCGCAGGTCCGCGCTGGGCCGCCACACCTCGGCCAGCGGCCGTTCGGCGGGCACCCACACGCGCCGCGCGCCCGACGTGAGCGCCTCGGAGAAGACCGGGTCGCAGCGGGACAGCAGCTCGGCGGCGACCGGGTTGGTGTCCGGCCCGCCGAGGACGATGCGCGTGTCCGGCAGGTTCGAGTCCACGTGCAGCCACCCGTACCGGGTGCCCGAGGCGGTGGAGGTGGTGGCGGTGACGCCCACCCGGGCCAGCGCCGCGACGAGCTCGCGGGCCCGAGGCGCGTCCGAAGGGCCGGGCACCACGATCTCGGCCACGCCGATCGCCCGCGCGCCGGCCGGGCCGAGGTCCACCCGGGCGGTGGAGGACAGGCCGAACCAGGTGTTGGCCGGGTTGTCGAGCGTCCACGGGTGTTCGGCGGAGTCCACGTCCGGCAGCGCGAAGCCGCGCCCCACGACGGCGCCCGCCACGTCCGACACCGGCAGCGCGCCCTCGACGTGTGCCGGGAACCGGACCCTGAGCAGGCGGTCGGCGCCGGTGTAGTCGACCACGCGGGTGGTGAGGTCCACCCGGTCGGAGCCCGCCAGGAGGGTGACGACCTGCTCGTACGCGACCTCGCCCACCTGCCCGGTGACGATGATCCGCTGCCCGACGGGGGAGGTCTCGGCCCGTACGGAATCCGCGGGGGCGTCGCCTGACCCGAGGGAGCTGCCGGTGGGCATGAGGTGCCACGGCCCTTCGCCCATGTCCGGATGCTGCGGGTACTCCTCGTACAGGCGCAGCTCGTTGCCCAGGCCGGTGAGCAGTTCGCGGCCGGTGGCCAGGTCGGTGACGGAGGCCAGCGCGCCGCCCCTGGCGGGGTCGGCGACGATCCGCCAGCGCTCGTTCTCGATGGTCGTGCCGGGCAGGTCCTGCCACGGGTCGGCCCGGCCCTCGACGATCCGGTACGTGCGCCAGCCCGTCGCGGGCACGTCCCTGGCCGTGAACGTCAGCGTGCCGTGCTCGGAGACGGCGGGGATCTCCACGCCCGCCGGGTCGGCGACGCGCAGTCCGGGCCCGAGGCGCACGCGCACCAGGCCGTCGCGGGCGAACGGCAGCGTGTTCGTCACCACGACGCTGCGCCCGTCCACCGCCACCTGGCCCATCAGCGCGTCGAGGGCCCGGTCGCGGGCGTCCGCCGCCAGGTCGTACGCCTCGCGCCAGCCGGTCAGCAGGTCGATGTAGACCTGGTCGGACTCGGAGCCGGTGATCGCGTCGTGGTGCGCCCCGTACGCGAGCTGCCGCCACACCTTGTCCAGCGCGGTGTGCGGGTAGCGGCCCAGCCCCAGCAGCGCGGCGAGCGCCGAGAGCCGCTCGGCGTCCAGCGCCGCCACCTCGGCGGCCCGCTGGGCCTGCTTGGTGTCGATGTAGGAGACGTCCTTGCCGGTATAGATCGGGTTCATGTCCCGTGATTGCGGGCTTAAGGCCGAAATTTCGGTACGAACCGCGTCCAGGAAGTCCCGAGGCGTCCCGCACACGAACCGCGGCCACACGTACCGCGCGTTCCAGGCACGGTGGATCTCGGTCACCCACTTGTTCGGCGGGGTGTAGTCGGTGCCGACGGGCAGCAGGATGTTCCGGGTGGCGGCGACGGGCTTGAGCGACCGGTACAACTCGTACACCGCCGCCATGGCGGCCTCCAGCGTCGGCGCCGAGTCCATCCACCAGCCGGCCGAGTAGTGGGCGGGCATGTAGTGCGTCAGCACCCCCAGCCCGGACGGCGCGATCCACTCGAACTCGCTGGGGAACTGCATCAGGGTGGCGTCGTTCCCGGCCGCGCCGAAGTTCTTGTCGATCGGCCCCCACTGGTGGAACGGCCCGCGCGCCCACGCGCTCCCGGTCAGCCCGGCCGCCGCCAGGTAGCCGGGGAACTGCGGGTCGTGCCCGAACGCGTCGAGCTGCCAGGCGGTGCGCGGGTCGCCGCCGAGGATGTCGCGCTGGTAGCCGATGCCGTGGACGAGGTTCCTGATGGTGGTCTCGGCCCCGGTCAGGTTGGTGTTGGGCTCGTTGTACGTGCCGCCGACCAGTTCGGCCCGGCCCTCGGCGAGCAGGGCGCGCAGGTCGGCGCGGCGCTCGGGATGGGTGTCGAGGAACGGCTTCAGATAGTCGACCTCGGCCAGCACGAACCGGTAGTCCGGGTCCCGCAGGGCCAGCTCGATGTGCGCCTCGACCAGCGCGAACGCGTTGAACTCCCAGAGCGGCCTGGTGGTCGCGTCGGCGGCCAGCAGCTCCCACGGGCTGGTGTAGGCGGCCTGGGTGTTCCACCAGACCGGGTCGTAGTGGAAGTGGGAGACCATGAACATGGTCCAGCCGGGAGACTCGGCCGTCACGGTCACGTCCAGCGTCTCGCCCTCCAAGGTCACCACGCACGGCACCACCGCGCCCGGCGGCGTCTCGGCGTCGAGCGGCACCTCCAGCGTGACCGGTCCGTCCCCGGCGGGCACGGTCGCGTGCCCGCGCACGCCGTCGCCGCGCACCTCCAGCGCGGCCTCGCGCCCGTCCCGCGCGACGGTGACCTTCAGCACCTGGCGTGGCCGGTCCGCCGGCCCCACGAACAGATCGGTCGGCTCCGCGGACAGCAGGCGAACAGACAAATCAACCCCTAACACCCAGACCGGCGACGGCCACACTATGCCTTCCGTGGGTCCATGACAACGATGTCATCGGCCGGGAAACGCGCGCCGGCGGAGCCATGGAAGGATTGGAAGCATGAGCGCAGTCAGACTCGACGGCAAGGCCACCGCGGCGAAGATCAAGGCAGACCTCACGGCCCGGGTGTCCGCCCTCAGAGAGCGCGGCATCACCCCCGGGCTCGGCACGGTCCTCGTCGGCGACGACCCCGGCAGCCAGATCTACGTCGCGGGCAAGCACCGCGACTGCGCCGAGGTCGGCATCGCCTCCATCCGCGTCGACCTGCCGGCCACCGCCACCCAGGCCGAGGTCGAGGCCGCCGTCGACGAGCTCAACGCCTCACCCGAGTGCACCGGCTACATCGTCCAGCTCCCGCTGCCCAAACACCTCGACACCATGGCCCTGCTGGAGCGCATGGACCCGGCCAAGGACGCCGACGGCCTCCACCCGGTCAACCTCGGCCGCCTGGTCCACATGGTCGACGCGCCGCTGCCCTGCACGCCGCACGGCATCGTGCTGCTCCTCCAGGAGTACGGGGTCCCGATCAAGGGCGCCGAGGTGGCCCTGGTCGGCCGGGGCATCACCGTGGGCCGCTCGCTCGGCCTCCTGCTGACCCGGCGCAGCGAGAACGCCACCGTGACCCTCTGCCACACCGGCACCCAGGACCTGGCCGGCCATGTGCGCCGCGCCGACATCGTGGTGGCGGCCGCGGGCGTGCCCGGCCTGATCACCAAGGACATGGTCAAGCCGGGCGCCGCCGTGCTCGACGTCGGCGTCTCCCGGGTCAACGGCAAGATCGCCGGCGACGTGGCGCCCGACGTGGCCGAGGTCGCGGGCTTCCTCACCCCCAACCCCGGCGGGGTCGGCCCGATGACCCGCGCACTCCTGCTGGCCAACGTCGTGGAGGCGGCCGAGCGGCTGCACGCCTAGGGGCTCGTACGGGGTCCGGGGCTGGGTTCTTCGTACGTTCGACAACCGCTGTTGATATCTTTGGCCGCTTTAGTCCAGAAATATCGTGAGGCGGTCTAGATGCGGAGATTTGTGTGGATGGTCGGGTGCTTGGCTCTGGCAGGATGCTCCGTCCTGCCGGGGGCGGGCTCGGAGCAGGCGCCGTCCACGGCGGCCACCGAAACCCCGACACCCGCGGCCGCGCCCGTCACCGCCCAGGAGGTGGCCTCGGTCCTGGAGGACTACGTCAAGCGCAACAACGCCGCCAACAAGGCCGTGAGCGACAAGCTGCTCGCGGGCTACGAAGGCGGCTCCAGCCTGGCCATCGACAAGGCGGGCTACGCGTCCCTCCGCAAGCTGGGCGGTCGCCAGGCCGCCTACCAGCCGTTCGGCTACACCGAGCCGGTTCACACCGTGCCCGTCGGCCCGGAGGGGCGCTGGTTCCTGACCACGACGCACTGGAAGGGCAAGAGCGAGACCGCCAAGGAGCCGACCTACCTGCTGTTCACCCGTGACGGAGAGTCCTGGAAGCAGGTGTACGCCCCCGACGTCTTCGAGGGCAAGGCCGCCGAACTCCCCGAGATCGTCGCGGACGCCTCGGGAACGGCCGAGGAGGTGGCCCACTCCGACACCGCCGGGCTGATGATGTCGCCCGCCGCGTTCGCCAAGAGCTACGCCGCCCACCTGGTGAACAAGGGTACCGCGGCGTCCAGGACCCGCTTCGCGGCCGACCGGCTCACCACCGGCGCCGCGTCCAACCGCGTCAAGATGAAGGAGTACGCCAAGGTCGTCGAGAGCGCCCGCCCGGCCACGGCGTATCCCTCCTACGCCCTGCGCACGGCCGACGGCGGGGCGCTCGCCTTCACCACCCTCCAACGGACCATCCGCTACGACGTGCACCAGGGGCCGGGGCGCAAGTACGTCTTCCAGAAGAACAACGGGTTCCTGCGCGGCAAGTTCTACACGTACATGAAGTCCACCGCGCTGATCCAGGTCGTCGCGCACATCCCGCCGAAGACCGCCGAACCCGCCCAGGTCGAGGTGCTCGGCTCCTACAGCGGCATCATCTCCGGCAGCGGACGCTAGCCCGCCACCGCGAGGCGTGTTCGGCATGCGTACACTTATTCACTGGCCGAACATTTCGGGGAGAGCTGCGCCTCTGCCCGCCGGTGTCAAGGGAACCTCATGGTCGAACACGTGCAGTCGCTGGCCCGCGGCCTGGCCGTGATCCGCGCCTTCAGCGCCACCGCCCCCCGGCTGACGCTGAGCGAGGTGGCCCGCGCGACCGGCCTCACCCGCGCCGCCGCGCGCCGTTTCCTCCTCACGCTCGCCGACCTCGGCTACGTGCGCACCGACGGGCGGCTGTTCTCCCTCACGCCGCGTGTCCTGGAGCTCGGGTACGCCTACCTGTCCAGCCTGTCGTTGCCCGAGGTCGCCGCGCCCCACCTGGAACGCCTGGCCGCCGAGGTGCACGAGTCCGCCTCCGTCGCGGTGCTGGACGGCGAGGACGTCGTGTACGTGGCCCGCGTTGCCACGGCCCGGATCATGCGCGTGTCGATCAGCATCGGCACCCGCTTCCCCGCCTACTGCACCTCCATGGGCCGCGTCCTCCTGGCCGGCCTACCCCCGGCGGACCTCGACGCCTACCTGGACCAGGCCGACCTGCGCCGCCTGACCTCCCGCACCGTCACCGTCCCGTCGGCGCTGCGCGACGAGCTGGACGGCATCCGCGAGCGGGGCTGGGCCATGGTCGACCAGGAGATGGAGGAGGGCCTCCGCTCGATCGCCGCCCCGATCCGGGACCGTTCCGGGGCGGTCGTGGCGGCCGTCAACGTCTCCACCCACGCCAGCCGCACCACCCTCCAGCAGGCCAGACGCATGCTCCTCCCGCCGCTGCTGGCCACGGCCGCCAAGATCGAAGGCGACCTGTCCTCGCTCACCTCTCCGGCGAAAAGGGACACGAGCTGACCAGCGGGCCGGCAGAGGACGGTCACGTGCGCTGACGGTAGCGGTCGGTGGCCTGGCGGGTGGCGCGGATGGCGGCATCCGCCTTGTCGTAGGTCCGCTGCGCCAGCCCCACGAAGATGCAGTCCACGATCAGCAGCTGGCTGATCCGGCTGGCCAGCGCGCCGGGCCGGAACGCGGTCTCCCTGCCCGCCGACACCAGGGTGTGGTGGGCGAGCGCGGCCAGGGAGGAGCGCGGGTTGTTGGTGATGGCGACCAGCAGCGCCCCCGTCTCGGCCGCCGTGCGGGCCGGGACGAGGACGTCCGGGGTCTCGCCGCTGCAGCTGATCGCCACCGCCACGTCCCCGGGTTTGAGCAGGGCGGCGCTCGTCAACGCCAGGTGGGCGTCGCTGAACGGGTGGCTCGACAGCCCGATCCGCAGGAGCTTCTGCGACATGTCGGCGGCCACCAGGCCGGAGGCGGCGACGCCGTAGACGTCGACCCGGCGGGCGCCGACGATGGCGGTGACGACCTCGTCGAGCCGGTCCGGGTCGAGCTGGGCGGCGGTGTCGGCGAGGGCTTCGGACTCGGCGCGGGCCACCTTGGCGATGACGTCGGTGAGCGGGTCGTCGGGGGCGAGGTCGCCGGGGACGAGCCGTTCGGGCTCCTTGGCGACGGCGGCGGCCAGCGCGAAGCGCAGCTGCGAGTAGCCGGTGAAGCCGAGCGCTCTGGCGGTACGGACGATCGTCGCCTCGCTGGTGCCCGACACCGTGCTGAACTCGGTGATGGTGCTGCGCACGACGAGGCCGGGGTCGTCCAGGATGATGCGGGCGATGGCCTGGGCCGCGGGGGTGAGCGACGGCAGGACGGCGCGGACCGCGGCGACCGGGTTGGCCGGTTCGGTGGTGCCGGTCACGAGGTCAGCCGTTCGGCCGCCGCCTGGGCGGAGACGCGGGAGATGCCGTGGGTGGCGAGGTGGGCGGCGCCTGCGGGTTCGGCCGGGATGCCGGTGTCGATGACGACGATGTCGGGACGCTCCCGTACAGCTTGCTCGATGCGCTCACGCACCCAGGCGTGGCGGGCGGCGTCGTGCACGACGAGGACGGCGGGGCCGGTGCCGAGGGGCGGGAGCGCGGCGCCGGGCTCCAGCGGGACGCGGCGGGTGCCGGGCAGCGCGGCGGCCAGGGCGGCGGTGACGCCGGTCGGGTTGACCTGGTCGACGGCCTGGCTGTGACGGGTGTTGACCTCGACCACGAGCGGCGGGCCGGTGAGCCGGGCGGCGCCGGTGACGGTGAGGGCGGCGCGGGCGGCTTCGAGGCCGCCGGGGTCGTCCGGTTCGGCGAGTGCCTGGGCGCGGAGCGCGGCCTGGCCGGCGTACCAGGCGGAGACGGCGCGGACGCGGGCGGCGGCCTCGGCGAGGCGTTCCTCGGGCAGCGCGCCGGAGCGGACGGCCTCGACGATGGCGTCGCGTAGCGCGTACAGGCCGTCCTCGGTGACGTGGCCGGCGCAGACGGCGTCGGCGCCGGCGGCGAGGGCGCGTACGGTGATCTCGCCGGGCTCGAGCATGGCGGCGACCGCCCGCATCTCGATGGCGTCCGTGACCAGCATGCCGTCGAAGCCGAGCTCGCCCCGCAGGAGCTCGGTGAGGGCGGCGCGGCTGAGTGTCGCGGGCAGGTCCGGGTCGAGGGCGGGCACGAGCAGGTGGCCGCACATGATCGACCGCACGCCGGCCTCGACGGCGGCGCGGAACGGCGGCAGGTCGCGTTCGGCGAGCAGGTCGCGGGAGGCGTGCACGGTGGGCAGCGCCAGGTGGGAGTCGGTGGTGGTGTCGCCGTGGCCGGGGAAGTGCTTGGCGCAGGCGGCCACGCCGGCGCCCTGGACTCCGGCCACGTAGGCGGCGGTGTGGCGGGCCACCAGGTCCGGGTCCGGGCCGAAGGAGCGGACGCCGATGACGGGGTTGGCCGGGTTGGCGTTCACGTCGGCGGTCGGCGCGTAGTCGAGGGTGACGCCGGCGCCGGCGAGCATGCGGCCGAGCTGCCGGCCGACGCGTTCGGTCAGCTTCACGTCGTCGACCACGCCGAGCGCCCGGTTGCCGGGGACGGAGCTGCCGTGCTCGACCTCGAAGCGGGTGATGGTGCCGCCTTCCTCGTCGACGGCGACGATCGCGTCCGGGCTGTGCGCGCGGATCTGCCGGGCGGCCCGGTCGAGCGGGTGGTTGCGCGCGAACAGCACGACGCCGCCGAGCCCTTGATCGAGCGCCCCGCGCATCCAGTCGGGAAGCGAGGCTCCCGCGTACCCCGGCTGGAGCACGGTCATGGCCAGGCGGGACAGGTCTGGGGTCATGCGGCATTTTCCTTCACGGTTGTTGAACTGAAGGTAATTTTCTGTCATCGTCGCCCTCGACACAACCGCTTCCGGGAGGCCACCCCCCATGCCCAGCCGAAGGACTCTCCTGAAGGGTCTCGCCCTTGCCGCCGCCGCCACGGCGGTTCCCCTGCCCGCTTTCGCGTCCGCCGAGTACGTTCCCCCGCTCCGCCAGATGCGCGGCATGTGGATCGCGTCCGTGGTGAACATCAACTGGCCCTCCAAGCAGGGCCTGAGCGTCGAGGAGCAGAAGGCCGAGTATCTGGCCTGGCTCGACCTGGCCGAGCAGCGCAAGCTCAACTCGGTGTTCATGCAGATCAGGCCGACCGCCGACGCGTTCTGGCCGTCGCCGTTCGAGCCGTGGTCGCACTGGATCACCGGCGTGCAGGGACAGGACCCCGGTTACGACCCGCTCGCCTTCTTCGTGGAGGAGACGCACAAGCGCGGCCTGGCCTTCCACGCCTGGTTCAACCCGTACCGCGTGTCGATGCAGGACGACCCGAACAAGCTCCACCCCGACCACCCCGGACGCAAGAACCCCGACTGGATCCTCCCGTTCGGCGGCAAGCTCTACTACAACCCCGGCATGCCGGAGGTGCGGAAGTTCTGCCAGGACGCGATGCTCGACGCGCTGGCCCGCTACGACATCGACGGCCTGCACTTCGACGACTACTTCTACCCGACCAACAGCACGGCCTTCGACGACGCCGAGGAGTTCGCCAAGTACGGCGCGGGCTTCCCCGACCTGGCGGCCTGGCGGCGCAACAACGTCGACTTGATGGTCTCCGAGATGCAGCAGCGGGTCCGCGAGGTCAAGCCGGAGGCGGCCTGGGGCATCAGCCCGTCGGGCATCTGGCGCAACAAGGGCACCGACCCGCTCGGCTCCGAGACCAACGGCGGCCAGTCGTACGACAACCTGCACGCCGACACCCGCGGCTGGGTCAAGAAGGGCTGGCTCGACTACATCGCGCCGCAGCTCTACTGGTACATCGGCCAGCCGCCGGCCGACTACTCCAAGCTCGTGCCCTGGTGGTCCGACGTGGCCGACGGCACGAAGACGATGCTGTGGATCGGGCAGGCCGCGTACAAGGCGGGCGACCCCGCGCAGGCGCCCGAGTGGCAGGACCCGAAGGAGCTGTCCGACCACCTCACGCTCAACCGCGACCACCCGCAGATCAGCGGCGACATCTGGTACAACGCCAACGACCTGCGCCAGGACCGGATCGCGTCGGTGAGCACCGCCGTCGCCGACCACTACGTCCGGCCCGCGCTCGCCCCGGTGCTGCCGAGGCTGGCGACGGGCAAGGCGCCGAACCGTCCCGTGCTCGCCTACGCGCTGCGCAAGCGCGGCGGGGTCGAGGTGCGCGCGGTGGCGACCGGCAGGCAGGAGCCGTTCCAGTTCGCCATCTTCCGCTTCCCCGGCAGGGCGCGGGACGCGCAGTTCGCCGACGCCCGCCACCTGGTCGCGGTCGTCCCCGGCGACCGGCAGGTGGTCTGGCAGGACCCCGACGGCAAGCGCGGCGACCACTACCACGTCGTGGCGGTCGACCGGGCCAACCGGACCAGCAAGCCCAGCAACGGGTTCCCGGTGATCTGAGATCATGCGGGTTCTCGGCCTCATCTCGGGCACGTCCCACGACGGCATCGACAGCGCCGTCGTGGACTGGACGCTCGACGCCGGCGTGCTCACCGGCAGGATCGAGCACACGGGCGAGCGACCGTACGAGCCGGAGCTGAGAGCCCGCATCCGGGCCGCGCTGCCGCCCCACCGCGTCGACCTGGGCGAGGTGTGCGCCCTGGACACGCTGATCGGGCAGGCGTTCGCGGTCGCCGCCGCCGAAGCGCCGCCCTGCGAGCTGGTCTGCTCGCACGGCCAGACCTTGTTCCACTGGGTGGAGGACGGCCGGGTGCGCGGCACGCTGCAGCTCGGCCAGCCGGCCTGGATCGCCGAGCGCACCGGCGTTCCTGTCGTGTCGGACGTACGGGCGCGCGACGTGGCCGCCGGAGGCCAGGGCGCGCCCCTGGTGTCGTATCTCGACCTGCTGCTCATGGCGGGGCTGCCGGGCCGCGCCGGCGCGCTCAACCTGGGCGGCATCGCCAACCTGACCGTGCGCGAGCCTCCGCTGGCCTACGACACCGGGCCGGGCTGCGCCCTGATCGACGCCGCCGCGCCGCCGTACGACAGGGACGGCGCGCTGGCGTCGGCGGGCACGGTCGACCGGGACCTGCTCGACCGGCTGCTCGCGGAGCCCTACTACCTCCAGGAGCCGCCGAAGTCCACCGGCAAGGAGTTGTTCACGCCGGACTACGTGAAGGCGGAGCTGCCCCTGCCGGACCTGGTGGCGACGCTGACGGCGCTGACCGCCGAGACGGTCGCCGCGGAGATCCGCAGGCACCGGCTCGACACCGTGATCGTGTCGGGCGGAGGCGCCCGCAACCCAGCGCTGATGAGCATGCTCCGCCTGCGCGCGACGCCGGCCAGGTTTCTGACCAGCGACGAACTCGGGGTGCCGGCCGACAGCAAGGAGGCGATCGCCTTCTCGCTGTTCGGCTGGCTCACCGCACACGGCCTGGCGGCGACCGTGCCCGGGTGCACGGGCGCGTCGGGCGCCCGGATCCTGGGCACGATCACGCCGGGTTCCGGTCCGTTGACGCTGCCGGAACCCCTCGCCGAAGCCCCGGTCGCGATCCGCTTCTCAGGAAGCCCTGCGGCCCGCCGCTGACGGCTCCGCGGTGGTGCCCGCCCGCTGCGGGGGAACCACGGGGGTCGGACGCACCAGGCCGAGCGCGACGACCTCGTTGGCCAGTCGCGTGCGCCGGTTGGTGCCTTCGGGGATCCTGAACTTCTGATAAAGCCGCAGCAGGTGCTGCTTGACCGCGGCCTCGGTCACGACCAGGTCGTCGGCGATCTCCCGCGCGGTGGCCGGAGCGACGAACGCCTCATCCGACAGGGCCGGCCGGCAGAGCGAGGTGAGCACGTCGACCTCGCGCCTGGTCAGCTCGGGCGCCGCCGCCCTGCGGAGCTCCACTTCGGGCGCGAAGTCCTCACGGGGGACTCCGCCGACCCGTCCTCGCGCGGCCCCGAACGAGACGACGTCGCCGTCGTCGAGCACCCTCCGGGCGATCGGCCTGCCGTTCACCCGTGTGCCGTTGCGGGACAGGCCCAGGTCAACGACGTACAGGTAAGGCCCTCGCCTGACGAATTCGGCATGGAGCCGAGAGACGCTGGGATCGGTGAGCCGGATGTCGACACCGCGGCCCCTTCCCACCGTCGTGATCTCGGGGCGCAACGGGATCACCTCGCCTGTGTCCTCGATGCGTATGAACGGCCCCTCCACGGCAGTTCCTCCCCAGGTAGCCCGCCGTAACTCTTACTACAGCTCCGGCTTACCCAAACGTGGGGATGCGGAATCGCCTTTGCCGAAAGCAGAATCGCGCGTGAAATTGGTCTGGACCTCTGCGGACGGTTTTGCCTGCTCACGGGTAGACTTCGGGCGAAGATAAGCGGAGGAAACACTCATGGCGGACAAGCCCACCAAAGGCCTGGCTGACGTCGTCGCCGCGTCCACAGCGCTCAGCGACATCGACGGAAAAGCAGGTCGGCTGTTCTACCGGGGATACGACATCCACGATCTGGCCGGCCGCGCGACCTTCGAGGAGACCGCGTACCTGTTGCAACGAGGCAAGCTGCCCGACCGCGCCGAGCTCCAGGAGTACGGCGACGACCTCGTGCGCGGCCGTGACCTCGGCGAGCTGGTCTCGGCGAACATCTCCGAGATCGCCGAGAAACAGAAACCGATGGAGGCGCTGCGCAGCTACGTGTCGCTGTCCGGCGCGGACGACCCTGACAAGGACTCGAACGCCCCCGACGCCAACCTGCGCAAGGCCGCCCGCCTGACCGCCCAGCAGCCCCTGCTGGTGGCCCGCTACCACGCGGCCCGCACCGGCGCGACCGCCCCCGATCCCGACCCCTCCCTGAGCACCGCGGCGAACTTCCTGTTCCAGATCACCGGGCGCGTCCCCTCCCAGCGCGAGGTGGAGATCTTCGACACCTGCCTGGTGCTGCACGCCGACCACACGATGAACGCCTCCACGTTCGCCGCCCGCGTCTGCGCCGCTACCCTCTCGGACATGCACTCCGCCATCGTCGCGGCCATCGGCACGCTCAAGGGCCCGCTGCACGGCGGCGCCAACGAGCAGGTCATGAAGACCCTGGAGTCGATCTCGCCGACCGGCGTCGCCCAGGCGGTCCGTGACAAGCTCGGTGCCGGCGAGAAGATCATGGGCTTCGGCCACCGGGTCTACAAGACCGAAGACCCGCGCGCCACCCATCTGCGCCGCATGTCGCAGGAGCTGGCCGAGTCGGCCGGCGACGACACCTACTACCGGATGTCCAAGGAGATGGAGGAGGTCGTCTTCGAGGAGAAGGGCCTCTATCCGAACGTCGACTTCTACGCGGCCTCGGTTTACCACTACCTTGGCATCCCGACCGACCTGTTCACTCCCGTGTTCTCGATCAGCCGCATGTCCGGCTGGACGGCGCACGTGATCGAGCAGCACGCCGACAACAGGCTGATCCGCCCGGACAGCGAGTACATCGGCGAGACCGACCAGAAGTGGAAGCCGATCGACGAGCGATGAGCCTGCGTGACGACGTCGAACGCGAGGGCTGGGGGCCGTACCCGCTGATTCTGGCGGGTGCGGCCGTCGCCGTGGGATTGGTGTTCCTGATCGACCCGCGCTGGGGCGGATTCGCCCTGGGCGGTGTCATCATGATCGGTGCCGCACTGCGCTTCTCCGGATTCGGCGGGCCCCTCGCGGTGCGCGGCCGGAAGGCGGACGCGGTCACGCTCGGGCTGGCCGGGTTCATGCTGGTGCTGACTTCGCTGCTGCTCGACAACCCGGCCGCGAAGGCCCTGATCGAGTCCCTTTTCTCTCGCTGACGAGGCGTCCGATAGCCTCAACGCATTCATTCATGAAGGGGAACCGTTCGCATGCCCAAGATCAAGGTGGAGGGCCCGGTCGTCGAACTCGACGGCGACGAGATGACCCGGATCATCTGGCAGTTCATCAAGGACCAGCTGATCCTTCCCTACCTGGACATCGACCTTAAGTACTACGACCTCGGCATCGAGCACCGTGACGCCACCGACGACCAGGTGACCATCGATGCCGCCAACGCCATCAGGAAGCACGGCGTGGGCGTCAAGTGCGCCACCATCACCCCGGACGAGGCGCGGGTCGAGGAGTTCGGCCTCAAGCAGATGTGGAAGTCCCCCAACGGGACGATCCGCAACATCCTCGGCGGCGTCATCTTCCGCGAGCCGATCATCATGTCCAACGTGCCGCGGCTCGTCCCGGGCTGGACCAAGCCGATCGTCGTCGGCCGTCACGCCTTCGGCGACCAGTACCGCGCCACCGACCTGAAGGTGCCGGGCGAGGGCACCCTCACCCTCACCTTCACCCCGAAGGACGGCTCCGAGCCGATCGAGCTCGACGTGTACGACTTCCCGGGCTCGGGCGTCGCGATGGCGATGTACAACCTGGACGAGTCGATCCGCGACTTCGCCCGCGCCTCCATGCGCTACGGCCTGGACCGCAACTACCCGGTCTACCTGTCGACCAAGAACACGATCATGAAGGCCTACGACGGGCGCTTCAAGGACATCTTCGCCGAGGTGTTCGAGAGCGAGTTCAAGGACGACTTCGCGAAGGCCGGCATCACCTACGAGCACCGCCTGATCGACGACATGGTCGCCGCCGCGCTCAAGTGGGAGGGCGGCTACGTCTGGGCGTGCAAGAACTACGACGGCGACGTCCAGTCCGACACGGTGGCGCAGGGCTTCGGCTCGCTCGGCCTGATGACCTCCGTGCTCATGACCCCCGACGGCCGCACCGTCGAGGCCGAGGCGGCGCACGGCACCGTGACCCGCCACTACCGCCAGCACCAGCAGGGCAAGCCCACCTCCACCAACCCGATCGCCTCGATCTTCGCGTGGACCCGTGGCCTCGCCCACCGCGGCAAGCTCGACAACACCCCCGCGGTGACCGAGTTCGCCGACACGCTGGAGCGGGTCTGCATCGAGACGGTCGAGGGCGGCCAGATGACCAAGGACCTCGCGCTCCTGGTCGGCGGCGACGCCGCGTGGCTCACGACCCAGGACTTCCTCGCGGCCCTGGACGAGAACCTGAAGAAGAAGATGGCCTGACCGCCGTCTCACGTGAAGGGCCGCCTCCGGGCGGCCCTTTCCGCTTCCCGGACGATCCCTTGGTGCGCCGCGGTTGATCAGCTGGGTAAGAGCCCTCCATAACAGTCGTGCGCGTCTCGGGGGGTTCGAATGCGACTGCGTTTCATCGGTGGCGTGGGTGCGGTCGCGGTCGCCGTGATCGTGTCGGGGTGCGGCTCCGAGCCGGTCACCCAGGTGAAGGACGCCAAGGCCGACAGCGCCGCCAAGCAGCAGCTGTTCAAGGCCGCCCAGGCGAAGGCGGCCGCGGCCGTCAAGGCCAACGAGCTGGGCCAGGTCCCGGTTCTCATGTACCACCGGATCGTCGACAAGCCGGGGACCACCGACGACCGCACGCCCGCCCAGTTCCGCACCGAGCTCGAACGGCTGGCCAAGGAGAACTACGTGCCGGTCACCGCGGCCGAGTTCGTCACCGGGAAGATCGACATCCCGGCCGGCAAGCACCCGGTGGTGCTCACCTTCGACGACTCCTCCCCGTCCCAGCTCACGCTGGACGCGATGGGCACGCCCAAGGCGAACACCGCCGTCGCCATCATGCGCGAGGTGGCCGCCAAGCACTCCGGGTTCCGCCCGGTCGCGACCTTCTACATCACCCGCGACATGTTCGGCAAGCACGTGCGCGAGGAGCAGGCGCAGACGCTGCTGTGGCTCAAGTCGAACGGCTTCGACCTGGGCAACCACACCCGCGACCACTACAACCTGCGCGCCCGCACGCACGACCAGGTGGAGGAGCAGATCGGCTCGATCGGCAAGGAGATCAACGAGCTGGCCGGGGTCAAGCCGGTGACGATCGCGCTCCCGTACGGGGTGCAGCCGCGCAAGAAGGAGTGGGCGGCGCGCGGCAAGTCGTACCACCACCAGGGCGTCTTCCTGGCCGGTTACACGCCCGCCGCGTCGCCGTTCAGCAAGTCGTTCGACGCGCTGGGCATCCCGCGCATCAGGGCGATGGACAAGAAGGGCGACTGCGCGCAGTTCTGCTCGACGGCCTGGCTCGACTGGCTGAAGGCCAACCCCGACATGCGCTACACCTCCGACGGCGACCCGTCGACGATCGCGTACCCGAAGTTCAAGAACCCGTTCCTGCGCGCCTCGTACAAGGCGAAGGCGCTGGCCTACTAGCGGACCGACCCGATCAGCACCGAGAGCTCCGCCGGGGCGAGCAGGTAGTCGGAGACGGCTGCCATGGCGACGCGGAGGTCCCGTGCGGCCCCGGTGGAGAGGTCCACGACGTGGTAGGAGATCTTCCCGTGACGGTCCTCGGCGCGGACGAGCAGGGCGTCCTCACCTTCCCAGCGGATGAGGGCGTCGGCCCGCAGGCCCTCCGGGAGCCGCGGCACGACCGTGCGGAGGGTCTTTCCGTTTTCGGTGCCGGTCAGCAGGATGCCGGTGCTGACCACGTCGTGCGGGGCGATCTCCTTCGCGAGCGTCGCCAGCGTGCGGGCCGACGGTGACGGCAGGCCGTGGGCCAGGTTGCCGGGCACGGTGAAGCGCCGCACCACCCGGCCGCCGGGGGAGCGGATCACGTACGCGGCAGAGGTGGCATAGCCGGGCAGGTCGCGGGCGGGGTGGTCGGTCACCAGGGCGAGCCCCTCGGTGGTCCAGCCGGCGACCCGCTCGCCCTTCGGCAGGCGGCGCACGGTGCCGCGCCGGATGTCGACGATCATCGGGCGCTCCAGCACGACCTCGACGTCCTCGTCCAGGTGGTCGTGCTGGACGAGCAGGTGGCGGCCGTCGAGGGAGAGCAGCGGCTGCTGGGCGCCGAAGATCTCCCCGACCGATTCCTCCGTCCTGACGGGCAGTTCCGTGACCGTGCCGGTGGTCAGGTCCCTGGCGACGAACCGGTCGCCCAGAGGGTGGACGACCAGGGTGCCGTCGGCGGAGAGCGCGAACGGGGCGTCGTCGTGGGCGCCCTCCACCCACCACTGCTGACCCGCCGCCGACACCAGGATGTGGTGCCGGCAGCCGTCGGTCCCGTCGTTGCAGTGCGGCTCGTACGCGTACCGGACGGGGGCGGGCGCGGGCCCGGTCAGCTTCACCGCGGCCGGGGCGGGGGTGGCCGGCGGGGCCGGCTCCGGGCTCAGGAACTCCACCGGCGGCGGGCCGCCGCCGTTGATCAGCCACGCCGCGGCGAGCGCCGCCGCCGCGGCCACGCACAGCCGCCAGAGCGCGCTCACGGGATCAGCCCGAACACGCCGTGGTCGAGTTTGTCCATGACACCCTTCATCGGGCTCGACCTGCCGGTGCCCGGGTCGACCAGGTGGTAGTGGCCG
The DNA here is from genome assembly GCF_039540635.1 of Nonomuraea ferruginea. Taxonomy (NCBI): domain Bacteria; kingdom Bacillati; phylum Actinomycetota; class Actinomycetes; order Streptosporangiales; family Streptosporangiaceae; genus Nonomuraea; species Nonomuraea ferruginea. The sequence goes on along the minus strand of NZ_BAABFD010000019.1, from coordinate 43,487 downwards.
TCGTCGCCGTCGGGCTCGATCAGCACGGCGAGCCTGCCCTCCGCCGACCAGCCCAGCGGCTCCGGCGGGCCGTGGTGACGGGGCAGCTTCAACGCCGCCCGATCGGTCACCCGGCCCGTGCGCGCGTCCATGGCGACGGCCTCGTCGTCCGTGAACACGATCAGGGAGCGTCCGTCCTGGGTGGCCAGGGCTGGGAGGGTGGGGTCGAAGGGCGCCCGGCTGCGCACCCGGCCCCGCGGGTCCAGGGTGACCAGCTCGGTGCCGGGCGCGCCGGGCAGGGCGCGGTGGCCGGTGGTGCCGACCACGCCGTACGGGCCGAGGCCGAGCACGCGCCTGACGCCGGGCAGGGCGGTCCTGTCACCCGTGGCGGTGTCGACCAGCTCGGTCCCGGTGGCGGAGACCAGCGCCGCGAGGCGGCCGTCGTGGGAGAGGAGCGGCCGGGGGACGGCGTGGGCGGGCAGCGGCCCCGTGAGGTCGCGCCGGGTGGCCTCTGACAGGTGCTGGACGACCAGGCGGTCCGTGACGGAGTCAAGGTAGACGACGTGGTGGCCGTCGCCGCTGAGCGCCAGCGGCCCCTCCTGCCTGCCTCCGTCGCCGGTGGCGAGCCGGGTGACGGCCCTGTCCAGCGAGAACCCGCCGAAGTCCCAGGTGCTCTCGTCCCACTCGTCGTCCGGTTCGCGGCCGTCCGGCATCGTGGCGATCTCCCATGGGCTACCCGGGGTGACGTAGGCGAACAGGGCCGCGTTGGCGTAGGGCTCGGTGAGAGGCGACTTCGGCTGCTCGTCCGGCTCGACGGCGGCGGCGTTCCAGCCGGCCGCGAGGACGGGCGTGAGCAGCACGGCGGCGACCACCTGCCACCGGAGCGGCCGGCCCGCCTGGGTGAGGCGTTCGGGCGGCAGCGCCATGGAGAAGGCCAGCAGCGACACGACGAGACTGAGAAGCGAGCGGATGATCTCCGGATCGGAGGACCAGCCGCCACCTGGCGCCGACCAGATCGCCACGATCGTCCCGCCGGCCAGCAGCAGGCGCGCGGACCGGGACCGCATGGCCAGCTCGGCGGACACCAGGTCGGCGGGCCCCGCGCGGAGCGGCCGCCGCCGCAGCCCCATGACGAGCAGGTTCACCGTCAGCACCACGGCGAGCGTGAACACCGCCCAGCCGCGCTCGGCGAGATCCACCTCGGTCCGGAACGAGCGCAGCACGGAGGCCAGCGCGATCGCGCCGGACACCATGGCGGCGAACACCCACAGCCCGGTCGCCTGCGGCGGCGCCAGCCGCAGGCCGAGCGGACGCCCTAGAGGCCCGCCCCGGCGAGCCAGCACCATTTCGGCCGCGGCGAAACCGCAGAACCATCCGGTGACCGGCCAGAAAGGGCTGACGGTGAACGATTCTCCGGGGGCCTGCGCGAACATGACGGCGAATCCGACGCCCATTCCGGCCCACATCAGACCTTGTGTGACATGCAGATAACGCAGAATCGCCGTGCCGTTGTAAGGAGTGACTTCAACCTGGTGTACGCGGGAGAAACGGTTCATCGCCTCCCGGGTCACCGGCCCGGATTGGGCACGGAGTGTGAGCGGGACCGCGACCGCCAGGAACACCAGAAAAAGAATTAACCCCACGAAATACCCCTCGTCACCCCGGGAGAAAGTAGCAGAATGCCCATCGAGGTGACAGGGGTGCATGAGTGATATCCGACGACGTGTGGGACCGGCTGGATCACAGCGCGGGGACGGCCGGTAAGCGCGAGGTCCGGCGGATGAGTGCCGCGTTCGGCGCCCTCGCTGCCGTGGTGCTGCTGGTGCTGGGCGCGTCGGTCAGCGGGCTGGCCGTGCCCAGGCTGACGCACGGCGCACCTGACCCCCACATCTCCGTGCTCAGCGACGACGCCGACCGGATCCGGTACACGAGCATGCGGCTGCGGCACACGGTCGTCAACGACGGCTGGTTCCCCGTCACCGTCACCGGTGTGGGCCTGCGCGCGGACGGGATCCGGCTCGCCGAGGTCGAGAGCCCCGCCTTTCCCGTGACCGTCGGCTCCGGGGAGAAGCTCTCGATGACGCTCGGCCTGGAGGTCGTCGACTGCGACCGGGCCCAGGCGACGGTCCCCGAACTGGTGCTGCGGGTGGAGCGCTGGTGGGGGAGCCAGACCACGAGTTCCTCCGGTGAAGACCCGCTCTTCGGCGAGTCCAGCTGGGAGTTCCACCTCCGGTCGGCCTGCGACAGGTGAATGTGTCCGCGAAACGTGACGTCACGAACGGTTAACGGTTCTCTGGGAAGTTCCGCAACGTCGTAAAGTTTGCCTCGTCGGGCTTCATTGGACACGTGGGGAAGTGGAATGCCGCAGATCTCGCCGCTCGTGGCCGGCGATCCCACCCAGCTGGGTTCGTTCCGGCTGACCGGAAGGATCGGCGAGGGCGGGCAGGGCATCGTCTTTCTCGGAGTCGACCAGCACGGCGAGCGGGCCGCCGTCAAATTGCTGCACGTGAAATTCACCGGCGACAAGAGCGCACGCTCCCGCTTCGCCCGTGAGTTGAAGGCGGCCAAGCGGGTGGCGTCGTTCTGCACCGCCAGGGTGATGGAGGCCGACCTCGACGGCGACACTCCATACATCGCCAGCGAGTACATCGACGGGCGGGCGCTGCGCGAGATCGTCGAGACCGACGGGCCGCTCACCGGCACCGTGCTCGACCGGCTGGCCATCGGCACCGCCACCGCGCTGACCGCCATCCACCACGCCTCGATCATCCACCGCGACCTCAAGCCCGACAACGTCCTCATCGCCGCCGACGGGCCGAGGGTGGTCGACTTCGGCATCGCCCGCATCATCGACTCGACCGGGACGATCACCAGCCGGGCCATCGGCACCCCCGCCTACATGGCTCCCGAGCAGATCGCCGGCGAGGAGATCGGGCCGTTCACCGACGTGTTCGCGTGGGGGGCGACGATCGCGTTCGCGGCCACCGGGGTCGCCGTCTTCGAGGGCAACTCGATCGCGACCGTGCTCAACCGGATCCTCACCCACGAGGTGGACGTGGGGATGATGCCGGAGCCGCTGCGCGGCGTGGTGCGGGGGGCGCTGTCCAAGTCCGCCGCCGACCGGCCGTCCGCCGACCAGATCCTGCTGCGGCTGCTCGGGCAGCCCGAGACGGTGGGGGCGTCCACGGCGCTGCTGACCCGGGGGGTGCAGGTGGCAGGCGACGACACCACCCCGTTCAGCCGCGTCTCGGTCCCCGCCCCGGGCACGGCCTCGGCCGTCACCGGCTTCCCCGCCGTCTCCGGCCGCACGGGCGCGCAGGACCCGCCCGGCCACGCCGCCGCCGGCGCGGTCCAGGGTCACGACAGCTCCGGTACGGGCGCGTACGGAACTCCGGGGGGTACGGGGACGTACGGACCGGCGCAAGGCACGGGCGCGCACGGAACTCAGGGGAGCACGGGCGCGCAGGGTCTTCCGGCCCATGGCGGCACGGGCGCGCAGGGCGTCGGGGTCCCGACGCGGGAGGCCGGAGGCGGTCAGGCGCCCGCGCCGTCCAGGAAGCGGGGACGGGCGAAGTGGTGGGTGGCGTTCGCCGCCGCGCTGGCCGTGGTCGCGACGATCGCCGCGATGACGGTGGTCAAGGGCTGGCCGCTGAACGCCCTCGGCCCGGATCCCGGCTCCACGGAGGACCCGCTGCCGCCCTCGTACGCGAGCGTCGCCGAGAAGGTGGCCGCGACCGGGAAGATCGTGATCGGGGTCAAGGCCGACCTGCCGGGCGTCGGGCTGCGGCGCGGCGACGCGTTCGAGGGCTTCGACGTCGACGTGGCCCGCCGCGTCGCAGAAGGGCTGGGGGCCCGGGACGTCGAGTTCGTCGCCGTCTCCCCGGCGACCAGGGTCCGCGCGCTGGCCGAGGGCAGCGTGGACCTCGTGGTGGCCACCTACTCGATCGTCGACGACCCCGAGGTCGCCTTCGCCGGCCCTTACTACCTGGCCCACCGGGACGTGCTGGTCCACCGGGGCCCCATCGACTCGCTCGGCGACCTGAAGGGCAAGAAGATCTGCGCGGTCAACAGTCCGTCGGTGGGCGCCGTGCAGGACAAGGTGAAGGTCCACCCGGTGCCCGCAGGCAACTACGCCGAATGCATGAACATGCTGCTCGACGGCACCGTGGACGCGGTGCCCGGCGACGACCTCATCCTGGCCGGGTTCGCCGGCCGGGAGAACGTGCGCTTCCGCCTGCTCGGCGCCGGGCTCAGCGACGAGCGCTACGGCGTCGGCCTGCGCAAGGGCGACGCGCGGACGTGCAAGGCGATCTCCGGCGTGCTGGCCGACCTCTACCGCAAGGGCGTGGTCAAGGAGCTGCTCGCGAAACACTTCGGCAACGTGGAGTTCGAGCCGGAGACGAAGGTGCCCGCGATGGAAGCCTGCGAATGACGACCGGGTAACATCCGAAAGTCAACGCATCAGCTTGCGAGTTAGGGGAAAGGCCATGGCCACGCCCGTCAAGGTGACCGTCACCGGTGCTGCCGGACAGATCGGCTACGCGCTGCTGTTCCGCATCGCGTCGGGCCAGCTACTCGGGCCTGACGTCCCGGTCAAGCTGAGCCTGCTGGAGATCCCGCAGGCGGTCAAGGCCGCCGAGGGCACCGCCATGGAGCTCGACGACTGCGCCTTCCCGCTGCTGTCCGGCATCGAGATCACCGACGATCCCAACGTGGCGTTCAACGGCACCAGCGTCGGCCTCCTGGTCGGCGCCATGCCGCGGAAGGCCGGCATGGAGCGCGGCGACCTGCTCGGCGCCAACGGCGGCATCTTCGGGCCGCAGGGCAAGGCCATCAACGACCACGCCGCCGACGACATCCGGGTGCTCGTCGTCGGCAACCCCGCCAACACCAACGCGCTCATCGCCCAGCAGCACGCCCCCGACGTGCCGGCCGACCGGTTCACCGCGATGACCCGCCTCGACCACAACCGCGCGATCTCGCAGCTGGCCGCCAAGCTCCAGGTGCCGGTCACCGAGATCAAGCACATGACCATCTGGGGCAACCACTCCGCCACCCAGTACCCCGACCTGTTCCACACCGAGGTGGGCGGCAAGGTCGCCGCCGAGCAGGTCGACCAGGAGTGGCTGCGCGACACGTTCATCCCGACCGTCGCCAAGCGCGGCGCGGCCATCATCGAGGCCCGCGGCGCGTCCTCCGCGGCCTCGGCCGCCAACGCCGCCATCGACCACGTCTACGACTGGGTCAACGGCACCGAGTGGACCTCGGCCGCGATCGTCTCCGACGGCTCCTACGGGGTGCCCGAGGGCCTGGTGTCGTCGTTCCCGGTGCGGGCGGCCGGCGGCAGGTTCGAGATCATCCAGGGGCTGGAGATCGACGCGTTCTCCCGTGAGCGCATCGATGCCTCGGTGCGGGAGCTCGCCGAGGAGCGCGACGCGGTCAAGTCGCTGGGCCTGATCTGATCCGTACCACGAGAAGGCGCGCGTCCGTGCGGGCGCGCGCCCGGGTCACTCTCCGGTAGGCGCCGGGCAGCTCGCCGAGGACGCCGGTATGGCCGGCACGGGCTCCGGCACGGGCTTCGGCGTGGCGAACACCACTCCGGCCGCGGCCGTCGCGCAACCCGCCACGAGCACGGCGCCGAAGAGCACCTTCGTCACCCTTGGTGAAAAGCTCCTCACATTTCGGTATCACAGCACATATCGACCGCCGATAGGGGTCAAATCCCGGAAAGCGCCTCCCAGGCGTCCGCGACGATGTCCCGCAGCTCGGTGCGCTCCGGCTTCCAGCCCAGCTCACGCTGGAGCCGCTCCGACGAGGCCACCAGGACGGCCGGGTCGCCGGCCCGGCGCGGGCCGACGACGGCGGGGATCTCGTGGCCGGTGACCTCGCGGCAGACCTCGATCACCTCCAGCACCGAGAACCCCGTGCCGTTGCCCAGGTTGTAGATCTGGTGCTCGCCCTCTCGGCAGGCGCCGAGCGCCAGCAGATGGGCCCTGGCCAGGTCGGCGACGTGCACGTAGTCGCGCACGCAACTGCCGTCGGGCGTCGGGTAGTCGGTGCCGAACACGCTGACCGACTCGCGCTCGCCGGTGGCCACCTTGAGCACGTTCGGGATGAGGTGGGTCTCCACCGCGTGACGCTCGCGGTAGCGGCCGTAGGCGCCGGCCACGTTGAAGTAGCGCAGGCTGACCGCGCCCAGCCCGCGCAGCCCGGCGAAGGCCGTCAGCGCGGTGTCGACGGCCAGCTTGGAGGCGCCGTACGGGTTGGTCGGGCGCGTGGGGTCGCTCTCCCTGATCGGCGACTGCTCCGGCTCGCCGTACGTGGCCGCGGTCGAGGAGAACACGATCTTGCGGACGCCGCGCTCGTGCATCGCCTCCAGCAGCGCCAGCGTGCCGCCGAGGTTGTGGGCCCAGTAGAGTCCGGGCTTCTCCACCGACTCGCCGACCAGCGACCTGGCGGCGAAGTGGAGCACCGCGTCGACGCCGTCGAGCGCCGGCCCCGCGTTCTCGATCGAGGCCCGCACGAACGTCGCGCCGTCCGGCACCGCGTCCGCGTGGCCGGTGGACAGGTCGTCGAGCACGACGACCTCGTGGCCCGCCTCCACGAGCTGCGCCGCGACGACGCTGCCGACGTATCCTGCCCCTCCGGTGACCAGCAGCCTCATGTTGACTCCAGTTCGAATATGTTTGATTTTGTACGGCTTGCCGTTCAGCATACGCGGCAAGAGGCCCGTATACGCTGCCAACCACCATGTTTGACACCGTCGCGGCCAACATCGCCGTGGTCCTGCTGTTCATCCTGATCGGCGGGTTCTTCGCCGCCGCCGAGATAGCCATGGTCTCGCTACGCGAGAGCCAGGTGCGCAAGCTCTCCCAACAAGGCCGCCGCGGCGAACGCGTGGCCAAGCTCGCCCGCGACCCGAACCGCTTCCTGTCGGCCGTGCAGATCGGCGTCACCGTCGCCACCATGCTCTCGGCCGCGTTCGGCGCCGACCGGCTCAGCGGGCAGCTCAGCCCCTTGCTCGAACGCTGGGGCGTGCCCGTCGCCATCGCCGGCGTGCTCGCCCTGGTGCTCGTCACCCTGGCCATCTCGTACGTCTCCCTCGTGCTCGGAGAACTCGCCCCCAAACGACTCGCGCTCCAGCGGGCCGAAGGACTGTCGCTGGTCGTCGCCCCGTTCCTCGACCGCCTCGCCGCCCTGTCGCGGCCCGTCATCTGGGCGCTGTCCAAGTCCACCGACGGCGTCGTCCGGCTGCTCGGCGGCAACCCGCAGGCCGACCGCGAGGAGGTCACCACCGAGGAACTGCGCGACATGGTCGTCGGCCACGCCGAGCTGACCCCCGACGAGCGCAACCTGATCGCCGAGGTGTTCGCCGCAGGCAAGCGCCAGCTCCGCGAGCTCATGCTGCCGCGCACCGAGGTCGAGTTCATGGAGGCCGACACGCCGCTGGCCGAGGCGGCGGTGCTGGCCGCCGCGCTGCCCCACTCGCGCTTCCCCGTCTACCGCGAGTCCTACGACGAGGTCATCGGCTTCGTGCACGTCAGGGACCTGCTCGACCCCGTGCTCACCGGCCGCACCGAGCCGCTCAGCGAGCTGGTGCCGATCCGGCCGGCCAAGTTCGTGCCCGCGTCCAAGCGGCTGCTCAACACGCTCTCCGAGATGCGCGACGAGGGCCAGCACATGTGCATCGTCATCGACGAGTACGGCGGCACCGCGGGCATCGTCACCATGGAGGACCTGGTCGAGGAGCTCATCGGCGACATCAGGGACGAGTACGACGTCGAGGACCAGTCCGTGATCCTGCCCGCCGGAGTGATGGAGATCGACGGGCTCACCAACCTCAACGACTTCGCCGACGAGACCGGCATCCGCCTGCCCGACGGCCCGTACGAGACGCTGGCCGGCTTCGTCATGGCGATGCTCGGGCACGTGCCCGAGGTGAACGACGTCGTCGAGGCGAGCGGCTTCGACCTGACCGTCATCGAGCTCGACGGCCGCCGGATCGCCAAGGTGCGGGTGAAACGCCGCCCTGTCGTGGAGTCGCCGCCCGAAGCCGATACCTGACACAATTACGTGTCATGGCCAGACCTCGTGTTCTCTCCGGCATCCAGCCCACCGCGGACTCCTTCCACCTGGGCAACTACCTGGGTGCGGTTCGTCAATGGGTCACGTTGCAGGAGACCCACGACGCCTTCTACTGCGTGGTGGACCTGCACGCGATCACCGTGCCCACCGAGCCCGCCGCGCTGCGCCGCCGCACCCGCGTCGCCGCGGCCCAGCTCTTCGCCGCCGGGCTCGATCCGGAACGCTCCACCGTGTTCGTGCAGTCCCACGTCCGCGAGCACTCCGAGCTGGCCTGGATACTCAACTGCCAGACCGGCATGGGCGAGGCCGCGCGGATGACGCAGTTCAAGGACAAGTCGGCCAAGTTCGGGGAGAGCGCGGCCAGCGTCGGCCTGTTCACCTACCCGATCCTGCAGGCCGCCGACATCCTGCTCTACCAGGCCAACAGCGTGCCCGTCGGCGCCGACCAGAAGCAGCACCTGGAGCTCACCCGCGACCTCGGCCAGCGCTTCAACCACCGCTTCGGCGACACCTTCACGATCCCCGAGCCGTTCATTCTCAAAGAGGTCGAGAAGATCACCGACCTGCAGGACCCGTCGGCCAAGATGTCCAAGTCCTCCTCCAGCCCCGCGGGCATCCTGGACGTCCTGGAGCAGCCGGGGCCGCTGCGCAAGAAGATCATGCGGGCGGTCACCGACACCGAGACCGAGGTCCGCTTCGACGAGGAGGCCAAGCCGGGGATCTCCAACCTGCTGCGCATCCAGTCCGCGCTGACCGGCACGCCGATCCCCGACCTGGTGGCCCGCTACGCCGGGCAGGGTTACGGGACCTTCAAGAAGGACGTCGCCGAAGCGGTCATCGACGCCTTCACCCCGATCCGCGAGCGCACCGAGAAGCTGCTGGCCGACGAGGCCGAGCTGGACCGGATGCTGGCTTCGGGCGCGGAGCGCGCCCGTGCGGTGGCCCGGCGCACCATGGCCGAAGTCCGCGACCGGGTCGGCTTCCTCCCGGGCGCCTAGCCGGCACCCCACCGCTCTTCCCGGGGCGCCTCCGGCGCTTCACCCCCGGTCGCTCCGCGACGCCCCGGCCCAAACTATCAAGCGCCTCCGGCGCGACAAGGGCTTCGCCGACAGCCGCTTCGCGGCGACCAGCTCAGGCTGTCCTTCCCAAGCGCGCCTCCGGCGCGCGAAAGGTCCTCGCCCCCGGCGCTTCGCGCCTCCACAGCTCGGGCGTCCCCCCAGGAGCTGTCGCCCCTCCCTGCCCAGAGGCGTTGGGATCGGGGTTTCCTGGCAGGGGACGGGCAGCAGAAGTCGGTTGATGTCCTGAGGCCGGAAGTGAACCTGCGCCCACGGCCGAGAGATACGTCACCAGGCGCGTGTCATCGCCGGGCATGGACGACCGGTGCCGTCTGCTTCGCGGACCTCGACGCGGATCGGGCACTGCCGCAGGTTCAGGAGTTGGTCGATGAGCACGGCGAACGCTTCCTGACTCCACGGTGGCGCATACGGCTCCAGCTCTTACGTCTGCCCATCGACCGTCACGGTCATGGCTCCGTCGTCGGCGATCGTCATCACGACGTGCGGGAGCACCACGGGCACCTCACTCTCGCGGTGCGCAGGCGGCTGGTCGGGGGTGCGCTTGTATCGGTGGCGACCCATCAGGGGTCTCTCCGGGCACAGAACAGATGCACGCACGACGCCCCTCCGGCGGATACGCGAAGGGGGCGCGCACCCCGTGGGAGCGCCGCGCGCTCCTCAGGCGGGAATCCAAGCCCCTGACGGGTCCATCGAGGGAGAACGACGTCGACGACCTGCCTGACCCGGAACTTCAGACGGCTGCACACGTAGCCCGGGAGGAAGGCCCGAGCTTGGAGCCGAGTGCGCGCACGTCGTCGATCGCCACACCTCCTCGACCGCACCGAGCCGTCAACGTGCGGCGAGCGAGCGTCGCAGACCGTCGAGCAGCTGGTTCCACCCCGGCTCAAGCCCTGCGGTCATCGGGGCCGCCTCAGCGCGGACCTCGGACACCACGATACGGAGGCGGACCGTCGTCATCCCGTCCTCCTCTGTCAGCGACACTGTGTGACGGGCCGAGAAGAGCGGCACTCCGGTGGCGTCGACCGGGGCGAGCGTGAACACCAGTTGCCGGCGCGGCCGCACCTCCACGACCCGGCCCACGGACTCGTAAGTCGCCCCATCCCCCTCGTGCAGCACGAAGCGGATCGGCGTGCCCTCCTGCGGCGCGATGTCGAACACGTCGACGTGGAAATGACGAGGCGCCCACCACTGTGCGGCCTGCTCGGCGTCGGTCCAGGCATCCCACACCACCGCCGCGGGAAACGGCAGCTTCCGCTCGAAGGTGAGGACACGGGCACCGTCGTCGCCAGGCCGGCGAGCCTCCTCCCGCCCGATCGACGCCTCGTAGCTCTCAAGCACGGCGTCATCCGGGTCGGGCACGGCGAGCCGCCCGAAGAACGACGAGAGCATGGACATGGATGCGCGGTCGAGTCGAGCGACCCGCCTGCGCCCGAGCTTGTGCACCCGGATGACGCCGGCAGCCTCGAGCGCCTGGATGTGCTTGGTCGTCTGAGGCTGCAGCGCGCCGATGCCCTCGGCGACTTCGCCGACCGTACACGCGCGCGTCGACAGCAGCTCCACGATGCGGAACCGTGTGGGCTCGGCGATCGCCGCGAGCATGGGCTGGATGCCCTCGCTCATTCAGCTCTCCGCGACGTGGGCCGCCAGATTGTCCAGCTCGTTGGCGCGCCCCGCGAGTAGCCGCTGCGTCCACACCTCGTCATGCATCCGCTCGACCTGCATGACGATACGCGTGCCGCCCTCGACGGACGAGAGCTCGACGACCGTCAGATGCTCGTACGGCTCATGGTCGGGCACGAAGTCGACAACCGACTGGTAGGCGAGACGGTGAGGTTCGGCGATCTCGGTGAAGTACTTGCGGGACTCGGTTGAGAGCGGCATCCCGTGCTGCTCCATGAAGGCGATCTGCTCCGGCGCCACCGCCGTCATGGTGTAGACCAGCTCACCGCCCGGCGTGAGGTCAAGCTTCGTGACGTCAGTGCGGAAGCCCTCTGGCGCCCACCACGACGAGATGCCCTCCGCGGTCGTCCAGAGCTCCCAGACGCGGGCAGGCGATGCGGCAACGATTCGTTCGATGTTCTCGGTCATGCCGTTGAGAATACATTCGTCTAGGCGAATATTTCAAGGCGACCTTCGCGCGTACCGACTCATCTCTCGTTGCAGCTGAGCGCGACCGCCGCACGGACCCCGCCATCGACCAGCGGCATAACGCGCGTCAGGAGGCGAAGGCGGCGCGGATGGCGGCGGCGAGCTGTCGTTGGACCGGGTCCGCCGACGGCCCGAACAGCAGGTCGTCGACGTCGCCGATGGCCTGCTCGGCCGCCGCCAGGAGCCGCCTCCCCTCGGGGGTCAGCTCGATCGTGGACGCCGAGCCGGCGCGGGCGTTGCTGTCGCGTACGAGACCGGCGGCGACCAGGGCCTTCACCGCGGAGTGCACGCTCTGCACGGCGGTGCCCGACATGCGCGCCAGGTCGCTGAACGACACGCCCGGCACGGCGGCGATGTGCCCGAGCAGCCCGAGCCGGGTGACGGTGAGGTCGAGCGGCGCGAGAGCGGCGCCGAGCTCGGTCTCGACCCGGCGCGCCAGCGTCAGCACGATGATGGAGGGGCTGATGGGCGGCGGAGAGCCCTTCTCGGTGGTCACCCTTCCAGTTTCCCGCCCTGCGGCCCGTGTCAAGCCGGAGTGGTCCACAGCGCGGAGACGGGCAGGCAGGCCATGCCGTCACCGAAGCTCAGCGATCCAGTGCCTCATGGACGAGCGAAGCGAAGGCTTGCCAGATCCCCGAGAGGCCCGTTCAACGGAAATCCTGCGGCAGCGGAATGATCGCCGAAAGGATACGGACGTCGCCTCCAGGGCAGGTCTGGGGCGTGAGCGTGAGCCTGACCGAGCGGATCCGGTCCATCAAGAACCGGGCCAGGCGGATGGTGGAAGGCTGGCGCGTGCGCAGGCCGTCCGTCGACCACCTCATCAAGACCGTCCAGCGCTACCAGGCGCAGTCCGGCGACCGGCTGGCGGGCGGGGTGACGTACTTCGCGTTCCTGTCCTTCTTCCCGCTGATCGCGCTGGCGTTCGCGCTGCTGGGGTATGTGGTGACGGTCAGCGCGACGGTGGCGGGGGCGCTGGAGACGGCGATCACGGAGCGGCTGCCCGGCCTGGCGGGGCAGCTCGACCTGACGGCGATCAAGGACGCCAAGACGACCGCGGGCGTCATCGGCCTCCTGGGCCTGCTGTACGCGGGGCTCGGGGCGGTGGACGCGCTGCGCGGGGCGCTGCGCGAGATCTCCATGACCACCTCGCCGGCGTTCTCGTTCGTCAGGGCCAAGCTGCGCGACCTGGCGTCGCTGCTCATGCTGGGCGTGACGCTCATCGTGTCGGTGCTGGTCGGCGGGCTGGCGACGCAGGCCACCACGATGGTGGCGAACTTCCTGTTCGGCGGCAGCTCGCCGGTGGTGACGGTGCTGACGGGGCTCGTCGGCCTGGCGGGCAGCGTCGCCGCCGACTGGGTGCTGTTCATGATCGCGCTGGGCTGGGTGGCCAGGCCCGTCCAGCCGTTCCGGGTGCTCGCCCGAGGCGCGCTGCTCGGCGCGATCGGGTTCGGCGTGCTCAAGCAGCTCGCCTCGCTGCTGCTCGCCGGGACGCTGTCGAACCCGATCTACGGCGCGTTCGCGGTCATGGTCGGCCTGCTGCTGTGGATCAACTTCTCCACCCGGCTCATCCTGTACGTGGCCGCGTGGACCGCCACGGCCGGAGGCGCCCCGCCGCCCGCGCCCTCGCCCGTGCCCTCGGCGGGCACACCGGAGCCGGCCGGGCCGTCATAGCCTCCTGCGCCTGCGGCGGATGCCGTAGCCGAGCCAGACCAGCCCGAACAGCAGCCCGCCGCCGATCACCACGGAACCCATCGTGCGCGTGCTCGCGTCCTGCTCGGACGCGGCCGCGTCCATCATCGGCTTCCGGCTGGGCGACGGAGTGGCGTGGGACGTGGCGACCGGCGCCGCCTGCTGGGCCGGCTCGTCGGGCAGCGGGTCGACGAGCCGGCCGACCGGCGTCACCTTGCCCCGGGCGGCGAAGCCCCAGTCGAGCAGGTCGGCCACCTCTTCCCAGAAGTAGCCCTCGTGCTTCATGATCGACACGATGATCGTGTGGCCGTCGCGGGTGGCGGCGCCGACGAACGTGCTCTGCGCCTTCGTCGTCCAGCCGTTCTTGACCCCGATCATGCCCTTGTAGCGCCAGAGCAGCTTGTTGTGGTTGCTGATCTCGTACCACTTCTTCGGCGCGGGGAACTTGGCCGTCTTGGTGCTCACGTACCGCCGGAAGTCCTTGTCGGACAGGCCGGATCTGGCGATGAGCGCCAGGTCGTAGGCGGAGCTGCTCTGTCCGGGCTTGTCCAGGCCGCTGGGCGTCTTGGCCACGGTGTCGTTGGCCTGCAGCCGCTTGGCCTCGTCGTTCATGTCGCGCATGGTCTTGTCGAGGCCGCCGTTCGCCTCGGCCAGTGCCATCGCCGCGTCGTTGCCGGACGACATCATCAGGGCCTTGAACAGGTCGTCCACCGTGTAGATGGGCCTGGTCTGCAGGCCGACGGCGCTGCCCTCCTGGTTGACGGCGTTGCGGCTCGGCCTGACCTTGAGGGTCTTGTCGAGCTTGGGGATCAGCGTGGCCGCGGTGAGCATCTTGAGCGTGCTGGCCGGGCGGTAGCGGCCGTGCGGGTCCTTCGCCGCCAGCACCTGCCCCGTCTCGTGGTCGGCGATCACGTACGCGGTCGCCTTGGTCTTCGGGGGCGCCTTGAACCCGACGGGCTTGATCAGGCCGCGACCGGCCAGCAGGTCACCGCCGACCGGCGGCGGCGGGGTCGGGGTCTGGGTCGGGGCCGGGGACGCCTGGGCCGCCCCGGTGAAGGTCACCGCCACGAGGAGTGCCGTGACTGGCACCAGTTTCATCCACATCGCGAACTCAGCGTAGCTTCGTGTTGTCGCTCATGTGCCGACACATCCCCTGAAGATCCGCTTCAGACGCTAGAGAGATGGTCATGTCACGAAAGATCGCTGGATTCCTCATCGCGCTCGCCGCGTTCATGATCTTCGAGTGGATCAACCTGGGATTCAACCTGCAGGACGGGCACGAGACCGGCTTCTACGTGGTGCACGGCATCCTGATCGCCGTCAACATCGTGCTGGCGATCGTGCTGGGCGTCATCGGGTGGCGCGGCCTGCGCGGGCGGCGATCAGGAGGCCTTGGCGAGCAGTAGCGCGATGTCGTCGCGCTTGTCCGTCGGCCGCTGCGCGTTGATGATCAGGTCACAGATCCGCTCGATCCCCCGGGGCGGACCGCTGAGCAGCGTGCACAGACCCGACAGGCCCTGGTCGATGCTCTGCTCCCTGCTCTCCACCAGGCCGTCGGTGTAGAGGGCGAGCAGGCCGCCCGGAGGCAGGTCGACGGTGCAGGTCTCCCACGTCTCGACGTCGACGCCGAGCGGCAGGCCCGGGACGACGGGCACCGTCGCGGCCTGGCCGGCGGGTTCCACCAGCACCGGCGGCAGGTGTCCCGCGCTGGCCATGGCGATCTTGCCGGACGTGCGGTCGTACGTCGCGTACAGACAGGTCGCGATCTGGTCGGAGCTGAGCTGCTGGGCCACGTGGTTGAGCCGGAACAGCAGCTCGGACGGGTCGAGGTCCAGGCTGGCCAGCGTCTGGGTGGCGGTGCGGAGCTGGCCCATGGTCGCCGCGGCGCGGATGCCGTGGCCCATCACGTCGCCGACCACCAGCGCGGTGCGCTCCGGGGTCACCGGGATCACGTCGAACCAGTCGCCGCCCACCTCGGCCAGGTCGCTCGCCGGCAGGTAGCGGTAGGCGATCTCCAGGCCGGGAGACCGCTGCAGGCCGGTCGGCAGGAGGGAACGCTGCAGCATGAGCGCGGTGCGCCGCTCGCGCTCGTAGAGCCGGGCGTTGTCGATGCAGATCGCGGTCCGCGCGGCCAGTTCCTCGGCCAGCGGGACGTCCGACTCCTGGAAGGGCTCGCTGCAGTCGCGGCGCAGCAGCACCAGGAACCCGAGCACGTTGCCCCTGGCGAGCAGCGGCGCCACGAGGAAGGAGCTCCCGGGCAGCAGCCTGGCGATGATCGGCCGCTGGAACGCCTGTGCGTTCTCCTCGCCGACGGCGCGGTCCAGCCTGGGCACGAGCACGGTCTCGCCCGTGGCCATGGCCTGCCCCTGCGGCAGGTACGGGGGATAGACGCAGACCTCGTCGACCGGGAACGCGTCGTCCCACTCCCACGGGTTGTGCGTCGCCACCGCCGTGGACACGCGTCTGACCAGGGCCGAGCCGTCCTTCGCGCGGGCCGGGAACTCGCCTTCGGTGATGAGCCGCTCCTGCACCATGACGCCGCCGGTGTCGGCCAGCCGGGGGATCGCGACGTCCATCAGCTCGCGGCACGTCTGCTGGAGGTCGAGCGTGCTGCCGATGCGGCTGCTCGCCTCGTTGAGAAAGGCCAGCCGCTCCTGGGACGTGGCGGACGCGCTCAGACGCAGACCGGCGCGGCTGCGCGGGTCTTTGATGACGAAGTACGGATTCACCGGAGCGCCCCTCCAGCCCATACGTGACTTCGTTTATTAATGCACAGAATCGGTGCGGAATCAGCCACAGAGGGCGCGTCGGGTCCGGCGGTGCAGCTCGTCCGCCTGCTCGCGGGAGTCGGCGATCGAGGTGAAGCCGAGCTTGCCGTGCTCGGGGATGGCGCCGAGCAGGTGGAAGACGTTGCCGGTGCGGCTGTCGTGGTCGAAGCCGAGTCCGAGCCGCTCGGCCTGGCGCAGCACCTGCCCGGGGGTGCGCCCGCGCAGGCAGTCGGCCGCGCAGTTGTCCGTGGCCGTGTAGTACTTGGGCCGGCCCTCGGCCATCAGCAGCCCGGTGCCGGGGTCGTACGTGGCCCCGGTCGTCAGCAGCGCGGCCCCGTACGGGTGGGTGGTGCCGCCGATGCGCAGGTTGATCTCGCACAGCAGCGCCGCGTAGCCGGCGTCGGTCTTCATGGCGAAGAAGTCCATGCCGAACAGGCCGATCACGCCTTTGGCCGCCAGCGCTCCGGCTATGCGCCCGGCGCAGTCGCCGACCTCGGAGCGGTACTCCGGCGCGGCCGGGAACATGCAGCCCTGGTAGACGTGGTTGTTCGGGCCGCCGAGCACCTGGTCGTGGGTGGCGACCACCTCGTAGTCGCCGCCGGGGGAGATGCGGGCCAGCGCGCTCGGGTGGTAGAGCGGGCGGTGCTCGATGAACTCCTCGACGACCGCGCCGCGCTCGCGCACCTTGGCGGCGAAGGTGGCCCAGGTCTCGCCCTCGGCCGCGAAGCTGGTGCCCCGCAGGTCGCCCCTGGGCACGATGGCGTTGCCGAGGCCGGAGTAGGCGTCGTTCAGCTTGACGATCAGACGCTCGCCCGGCAGCGACTCGATCGCGTCCTCGATCTCGGCGAGCGTGTAGAGGTCGCGGAAGCCGCGGGCCATCGGCACGCCCGCCTCGGTGCCGATCTCCCGGGAGCCGCTCTTGGAGCCGTAGTAGGCCAGCGACGTGGCCGGGCCGTAGAGGGGAACGCTGAGTAGCGAGGCGAGCCGTTCCTCCAGCTCGCTCAGCACGAAGGGGACCAGCCAGGCGTCGCCGTCGATCGCGGCGCGCAGCCGCTCCAGGACATCGGGACGGGAGAGTAACGTCCGGGTGAGGGGCTGCGCGTCCGGGGTGTCGAGGCTGATCAGCGTGAGCCGTTTGGCGGCTTCCTCCGGATCGGGCAGGAATCCCAAGTAGTAGTCGACGATGGCCGGATCGATCGGCGCGGACGACAGGTAGATCACGTCGACCCCGGGCTCGCGCAGCGTCAGCAACAAGAAGAGCAGACGCTCCTCGTAGCATCGCGCGCCCGTGATGCGGCGGAGCTCATCCTGGGGCAGGGAGAGCGAAGGTACGACCACCAGGGTGCCCTGGCCCGGCTCGAAGATGCTCAACCCGGCATACTTCTCCCCGAACGGGATGTTAGTGATCATATAGCGAGTGAAACACGCAATTCTCCCAAATGCAGCCAGCGCGGTAGTGTTATCGCCATGGCTGAAGGTGACGCGATTCGGAATCGGTCACCACGTTTGGGAGTGGCGGCCGCGGGTCATGATCTAGTGATCCCTTGTGACTATTTTCAGGTCAGTTGACCTGTCACTCTCCGTGACCGTCCATGGTTACGGGCATGCCGTCGGCTAACTTTTGGTGTAGTCGTCAGCGCGAAGCCTCGTGAGAGGGATAAAGTCGGAGCATCGCCAGGTTCCACGGCCGACCGCTGTGATCCGGGCTGTGGCGGTTGTCCTCAACAGGCGACCGAGAGTCGTGCCCCGCGCTGACGATCCCCGAAGACCTCCGGGTGTGCGGCAATCTCGATTCGCCGGACGGCTGCTCCGATCGAACAGCCGACCACAGTGGGGACAAGTACTCGATACGGCGCTATTGGCCGTGTGATTTCCGGGTAGTCGACGGCGCACGGCACGGGACGGGATGGTGACTGATGCAGGGGCGTGAGCTTCGAGGGGAACTCGACGCGTTCCTGGTGGAGACCGAGCAGGATCTCGTGGCGTTCCGCCGCGACCTGCACATGCATCCTGAGCTGGCCTTCGCCGAATACCGCACGACCCAGCGGGTCGCGGAGCGGCTGGTGGCCGCCGGGCTGACCCCGACGGTGCTCCCGCGCGGCACGGGTCTCATCTGCGACGTGGGAAGCGGCGACGGCCCCACCATCGCGCTGCGCGCCGACATCGACGCGCTGCCCCTGCAGGACGAGAAGGGCGTGTCCTACCGTTCGACCGTCCCCGGCGCCTGCCACGCGTGCGGCCACGACGTGCACACCACGATCCTGCTCGGCGCCTCGCTCTTCCTCGCCCAGCAGGCCGCCGCGGGGCTGCTGCCCGGCCGGGTGCGCCTGATCTTCCAGCCCGCCGAGGAGCTTCCCGGCGGCGCGCTCGAGGTCATGGCCCAGGGCGGCATCAGCGGCGTCGACCGCATCTTCGGCCTCCACTGCGACCCGCGCGTCGACGTCGGCCAGCTCGGTCTCAAGAGCGGCCCGATCACCTCCGCCTGCGACAAGGTCGTCATCCGGGTGTCCGGCCCCGGCGGCCACACCGCCCGCCCGCACCTCACGGCCGACCTGGTCTTCGCGCTGGCCAAGGTGCTCACCGAGCTGCCCGCCGCGCTGTCGCGCCGGATCGACCCGCGCTCCTCGCTCAGCCTCGTCTGGGGCCGCGTCGAGGCCGGCACGGCCGCCAACGCGATCCCGGACGGCGGCGTGGCCGAGGGCACGGTCCGCTGCCTCGACGAGGACGCCTGGCACGCCGCCCCTGACCTGATCAAGACGCTGCTGGAGTCGGTCGCGGGCGCGTACGGCATCGAGGCCACGATGGAATACACCCGCGGCGTGCCGCCGGTGGTCAACGACGAGGGCTGCGTGCAGATGCTGTCCGAGGCCGCCGAGCGCGCCCTGGGCGCGGGCGCCGTGGTGTCCACCCACCAGTCGCTCGGCGGCGAGGACTTCGCTTGGTACCTCGAGTCGATCCCGGGCGCCTTCGCCCGGCTCGGCACCCGGTCCCCGGAGAGCGGCGTCACCTACGACATCCACCAGGGCACGTTCGACATCGACGAGCGGGCGATCGCGATGGGCGTGCGGGTCATGGCCACGACCGCGCTGACCGCGCTGTTCGAGAGCACCCACGTGCCGGCCGCTGACGAGATCACCTCGGCGCTGGCCTGACGAGACACGGTCCGGCGGCGGGAGACTCCGGTCTCCCGCCGCCGTCCCATGTCAGGAGATCCGGCCGAAGACCACCGGCAGCCGCAGCGACGAGCGGCCGGGCGACAGCGTCACCTCGGTGCCCGCCGGGTAGCGCAGGGTGTAGTCGTGGTCGGTCGAGATGATCACGACGCCGATCCTGTGCCCCTTCTTGAACAGGTAGTCCTGGGGCTGGAAGTCCCAGGTGAAGCTGTACTCCTTGCCCGCGCGCACCGGCTCCGTCCGGTCGGCCCGGTTCCGGTTGCGCACGTCCAGCCAGCCCCGGGTGACGATCTTGTACGCGGTCTCGGCCGTGCCCAGCCGGCGCAGCACCGTACAGCCGGTGTCACCCGGCACGCCCTGGCCGTAGCAGTACTCCTCGCCGGTCGACAGCAGTCTGCCGTCGGGCCGCGTGTCGGTGCCGTAGTCCACGAGCAGCGCGGTCAGGAACGGCGAGGAGCCGTTCTTCAGCGAGGCCCGCACGGTGACCTCCGGTGTGCCGGAGATCCGCACGTCCGTCGGCAGCGCCCCGGTGAGGTAGGCCAGCCGGTTCGGGTCGGCGGCCGGGGCGTTCTCCACCAGCTGCTCCGCCGTGCGGGTCTTCTGGTCGACGAACGACTCGCGCGCCGAGAGCGGTCGCGGCAGCAGGCCCAGCTTCGCGTCCGAGCCCATCCACAGTCGCACCGGCGCGGTGCCCGGCAGCGGCCACGACCTGTGCTGACCCCACTGACCGGCCGCGATCTCCACGTCGGCCTGCGGCTCACGCATGATCCCGCTGTCGATCCCGTACAGCCAGTGGTCGAACCAGCCGTGCAGCTGGCGCAGCCACTCGGCGGTGCGCAGGCTGAACGGGTTCATGTGGGTGCCCTGGTGCAGCCAGATCTTGCGCGGCACCTTCCGCTCGGCCAGCGCGTACCACCACTGGGCGGCCTGCTTGGTCTTGACGTTCCAGTCGTTGAGCCCGTGCACGAGGAAGACGCTGGCCCGCACCTTGCGCACGTCGTTGAGGTAGTTGCGGTCGTCCCAGAAGTCGCTGTAGTCGCCGGTGACCCGGTCCTGGGCGGCGGTCAGGTGGTCCATGACCGGGCCGCACACCTCCTGGCCGTTCTCCCTGGTGAGCACGTACTTGGCCAGCACGTCCGCGTCCTCGCCCTGGAACCCGCCGGGCGCGACCACGCCGCCGTTGGCCCGGTAGTAGTCGTACCAGGAGGAGATCGCGGCGATCGGCACGATCGTCTCCAGGCCCTTGACGCCGGTCGCGGCCACCGCGTTCGGCAGGGTCCCGTTGTACGAGACGCCGATCATGCCGACCTTGCCGGTGGACCAGGTGGCCTCGACCGGGTTGCCGGCGGCGTCGAAGGCCTTGGCGCGGCCGTTGAGCCAGTCGATGGCGGCCTTGGGCCCGGCCGTCTCGTTGCGGTCGCCGGTGGTCGGGCAGCCGGTGGCGCGGCCGCTGCCCAGGTTCTCGACCAGGGCGACGGCGTAGCCGCGGGGCACGAAGTAGTTGTCGTAGTAGGAGTCGAACGGCTCGCTCGACAGCTTGGACTGCCCGCGCAGGGTGCTGGGCAGCGGGTTGCCGTGCTCGTCGACGTCCACGACGTGGTTGGCGACGTCGTTGCCGCCCGCGTAGTACGGGCTGGCCTCCATGATGACCGGGACCTTGAGTCCCTGGTCGGTCTCCTTGGGCCGCAGGATGTCGACGGCGACCCGGTCGGGGCTGCCGTCGTCGTCGCTGTCGGTGCCGGCCACCTCGACGAAGACCGTCTGTTTGATCGCGTCTGCGCGGGAGAAGACCGGTTGGGTCGCGCCTCCCTCGACCTTGACGGCGGGGGTGTCCGCCGATGCCGCGGGCGGCGCGGACGCCATGGTGAGCACCATGGCCGCGGCCAGCGGCACGGCGATTGCCTTCCAGGGGTGCATGCAGGACTCCTGAGTGGTTGCCCCGGTTGGGGGAATGCCCTGTCATGATCGATCCCCTCGGACCGGATGGCGAGGCCCAAAATTGGGCAAAGCTTCCGGACGTGGGTGAGGGCGCGGCCAGGTCACAGTCCCGCTTGAGGTCGATAACGGAGCGGTTGCGACCCTGTGTGCCGGTTTGGTATGGCCTGGTCAACCAACTATCTTCCGTGCAGGGTTGCCGTGCATTTCTTCGCGCCTGCGATGAAGTTTGACGGCCGGGGAAATGGAAGGAGTCGCCTTGCTCAGCAAGCGATTCGGCAGGTTGGCGACCGGCACGCTGGCCGGTGCCATGCTCATGGCGGCCGCGGCTTGTGGCGGCAGCGGCAGCGGCGGGGAGACGACGGCGAGCACCGCGCCGTCCGCGGACAGCAGCAGCGCCCCCGCGGGTGGCGCGCTCAAGGTCGGTCTCGCGTTCGACATCGGCGGACGCGGCGACAAGTCGTTCAACGACGCCGCCTACGCGGGCCTGGAGAAGGCGAAGGCCGAGCTCGGCGCGGAGATCAAGGAACTCAGCCCGGCGTCCGACGGCTCCAACCGCGGCGAGCTGCTGACCCAGCTGGCCGACGCGGGCTACAACCCGATCATCGGCGTCGGCTTCGCCTACGGCGAGGACATCAAGAAGGCCGCCGAGGAATACCCGGAGATCCAGTTCGCGGTCGTCGACTCGGCCTCCAACGCCACCAACGTGACGGGTCTGCTCTTCGCCGAGGAGCAGGGCTCCTACCTGGCGGGCGTCGCGGCGGCGCTCAAGGCCGAGAGCGGCCACGTGGGCTTCGTCGGCGGTGTCGAGAACGACCTGATCAAGAAGTTCCAGGCGGGCTTCGAGGCCGGCGTGAAGTCGGTCAAGAGCGACGCCAAGATCGACGTGACGTACCTCACGCCCGACGGTGACTTCACCGGCTTCCGCGCCCCCGACAAGGGCAAGGTCGCGGCCGAGAAGATGTACCAGGACGGCGCGGAGATCGTCTACCACGCGTCCGGCGACTCCGGCCTCGGCGTGTTCCAGGCGGCGGCCGCGGCCAAGAAGAAGGCCATCGGCGTCGACTCCGACCAGCGCCAGACGGTCAAGGAGACCAACCTCCAGGAGGTCATCATGACCTCCATGCTCAAGCGCGTCGACGTGGGCGTGTTCGAGTTCGTCAAGGCCTTCCAGGGTGGCGCCAAGGGCGGCACCGACGTGATCTACGACCTCAAGGTGGACGGCGTCGGCCTGTCCACCACCGGCGGTGAGATCGACGACATCGCGGACAAGATCGAAGCCGCTCAGAAGGACATCGTCGACGGCAAGATCACGGTCCCGACCAAGCCGTGATCTGAGGAATGCCTCCCCGAGGGCCCGGCGTCCCCTGACCCGGGCCTTCGGCCTGTATCTGCCAAGGAGAGATCGAATGAGCGGCCGATGAACGCCGAGACCGTCGCCGCGGTTCCACCAGCCGTCCAGCTGGAGGGCATCACCAAGCGCTTCCCCGGTGTCGTGGCCAACCACGACGTCAGCCTCACCGTCGACGCCGGAACGGTGCACGCGATCGTGGGGGAGAACGGCGCCGGCAAGTCGACGCTGATGAAGATCCTCTACGGCATGCAGAAGCCGGACGAGGGCACAATCAGGGTCAACGGCGAAGAGGTCGCCTTCCGCACCCCCAGCGACGCCATCGCCGTCGGCATCGGCATGGTCCACCAGCACTTCATGCTCGCCGACAACTTCACGGTGCTGGAGAACATCGTGCTGGGGGCCGAGCCCGGCACGGCCGGCGTGCTCGACAAGGCCGGCGCCCGCCGCCGCATCAACGAGCTGGCCGAGCGCCACGGGCTGCGGGTGGACCCCGACCGGCTCGTGGAGGACCTGGGCGTCGGCGACCGCCAGCGGGTGGAGATCCTCAAGGTCCTCTACCGCGGCGCGCGGATCCTCATCCTGGACGAGCCGACCGCGGTGCTCGTGCCGCAGGAGGTCGACGAGCTCTTCGACAACCTGCGCGAGCTCAAGGCCGGCGGCCTCACCGTCATCTTCATCTCGCACAAGCTCGACGAGGTGCTCAGCATCGCCGACGCGATCACCGTGATCCGGCGCGGCACCACGGTCGCCGGCGTCGACCCCGCGGGCACCACCGCCCGCCAGCTCGCGGAGCTCATGGTCGGCAGCGAGCTGCCCACCCCGGAGACCCGCGAGTCCACGGTGACCGACACCATCATGCTCAAGGTGTCCGGCCTGACCATGGAGGCGCAGGGCGGGCGGCGCCTGCTGGACGAGGTGTCGTTCGAGATCCGCAAGGGCGAGATCGTCGGCATCGCGGGCGTCGAGGGCAACGGCCAGTCCGAGCTGATCGAGGCCATCATGGGCATCCGCCAGGCGCGCGGCGGGCTCACGCTCGGCGCCGAGGACATCTCCGCCTGGCCCACGCTGCGCCGCCGCGAGGCGGGCATCGGCTACATCCCCGAGGACCGCCACCGCCAGGGCCTGCTGCTGGAGGCGTCCCTCTGGGAGAACCGCGTGCTCGGCCACCAGACCAGGCCCCCGGCCCGCCGCGGGTTCTGGATCAACCGGCGCGCGTCCAGGGCCGACACCCAGCGCATCGTCGAGGCGTACGACGTCCGCACGCCCGGCGTCGACACGCTGGCCCTGGCCCTGTCGGGCGGCAACCAGCAGAAGCTCATCGTCGGCCGTGAGATGAGCGGCGAGCCGAAGGTGCTCATCGCCGCCCACCCGACCAGAGGCGTCGACGTGGGCGCGCAGGCCGCCATCTGGGAGCACCTGCGCAACGCCCGCGCGGCCGGGCTGGCCGTGCTGCTGATCTCGGCGGACCTCGACGAGCTGATCGGCCTGTCCGACACGTTGTACGTGATCTACCGAGGGCGGCTCGCCGCCCGGCTCGACCCGTCCGGCGTCACGCCAGAGCGGCTGGGCGGATACATGACCGGTGCCATCACCGGCACTGAGGAGGCGTGATGCCCGCGGGGCTCTTCAGGGCGCTGCTCACCGTCGCCGGCGCCGTCGCGGCCATCGTGCTGGCCATCGGCATCTCCAGCGTGGCGATCGTCGCCGTGGGCGCCAGCCCGGCGGACGCGTTCGCCGCTTTCCTGAACTTCGGCGCCACCGAGAAGGCCGTGTCGACCAGCATCGCCGACATGCTCAACCGGGCGGTGACGCTGTTCATCGCCGGGCTGGCGGTGGCCATCGGCTTCCGGATGAACCTCTTCAACATCGGCGTCGAGGGCCAGTACCGCATCGCGGCCATCTGCGCCGCCTTCGTCGGCTCGACGTTCGTCGCGCCCGCGCCGATCCAGATCACGGTGATCATCATCGTGGCGGCGGCCGCCGGCGGCCTGTACGCGCTGATCCCGGCCGTGATGAAGGTGACCCGGGGGGTGAACGAGGTCATCTCCACGATCATGCTGAACTACATCGCGATCAACCTGGCCGCGTTCCTCGTCCGCGGCCCGTTCGCCGGCGAGCGGGCGGAGGGCCAGCTCACCACGAGCACGCCCGTGCTGCCCGAGTCGGCGTGGTTCCCCAACGTGAACGTGCTGCTGGAGATGTTCGGCCTGCCCGCGCCGCGCGGCGACGGCCTGTGGGGCTTCCTGATCGTGGCGATCCTGCTCGGCGTCGGGATCTGGCTGGTGCTCGAGCGCACCAGGTTCGGCTTCGAGGTCAAGGCCAGCGGCCTCAACGCGCCGGCCGCGCTCGCCTCCGGCGTCGACCCGAAGCGGATGGTCATCTCCGCGATGGTGCTCTCCGGGGCGGTCGCGGGACTGATCGGCCTGCCCGAGATCCTCGGCGACGAGCACGCGTTCGGCTCCAACTTCACCCCGGGCCTCGGCTTCCTCGGCATCGCCGTGGCCCTGCTGGGCCGCAACAAGCCCGCGGGCATCGCGGTGGCCGCGCTGCTGTTCGGCTTCCTCGACCGGGCGCAGGGGCCGCTGCAGTTCGCGGACGTGCCGCCCTCGGTCATCACGATCATGCAGGGCACCATCGTCCTCCTCGTGGTCATCGCCAACGAGATCACCAGCAGGATCGCGCTGCGGCGCGAGGAACGGCGGGCCGCCCAGGCGCTCGGCAGGAACACTCCCGTTGAGGTGGCAGCATGACCAGGACCCGCAAGTACCATCTGGCGCTCGTCGGCGTCGCCGCGGCGATCCTGCTCGTGGCGCTGATCCGCCTGATCACCGGAGCCAACGAGATCACCTCGTCCGGCACGTTCGCGGCCGCGCTCATGCTGGCGGTGCCGATCGGGCTGGCCGGGCTCGGCGGCCTGTGGGCGGAGCGCGCGGGCGTGGTCAACATCGGCCTCGAAGGCATGATGGTGCTCGGCACGTGGTTCGCCGGCTGGGCCGGCTACCAGTGGGGCCCCTACGCGGCGCTCGTCGCCGGGCTGCTCGCGGGCGCGATCGGCGGCCTCATCCACGCCATCGCCACCGTCACCTTCGGCGTCGACCACATCATCAGCGGCGTGGCGATCAACCTGCTCGGTCCCGGCGTCACCCGGTTCCTGTCCGAGGTGCTCTACAAGGAGGGCAGCCCCGCCAACCAGGCTGGCGCGGGCATCACCACCTCGCCCGCGATGTCGTCCGCGGCGCCCGAGCTGAGCCTGCCGCTGCTGTCGGACGGGCCCGACTGGCTGGGCAGCCTGGAGAGCACCAGGTGGTTCCTGGTCGGCGACGTGGCGGGCATCCTGCGCGGGCTCACGCACAACGTGAACGTGCTGGTCATCCTGGCCGTGCTGATGCTGCCGCTGACGTTCTTCGTGCTCTGGCACACCTCCTTCGGGCTGCGGCTGCGCTCCGCGGGCGAGAACCCGTGGGCGGCCGAGTCGCTGGGCGTGAACGTCTACCGGATCAAGTACATCGCGGTGGTCATCTCCGGCGCGTTCGCCGGGCTGGGCGGCGTGTTCCTGGTCTTCGTCAGCACGAAGTACGTCGAGGGGCAGACGGCCGGGCGCGGCTTCATCGGCCTCGCCGCGATGATCTTCGGTAACTGGCGGCCCGGCGGGCTCGCGGCCGGCGCCGCGCTCTTCGGGTACGCCGACGGCCTGCAACTGCGCAGCCAGGGGGCGATCACGTCCTTCCTGCTCCTGGGCGCGATCCTGCTGCTGATCTACCTCGGCGTCAGGGCCCGCCGGGCGGACGGGCTGTCGGCGCTGACCGTCAAGGACTACACGGCGATGGGCGCCGCCGTGGTGGGCGCGGCCGTGCTCTTCTGGCTCTGGCTGACCGTCGACCGGCTGCCGAACGAGTTCGTCTTCATCACGCCGCACGTGCTCACGCTGCTGGTGCTCCTCGTCGCGTCGCAGCGGCTGCGGATGCCCAAGGCCGACGGCGTACGCTACCGACGGGGGGAACAGCATTGAGCATCGACTGGGAGTCACTGCGCGCCGAGGCCGCGGAGGCCATGCACCACGCCTACGCTCCATACTCGAAATTCCCGGTCGGCGCCGCCGCGCTGGTCGACGACGGGCGCGTGGTGACCGGCTGCAACGTGGAGAACGCCTCCTACGGCGTGGGGCTGTGCGCCGAGTGCGGGCTGGTGTCCGCGCTGCAGGCGTCCGGCGGCGGCCGGCTGGTGGCCTTCACCTGCGTCGACGGCCACGGTGAGCTGCTCATGCCGTGCGGGCGCTGCCGTCAGCTGCTGTGGGAGTTCGGCGGCGCCGACCTGCAGGTCGAGACCGTCGACGGGCCCAAGCGGATGGCCGAGATCCTGCCGTACGCCTTCGGCCCCGACGACCTGTCCCGGATGGCGTGATGGACGCCATCGAGGTGATCGTCGCCAAGCGCGACGGCGGCGAGCTGACGGCCGCCCAGATCGACTGGGTGATCGACGCCTACACCACGGGCGCGGTCGCCGACGAGCAGATGGCCGCGCTGGCCATGGCGATCCTGCTCAACGGCATGAACCGGCGCGAGATCGCCGGCTGGACCGAGGCGATGATCCGTTCCGGCGAGCGCATGGACTGGTCGGCGCTCGACCGGCCGACCGCCGACAAGCACTCCACCGGCGGCGTCGGCGACAAGATCACGCTGCCGCTGGCGCCGCTGGTCGCCGCCTGCGGGGCCTACGTGCCGCAGCTATCCGGGCGCGGCCTCGGCCACACCGGGGGCACGCTCGACAAGCTGGAGTCGATCCCCGGCTGGCGGGCCTCGCTGTCCAACGACGAGATGCTCGGCGTGCTCCGCGAGGCGGGCGCGGTGGTCTGCGCCGCCGGGTCCGGGCTCGCGCCCGCCGACAAGAAGCTGTACGCGCTGCGCGACGTCACCGGCACCGTCGAGTCCATCCCGCTCATCGCCTCGTCGATCATGTCCAAGAAGATCGCCGAAGGCACGGGCGCGCTGGTGCTCGACGTGAAGGTCGGCTCCGGGGCGTTCATGAAGACCCCGGAGCGCGCCCGCGAACTGGCCGAGACCATGGTGGCGCTCGGCACCGACGCGGGCGTGCGCACGGTCGCGCTGCTCACCGCCATGGACCGGCCGCTGGGCCGGGCCGTGGGCAACGCCCTGGAGGTCGAGGAGTCGGTCGAGGTCCTCGCGGGCGGCGGGCCTTCCGACGTGGTGGAGCTGACCGTACGGCTCGCGCGGGAGATGCTGGAGGCGGCCGGGATCTCCGGCAAGGACCCCGCCGACGCGCTGGGCGACGGGTCGGCGATGGACGCCTGGCGGCGCATGATCGCGGCCCAGGGCGGCGATCCGGACGCGCCGCTGCCCCGGGCGGGCGAGACGATGACCGTCGAGGCGCCGGCGTCCGGGGTGCTGTCCCGGCTCGACGCCTACGCGGTGGGCCTGGCGGCCTGGCGGCTCGGCGCGGGCCGGGCGCGCAAGGAGGACCCGGTGTCGGCGGGCGCGGGCATCACCCTGCACGCCAAGCCCGGCGATCCGGTGCGCCAAGGGCAGCCGCTGATGACGCTGCACGCCGACGAGGCGGCGCGGTTCGAGCGGGCGCTCGCGGCCCTGGACGGCGGTTACGAGGTGGGCGAGACCGCGGGGGAGCAGTTGCCCCTCGTGATCGGCCGCGTCACCGCGTAACGGCAGGGTGGTCCGCCGCGTCGGCGTTCGACCGCTGGCGCGGCCGGGTTCGGTGATCCGTCCAGGGCTCGGGTGGGTTCAGACCGTGATGAACGCGTACAGGGCCAGGTGGTTGGACTTCGTGCTGTTCACCGTGTGGTCGACGGGTGACGGCCGCACGGCGCCCTTGACGAACAGGTGGTCGATCTTCCTGGTGCCCATGGTGGCCTTCGCCCCGTAGCCGGTCATGCCGAAGCCGCCGAGGGTGGTGCGGGCGATGCCGGTGCGGTTCGCGTCGATCCCGATCACGCGGACGGCCGAGGCGTTCATCAGTCTCGTGGCGTCCGCGCCGACCTTGATGCCGGAGTTCGCGATGCCCGGGTCGCCGGGCCCCGCGCAGGCGTTCTTGCCGTTCTGCTCCGGCAGGTGCATGGAGGCGGCGAAGACCGACGTCCCCGTCCCCTTGATCGTGAACCTCGCGGCGATGGCGCTGGTGCGCTTCCACTTGTGCTTGTTGGCGGCGGCGTCGTCGTTGCTCGGCGGCTTGTAGAGCGTGCACCCGGCCCCGCCGGAGTAGGACGTGCCGGGCTTGAGCCAGCCCGCGCTCCAGTATTTGGAGGTCTCGGCGAGGCCCAGCGTCCTGGTGTTGTAGATGATCCCGTTGGTCTGGCGCTTCTTCAGGTCGCCCAGCGACTGCTGGCTGCAGTGGTGGGAGCCGCCCCACTGCTCGGGGTCGTCCCAGGCCACGATCGCCCTGTAGGTGCCCGCCGGATAGCCGAACTTGGCCGAGAGCTGGTCGGCGTAGGCCGTGGCCTGCCCGGTGCCGCGCACCTGCTGCACGATCAGGAGATCGGGAGCCCGCACGCCGGACGTGCCCGGCTTGCCGTTGTCGTCGACCAGCATCGAGGTGAGGTGGTCGGGGCCCGAGATCCGGGTGCAGGAGCCGTCGGCGTTGTTCCTCACCAGGTTCTCGATGTTGTTGGTGTAGACCCGCAAGACCTGGTCCGCGGTCCTGGTCGCTTCGTGCGCCGTCGTGGCCGGGGCCACGGTGAGCGCGGCGGCCACCGCGAGCGTCAATGATCCGTGAATGAGGAGCATCGCCGTAGAGTAGCGACGATTGACAGCCGGAGTCAGGTGCTCAGTGGCGTGGCGGCGTCGTCGAAGATCTCGGCCAGGACGGCGCGCTGGGTGGGGAGCGCCGCCGCGTGACGGGCCCGGCCCTCCTCCGTGATGCGCACGAACACGCCCCGCCGGTCGGAGTCGCACACGCCGCGCGACACGAGCGCGGCCTTCTCCAGGCGGGCCACCACCCGCGAGAGCGCGCTCTGGCTCAGGTGGACCTCGTCGCAGAGCTCCTGGATGCGCAGCTTCCTGTCATGGCTGACCATCCGGTCGAGCACCTCGAACTCGCTGGGCCCCAGCCCGTGCTTGTCGCCCAGCTCGCGCTCCAGCGCGCACATGGCCCTGGCGTGTTTGGAGAGGACGTCATGCCAGGTGTCGACCACGAACCGCTCGTCCATGCGCGGAGGTTACCACGCCGTAAAGATCATGGTTAGATGCACGCGCATCCAGGCGGGAGGTCGCGAAACCGCCGAACCTATCGTGCCCCGCGGTTCCCGGGCGTCCCCCGATGCCGATCAGGTCGACGGCGCATCGGACGCGCGGTCGCCGGGCATCCAGTGCACATGACCCCGTTCGTACGGGCCGCCGTCGCGTTCCTCGCGTGTGGCGCGGTCCTGATCTCCTGCGGCACGACGCCTCCCGCGGACACCCCGGCGGAGAGCGCCGCGTCCCCCGGGCCCGCCACCGAGCCGCACACGGCCACGCCCGTCCCCGGCCCCACCGCCACCGCCCCCGTCCGGGTCGAGCGGAACGACGCCGAACCCGCCCTGGTCACCGGGGTGCGGTTCGGCCGGCATCCCTCGTTCGACCGGGTGGTCGTCGACTTCCAGGGCGGCGTCCCCGGCTACACCGTGCGCTGGGTCCGCGAATTGCACGAGGAGGGCTCGGGCCGGCCGATCGACCTGAAGGGCGGCCGCGCCCTGCACATCCGGCTCGTGCCCGCCAACGCCCACACCGAGGACGGCACCCCCACCTGGAACGGCACCACCGTGCCCGCGTCCGGGGGCATCACCGGCATCGCCAAGACCGGCGACTTCGAAGGCGTCGTCGGCATCGCCCTGCTGGCGCCCGGCGTCACGGGTTTCAAGGTCACCGAGCTCGCCGCCCCGCCCAGACTGGTGGTCGACGTGGCACACTGACCGGGTGGTGAGAAAGATCGAAGGACCTTCACGCATCCCGGTGCCGGGCGGCAAGCTCATTGACGAGCACGTGGGCCGCGTCAACAGCGGCGACGAGGCGATCTCGATCGCCCACATGGTCGCCCCGCCCGGCTGGGACGAGCCCGCCCAGGCCCCCGCCTTCACCGAATACACGCTCGTGCTGCGCGGCACCGTCCTGGTCGAGCACGCCGGCGGCACCACCGAGGTGTCCGCCGGTCAGACCGTCGTCACCGAGCCCGGCGAGAAGGTCCGCTACCGGGTGGGCGACGAAGGCGCCGAGTACGTCGCGGTGTGCCTGCCCGCCTTCAGCCCTGATTCGGCCAACCGCGACGAGTGACTCGTATCATGGGCGGATGAGCCCCACGATTGACGAGATCCGGCGCGCGCCCAAGGTGTTGCTGCACGACCATCTCGACGGTGGTCTCCGCGCCGAGACCATCGTGGACCTGGCCCGCGACACCGGCTACGACCGGCTGCCCACCACCGACCCGGACAACCTGCGCCAGTGGTTCGAGGAGGCGTCCGACTCCGGCTCGCTGGAGCGCTACCTGGAGACGTTCCAGCACACCGTCGGCGTCATGCAGACCCCCGAGTCGCTCGCCCGCGTCGCCGCCGAGTGCGCCGAGGACCTGGCCGCCGACGGCGTCGTCTACGCCGAGGTGCGTTTCGCCCCCGAGCAGCACACCACCAACGGGCTGAGCCTCGACGAGGTGGTGCAGGCCGTCCTGGAGGGCTTCCGCAAGGGGTCCGAGAGGCGCGGCATCCGCGTCGGCACGCTCCTGACCGCCATGCGCCACCAGGCCCGCTCGATGGAGATCGCCGAGCTGTCCGTACGCTACCGCGACGTCGGCGTCGTCGGCTTCGACATCGCCGGCGCCGAGGCGGGCTACCCTCCCACCCGCCACCTCGACGCCTTCGAGTACCTCCAGCGGGAGAACGCCCACTTCACCATCCACGCCGGCGAGGCCTTCGGCCTGCCGTCCATCTGGCAGGCCATCCAGTGGTGCGGCGCCGACCGGCTCGGCCACGGCGTACGCATCATCGACGACATCTCCGTCTCCGGCGACGGCACCGCCAAGCTCGGCCGGCTGGCCGCGTACGTGCGCGACAAGCGCATCCCGCTGGAGATGTGCCCCACCTCCAACCTGCAGACCGGCGCCGCCGCGTCCATCGCCGACCACCCGATCGGGCTGCTGCGCCGCCTCCACTTCCGGGTCACGGTCAACACCGACAACCGGCTGATGAGCTCCACCACCGTGTCGCAGGAGTTCGCCAAGCTCATCGAGGCGTTCGACTACGGCTGGGACGACCTGCAGTGGTTCACGGTCAACGCGATGAAGTCGGCCTTCCTGCCGTTCGACGAACGCCTCGCGCTGATCAACGGCGTCATCAAGCCCGGATTCGCGCAACTCAAGTGGCAGCCGTGAAACAGGTCTTCCGTTCCAAAACCGCCTTCGTCTTCGGCTGGATCTGGGTGGCGTTCGTCGCGGCCAACGTCATCGACCTGACCCTCCGCTACAGCGGCAAGCCGTCCATGGTCGCGCTCGCCGTGCTGGGCGTGCTCACCGCCGTCGTCTACGTCGTCGCCATCCGCCCGGCCACCGTCCTCACCGAGCCCGGTCTCGTGGGCCGCACCCCGCTGCGGTCCACGTTCGTGCCGTGGGCCTCGGTCGAGGACGTCACCGTGTCCCACTCGATCAACGTCTCCCACTCCGGCTCGCAACTGCTGCGCCTGTGGACCCCGATGACCTCGGCCCGCGAACGCGCCAAGGCCGTGCGCCGCGGCGCCGCCCCGGTCCGTCACGGCCGCTACCAGACCGAGCCCGTGCTCACCAAGGGCGAGCAGGCGGCGGCCGAGGCGATGGCGGGCAAGACCCACGCCGACTGGGTGGGGGAGCAGATCACCTCCCGGGCCGAGCAGGCGAGACTCCGCAAGGACGAGGTGGGCCAGGTCCGTGTGACCTGGGCGTACGACTCGATCGTGGCTTTCGTCGTGGCGGTGGGGTTGATCGTCGCCGCCGTGCTCGTGCCCTGAGTGCCTTTCCCGGGGGCGCGTTGTGGCAGGTGGGTCCCGCGTTCAACGGCATCCTTCTCGTGGTGTGTTGTGGCGGGCTGGCCCCGGCGTTCAACGGCATCGTCCTCGTGGTGTGTTGTGGCGGGCTGGCCCCCGCGTACAACGGCATCGGCCTCGCGGTCGGACGCGCTTCGCGCGACGCGGCTCGGGCTGTGCTGTGCGGGGGCAGGCCCCCGCGCCCCCGGGCGAGGGAGCTACCGCCCCCTCGCGCACCCCGGTCCCTGCCCGCTTGCCCAGGAACTCAGCTGATTCGAACTCCGGGTCAACCCCTGTCAGGAGCCCTCGGCTGCCACCACGGAAGGTCTTTGCGACCTGCCAACAGCCCGGGAGACACGGCCTGGCGGGTGAGCAGCGCAGCCGGCTTTCGGGCAGCTTTCCGCGCCGCCCGATGTGCCAAGGTGGAGGGGTGACAACAGTCTCCCAGTTCCGCAAGGCTGCGCTTTCCAACCCTGATGTGGTCGAAAGTGCTGTCGACGGCGCGCCGGTGTTCGCCGTGGACGGCAAGGAGTTCGCCTTGCTGGATGCGGATGCCCTCGTGTGCCTTAGGTTGCCGGGAGCCGAGGCTGAGGACCTGGTGTCCCAGCACGCGACGGCCGAGCGGGCGGGTGACTTCGTGCGCCTGCCTGTCAAAGACATCAACGGCCAGGCTCTCAACTACTGGGTGCGACGTGCCTGGCTCGCGTGCGCGCCGCGGAAGGTCGCGGCCCGTGCGTCCGCTGCCGACAAGGCCGGCGCGGGCGAGGTCGGTGACCTGCCCAAGGCGATCGGGCGGCCGGCCACCCGGGCGCTGGCGAACGTCGGCATCACCACGCTCGACCAGGTGGCCGGGCTTTCGGATACGGAGCTCAACGCGCTGCACGGGGTCGGGCCGAAGGCCGTGCGGATTCTCCGGGAGACGCTCGGGTCCCTGTGATGGCCACGTGGTGAGATCCGGATCGTCGATCTTCAGCGACCTGGCGCCACTACCGATGACCGGACAGAGCCGAAACCGTACGGTTCCGAACCTCGCATAGCACCCGTACGTCTGAAGAGCATGCGCTTCCTCGTCTTGCTCGCCCTCATCGCGTTGACCGGCTGCGGCAGCGAAGTGGCGGCCGACAATCCGGTCACGTACGCGGCCGACGCCGTCTCCGTCCTGGAGAGCCCCGAGCACGGGCCGCAGCTGTGCGCTGAGATGGCCACGTCGCTGCCACCCCAGTGCGGCGGGCCGGACATCGTCGGCTGGGACTGGTCCAAGGTGCGGCACGAGAGCGTCCGGGGTACGAAGTGGGGCTGGTATCGGGTGGTCGGCACCTGGGACGGCTCCCGGCTGACCCTGACCGAACCACCAGGGGCGGCGGTCGAGCGCGCATCGGAGGAGCACAGCCTGGACAGCCCGTGCCCCGTCCCGGAGGGTGGCTGGCGGCCGGCCGATCCCGCCAAGGCCACCCGGGAAGCGCTCCAGGTGACTAAGCAGCGGCTGGATAACGAGGAAGCCGTGGGCGGGGTGTGGCTCGACCAGAGCTATCTGGACTCGATCCCCGGCTACGACGGCAGTAAGCGGGAGTGGTCGGAGAAGTACGCCAACGACCCGGCCAAGCTGGTGCTGAACGTGAAGTTCACGGGCGACCTGACCGGCCGGGAGGCGTGGGTCCGGGAGAGCTGGGGCGGCGCACTCTGCGTCAGCCAGGCCCAGCGCAGCGAGGAAACGCTCCGGCAGATCCAGGAGTTCATCGGCGACGATCTTGGTCAGCGCTTCACCTCGACCTCCGTCGACATCATGAAGGAGCAGGTGGTCGTGGGCGTCTGGGTGGCCGACGAGGAACTGCAGCAACGGCTGGACGACAAGTACGGCGAGGGCGTCGTGCATCTCCAGGCGGCGCTGAAGCCGGTGCGATAGCCAGTTTCAGGAGCTGTGGCGGTGTCCAGGAGGGCGCCGGTGCCTTCGTGTTCCCTACGGAAAGTGATGCCGTGCGCGCACTGGATAACCACAATCGCCATCGGTGCCCTCGAAAGTGCGGCTAATGTTGCGGCCCTGAACGAGTTCAACCGGCGGGCCCTTGTGCGCCCACCGAGTCGGTGAGAGAAGATGACTGCGAGCAAAAGAGGAGGTGCGCGGCATGGACGACATCAGGACTCGGACCGGTCTGCTCAACCAGAGCGACGCCGCCCGCTTCCTCGGCATCCCCCAGCAGACGTTCAACCACTGGGCGCGCGGCTACGAAAGAGGCCGTCCCCTGCTGCACGTTCTTCCGCAGCCGATCGAGCATCGCATGGCCACCGTTCCCTTCGTGGCCATGGCAGAGGCATACGTCCTGGATGCGCTGCGGGCCGCAGGAGTGAAGCCACGCAAGATCCGCCCTGCGCTGGAGCGGCTCCAGCGAGAGTTCGGGCAGTACGTTCTCGTCGCCCCGGAGCTGGCCACGGACGGCATCGACGTTCTCTGGGACTTTTCGAAGACTTCGCCGGAAGGGGAAGGGCTGATCGAGGGCACCACGGGGCAGCGGGTGATCCGCGAGATCGTGACCGACTATCTGCAGTACATCGTGCGAGCGGAAGACGGCTACCCTGCGATGCTCCGTCTGCGGCACTGGGCGCCTTCGAAGATCGTCGTCGATCCGCTGAGATCTTTCGGGCAACCTATTTTCGAGGAGTCTCGTACCCGAGTGTCGGATGTCGCCGCGATGGTCAGGGCCGGGGAGGACTTCGAGGTGATAGCCGATGAGCTCGGAGTCACCGTTGAGGACGTCCGAACCGCCGCCCGCATCTTCGTGGGCCACGCCGCCTGAGTTCTACCTCGACGAGAACAGTGTCAGCCGAACCATCCGCAGGCTGCTCACCGGACTCGGCTATCGCGTTCACAGTCCTGCGGAGTTGTACGGGTCGAGGGATCAGGCGCTGGGGGCCGATGATGATGACTGGCTGCCGAAGGTAGGTCAGCGAGGCTGGACTGTGCTCGCGACGGATTTCCGGATATTCGAGCGTCCGCACGAGTACGAGGCGTATCTCAAGGCCGGTGTGTCGGTCTTCTTGATGCCGGCGGAGTCGAAAATCGATGAGCGCGTCGAGCTGATAGCAGCGTGTTTGCCGTCGATGTGCAGCGCTGCCAGTCAGAGAGGGGCCGGTGTATGGCGACTCACCACGCGCGGCGCGGAGCCGTACACCGCGCCGGCAGCTCGTAAGAAGCGAGGTAGGAGCCGCGACACGTGAGGCATGGCGAACCATGCTGTTGCGCACGATGGCCCGGGGAGGCGGCCAAGAGAGCCTCTTACGGGCCATGTGCAGCGGGGACGTGGTTCTGTTGAGGTCAGCGGTCGCGGTTGACGAAGCGGTCCATGCCGGCCTTGGCGATGCCGGAGCCTTCGACCTCCTTGGCCGCCTCCGTCTCCGCCGCGAAGGCGCGCTCCACCTCCTCCAGGGACGGGCGCAGGAGGCGGAGGTGGACTCCGGTGGCCGTGCCGGGGAGGGTCCAGCGGTGGACGAGGCCGATGGCGGTGTCCAGGAGGGCGTCGGGGGCGACGATCTCATCGAGGATGCCGAGCCGCTGTGCCTCCTCCGCGCTGATCCGGGACGAGTCCAGCACCAGCCGGAGCGCCCGCCCGCCGCCGACGAGGCGGCTCAGCAGCAGGCTCGACGCGTTGGAGACCGACAGGCCGATGTGGTTCTCCGGCCAGAAGTACTCGGCGCCGGGGGTGCCGACGCGGGCGTCGAAGCAGAGCGTCCACTCGGCGGCGCCGCCCACGGACAGGCCGTTGACCGCGGCCACCACGGGCACCCGGGCCTCCAGGACGGCCCTGGTCAGGTCGTGGAACAGTTCGACCTCGTCGAGCAGCGACCGGTCGACGGCCTGGTTGATGTCCTCGCCGGACGAGAACGCCCGCCCGGTGCCCGTCACCACGATGCCCCGGGCCGAGCCGTCGCCGTGGGCGCGTACGGCCGCCGCGAGGTCCCGGCGCATGCCTTCGGTGAGGGCGTTGAGCTTCTCGGGACGGTTCAGGGTGATGACGGCGACCTCGTCGCGGACCGTGATGTCAATCATGATCTCTCCTCTTCGACGGCTTCGACGGCTTCGACGGCTTCGACGGCTTCGACGGCTTCGACGGCGAACGCTCCGGCACGCTGGTCGGGGCGGAGCAGGTGGCGCTTCTCGACGCGGGCGGACGGGGTGAGCCGGAAGCCGTCCACGAACTCCACAAAAGCGGGGACCTTGAAGCGGGCCAGGCGTTCCCGCGCGTGTTCGGCCAGGCTCACGGCCGTCTCCCTGGAGGCCGGATGGTCCGGCCTGAGCTGGACGAACGCCTTGGGCAGCTCGCCCCACAGGTCGTCGGGCACGGGCACGACGGCGGTGTTCAGGACGGCGGGGTGCTCGCCGAGCACGCGTTCGACCTCGGCGCAGGAGATGTTCTCGCCGCCCCTGCGCACCATGTCCTTCAGCCGGCCGGAGTGGTGGATGTAGCCGTGCTCGTCCTGGAAGCCCAGGTCGCCGGTGTGGTACCAGCCGCCGCGGAGGGCCTCGGCGGTGGCCTCCGGGTGGTTCCAGTAGCCCTTCATCATCGGCGTGCCGCGGACCAGGATCTCGCCCGTACTCTCGTCGATCTTGACCTCCTTGCCGTCCGGGGGCAGGCCCATGGCGCCGGTGCCCACCGTGTCGGCGGCGTCCACGGCGGCGAGCAGGTCGGGGCCGCTCTCGGTGGACCCGTACAGCTCCCGCCAGGGCGCGCCCCACCGTTCCTCGAACGTGCGGTGCAGGTTTGGGGCGATGCCGGAGCACAGGACCAGGCGCATGCGGTTCTCCCGGTCGAGCGGGTGCGGCGGCTGCTTGTGCAGGAGCAGCGGCATCGTGCCGAGCACGTACGTGAGCGTCGCGCCGTGCTCGCGGACGGCGGGCCAGAAGCCGGAGGCGGAGAAGCGGGGGAGCACCACGTGCGGGATGCCGCCGATCAGGCACATCAGCGTGGTCCACTGCGGGTCCATGTAGGAGTACGCCTGCGCGATGATCATGACGTCGTCGTCGCGGAGCCGTACGTGGTCGGCGACGATCCGGGCGCAGCGGATCCAGTAGTCGTGGGTGAGCAGGCAGGCCTTGGGGAAGCCGGTGGTCCCCGAGGTGTACTGAAAATTCGCGATATCGTCCGCGCCCGGCGAGATGTCGGGCGGGACGGCCGGGCCGGCCAGCGCGTCCAGCGTGTACGCGGGACCGGGGATGTGCGGGACGTGCTCCGGCGTCGTCAGCGTCACCACCGCGCCCGAGTCGCGCAGCATGTGCTCCAGGTCGGCGGCCCGGTAGCGGACGTTGACCGGCACGGTGATCGCCCCCGCCTTGAGCACGGCCAGCCAGCTGAGGGGCCAGCCGGGGACGTTCTCCATCATGATCGCCACCCGGTCGCCCGGGCGGACGCCCTTCGCGGCCAGCGCCCCGGCCAGCCGGTCGGACTCGGCGTCCGCCTCGGCGAAGCTCAGAGACGCCTCGGGGAAACGCAGGAACTCGCGTCCGCCGTACCGCTGCGCGGCGTGGCGGACCAGCTCGGGGATCGTTCGGTACGGATCAGTCACGGGGCGGCTCCCAGGGCAGTTCGGGCAACAGGGAGAAGTCGGCGATCGGCAGTGGGCGGGCCGGGGCACGGACGGCCGCCAGCCCGATGGCCACGAACTCCGCGCACACCTGCTCCAGCGTCGAGTCGCCGTCCGGGCGGTACCACTCGCTGGTGCCGGTGCACATGGTCATGAGCGCGAGCCGGGTCAGCTTCTGGTCGGCGACGTGGAAGACGCCCTCGCCGACCCCGTCGGCCACCGCCCCCCGCCAGAGATCCTCGTACGCGTCGCGCAGCGCGATGACCTCGGCCAGGGCTGCGGAGCCGGGGGTGAGGGCGCGCAGCTCGCCGTCCATGACGCGGGTGGTCATCGGGTTCAGCGCGTGGATGGCGGTGAGCGAGCTGATCAGCAGGGCCAGCCGCTCGGCGGCGTCCTTCACCCCGTCGAGCACCCGCTCCGCGGCCTCGATGAGCCCGCGGTGCCCGGATAAGAGCAGGTCGGCGAGGAGGGCTTCCTTGCTGGTGACGTGGTGGTAGATGCCGGCGTTCGTCATGCCGACGGTACGGGCGAGGTCGCGGATGGTCGTGGCCGCGTACCCCTGGCGGGCGAACAGCAGCACCGCCGCCGTCCTGATGCGCAGGCCGGCGTCGGCGTGGCGATCGGTGAGGTAGGTGGAGAGGGTGGTCATGTAGCCTACCGAACGTTCGGTGGATCCGATGTTCCGCACGATAAAGGACAAAAGCCTTATTGCCTAGAGTGGCAGCGCGGGTGCCCGCGGTTTGGTCTCACGGATGAGACCAACGAAAAGTTTGGTCTCACGAAGTGAATCCGTGAGACCTCGCGCCGAGTTTGGTCTCACGGATGAGACCAAAGTCCAGGCTCAGCGCCACGCCTCGATGAGCTGTTCCGGTGTGACGTGCCGGACCCCGTCCACGGTGCACCCCGCCCGGGAGACCGCGTACAGCGGTGTGTCGGCGTCGGCGCCGGGCATCTTCGACCGGTGCACGATCAGTTCAGTCAGGTCGTGGTGGTCGAACGGCCGGTTCTCCAGCCACTTGATCGACCCGAGCAGGGTGACCCGCTTGGCCACCGGCTCCCGGTCGGCGCCGACCAGATCGATCTCCGGGTCATTGGTCCGCGTCCAGTAACCGCCCACGGCGCCCGTCTCCTCGGGCAGGCCGTCCATGCGCCGCAGCGACTCCCGGACGACGGGCTCCACGGCCATCCCCCGCCAGGACGTCCAGCACCGGCGGATGTGCTCCAGCACCTGGTCACCCCGGCCCCGCTCGATGACCGTCAGCCGGGTCCCGATGAACGGGATCCAGAAGCGCAGATGTGAGTCGACCACGTGGTAACGCGTTTCCCGTGACGGGCGTGTGGACAGCGGGCGCTCGACGGCGATCATCCGTTTCTCCAGCAGCACCTGGAGGGCGCGGTTCATGGTGGCACGGGACATGCCCTGAGCGGCGGCGGCGATGTTCGCGTGCGTACGCTGCCCGGACCCGATCGCGGTGAGGACCTGACGGGCATGCGCCTCCGGCGGGAACTCCGCGTCCAGAGCCCGCTCCCCGCTGACGATCAGAGCG
Source organism: Nonomuraea ferruginea (assembly GCF_039540635.1). Lineage (NCBI taxonomy): Bacteria > Bacillati > Actinomycetota > Actinomycetes > Streptosporangiales > Streptosporangiaceae > Nonomuraea > Nonomuraea ferruginea. Next base: position 4,173 of record NZ_BAABFD010000019.1, on the reverse strand, counting down.
GAGAGCGGGTCGTTGACCGCCTCCCGCAGGTAGTCCCAGAGCGAGCCGCCCTCGGGCCACTCCTCGCAGACCAGGGGCAGGCCGCCGGACACCAGATGGGCGTCGAACGCCTCCGCCGCCGGCAGCCCCAGAGCCTTCCCGACGTCGCGGGGAGTGAGGGGATCGACCAGGAAATCGGCCGCCCGCTGATAGAAGGGCCGGTCGTAGGTGTTGATCGCCTCCATCATCGACAGGTCGGAGCCGATGAGGAGCAGCAGCACCGGCCGCCGGGAGAACTCCCGGTCGAAGACCTTCTGCAGCACGCCCTCCAGCGTGGGATCCGCCTTGATGAGGTACGGAAGCTCGTCGATGACGACGATGCTCGGCGCGTCCTCGGGCAGGGCACGGGCCAGCAGGATCAGGGCGTCGTGCCAGGACTCCGGCTCGCGCTCGTCGAAGACCGAGGCGGCGGGGAGGTCGCTCGCCCGCACCTCGTCGGTGAAGGTGCGCAGTTCGGTGCTCAGGGTCTGGCCGGTCGCCGTGTAGAACACGTACGGCACGCCGGCCTGCCGGATGAACTCCTCCGCCAGTCGCGACTTGCCCACCCGGCGGCGGCCCCGGACGAGCAGCGCGCGACCGGGGCGTCCGGTCCTGCTGGCGCGGCACTTCTCCAGCGCACGCCCGAGAACGGCGAGTTCCCGCTGTCTGCCGATGAAGGGCTCCACTGCGCCTCCTGTTGGTCTCATCGGTGAGACTAACAAGAAGTTTGGTCTCAAGAAGTGAATCGATGAGCCCATGCCGGAGATTGGTCTCACGGATGAGACCAACTGAGTCGACAGGACCAAATCTGGTAGGTCCACATCTGGTAGGTCCAGATTTGGTCCTGTCGGTGGTGGAGTCAGAGCCGCAGGACGGTGGTCAGGTCGGCTTTCAGGGTTTCCAGGTCCTGGGAGGCGCGGGCGCGGGCGGGCGTGACCTCGTCCGTGACCGGGACGACCACCTCCAGGTAGCACTTGAGCTTGGGTTCGGTGCCGGAGGGCCGGACCACCACGCGGGCGTCGCCCGACAGCAGGAAGCGCAGGCCGTCCGTCGGGGGTAGGCCGCCGTCGCCGCGGCTCAGGTCGTCGATCCGGGTCACCTCACGGCCGCCGAGCCGGGACGGCGGGGTGGCGCGGAGGCGGGTCATGGCCTCCGTGATGAGGGCCAGGTCGCTCACCCGGAAGGACAACTGGGCCGTGGCGTGCAGGCCGTAGCGGCGGGCCTGGTCGTCGAGGAGGTCCAGCAGCGTGCGGCCGGCGCGCTTGGCGCCGGCGGCGATGGCCGCCACAGTGAGGGCGGCGCCGATGCCGTCCTTGTCGTGCACCGGCAGCCCCGCGACGCCGCCGACGCTGTAGCCGATGGCTTCCTCGTAGCCGAAGACCAGGCCGGGACCGGCCTTGATGATCCACTTGAAGCCGGTCAGGGTCTCGCCGTAACCGACGCCGTGCGTGCTGGCGATCTTGCCGAGCAGCGTCGAGGAGACGATCGTGGTGGCCACCATGCGCTCGCCCGAGGTGTGGGTGATGACGTGTTCGGCGAGCAGGCCGCCCACCTCGTCGCCGGTGAGCATGCGGCAGCCGCCGCCGGGCAGCGGGACGCCCACCGCGCACCGGTCGGCGTCGGGGTCGTTGGCCAGCACCAGGTCGGCGCCGGTCTTGGCGGCCAGGGCGACGGCGAGGTCCATCGCGCCCGGCTCCTCCGGGTTGGGGAAGGCCACGGTCGGGAAGTCGGGGTCGGGCTCGCGCTGCTCCTCCACGGGCAGCGGAGGCTCGAACCCGGCGGCCTCGAAGGCCCGCGCGAGCGTGGCCGCGCCGACGCCGTGCAGCGGCGTGTAGGCGACCCGCAGGTCACGGGCGTCGCCCAGCGGCAGCGCGGTGACGGCCTCGATGTAGGCGTCGACGATGGAATCGTCCAGAAGGGTCCCCGGGCCGCCGAGCGGCAGCTCGGAGACGGACTCCACGGCGTCGATCGCGGCCGAGATCTCGGCGTCGATCGGCGGCACGATCTGCGAGCCGTCGCCCCAGTAGACCTTGTAGCCGTTGTCGCGGGGCGGGTTGTGGCTGGCCGTGACCGTCACGCCCGCGTCGGCGCCCAGACGGCGGACCGCGAAGGCGAGCACCGGGGTCGGCAGCGGGCGCGGCAGCACGGAGGCGCGCAGCCCGGCGCCCTCCAGCACGGCGGCCGTGTCGCGGGCGAACACGTCGGACTTGTGGCGGGCGTCGTAACCGATCACCACGTGCCTGCCGGGGCCGAGCACCCGGGCCAGCCCGGCGGCGGCGCGCATGACGGTGACGCGGTTCATCCGGTTGGGCCCGGCGCCCAGCTCGCCGCGGAGCCCCGCGGTGCCGAACTCCAGCTTGGCCCCGAACCGGTCGCGCAGCCCCTCGGCGTCGCCGCGCTCCAGCATCGCGGCCAGCTCGGCGCGGGTGTCGGGGTCGGGGTCCTGCGCCAGCCAGGCGCGGGCGCGATCCTCGATGCTCACGACAGAGGTCAAAGCCGGTCGACCACCTTCGCGAGCAGCACCCCCATGCGGGCGGCGGTGGCGCGCCCGACCTGGAGCACCTCCTCGTGGTCGAGCGGGTCGCCCGCCAGGCCCGCGCCCGGGTTGGTGACCAGCGACACGCCCAGCACGTCCAGCCCGGACTCGCGGGCCGCGATGGCCTCCAGCACGGTGGACATGCCGATCAGGTCGCCGCCGAGCGTGCGCAGCATCCGGATCTCGGCGGGCGTCTCGTAGGTGGGGCCGCGGAAGGCGACGTAGACGCCCTCGGACAGGCTCGGGTCGATCTCCCGTACGAGGTCGCGCAGCCGCTTGGAGTAGACCTCGGTCAGGTCGAGGAACGTGGTGCCGGTGATCGGGTTGGCGCCGGTCAGGTTGATGTGGTCGCTGATCAGCACCGGGTCGCCGACCAGCTGCGTCTCGGGCCGCAGCCCGCCGGCCGCGTTGGTCAGCACGATCGTGCGGATCCCGGCGGCCGCGGCGGTGCGGACGCCGTGGACCACCGAGTCGACGCCGCGCCCCTCGTACAGGTGACTGCGCCCGAGGAAGATCAGCGCGTGGCGGCCGGCGTCGGTGCGGACGACGCGGATGCGGCCGCCGTGGCCCGCCACGGCGGGGGCGGCGAACCCGGGCAGGTCGGTGAACGGGACCTCGGCCACCACCTGCCCGATCGCGTCGGCGGCCGGGACCCAGCCCGACCCCATCACGAGGGCCACGTCGAAGGTGTCGAGACCGGCGGCCGCCTTCAGAGCGGCGGCCGCCTCGCCGGCGAGGGAATAGGGGTCGTTGTTCACCGGATACCTAGAGGCTGGAGGCCTCGTCCTTCAGGGCACGGAGGAAAGCCGGAACGGCCGGACATCATGGTCTCCCGGTTTTGTCGGTGGCGGTCGGTAGTTTGATCGGCGTGTCCCGCTACCGGCTCCAGCCTTCGCCTGCCCAGGAGCAGGCGCTGCTGGAGCATTGCGGGCACGCCCGGTATGTGTGGAATCTCGCGGTTGAGCAGCACGCTTGCTGGAAACCGGGACGCAGGTCCGCGCCGGGGTTCGCCGAGCAGTGCCGCCAGTTGACCGAGGCGCGGGCGGAGTCCGCGTGGTTGCGCGTCGGGTCGATCATCGTCCAGCAGCAGGCGCTCAAGGACTTCGCGCAAGCCATGGCCAACTACTTCGGCGGAACCCACAGGCGTCCGACATGGCGCAGGCGCGGGCGGGGTGAGGGGTTCCGGATCGTCGCCGTCAAAGCGGATGACGTGCGCCGCCTGTCCCGGCACGTGGGCGAGGTGAAGGTCCCGAAGGTGGGCTGGATCCGTTTCCGCTGGTCCCGCGCCGTCCCTGACGGGGTGAAGTCGTATCGGGTCACCCGCGACCGCGCGGGTCGCTGGCATGTGGCGTTCGCCGCCGTCCCCGCACCCGTCCCGGCGCCGGGTACGGGTCAGGTCGTCGGCGTGGACCGGGGTGTGGCCGTGTCGGCCGCCCTGTCGACCGGGGAGACGCTGCACGCTCCCGGCCTGCGTGAGGCGGAGAGGGCGCGCCTGCGGCGGCTGCTGCGCAAGCTCGCCAGGGCCACGCGCGGATCGAACCGGCGCGCCAAGGTCAAGGCCGCCATCGCCCGCGTGAAGGCGCGCGAGAGCGACCGGCGCAAGGACTGGGTGGAGAAGG
>NZ_BAABFD010000018.1:0-230966 GCF_039540635.1 Nonomuraea ferruginea | reverse complement strand
GGGGCCGCCGCCTCTGCCTTCGCCCCGGCCGCCGGAGGCCGCCGGCTGGGCGGCGTCGTCGTCGAGGCGGAGCGTGAGGGAGATGCGCTTGCGCGGGATGTCGACGTCCAGCACCTTGACGCGCACGATGTCGCCCGGCTTGGCGACGTCGCGCGGGTCCTTGACGAAGGTGCGCGACATGGCCGACACGTGGACCAGGCCGTCCTGGTGGACGCCGACGTCGACGAAGGCGCCGAACGCGGCCACGTTGGTGACCACGCCCTCCAGGATCATCCCCGGCTCCAGGTCGGACAGCTTCTCCACGCCCTCCTTGAAGGCCGCCGTGCGGAAGGCGGGCCGAGGGTCGCGGCCGGGCTTCTCCAGCTCGCGCAGGATGTCGGTGACCGTCGGCAGGCCGAACGTGTCGTCGGTGAACTTCGGCGGGTCGAGGGACCGCAGCGTGGCCGTGTTGCCGATCAGCGACTTGAGGTCGGTGCCGACCGCGTCGAGGATGCGGCGGACCACGGGATAGGACTCGGGGTGCACGCTGGAGGCGTCGAGCGGGTCGTCGCCGTCCTGGATGCGCAGGAAGCCCGCGCACTGCTCGAACGCCTTGGGCCCCAGCCGCGGCACGTCCTTCAGCGCCGTGCGGCCGCGGAACGGGCCGTTGGCGTCGCGGTGGCGGACGATGCTCTCGGCGAGCGTGGCGCCGATGCCCGACACGCGGGTCAGCAGCGGCGCGGAGGCGGTGTTGACGTCGACGCCCACGCCGTTGACGCAGTCTTCGACCACCGCGTCGAGCGACCGGGACAGCTTGGACTCGGCGAGGTCGTGCTGGTACTGGCCGACGCCGATGGACTTCGGGTCGATCTTGACCAGCTCGGCCAGCGGGTCCTGCAGGCGGCGGGCGATCGACACCGCGCCGCGCAGCGACACGTCGAGCTCGGGCAGCTCCTGCGAGGCGTAGGCGGACGCGGAGTAGACGGACGCGCCCGCCTCCGACACCACCACCTTGGTCATCGACGGCATGAGCTTGACCAGCTCGCCGGCCAGCTTGTCGGTCTCGCGGGAGGCGGTGCCGTTGCCGATGGCGATCAGCTCGACGCCGTGGCGCTGCGCCAGCGCGCCCAGCACGGCCAGCGACTGGTCCCACTGCCGCTTGGGCTCGTGGGGGTAGACGGTCGCGGTCTCGACGACCTTGCCGGTGGCGTCGACCACGGCCACCTTGACGCCGGTGCGCAGGCCGGGGTCGAGGCCCATGGTGGGGCGGCTGCCGGCGGGCGCGGCGAGCAGCAGGTCACGCAGGTTGGTCGCGAACACCCGCACCGCTTCGTCCTCCGCCGCCTGCCACAGCCGCATCCGCAGGTCGATGCCCAGGTGGACGAGGATGCGGGTGCGCCACGCCCAGCGGACCGTCTCCCACAGCCACCCGTCGGCGGGCCTGCCCCGGTCGGAGATCCCGTAGCGGGCGGCGACCCGCAGCTCGTAGGCGGCGGTCTCCTCGGGCTCCAGCGCGACGGTGAGGACCTCCTCCTTCTCGCCGCGGAAGATGGCGAGGACGCGGTGGGAGGGAAGCTTGGTGAACGGCTCGGCGAAGTCGAAGTAGTCGGAGAACTTGGCGCCCGCCTCCTCCTTGCCGTCGCGCACCCTGGAGGTCAGCCTGCCCCGCTCCCACAGCTGCTCGCGCAGCGCGCCGATCAGGTCGGCGTCCTCGGCGAACCGCTCGATGAGGATCGCCCTGGCGCCCTCCAGCGCCGCCCCGGCGTCGGCCACGCCCTCGGTGACGAAGCCCGCGGCCGTCGCGGCGGGGTCGAGCGACGGGTCGCCGAGCAGCTGGTCGGCCAGCGGCTCCAGCCCCAGCTCACGGGCGATCTGCGCTTTGGTGCGCCGCTTCGGCTTGTAGGGCAGGTAGATGTCTTCGAGGCGGGCCTTGGTCTCGGCCGCCATGATCTGGGCGCGCAGCTCGTCGTCGAGCTTGCCCTGAGACTCGATCGACTCCAGGATCGCGGCCCGCCGCTCGTCGAGCTCACGGAGGTAGCGCAGCCGCTCTTCGAGCGTGCGCAGCTGGGCGTCGTCGAGCGCGCCGGTGACCTCCTTGCGGTAGCGCGCGATGAACGGCACGGTCGAGCCGCCGTCGAGCAGCTCTACCGCGGACCGCACCTGCCCCTCGCGCACCCCGAGCTCTTCGGCGATCCGCTGGTGAATAGAGAGCACTTGCCCTGCCTTTCGATGGTCCCGCCGGTCAATTGTGCAGGACGATGCCGTCTTTCATGACAAGAGTGCGCCCGGGGCGAACGACCACGGCCTCGGCCGGGGTGCTCGCCCCGACCACGACGAGGTCGGCCCGATCGCCCGGCGCGAGCCCGTAGCGGCGCAGGCCGAGCGCGCGGGCGCCGCCGTGGGTGGCGGCCTCCAGGGCCAGCTCGATGTCGTCGTCACGGCGGAACGTGCTGCGGTAGGCCAGATGCATGGCCCGCTCCAGCATGTCGCCGCTGCCGAACGGGCCCCACAGGTCGCGGATGCCGTCGTGGCCGCACGCCACCGTGACGCCGGCCGCCCGCAGCGTCTTGACCGGCGGCACCGGGAAGCTGTAGACGGCGGCGGTGCAGACCGCCACGCCCGCCCCGGCGAGTCCCTCCGCCAGCTTGCCCGCCTGGGCGGCGTCGACCTGGCCGAGCGCGTACGCGTGGCTGATCGTGACCCGGCCCGCCAGGCCGAGCACGCGGGTGCGCTCGGTGATCAGCTCCACCTCCCACGCGCCCAGCGAGCCGCCGTCGTGCAGGTGGATGTCGACGTGGGCGCCGTAGCGGTCGGCCAGGCCGAAGATCAGGTCGAGGTGGCGCACCGGGTCGCGGTCGATGCCCGCCGGGTCGAGGCCGCCGACCGCCTCCACGCCGCTCTTGAGCGCCTCCTCCAGCAGCTCGGCGGTGCCGGGGTTGGTGAGCAGGCCGTGTTGCGGGAACGCCACCTGGGTCACGTCGACCGGCACCTGCGCGGCCGCCTCCCTGACCGCCTCCACGCCGCGCAACCCGGTCTGCGGGTCGATGTCGGTGTGGCTGCGCACGCTGGTGGTGCCGTACGAGCTCATCGCCCGCAGCAGGGACACCATGCGCGGCACGCTCGGGACGCCCAGCTCGCCGCGGCGGGCCAGGTCGTTGCCGATGCGGCCGGCGAGGGTGTCGTCGGCCGAGTGGGGCACCCAGGGGCCGCCGTAGAGGGTCTTGTCGAGATGGCAGTGGGCGTCGACCAGGCCGGGCAGCACGAGCTGCCCCGCGACGTCGACGACCCGCGCGCCGGGGGCGTCGACGGACGGCGCGACGACCTCGATCACGCCGTCGCGGACGAGGACGTCGGCGGGGCCGCCGACCCCCCAGGGCCGGCCGCCGCGCAGCAGGACGTCTGTCATGCCCTGCACCCTAAAGCGCGACACCGACGTTTTGCGGCCCTCACCGTCCGGGTTCGGTGGGGTGATTTTGGGGTGGTTCGCGCGGCACCGACGTTTTGCGGGGCGCCGCCGTCCGGGGGTGAGGGGGTCAGATGTGGTCGAGGTGGGCGACGTTGGCCTGGTCGGTTTCGTCGGTGCTCGGGGTGCCGCGCAGCCAGGCGTCGAGGATCTCGTCGAGGAGGACGTCCGAGGTGAGGCGGAGGCTGAGGGCGAGCACGTTGGCGTCGTTCCACTTGCGGGCGCCGTCGGCCGTGTAGGAGTCGACGCAGAGCGCGGCCCTGACGCCGGGCACCTTGTTGGCCGCGATGGACGCGCCGGTGCCGGTCCAGCAGCACACCACCGCCTGGTCGGCGCGGCCCTCGGCGACGTCGCGGGCCGCCGCCTCGGACGCCCAGGCCCAGTCGTCGCGCTCGTCGCCGTTGAGCGCGCCGTGCGTGACCACCTCGTGGCCGCGCCGCCGCAAAACGGCCACCAGCCGCTCCGCGACCCCGTCCAGGCTGTCGGCCGCCACCGAGATCCGCATCCTGCCCTCCTCCGGCCGGGAACCTGTTCTCAGGTCTACCAGTGAAGGGCCCGATGCGAGAGCGTGACTGGCGCAATGCCGGTGTATGTGCTTGGTTGGGGCCCCATATGAGCATCCGCGAAACTGACATTCCGGCCCTGGCGCGGGGATGCGCCGTGCTCGGCACCGGCGGCGGCGGTGACGTGCGCGCCGGCTCGCTGGCCGCCGTACGGGCCATCAGGGCGTACGGGCCGGTGCCGCTCGTGCGGCTGGCCGAGTTACCCCCCGACGCGCTGGTGGTGCCGCTGTCCGGGATCGGGGCGCCGACCGTGAGCCACGAGATGATCCACGGCGAGGACGAGCCGAAGCGCATCGCCGAGGAGGTCGAACGGCTCTTCGGCAGGCCGCCCGCGGCCGTGATGTCGTCGGAGATCGGCGGCTCCAACGGGGTCGCGCCGGTGGCCTGGGCCGCCCAGCTCGGGCTGCCGCTGCTCGACGCCGACGGCATGGGCCGGGCGTTCCCCGAGGTCCAGATGGTCTCCATGTACGTCGCGGGGCTGCCCGCCGACCTGGTGATCATGTCGGACGTGGCGGGCAACGTGGTGACGATCCGGCCGGTGGACGGCCTGTGGTCGGAGCGGCTGGCGCGGGCGGTCTGCGTGGCCGCGGGCTCCTCGGCGCTGATGGCCGACTACGTACTCACCGCCGGGCGGGCGCGGGGCGCGGTCGTCGAGGGCACGGTCACGCGCGCGCTGGAGATCGGCCGGGCCACCGAGGACGCGGCGGACCCGCTGACCGCGCTGGCCGCGGAGCTGGGCGCGGTCAGGCTGATCACCGGCAAGCTGACCGACGTGGAGCGGCGCACCACCGGCGGGTTCGTCAGGGGCACCGCCACGATCGAGGGCACCGGCGACGACCGCGGCCGCACGCTCGTCCTGGAGTTGCAGAACGAGAACCTGGTCGCCGTCGAGGACAACCAGGTCAGGGCGATGGTGCCGGATCTGATCACGGTGGTCGACACCGAGACCGCGGCCGCGATCCAGACCGAGGGCCTGCGTTACGGCCAGCGTGTCACCGTGCTCGCCTGGCCGTGCGACCCGCTCTGGCGCACCCGGAAAGGGCTGGACACGGCCGGGCCGCGGGCGTTCGGCTACGACCTGGACTACGTTCCCGTGGAGGAGCTGGCGCATGGCTGAGCCGGACCTGCGGATCGGCATCGACGTCGGCGGCACCAACACCGACGCGGTGGTGCTCGACTCCGGCGACCGGGTGATCGCCAAGGCCAAGCGGCCGACCAGCCGGGACGTCACCGAGGGGCTGCGCGCCGCGCTGGACGCGGTGCTGGACGAACTGGGCCCGCACGCCCACGGCCGGATCGGCCGGGTGATGCTCGGCACCACCCACGCCACCAACGCGATCCTGGAGCGCAGGAACCTGGGCCGGGTGGCCGTGCTGCGGCTGGGCGCCCCCGCTACCACGGCCGTGCCGCCGCTCTCCGACTGGCCCGACGGCCTGCGCGAGGTCGTCTCGGCCGGCGAGGCCGTGGTGCCCGGCGGTCACTACGTGGACGGGCGCGAGATCGGCCGGCTCGACCCCGGCTCGATCCGCCGCTTCCTGGACGGGGTGGAGGCCGACGCGGTGGCGGTCACCGCCGTGTTCAGCCCGGCCACGGCCGACCACGAGCGGGCCGCCGAGGAACTGATCAGGAGCGAGTACGGGCTGCCGGTCTCGGTCAGCCACGAGATCGGCTCGCTCGGGCTGCTGGAGCGCGAGAACGCGACCGTGCTCAACGCCGCCCTGTACGAGGTCGCCGGGCACGTCACGAGTGCGCTGACGGCCGCGCTGGCCGAACGCGGGCTGGCGGCGACCCCCTACCTGGCGCAGAACGACGGCACGCTGATGACCCTGGAGCACGCGGCGCGGCTGCCGGTGTCGACCATCGGCTCCGGCCCGGCGAACTCGCTGCGCGGCGCCGCGTTCCTGTCGGGCGTGCCGGACGCGGTCGTCGCGGACGTCGGCGGCACCTCCACCGACCTCGGGGTGCTGACCGGAGGGTTCCCGCGCGAGTCGGCGGCGGCCGTGGAGATCGGCGGCGTGCTCACCAACTTCCGTATGCCGGACATCCTGGCCATCGCGCTGGGCGGCGGCACCGTCGTGCGCGGCGCGAAGGCCGGTCCGGACTCGGTGGGCTACCGGATCGCGGAGGAGGCGCTGGTGTTCGGAGGCGGCACGGCGACGCTCACGGACGCGGCGGTCGCGGCCGGGCGGCGGCCGCCGGGCGTCACCTGGGACCTGGGCGACATATCGGAAGATTTCCGCGACACTCTGCAAAGGGCGATCGCCGCCACCGACGCGCTGGCCGCCGACGCCGTGGACCGCATGACGCTCGGCCGCACCGGCCGTCCCCTGGTGGCGGTGGGTGGCGGCGCTTTCCTGCTGCCCGAGCGGATCCCCGGCGTGAGCCGCGTCATCCGCCCGGAGCACGCCGAGGTGGCCAACGCCGTCGGCGCCGCCATCGCCCTGGCGAGCGGCAGAGTCGATACGATCATGCCTGCGGGTGAAAGCCGGACAAAGGCGATCGAAAGGGTGAGGCGGGAGGCCGCAGCACGTGCCGTGGCGGCGGGCGCGGACCCTGACCGGGTCCAGATCGTCGACCTCCTGGAGGTGCCGCTCAGCTACCTCGCGGAGCCCGCCGTGCGGATACACGCCAAAGCCGCCGGACCCCTCACCCGGTGACAATTCGAAAGGATCCCCCCATGCGCTGGCACAAGCGTCTGCTCGTAGCCGGGATCGCCGGTGTCGTCGCCCTGGCCGCATCCGCGTGCGCGGGCGGCCAGGTACGCGGCGCCGGCGGCACCCCCCAGCCGAGCACCGGCGGAACGCAGGCCACCCAGTCCACCGAGAACGACGCCACCTTCGTCTACGCCCCCAACCTCGACGTGGTGACCGACTGGGACCCGGCGACCTCGTACTCCAACGAGATCATCGCCATGACCAGCATCTACGAGGGCCTCACCCGCTACGACGCCGAGGCCAAGGAGGTCCGGCCGCGCCTGGCCACCGAGTGGTCCTCGGCGGACGAGGGCAAGGAGTGGACGTTCAAGCTGCGCCAGGGCGTGAAGTTCCACACCGGCGCCACGCTCGACGCCGAGGCCGCCAAGAAGGCCATCGAGCGCACGATGAAGTCCGGCGGCGGCGCCGCCTACATCTGGAGCGCGGTCGACAAGATCGAGACGCCGGACGCCTCGACGCTGAAGTTCACGCTCAAGTACGCGGCCCCGATGGACCTCATCACCTCCTCCGGGTACGCCGCCCACATCTACGACGCCGAGGCGCTGGAGAAGAACGAGGACGACGTCAAGAACGGCAAGCTGGACGCCGGCACCGGCCCGTACACGATCGACTCGTGGCAGAAGGGCCAGGAGACCGAGCTGACGCTGAAGGCGTTCGACGACTACTGGGGCGGCTGGCGGCCGGAGCAGTACAAGAAGGTCGCCTTCCGCGTCACGCCGGAGATCACCACGGCGTGGCAGCTCCTCCAGCGCGGCGAGGTCAACTTCGTGCAGCGGCTCAACCCGCAGCTGTTCGAGCAGGCGGGCATGACCGAGGGCGTGCAGGCCAAGCAGACGCCGTCGTTCCAGAACCTGCTGGTGCTGTTCAACACGGCGGAGGGGCCGACGAAGGACGTGCGCGTCCGGCAGGCTCTGCAGCACGCCATCGACTACGACGGCCTGGTGGCGGCGCTCAAGGGCTCCGCGCAGAAGGCCGGCGGTCTGGTGCCGCCCGGGCTGCTCGGCCACACCACGGGTATGGAGCCCAAGCAGGACCTGGCCAAGGCGCAGGAGCTGCTGCAGGACGCCGGGTACGGCCCGGACAACGCCGAGCTGAAGCTCACGCTCACCTACGCCCAGGGCGACGAGGACCAGAAGCTGCTGGTCACCCTGCTCACCGCGGCGCTGAAGAAGGTCAACGTCACCGTCGAAGCGCGGGCGATGGCCTGGAACGCGCAGTGGGACCGGGGCAAGAAGGGCGACCAGGACATCTTCGTCATGTACTGGTTCCCCGACTACGCCGACCCGTACTCGTGGTTCCTCAACGTCTTCCGCAGCGCGGACGAGGTCTCGTTCAACCTGTCGTACCTGAAGGACGAGGCGATCGACAAGGCGATCGACGGCCTGCCGCAGCTCACCGCCACCGACCAGCTGGCGGCCGACCAGGCCTACGCCGACCTGCAGAAGAAGATCATCCAGGACGAGGCGGCGGTCGCGGTGCCGTACGTGCAGACCTACCAGCGCGCGCTCACCGCGGACGTGCTCGGGTACGTCGACAACCCGGCCTACCCGAACGTGGTCTCCTTCTACGACCTCAAGCCCGCCAGCTGACCGATGCCGCGCTACCTGATCCGCCGGCTGGGCCAGGCACTCCTGGTCATGGCCGGCGTGGTCGCCCTCACCTTCGTGATCACGAGGATGGTGCCCGGCGATCCGGCGGTCGCCTACGCCGGGCCCAAGGCCACGCCCGAGCAGCTCGCCGAGGTGCGCGCCCGCTTCGGGCTGGACGACCCGCTCTGGGTGCAGCTCGGCAACTACGTCAGGGATCTGGTGACGGGCGACTGGCAGACCAGCCTGCACACCCGGCGGCCGGTGCTGGAGGATCTGTACCACGCCTTCCCGGCCAGCCTGGAGCTGGTCGGGGCCGGCCTGGTGATCGCCGTCGTGGCAGGCATCCCCGTCGGCGTGCTGGCCGCCCGGTTCAGGGGCCGCTTCCCTGACTTCTCGGTCCGGCTGACCAGCATGCTCGCGGTGTCGCTGCCGGTGTTCTGGCTGGCGCTGGCCCTGCAGACGGTCTTCGCCAGCAACCTGGGCTGGTTCCCGGTCGCCGGGGAGTACGACAGCGCGCTCGACACCACCAGCCCGCTGACGCTCTGGACGAACATCACCGTCGTGGACGCGCTCATCACCGGCAACTGGCCGATCCTCACCAGCACGCTGGCGCATCTGGTGCTCCCGGCCCTGGTCGTGGCCGCGTACCCGGCGGGGGTGATCGCGCAGATGGTGCGCGCCACGCTCATCGAGGAGGCGTCGCAGGACCACGCCCGGCTGGAGCGGGCGCTCGGCTTCCGCGAGACGACCATCCTGACCCGGTTCGCGCTGCGGCCCGCGCTCAACCCGGTGCTGTCGCTGATCGCGCTGGTGTTCGCGTACGCGATCGTGAACGGGTTCCTGGTCGAGGCCGTCTTCAACTGGCCCGGCCTGGGCCGCTACGCGGTCAACGCCATCTCCAGCTCCGACACCCCGGCGGTCGCGGGCGTCACCCTGCTGGTCGCGCTGATGTACGTGCTCGCCAACCTCGTGGTGGACCTGCTGCAGGGCGTCGTCGACCCGAGGGCGAGGGCCCGGTGAGCGCGCTGCCCGAGGCGGCGCCGCTGCGCCGCACCCTGCCGAGGGTCACCGACCGGTTCGCACTCGCCGGGGCGGTGCTGATCGCGCTCATCGCGCTGGCCGCCCTGCTCGCGCCCTGGCTCGCCCCCTACCCGCCGGACGAGGTGGACCCGTTCGCCGCGCTGCGGGCGCCGGACGCCGCGCACTGGTTCGGCACCGACGCCGCCGGCCGCGACGTGCTCACCCGGGTGCTGTACGGCGGGCGGACGTCGCTGTTCATCGCCGTGACCGTGCTGGCGGTCTCGGCCACCACGGGCGTCCTGCTGGGCGTCGTGGCCGGGTACGCGGGCGGCTGGGTCAGAGACGTGATCATGCGGATCACGGACGTGTTCCTGGCCTTCCCCGCGCTGCTGCTGTCGGTGGCCCTGGCGGTCGTGCTGCAGCCGAGCGTCACCACCGTGATCGTGGCCATCGCGGTCACCTGGTGGCCGTGGTACGCGCGACTGTCGGCGTCGATGGCCGCCTCCATCGCCACCCGCCCGTACGTGGACGCCGCGCGCTGCCTGGGCGTGCCCGCGCCCATGATCATCCTGCGGCACGTGCTGCCGAACTCGCTGACGCCTGTCCTGGTCCAGGTCTCGCTCGACGGCGGCGGGGTCATCCTCACCGCCGCGGCGCTGTCGTACCTGGGGCTGGGCGCCCAGGAGCCGACGGCGGAGTGGGGGCTGATGGTGGAGCAGGGGCAGTCGCTGTTCACCACGAACTGGTGGGTCGTCACCTTCCCCGGGCTGGCGATCCTGCTGACCGCGTTCGCGTTCAACGTGCTGGGCGAAGGGCTGCGCAACGCGCTGGACCCGCGGAGGATCGTGAAGTGATCGAGGTACGCGACCTCCGGGTGAGCTACGGCGGGCGGGTCGTAGCTAGGGTGCCGGAGCTGGACGTGGCCCCCGGCGAGTGCGTGGCGATCGTGGGGGAGAGCGGCTCCGGCAAGTCCACCACGCTGCTGGCGCTGCTCGGGCTCACCGAGGGCGCCGAGGTCGGCGGGCGGATCCGGGTGGCCGGGGTGGACGTGACGAGCGCCTCGCCGGCCGAGCTGCGCGCGATCAGGGGAGCCAGGGTGGCGCTCGTCATGCAGTCGCCGCAGGCCGCGCTCAGCCCCACCCTCCGGCTCGGCACGCTGATGCGCCGGGCGCTCAGGCTGCACGGCGTCGGCGACGCGGAGCGGGTCATGGCCGAGGCGGTCGAGGCCGTCCTGCTCGACCCGGCCATCCTGCGCCGCTACCCGCACGAGGTCTCCGGCGGGCAGGCGCAGCGGTTCGCGATCGCGCTGGCCATCGCGCTGGGCGCGGAGGCGATCCTGGCCGACGAGCCGACCAGCGCGCTGGACGTGACCGTGCAGGCCGAGGTGGTCGCCGTGCTGCGCACGCTCTGCGCCGAGCGCGGGCTGGCGCTGCTGCTGGTCTCGCACGACCTGGCCCTGGTCTCCACCATCGCCCACCGGGTGCTGGTCATGCGCGCCGGCGAGGTCGTGGAGAGCGGCCCCGCCGCCCGCGTGCTGGCCGAGCCGGCCCACCCCTACACCCGCGAACTGCTGGAGGCGCTGCCGTGACATCGTCGGGGAGCCTGCTGAGGGCGGAGCGGGTGACGCTCGGGTACGGCCGCACCCCCGTGGTCCACGACGTCACCCTGGACATCACCGGGGGCGGGGTCGGCCTGATCGGAGAGAGCGGGTCGGGCAAGTCGACGCTGGCGCGCGCCTTCCTCGGCCTCCTCACCCCCATGTCCGGAAATATCCTGTACGGGGACCAGAACCTGAAAAAAGTGGACATGAGGCGCTTCCGCGGCGACGTCCAGCCCGTCTTCCAGGCCGAGGCCCTGGACCCCCGCATGCGCGTCGGCAACTCCATAGCCGAGGCGCTGCCCCGGGACGCCCGCCACCGCGTCCCCGAGCTGCTCGAACAGGTCGGCCTCGACCCCGCGCTGGCGAGCCGCAGGCCGCACCAGCTCTCCGGCGGCCAGCGCCAGCGGGTGGTCATCGCCCGCGCGCTCGCCGTGAACCCGAAACTGCTCATCCTCGACGAGCCCACCAGCGCCCTGGACGTGACGGTCCAGGCCAGGATCCTCGACCTGATCGCGGGGCTGGCGGCGGAACGCCTGCTGATCACGCACAACCTGGCCGTGGTGGGGAAGCTGTGCCGCACCTCGCACGTGCTCTTCGCGGGCCGCGTGGTCGAGTCGGGCCCCACGGCCGACCTGCTCGCCAGGCCCGCTCACCCGTACACGCTGGCGCTGCGCGACGCCGTCCCGAAGCTGGGGGGAGAGCCGCCCGTGGCGCGGGGGCGCGCGGAGGTGAGGCCGGCGGAGACGGGCTGCCCGTTCCGGCCGCGTTGCCCGATGGCGGTGACGGAGTGCGATCGCGCGCCCGCGCTGCGGGACCTAGGAGGGCATCAGGAGGGACAGGACGGGCGCCGGGTCGCCTGCCACCGGGCCGAGGACGTGCTCAGAGAGCCTTCAGCCCGTCGATGACCTCCAGGAGCACCGTGGCGTCGGGCGCCGGAGGCGGCGACTCCACCTGGACGAGCTTCTGCTGGTGCAGGTCGCCGACGAGGACCCGGACCACGCCGATGGGCAGGTTCAGCTCCGCGGCGACGTCCACCAGCCGCGTCGGCTTGGTGCACTTCTGCAGGATGATCAGATGCTCGGGACCGAGCCCGACCGGCGGCGTCAGGCCGCCGGAGGTGATGATGACGGCGATGAGGTCGATGGCCTCGCTCGCGGGCACCGTCCGGCCCCGGGTGAGTAAGTAGGCGGGGACGATCGGACCGGCGTCCTCGTCCAGCCAGCGC
The DNA here is from genome assembly GCF_039540635.1 of Nonomuraea ferruginea. Classification (NCBI taxonomy): domain Bacteria; kingdom Bacillati; phylum Actinomycetota; class Actinomycetes; order Streptosporangiales; family Streptosporangiaceae; genus Nonomuraea; species Nonomuraea ferruginea. The sequence goes on along the minus strand of NZ_BAABFD010000018.1, from coordinate 218,813 downwards.
TCGTCTCTACTCACCTTGCACCACCCGGATCGGGCGGGCCGGGGCCGCGGTGGGCTCCTCCGGCTCGTCCGGAGGATCTGTTACGTGTTCTGCCGGGATCAGCACGATGGCGGTGGTCCCTCCATATGGTGAATCGCGCAACATCACGCGAATGTCATGCCTGGCGGCCAGGCGGGAAACGACGAAGAGACCGAGCCGCTCGCTGTCGGCCAGGTCGAACTCGGGCGGGCTGGCCAGCCGCTCGTTGTACTCGGCCAGCTGCTCGTCACTCATCCCGAGCCCCCGGTCCTCCACGTGGAAGGCGAAGCCGCGGGCCGCCACCTCGCCTCGCACGATCACCGAGGTGTGCGGGGGAGAGTAGACGGTGGCGTTCTCGATGAGCTCGGCCACCAGGTGGATCACGTCGCCGACCACGGGCCCGGCCAGACGCTGGGCCGGCATCGGGTCGACGATCACCCGCTGGTAGTCCTCCACCTCGGCGGCGGCGCCGCGGGCCACGTCCAGCATCGGCACGGGCTTGCTCCAGCCGCGGCCGGGGGTGGCGCCCGACAGGATGATCAGGCCCTCGGCGTGCCGGCGCATCCGGGTGGCCAGGTGGTCGAGCCGGAACAGGTCGTCGAGGTCGTCGGGGTCGGTGGCGCGGTGCTGCATGCCCTCCAGCTGGATGCGCTGGCGGTGCAGCAGCGCCTGGCTGCGCCTGGCGAGGTTGCGGAACACGTGGCCGACGCCGTCACGCAGCTGCGCCTGGCCGACGGCCGCCTCGACCGCGGTCTGCTGGACCGTGGAGAAGGCCTGGCCGACGTCGTCGATCTCGACGGTCGTGCTGGCGACGGAGAGCTCGGGCACGTCAACCGTCTCCCCCTTCCGCAGCTTGGCGACGACCTCGGGCAGCCGCTCCTGGGCCACCTCCAGCGCCGCCCCGCGGAGATTGGCCAGTTCCTTGGACAGGCGGTTGCCCATCCGCAGCGAGAACGCGATCGAGACCAGGATCAGCGCGAAGCATGTCCCGGCCAGCAGCAGCGCCCGGGTGAGCCCGGCGTCGGCCACCGGCTCTGAGCGCTCCTGCAGGATCATGCTCGCGCGCATCTGGGCCTCTTGGAAAGACTTCGCCAGAGACTCGGTGGTGTCCAGCCATCCGCGCGGCGAGCCGCCCGCGACGATCTGGTCCTCCATCAGCCGCATCCGCTGGTAGACGGGCGAGGTGATGATCGACACCTGGGTCTCGCGCAGGCTCGGGTCCAGCTGGCCGAGCGAGTGGTCGATGAGGAAGCGCCGGTTGCCCACCAGCCGGGTGAACAGCCTGCGCTCGGCCACCGTGGTGGTGCCCAGGCCCAGTGCCTGCTCGCGGGTGAGCAGCTCCTTGGCGTAGCCGAGGTCGATGACGATCCTGGACTGCTCGTAGATCGGCAGGTCGTCGATGTAGCCGACCCGCCGGTGCAGGTCGAAGAGGGCGTCGAGGATCGTGTTGTACCCCTCCACCGTGCGCAGACGGTCGGACAGGCCCGTGTCGATCTCTCCCCTGACCGCGTCGAGCCTGTCGAGCTGCGTGTACACCGCGTCCACCTGCTTGCGGATCGCCTCCGAGGTATCCCGGGACTTGCCCGAGGACTTCTTGAACTCCTCCTTCGCCCTGTCGCTGCGTGAGCGCTGCTCGATGAGCGCCGACCTGTCGGCCGACACGCCGGCGCCCAGGAGCTGAACGGAGGCGAGGCGCTCGCGCTGCAGCTCGTTGCCGAGCTTGTACGCCGGGTGTCGCAGGTTCGTCCAGAGCGTCTGATACTGCCTCAGCTCCAGACTCTCGCCCGCCGTGACGGCGGTGATAACCCCCCACAACACCACCATCGAGGCCAGCGGAACCAGCAGTAGGCCGATGATCTTCAGGCGGATCGTTCGGCTACGACCCATGGCACCTCACTCCGGTCGGTCCCCTGCTGGCAACCCCGGACGGGACAAGGCACGAGAATAGCAATTCGATCTCCGGATTGCCCAATTTTTCGGTGGTTTCGGCCATCGGGCCATGATCGTCTAGTAGGTTCTCCCAGGAGATCGGTCATAGAGGGAGATGCGTTGCGCCGTCGTCTCGCAGCGGTCGCCACGCTGGTGCTGCTCCTCACGGCGTGCTCGGCACCGGCAGTGGTGCGGCAGCCGCGGCTGGGGGAATCGGCGTTCGTCTACGTCCAGCACGGCGACGTGGTCACGGATCTGGATCCCGGCACGTCCTACTCCAACGAGGTCGTCGCCCTGCAGAACGTCTACGAGACGCTCACCCTCTGGAACCCGGTCACCAAGAAGAGCTCACCCCGCCTGGCCACCTCGTGGCGGACCACCGCCGACGGCCGCTCCTGGACGTTCACGCTGCGCCAGGACGTCACCTTCCACACCGGGCGGCCCATGGACGCCACCGCCGTCAAGCAGTCCATCGAGCGGACCATGTCCACCAAGGCCGGCGCCTACTACATCTGGGACGCGGTCTCCTCCATCAGAGTCGAGGACCCTCATACGCTCACGTTCGCGCTGCGCTACCCGGTGCCGCTCGACCTGGCGGCCTCCTCCGCCTACGCGGCCTACATCTACGACACCGAGGCGGCCCCCGACCTGGGGAAGTGGTTCCAGGCCGGCCGGGACGCCGGGACCGGGCCGTACAAGGTGGACACCTGGAAGGACGGGGCCGAGACCGAGCTGACGCTCAAGGCGTACGACGACTACTGGGGAGGCTGGGACCAGCCGCACTACCGCACGGTCAAGTTCCGCGTGATACCCGACCAGCGGCGCGCCTGGCAGCTCCTGCTGCAGGGCGAGGTCAGCTTCCTGCGCCGGCTGGAGCCGAGGCTGTTCGCCCGGGCGGAGGCCGCGCCGGGGCTGCGCACCTCCGAGCGGCCCTCGTTCCAGACTGCAATGCTGCTGTTCAACACCGCCGAGGGGCCCATGTCCGACCAGCGGGTGCGGCGCGCGGTGCAGAAGGCCGTCGACTACCGGGGGGCGGTCCGGGCGCTGCGCGGCGGCGTCAGCCCGCACAGCGGCGTGGTGCCGGAAGGACTGCTCGGCCACGTGCCGGGCCGGGTGCCCCGGCAGGACCTCGCGGGCGCGGGCGAGCTGCTCCGGCAGGCGGGGTACGGGCCGCAGGGCAGGCCGCTGCGGCTCACCCTCACCTACACCGAGGGTGACAGCGACCAGCAGGTCCTGGTCAAACGGCTGCGCCGCGACCTCAAGACGCTGAACGTCACGCTCAGGGTCCGGGCGATGCCCTGGATCGACCAGTGGGAGCTGGGCAAGAAGGGCGGCCAGGACATCTTCGCGATGTACTGGTGGCCGGACTACGCCGACGGCTACTCGTGGTTCGGCAACGTCTTCCACAGCGCCGAGCCGCCCGTGTTCAACCTCTCCTACCTGAACGACCCGACCACCGACAAACTGCTGGACTCGCTGCCCGAGCTGACCGTGACGGACCAGCGGACGGCGCAGCAGGCGTTCGCCAGGGCCACCAGGAGGGTGCTGGACCAGCAGGCCGCGGCGGCCATGCCGTGGGTGGTCAACTACCGGCGGGCCTACCTGGGCAGCGTGCAGGGATACGTGGACAACCCGGCCTATCCGGACGTGGTCTTCGTCTACGACCTGCGGCCCTCGGGCTGACCCTCGACCCGCTCGCGCAGCCGTACCCTGATCTCCTCCGGCGTGTAGGCGCGGCGGCGGCGCTCGGCGCGCGCGATCGCCACTCCCGTGGCCGCGACGCCCGCGACCCCCGCCAGGCCGAGTATCTTCCACCAGCGCATGTGCCTAGGCTAGCCCCATGCTGACTCTCGACGAGGCGGTTGAGCTCACCCGGACGGGCGACCTGTGGATCTTCCGCGGCCGGACCGTCCCCGACCGGGCCATCCAGACCATGACCAACAGCCCGGTCAACCACGTGGGCATGGCGATCGTCATCGAGGACCTGCCGCCCATGATGTTCCACGCCGAGCTCGGCAAGTCGCTGCTCGACCTGTGGTCGGGCACCCACCACCGCGGCGTGCAGCTGCACGACCTGCGCGACGCGGTGACGGTCTGGGCCGACCGCTACGGCCAGCGCGCGTGGCTGCGCCAGCTGGAGCCGCAGGCGACCCGCGAGATGGAGGACGCCGCGCTGCGCGCGGTGGCCCGGCTCGACGGCACCCCGTTCCCGTCGACCGCCAGGCTGGCGGCCCGCTGGGTGGGCGGCCGGCTGCCGCGCCCGCGCCGGGTCGCGGGGGAGCGGGCGCTGGAGAACGCCTACTGCGCCGAGGTGGTGGCCGTCACCTACCAGGAGATGGGGCTGCTGCCGCCGGGCCGCAGGCCCAACTGGTACGACCCGGGCCGGTTCTGGAGCGGCGACGACCTCGACCTGCTCGGCGACCACAAGCTCGGCAAGGAGATCACGGTCGGGATCCCGCTGGCTCCTCGGTCACGCTGATCCGGCGCGCGCGCGGCGTGATCGGCATGTGCTCCAGGTCCTCCAGCGTGCCGGGGGTGTCCTTGAGGAAGTCGAGCCTGATCAGGTCGTCGGGGGCCATCATGTTGAGCAGCCAGTCGCCGCTCACGCGCAGCCGAGAGCGGCCCGACGGCGTCGTCAGCAGGTGATAGCCGCGGGTGACGAGCTGCGCCAGCGGCCCCTTGAGGTCGATCCCGAACGGCCTGGCCACCGCGTCCGAGCCGCCGAGGTCGACCACCAGGCCGAGGTCGCGGTGACGATACTCACGCAGCTTGCCGCCGCGCAGGGCCGCCAGCACGTTCCGCGCCGCGGTCCTCGCCTGCCGGTGGGCGTGCTGCGCGGTCGGCGCGCAGGGCGTCCCCGGCTCGGCCGTCAGGTCGGGCACCGCCGCGGCGTCGCCCAGCCCGAACACGCCGTCGCAGCCCGGCACCCTCAGATCGGCGCCCACGACCAGGCGGCCCTTGACCGTCTCGGTGCCGAGGCTGGACACCACCGGCCTGGGCGTCACCCCCGCCGTCCAGATGACCGTGCGGGAGGGCAGCGTGGTGCCGTCGGTCAGCTTCGCGGTGTCCACGGTGATCCGGTCGAGCGTGACGCCGAGTCGCACCTCGACCCCGCGCTCCTCCAGCAGCCGCGTCGCCGCCGCGCCCAGCTCGGGGCCCAGCTCGGGCATCACCTTGGGCGCGATGTCGATCAGCGTCCAGCGCAGCAGCCCGGGGTCGAGCCGCGGGAAGCGGGCCATCGCCCGGCGGGTGACGAGCTGGAGCGTGGCCGCCGTCTCGACGCCCGAGTAGCCGGCGCCCACCACCACGAACCCGCACCGCGCGGCCCGCTCCTCCGGGTCATTGGAGGAGGCGGCCAGTTCGAGCTGGGCGATCGAGTGGTCGCGCAGGTAGACCGCCTCGGCCAGCGTCTTCATGCCGCGCGCGTACTCCTGCAGGCCCGGGATGTCGAACGTCCGCGTCATGCTGCCGGGGGCCAGCACGAGCACGTCGTACGGCACCCGCACCGGCTCGCCGTCGATCCTGAGGACGTCCACGGCGCGGGCGTCCAGGTCCACCTGGTGCGCCACGCCCGGCAGCAGCTTGCTGCGCCGCAGCCGCGTGTGCAGCGGCGTCACGATCGAGCGGGGCTGCAGCACCCCGCCGGCCACCTGTGGCAGCAGCGGGAGGTACAGCGTGTAGTCCTTCGGCGTGATCAGTACGATCTCCGCCTCGCCAGGCCTGAGCCAGCGCTCCAGAAGTTTCGCGCAGGTGTACCCGCCGAAGCCGGTGCCCACGATCGCTATGCGTGCCACGTGTAGCCCCTTCCGTGGACCGGAGCGGGCAAACCCGGGCGCGGTGAAAATCTGTTAGGTGGACCTGCGCTCGGAGGGCGGATTAACGGCGCTGTCCGGGCGAGCTCCTACGATACGGCGCATGACCTCGTTCGGATTCACGATCATCGCCGGCGGACCGTTCGACTTCGGCGCCTCGCTGCGCTTCGTCGAGGACTGGCCGGCGACCAGCGCCCTGCCCTCCGACGGGCGGGCGCTGCGGTTCGGGTTCTGCCCGGAGACCGACTGGCTGCCGATCGGCGTGTCCGTGACCGCCGCGCCGGGCGGGGTCGCCGTGGCCACGACGCGGCCGGTCGGCGCGGGGATCCGGGGCGAGGTCGCGCGCATCCTCTCCCTCGACGTGGACGGCTCGGGGTTCGCCGCGCTCGGCGAGGCCGACCCGGTGCTGGGCGACCTGCAGCGCCGCAGCCCCGGCCTGCGGCCGGTGTGCTTCTGGAGTCCGTGGGAGGCGGCGTGCTGGGCGGTGATCGTGCAGCGCTCGTCGATGCTCATCGCCGCCCGCATCAAGCAGCGCATCGCCGAGCGGTACGGGGCGACGGTCGCCGTGGACGGCCGCGAGCACGCCGTCTTCCCGCCGCCCGTGACGCTCCTGGAGGCCGGCGGCCTCGGCCTGCCCGCGCAGAAGGAGGAGCGGATCCGCGGCCTGGCCCGCGCCGCGCTCGACGGCGTCCTCACCGCCGAGCACCTGCGCTCCCTCGCCCCGGAGCAGGCCCTGGCCGAGCTGCGCGCCCTGCCCGGCGTGGGCCCGTTCTCCGCCGGGCTGATCCTGATCCGCGGCGCCGGCGCCCCCGACGCCTTCCCCGGCGACGAGCCCCGCCTGTTCGCGATCCTCCGCGAGGTGTACGGCCTGCCCGAGGACGCGCCCGCCGCGGCGTACCGGAAGCTGGCCGACCACTGGCGGCCCTACCGCTCGTGGGCCTCGTTCCTGTTCCGCGCGGCCACGTACCAGCCGGTGCGCGGGAACCCCGGCGACGAACCCCGCTGACTACCCGAAGGCGGGCGGGCCGCCTCCCGACCGGGAGCGGCGTACGCTCACCCGGATCAGGTAGCCCGCCGCTACCAGCGCCACGGCGGCCGGGACGAGCGCCGGCCACGGCATCCCGGCCAGCAGGGCCAGCACGGCCAGCACGACCCCGGCGAGCAGCACGAGCGCCGCGCCGAGCAGGCGGTAGCTCGACGCGTTCGAGGGCGGCGGGCTCTCGTCCCGGTCTCCCCGGCCGCCGCCGGGGACCTCGGGCACGCCGGTGTCGCTCACCACGCCGGAGCGGCTGACCTCCTCGGGAGGCGGCGGCTCGCGGAGCACGGGCGCGAAGAACTCGTCGTCGGGATCGTCGTCCTTCCTGTTCATCCCCGCCCCCTGCCCCCGGAGCGGCGGTTCACCGCTACGAAGGGCTCGGGCCCGCCCCGTCGACGATCTCGCGCCCCGCGACGGGCTCACGCAGCTTGACCAGCGTCTGCTTCTCGATCGCGATCTCCACGCACACCGGGTCGCGCACGTCCGGGTCCGAGCCCTCGTACAGCGTCACCTCGACCGTGTCCGTCCCGTACGAGACGTCCACCCGGTCGAGCACCCGGCACGGCGCCACGCCGGACGTCCACGTGACCAGCAGGCCGTGGCCGTCGCTCACCGGCTCGGCCGACGTCCAGGCGACCGGCAGGGGATCGACGGCGTCGCCGAGGGCGACCACGGGCTCGGCGGTGCGGCACGGCGCGGGAGACGGTTCGGCCGTCGGCGGCGGTGGCGTGGCGGCCGTGGTCGGCCCACCGGCGGTTGAGGCCCCGCAGCCTGCGAGGCCCAGGGCCAGCGCCGCGAGCCAGGCCGCCGTCCTCACCCTCATGACTGCCTCCTCGTGGCCTGGCAACCGGACGGTTGCCCGCGCGGCGACTACGGGCCGGTCTGGGACGTGCGGACCGCCGGATGATCGCAGCCGCTCCCGCCGCCCTGGCAGGCGTTCTGCGGGGCGGCCACGGTCATGACCACGCCGATCAGGAACACGACGTAGGCCACGATGGCGAGCACCCACCAGAAGGCCACCGGCACCTCCTTCGCGTGCCCCTGCTGGGACCCGGACAGGAGGGCGTCGAGGTCCGGATCGTCGAAGGCCAGCCGCTCCTCGATCTCCTGAAGCGTCTGGCGTTCCTCGTGTGAAAGGCCCATGGCGGTCACCCCCGCCCTCGCGTCTCCTTGCAGTATGCAACGTGCTCCCGGCGAGCAGGAAGCGTGGCCCCCCATCCACGGGCCGGCGCCCAGCCCTTGCGCTCGCCTTCCTCGGCCAGATCCTGTTGGGACAGGACGCGCTCGTCGGGACCGGGCGTGTCCGTGCCGTTCGTTCTCTGGGCAGGTGGTCCTTTCTGGCCGCCTGCCCAGCCCGGCCAAGGGGAAACCGTCACCACAGGCTGTGCCGCCGGGGCAGGTCGACGACGCCGGACAGCGAGAGCGCGCCGAGCACGAGGAGAGCGACCGCGAGGACGCCGAGCAGGAGCCAGGCGATCGGGTGCCCGAGGTTGAGCGTCCACGAGCCGGTCCCCAGGCGGGCGTGCACCAGCAGGGCGGGGTCGCGGCGGTTGGCGTAGACCGCGCCGGCCAGGAACCAGTGGCGGTCGTCGTCGCGCTGCTCGATCCCGGAGTCCTCGTCCTCCTCGCCGGGCAGGCCGGGCAGGCGGTGCCCGGCCTGCCCGGCCTTGATCTCCCAGCCGACCCAGCCGGCCAGGAGCGCGACGAGCGGCACGTACGCGGCCACCTGCCAGCCGATGTCCGGCGTGACCACGTCCCACAGCTGGAGCGCCCCGACGAGCAGGCTCAGGTTGAGGCAGGCGGCGGCCAGCAGCGACATCGACGCGACGCCGCGCAGGTAGAGGCGGTAGCGGCGGGCCGACCCCCGTGGACGGGCGGCGTCGAGGTCGGGACGGGCGCGGAGCACGACCACGACCAGCGCGACGACGACCACGAGGACCGCGACCTGGTAGAGCAGCGGCTCGAAGACCCGCAGCGGGGTCGTGGCCACGCGCTCCCCGGGGTCGATGGCGAACCCGAGGTAGAGCGGCAGCGTGGCGGGCAGCCCGCCGAGGCGTGACCAGCCGATGCCTCCGGTGATCAGCAAGACCCCCAGCGCGGGCAGCCCGTGCTTCCACGGCACCCGGACGGGATCGGTGCGGAAGGTGGTGTCGACGGTGACGCCCTGGCGGCGCCCGGCCGACCACGCGCCGGCCCGCTTGGCGGCGCTGACCCGGCGGTGGGCGAGGTAGTAGAGCAGCAGGTCCGCGACGATCACCGCCGACACCGTGACGGTGACCCCGGCCGCGTAGCCCGTGACGAGCAGCACGGGGACGGCCATCACGGCGGCGACCACGCCCACCACGATCACCAGGCGGGCGAAGCGGCGCCGCTGGCCGACCACGGCCGGATCGCCCGCGCGGTCGGCGGGCACCCGCACGCCGAAGGGCAGGGCCGGCCTGGCCAGCGCGGGCAGCGCCAGCATGAGGCAGGTGATCAGGGCGACGGAGACGAGCACGGAGACGAGCGCGGTGACGATGAACGGGGTCATGCCGGCTCTCCGAAGCCGTCCAGCATGGCCGCGCACCGGCGCAGCACGTCCTGACGGTCCATGCCGTGGACGGTGGCCTCGGCCAGTAGCACACGCATGCGTTCCTCCCAGTCTTCGGTGAAGGGGGCCTCGGGCGGGCCGCTGCCGGCGTCCCGCCGTACGACCGCGCCGCTCTTGCGGTTGATCCGGATGACGCCCTGCTGTCGCAGCAGGTCGTACGCCTTGTTCACCGTATGGAAGTTGACGCCGAAGTCGGCGGCGAGCTGGCGGGTGGAGGGCAGCGGGTCGCCTTCCCCGGCCTGCCTGCGGGCGATGGCCTCCACGATCCGGTCGCGGATCTGCTGGTAGATCGGGACCTCGCTGTCGAGGTCGAGGGTCAGGTGCACATCCGCAGTCTATCTGATATACAACTTATAGAACAGATAGTTGAGGAGGCACAAAGATGATGCACGTAGAAATCGGCCAGGGCACGCTGACCCTGCGTTTCGCCCCGTGGGCGCGGCTGTTCACCAGGACCGGCGTCGTGAGCGTGCCGCTGGCGGCCATCGCCGAGGTGCACCACCTCGACCGGCCGCTCGCCGCCCTCACCGGCTTCCACTCGGGCCTGCTCGTCTCCGGCGTCGTCAAGCTCGGCACGTGGACGTCCCCCGGCGGCGTCCGGCGCCTGGCCGCCGCCCGGCGCGAGGTCCCCGGCGTGCGCGTCGTGCTCAAGGACCGGGTGGCCGGCTATGACGAGCTGATCCTCGGCGTCCCCGACGCCCGGCGGCTCCACCACGACCTGACGGCGGCGCGGGCATGAAGGTCGAGGTGCGCGGCCTGACGAAGACGTTCGGGCCGGTCGCCGCCGTCACCGGCCTCAGCTTCGACGTCGCGCCCGGCGCCGTGACGGGCTTCCTCGGGCCCAACGGCGCCGGCAAGACCACCACCATGCGGATGATGCTCGACCTGGTCGCGCCCGGCTCCGGCACCGTCACCTACGCAGGCAGGCGCTACTCCGACCTGGCCAGGCCGTCGGCGACCGTCGGCGCCGTGCTGGACGGCGCGGGCTTCCACCCGGCCTGCACCGCCCGCGACCACCTGCGGATCTACGCCCGCATGGGCCGCCACGGCGCGGCCCGGGTCGCGGAGGTCGCCGACCTGACCGGGGTGTCGGCGTTCGGCGACCGCGCCACGCGCACCCTGTCCACCGGCATGCGGCAGCGGCTCAACCTCGCCACCGCGCTGCTCGGCGACCCCGGGGTGCTGCTGCTCGACGAGCCGGGCAACGGTCTCGACCCCGAGGGCATCGCCTGGCTGCGCGGGTTCCTGCGCGCCATGGCCGCTGAGGGCCGCACCGTCCTGGTCTCCAGCCACGTGCTCGGCGAGGTCGAGCATCTGGCCGACCACGTCGTGGTGATCCGCGACGGCCGGCTGGTCCTCGACCGGCCCATGGCCGAGCTGTACGGGAGCGCGGCGGTGGTGATCCACTCCCCGCAGGCGGAGCTGTTCGCGGCCCGGCTGGCGGAGCGCGGGACCCAGGTGGGCCAGCCGCGTCCCGGTGTCCTGCGTGTCCACGGCCTGACCACCGCCGAGATCGCCACCTTGGCGGCCTCGTACGGGGTGGTCCTGCACGAGATCACCCCCGAGCGCCCCACCCTCGAACAGACGTTCCTGCATCTCACCGGAGGTTCCCCATGATGACGCTGGTCGCGGCGGAGTGGACGCGCCTGACGAGCACCAGGCTCTGGCTGTGGGGCCTGCTGGCGGCGCTGGGCAGCGGGGCGCTCATCGGCCTGGCCGCGCTCGTCGGCCCGGAGAACTTCACCCCGCCGCTGCCCGGCCTCGAAACCGAGGAGGGCACCCGCGTCCTGCTCGGCCTGCTGGGCTTCACCGTGTTCGCCCCCGCTCTGCTCGGCACCAACGCCGTGGCCGCCGAGTACCGTCACGGGACCATCACCGCCACGGCGCTGTTCGCGCCCAGGCGCTGGACGTGGCTCGCCGCCAAGCTGGCGGCCTACACCGTCGCGGGGCTCGCCTACGGCTTGCTGGCCACGGCCGTGGCGGGCGGCGCGCTCCTCGGGGCGGCGGCGCTCAAGGGGGTCACCCTCGGGCTGCCCGTAGGCACCGTCGCGGTCCTGCTCGGCCGCATCGCCCTGACCATGGCGGTCTACACCCTGCTGGGGGTGGCGGTGGGCGCGCTCCTGCGCAACCAGGTGCTCGCGCTCCTCGCCGTCGGGGCGTACTTCTACATGGTCGAGACCGCGCTGATGCTCGTCCCGGGCGTCAAGGAGCTCTACCCCTTCCTGCCGGGCGGCGCCACGGCGGCGCTGACCGGATTCACCTATCTGTCGGAGGCCGTCGCCACCCAGACCGGCACCTCCGCCACGGCCCTGCTTCCGGCCGCGGCGGGCGGCGCCGTGCTGGTCGCCTACGCCCTGGTCGCGGCCGCCGTCGCCGTGGCGGCGCCGCTGCGGCGGGACATCGCGCGCTGACGACGTACGGGCGAGGAGAGCGGGAAGGCTGGATCCAAAAGAGTTTTGAGAAGGAAGCCCTCCCATGGCCTCGCGATCTTCACCGTATCAGGCGGGGATCAGCGCGTGGCAGCAGCGGGTACTCGTGCGGGTGCAGCCGCTCGCCGAGCCGCTTCCACCGCTCCCGGTGGCGTGGCACGTCGCCGAGCTTGGCGGGGGTGGCCACCGCGTCCAGGGCCCGCAGCAGCGCGCGGCGCTCGGCGCGGCGGAAGGACCGGAACCGCGTGGGGGTGGCCAGCGTGACGTCCCCGCCGGAAAGGGCGCAGGCCAGCCGGAGCACGTCGGTCACCGTGTCCACCAGCGGCGGTCGCCCGGCGGCCGGCCGCGCCTCGTTGAGCACGGCGCGGTTCTCGCGCACCGGGATGCGCTCCGGCTCGTCGGCGCAGCTCGCGGCCAGCAGGCGCAGCGCCGCCAGGTCCTCCTCGGCGAGAGGGGTCTCGGAGCCGGCCATCGAGAGGAACAGCGCGCGGGTCTCCTCCTCCAGGCCGCACCGTCACCCGGTCGGAGGCCAGCGGGACCAGCTCGGCGTGCGCGGCCAGCAGGTCGGCGTAGGTGTGCTGGTAGCGGCCGTACGCGGGGAAGTCCAGCAGGTCGACGATCTCCGGCCGCGCGCGCTCGGCGGTCACCGGGTCGAGCAGCGCCTGGCGGAGCAGGCCGGCCCAGAACTCCAGGGTGTCGGGCACGTTCCCGGGGAAGTCGACGAAGTAGGCGTTGTGGAGGACGTGGTCGCCGGCCAGGGTCCTGACCGCGGCGAGGACCCGTACGCCCAGATCCAGTACGGCCTCGCCGGGCAGTTGCGACAGTCGTCCGAGCAGGGCGGGCGAGCAGGTGAAGCCGACGGTCAGCAGCGCGGCGTCGAGCTGCCGGGCGGCGGCCTCTCCCCAGCCCGGGGCGGCGCCGGCGGGGGCGTCGACGGGGACGCGCAGGCGCCGGGCGATGACGAGGGCCTCCAAGTCGCTCACCGCTGCACTTTATCGGCGAACTGATCCACTTTCGTGGGGTTTTCGCCTGCCCAGCCCGGGTCCGGCCGTGGCCGGACCCGGGCGGGCTCAGGGCGGTGTGCGGTGATCAGCGCACTTGGAAGCAGGTGCGGTGATCAGCGCACTTCGAAGCAGGTGCGGCCCTTGGGACGCCAGCCGGATCCGACCTTCTCCCAGCCCTGCGCGCAGATCCTCGACCCGGCGGTGTAGTCGTCCACCCCGCTCCAGATCGCCGCCTGGGGCGGGGTGTGGTCGCCCCGCTGGATCGTGTGCCGGCCTTCGCGATGCAGGTCGATGTGCCCGGTCCAGGCGCCGGTGCGGCCGTCGTGGTAGGCCTCGGCGTAGGTGACGCGCAGCCCTTCGTTCACCACTTTCAGGCAGACCCCGGGGACGTCGGTCCGGTTGCTGCACGACTGGTGGTCGGCGTGCGCGGCGGGGGTCCCGGCGAGCAGCCCCGTCAGGAGCATCGCTCCCGCGAGGAGCCCCTTGGCGGCGGAGGACGCGGTGCGGGTACGGGTGTTCATCTCTGGATTCCTCCCTCGGTGTCCGGCGGCCGTTCCGCCGGACGGGAACCAGAGAAGCCGCCCGGCCGAGGTGTCCAACAGGGGCGCGGACGGACTCGAACGGAATCGATCCACTTCCGCGCCGATCCCGGACAGGGCGTCGCCACCGGGGCCGATCAGTCGCTCCAGCCGGCCCGCCACTCCGGCGCCAGCACCGACCAGACCTCCATGTCGTGCCGCCGGCCGCGGTAGGGGTAGCTCTCGCGCAGCACGCCGTCCTTGGTCATGCCGAGCCGCCGGGCGACGGCGATGCTGGCCGCGTTCTCCGACGAGACCACCCACTCCACACGGTGGATGCCGCGCTCCTCGACGGCCCAGTCGATGATCGCCCGCACCGCCTTGGTCACCAGCCCCCGGCCGGCCGCCGACGGCTCCAGCCAGCAGCCGGCCTCGGCGGTGCCCTTCGGGACGTCCATCGTCCTGAACAGGACGCCGCCGGCCAGCTCGCCGTCCACCCAGATGCCGTAGACCCGCCCGGTGTCGGAGGCGGCCTTCTCCGCGTACGCCCGCAGGAACGCCAGGCTGGAATCCAGGTCCGTGACGGAGTCGGGGAGCCCGACGTACCGCCCGATGAACTCCCGGCCCCGGTCGATGTGGCTCAGGAACTCCCCGGCGTGCCAGGGCTCCAGCGGCCGCAGTTCCGCGCCGTCACCCAAGGAAACTGCGAACATTTCGCCCTCCATGCCCATATAACCGGAGAAATCCTCTCATGGGCGTGATCCTTTCAGGCCCGGTGGAGCTGCCCTCCGGGCCTGGTGACCACCAGCTCCGACACGACGGCCCTGGAGGAGAGCCGCGTCAGGCTCATCGCCAGCTCGGCGACGTCCGCCGTGCGGATCATGTCGGCGGGGTCGATCCGGTCGTGCACCCACGCGGACATGTCGGTGTCGACGTAACCGGGGCAGATGGCGGTGGCCGTGACGCCGTCGGCGGAGAGCTCCGCGTTCAGCGACCGGCACAGCGAGATGAGCGCCGCCTTCGAAGCCCCGTACGCGGCCAGGCCCGGCTCGGGGAAGGCCCCGGTGAGCGACGACAGCATGATGATCTTCACGCCGTGGTCCGGCCGTGCCGCCGCGGTCGCCCTGAGCGTCGGCAGCAGCGCCTGCACCAGCGTGTACGGGGCCCGGACGTTGACGGCGAACTGCTTGTCGAACCGGTGCAGGGGCGCGGTGTCCACCGGCCCCGCCGTGCCGACCCCCGCCGCCACCACCAGCACGTCGAGCCGCCCGTACGCGTCCTCGTGCGCCCTGGCGAGCCCCCGCACGTCGTCCTCGGCCGCCATGTCCGCGGACTCGGCGCGGACGGCCGCCCCGAGCGCGGCGAGCCTGACGCCCGCGGCGGCGAGCGCGTCGCCACCCCGGGCGCAGATGGTCAGGTCATGCCCGGCGGCGGCGAGGCGCTCGGCGATGGCGAGACCGATGCCCCGGGAGGCGCCGGTCACCAGCGCCGCGGGCCTGGTCGTGGTCATGTGCGGATGCCCTCCTTGAGCGCGCGCGGCCCCGCCGCGACGAGGAGTGGCGTGCAGGAACTCATGGATGCTCCCCGCCCGCGCGGAGCACGTTCTTCTGGATCTTCCCCGTCGAGGTCTTGGGCAGCTCCCCGAAGACCACCTTCCTGGGCGCCTTGAAGCGGGCGATCCGCTCGCGGACGTACGCGATGACGTCGTCCTCGCTCACCGGGGACCCCTCCGGCCGGAGCGCGACGAAGGCCACGGGCACCTGGCCCCACTTCTCGTCGGGCACGCCGACCACGGCCGACTCCAGCACGGACGGGTGACCGTCGAGGACCCGCTCCACCTCGACGGAGGCGATGTTCTCGCCGCCGGAGATGATGATGTCCTTGGACCGGTCGCGGATCTCCAGATAGCCGTCGGGGTGCCGCACGGCCAGGTCCCCGGTGCGCAGCCAGCCGCCGGCGTCCACCTCGGCGGTGGCCTGCTCGTCGCGGTAGTAACCGAGCATCACGTCGTTGCCGCGGACCACGATCTCGCCCACCGTCTCGCCGTCGGCCGGCACGTCCGTCCCGGACCCGTCCACGACGCGCACCTGTTCCGCGATCACGTTGCCGACGCCCTGGCGGGCCTTGAGCTCGGCCTGCCCGCCGGCGGGGAGGGCGTCCCACTGCGGCTGCCACTGGTTGACGGCCACCGGTCCGAACGTCTCGGTGAGCCCGTACAGATGGGTGACCTCCATGCGCAGCCCGGCCATGCGGGCGAGCAGGGCCGGGGTCGGCGGCGCGCCGCCCGTCTGCACGCGCACGGTCCGGCCGAGCGCGGCGCCCGCCCGCGCCTCGGGCGCGTTCGCGATCATGGTGAGTACGGTCGGCGCGGCGCTGAAATGGGAGACGTCCTCCTCACGCAGCAGCCGCCAGATCTCGGCCGGGTCCACGGCCCGCAGGCAGACGTGGGTGCCGCCGGCCGCGGTGACGGCCCAGGTGAAACACCAGCCGTCGCAGTGGAACATGGGCAGCGTCCACAGATAGGCGCTGGAGGGGCCGAGCCCGGCGTGGAACGCCATGGCCAGCGTCTGCAGGTAGGCGCCCCGGTGGTGGTACATGACCCCCTTCGGGCGCCCCGTGGTGCCGCTCGTGTAGTTGATCGCCAGCAGCCCGCGCTCGTCCTCGCAGGCCGCGAGGCGGGGCTCGGCGGCGGCGAGCAGCTCTTCGTACTCGTCACCGGGGCCGCCCGCCAGGACGAGCCGGACCCCGGTCACGGCGGCGACCTCGCGGGCACGCCCGGCCAGCTCGTCCGTGGCGACCAGGACGCGCGCGCCGGAGTGTTCGACGATGTGCGCCAGCTCCCCGGCCGACAGCCGGATGTTGAGCGGCACCAGCACCGCGCCGCGCATCGGCACCCCGTTGTGGAGCTCCAGCATCACGTGGCTGTTGACGCAGAGCGCCGCCACCCGGTCGCCGGGCTCGACGCCGAGATGCGCCAGCGCCCCGGTGAGCCGCCGCGCCCGATCGAGGAACTCACCGTACGTGAGCAGCCTGGCGCCGTCGATCACCGCGATCCGGTCGCGGAAGACGGCCCCGGACCGCTCCAGGAAGGCGGACGGCGTGAGCGGGGTGAACGTGAACGACGCCATGGCGGCGCTCACCGGCCGCCGGGCAGGAGTCCGGCGAGATCACCCGGGGCGGCGGCGACGGCCAGCGCGGGCCGGGCCGACGCGAGCTCATCCGGGTAGTAGCCCCAGCCGGCGCCGACGAACGCGGTCCCGGCGGCGATGGCCGCCTCGGCGTCGTGCGGGCCGTCGCCCACGTAGGCGCAGTCGCCGGCCGACCATCCGGCGCGGCGCAGCCCGTGCAGGATCGGCTCGGGCGACGGCTTGCGCTCGACGGTGTCCTCGGTGGTGACCACCACGTCGAACAGCGGCAGCAGGTCACGCGCGCCGTGCACGTTGCGCAGGTCGTGCTCGGTCCGCTCCCGGCCCTTGTTCGTCACGATGCCGAGCCGCAGCCCCTGCCCGCGCAGCGCGTCGAGCATGTCGGCCGCCCCCTGGTAGAGGACGACCTTCCGGTGGCCGTCCTCCAGGTAGTGGCGCTCGTACCGGGACACGCACTCGGGGGCGCGCTCGCCCGCGACCTCGGCCATCACCTCGCGCATCCGCCAGCGCATCACCCGGCCGAGGCCGAGCTCCAGCAGGGACTCCCAGCCCTGGGGGATGGGCTCGAGCGCCGCCCGGTAGCAGTCCAGGATCGCGGGACGGGAGTCGACGAGCGTCCCGTCGAGGTCGAAGAGCACTGCCCGCGTCATCGCGTGACCTCCCTGAAGGCGAGGAACCCGGCCGGGTTGGTGACCAGGGTCAGCTCGGCCAGCTCGTCGCCCAGGGCCTTCCTGATGGCGTCGAGGCAGGGGCCGAGCCCCGGCGAGCCGCCGTAGGCGCGCTGGTAGGAGCCGCGGCCGAGGTCGCCGGAGACCATCACCCGAGTGTGGCCGGCGTCCACGAGGCGCCGGACCATCGCGGCCCGGTCGGTGTCGTGGCCGTACTTGTCCTTGGTCCACTGGTCGAGCCCGAGCCAGGCGCCGCGGCGGGCCAGCGAGAGGAGGTAGTCGGCTTCGAGGTTGCGGTCGAGGTGGCCGACGCACACCTGACCCAGGTCGAGCCCGGCGGCCTCGAAGACGTCGAGCTGCTCGTGGCCCAGGCGGCCCGCCTGGGTGTGGGTCAGGATCGGCGCCCCGGTCGCCTTGGCGGCGATGGCCGCCGCCGTGAGGACCTTGCGCTCCACGTCCCACATCTCCTCGGTGGAGCAGGTCCCGGCCTTGATGGCGCCGGCCCTGGTGTTCTCCGGGCCGAACCCCGTCAGGATGTCGGCGACGAAGCCGGCGGCCAGCTCCTCGCTGGTCCGCCTGGACGTGCCGGCCGGGTAGTAGATGCCCTTCTGGAGGCCGGTGCCCTGAACGATGTGGGCGCCGGTGGCCCTGGCGGCGGACAGCGCGGCCGTGACGTCGCGGCCGTAGTCGACCGTGGTGAGCTCGACCAGCCCGCCGCCGCCGGCCCCGACGAAGTCGGAGACCTCGGCGGCGGCGCCCTCCGCGGTGCCGAACTCCAGGTCGGGATCCCGGTGGACGGCGTAGGCCGGCGGCGCCGTCAGCAGGTGCTCGTGGACGAGCATCGCTCCCAGGGACTCGGGTGACACGTCACCGAGCACCGTGCGGACCAGCCCTGCCGGTTCTGCGGTGTACACGATCAGTCCTTTCCTTGGTCGCCTGCGCGGCCGAAGCCGGCGAACAGCTCGCGCGCCGCCGCCTGCGCGCGGAGGAAGCGGTCGAACGCCTCCCGGTGGGGCTCGGCCAGGCGGGGGTCGGGCTCGACCCGGCCGACGGTGCGGACCATCTCCGACACCGCGGTCTCCAGGTCCTTCCAGATGCCGACGTTCACGGACGCGAGGATGGCGACGCCGAGCGCGGCCGACTCGCTGGTGGTCACCAGCTCGACCGGCACCTGGAGCGCGTTGCTGAAGGTCTGCCGCCAGACCCGGCTGCGCGCGCCGCCGCCGGTCAGCCTGAGCAGGCTCAGGTCGTCACCCTGCCGCCGGTAGCAGTCCATGGCGGCGTACACCTGGCCCTCGTAGACGGCGCGGAGGATTTCGCCGCGGGTCGTCCCGTGCTCCAGGCCGAGCATCACCCCGCGCACGTTCCCGTCCTTGAAGGGCGCCTGGACGCCGGCGGGAGAGAGGTACGGCAGGAACGTGAGGCCGTGGCCGGCCTCCTCCGACGCCAGCGCCTCGGCCTCGACGGCGGCGAAGTCGGACGCGGCGCCGCCGGCGAGGTCGCGGCAGAACGTGCGCACGGCCCAGTCGAACGTGCCCGCGCCCGCGGTGTGGGCCAGGCACCTGATCCAGTGCTCGCCGTCGGGCGACGGGTACACCCAGCCGACCCCGCGCAGGTCGTCGTCCAGGTAGCGGTTGACCATCTGGTTCAGCCAGCTCGTGCCCAGGACGGAGACGGCCTGGCCGGGCATGACGACCCCGGTGCCGAGCATGGCGGAGATGGCGTCGCCGAGTCCGTTGGCGACCGGCGTGCCCTCGGGGATGCCGGTGGCCAGCGACGCCTCGCGGGTGACCGTACCGATGATCTCCCCGGACGGGCGCACCTCCGGCGCCCGGGAGAGGAACGCCTCCG
Source organism: Nonomuraea ferruginea (assembly GCF_039540635.1). Classification (NCBI taxonomy): domain Bacteria; kingdom Bacillati; phylum Actinomycetota; class Actinomycetes; order Streptosporangiales; family Streptosporangiaceae; genus Nonomuraea; species Nonomuraea ferruginea. The sequence continues at coordinate 199,812 of NZ_BAABFD010000018.1, read as the reverse complement.
CCCCGACCAGCTCCATGAGCCGCGGCGAGATCCGGCCCGTGGCGATGTCGCCGGGCATCAGGGACACGTCGGTCGGGTCGGTGACGACGCGCCCGGTCAGGAACGACTGGACGTAGTCCTTGGCGCAGGCGAAGTAGCGGGTCCTGGCGATCACGTCCGGCTCGTGCCTGGCCAGATGCCCGAGCAGGAGCATCGTCATGCCGGGCAGCGCGCTGGTGGCCGAGATGTCGAGGTACTCCTCGTATGGCGGGCTCGCCTCGAAAGCCGTCAGCGTGTCCAGCGTGCGCGCGTCCGGCCAGGCGATCGCGTTGCGCACCGGCCGGCCGGTCTCGTCGAGCAGCCAGGCGCCGGTCATGTGACCGGACACGCTCACCACGGCGATGTCGGAGGCGCGGCCGGGCAGCGCGGCGACCGCCTCGGCCACCGCGTCCATCGTGCTGCGCAGGCTCACCGCGGGATCTTCCTCGTGCCAGCCCCGCCGAGGGCTGAGCACCTCGATGAAGCGGGCCGCGCGGGCCAGCTCGTTGCCGGTCTCGTCGAAGACCGCCGCCTTGGTGACGGTGGTCCCCTTGTCGATGCCGACGATCAGCCTGCGGCCTTCGGGAACGCTCATCAGTGGCCTGCTCTCCTTCCGGACACCATGCGCCGGGCGCTGGTGCTCATGCCGACGGCCGCGATGAGCAGCAGACCCTGGAAGATGAACTGCGCGGACGTGGACACGCCGTGGATCGCCATGCCGTTGAAGCCGACGGCCACGGTGACCACGCCGATCACGGTGCCGACGACGTGGAACTCGCCGTCGCGCAGGCACGCGGAGCCGAGGAAGGCCGCCGCGAACGAGGACAGCAGGTAGCCCTGGCCGCCCGCGATCTGCCCGCTGCCGACGTTCGCGGTGATCAGCACGCCGCCGGCGGCGGCGAGGACGCCGCACACGACGAACGCGAAGATGACCACCCGGTGCACGCGGATGCCGCTCAGCTCGGCGGCGGTCCTGTTGCCGCCGACGGCCTGCCACTCCAGGCCGAGCGAGGTGCGGTTGAGCAGCAGCCAGAGCACCCCGGCGACCGCGAAGAGGATGACGATCGGCCACGGGATCGGGCCCAGCTTGCCCAGGTAGACCTGGATCAGGTCCATCCCGGAGGCGTCCAGGCTCTGCGGCACGCCGGCGGTGACGATGTAGGTGGCGCCCATGACGACGCTGCCTATGCCCAAGGTGCCGACCAGCGCGTTGACGCCCAGTTTGGTCACGATGAGGCCGTTCACCAGGCCGACCAGCGCCCCCACGGCGATGACCAGCCCGATGGCGCCGAGTTTGCCCCCGGCGGAGCCCGCGTACAGGCCCGCCGTGAGCACGCCGGCGAGGCTGGCCGTGTAGCCGATGCTCAGGTCGAACTCGCCCACCACCAGGACCACCGTGAGGCCGAGCGCGATCACGACCGAGATCGTCGACTGCAGGAGGATGTTCTGGAAGTTGGTGAACGACAGGAAGCGGCTGCCGTCCAGGAAGGAGAAGACGAGGACGAGCAGGATGAGGACGAGCAGCGTGCCGTAACGGCCGAGGAACTTGACGGCCTTCAGCGTCATCGAGCTCGCGCCCGCCTGCTCAGCCCGATGCGAGCCAGGTGGCGGCGCGGCGGGCTGCTGGCCAGCCGCGGTGTGACGGACGGTGTTCATGGAACTCTCCTGGATCGTCTTTCTATGCCTGCTCGACGGCGGCCGCGCCGGCGCGCAGGAAGCAGAGGCGGGTCAGCTCGTCCTCGTCGAAACCGTCGTCGTTGTCGAACTGCACCGTGGCGCGGCCCTCGACCATGACCACGATGCGATCGCAGTACTCCAGCTCGGCCAGCTCGGAGGAGACGTAGACGACGCCGACGCCCTGGTCGGCGAGGCCGCGCACCATCTGCTGGAAGTCGTAACGGGCGCCGACGTCCACGCCCCGGGTGGGCTCGTCCAGCAGGAGCAGGCGCAGCCCGTCGACGGTCGCCCGGCCGAGCACCACCTTCTGCTGGTTGCCGCCGCTGAGCGACATGATCGAGTCGTTCAGCGACCGCGCCTTGAGCCGCAGCGACTCGGCGAGCCGCTGGGCCGACTCCCGGTAGCGGGACCGCCTGCTCAGGATGCCCCCCGGCCCGCCGCCCAGCGTGCGGAAACGGGAGCTGGAGAAGTTGAACACGATGTCCCGCTGGGTGAAGATCGCCTGGGCCAGGCGTTCCTCCGGCACCAGGACGACGCCCTGCTTCAGCGCCCTGGCCGGGTCGCGGGGCTGGTAGGCCCGGCCGCCGAGGCTGATCTCGCCGGACACGACCCGGCGGAGCCCGACCAGCGCCTCCAGCACCTCGGTCCGGCCGGCGCCGACGAGGCCCGCGATGCCGACGATCTCGCCGGGGTTCACCTCGAACGAGACGTCCTCCACGCGGTTCTGCAGCCGGAGACCGCTGACCGAGAGCAGCGGCCCGTCAGGGCTCGCGCTCTTCCTGACCGAGGCGGCCGGGGCCGTCGTGGTGCGTTCGGCGCGGCGCCGGTCACCGCCCGCGTCGTGGGCGATGAGATCGGCGAGCGCGTGCTCGTCGACGCCCTCCATCGGGCCGTCGTGCACCCGCTGGCCGTTGCGCAGCACGGTGATGGCGTCGCACAGCCGGCTGACCTCGCCCAGCCGGTGACTCACGAAGATGACGCCCGCGCCGGCCTCGACGCGGCGGCGGATGATGGAGAACAGCCCGCTCACCTCCTTCGGGCCGAGCGAGGCGGTCGGCTCGTCGAGGATGAGCAGGCGTCCGCTGCCGACCAGCGTCTTGGCCAGCGCCACGGTCGCCTGGTGGGCGGGGGACAGCTCGCGCATGACGGCGTCCAGCGAGATGTCCAGCCCCCATTCCTCGAACAGCTCCGTGTACGCGCGCTCGCGTTCCTTGGCGCCGGCCAGCTCGGGATGGAGGTAGCGGCCGAGGTGGAGGTTCTGGCGCACGCTGAGCGCCGGGACGATGGCGAGCTCCTGGTGGGCCAGGCGCACGCCGGCCGCCGCCGCCTCGCGGATGCTGCCGGGGCGGAACGGGGCGCCGTCGATGGCGAAGTCTCCCTCGTCCGGCTTGGCGAGGCCGGCGAGGATCTTCACCAGGGTGGACTTCCCGGCGCCGTTGGCGCCGAGCAGCCCGTGCACCTCCCCGCGCCCGACGGTGAGGTCGGCACCGCGCAAGGCCTGGACGAGGCCGTAGTTCTTCACCGCGCCCCGCACCGACAGCAGGGGCGCCGGATCGTCTCCGGCCGCCCGCGCGGCCGGATGCCCTGTCGCCATCACGTATGACTCGCCTCCCTCGTCAGGCCTTGGTGGTGGGTCCCGGTACCGCTAGCTGAGGAGATCCGGGTTCTCCTGGAGCGTCTGCTCGATGTTGTCCTTGGTCAGCAGGACGCTGGGCGCGGTGACGTCCTTGGGCTGCCACGAGCCGCCCGCGTCACGCCACTCCTTGATCATTTCCACGATCTGCTCGCCGGCCTTGTCGACCTGGATCCACAGCACGCCGGTCGCGTAGCCGTCCTGGATGGCCTGGATCGCGGGCTTCGAGATGTCCCAGGTGTAGAGCGGGTAGGGGCCGCGGCCGGCCTGCTTCTCGGCGGACACCGCGCCGATGGCGGCCTCGGAGAAGCACGGCCAGATCATGAAGGTCGTCTGCCCGTCGTCGGGGTGCGCCTGCAGCCAGGCGGAGGTGGCCTCCTGGGCCGACTGCTCGCCGCCGGGGATCTTCACTTCCTGGCGGGTGACGTTGACGTTGGACAGCCCTTCGAGCTTGGCGTCGAGGTCCTCGGCCCTGGACCGGCACGGGGCGCCGGGGGTGTAGCGCAGCTGGAGCAGCTCGACCTTCGGCTTGTCCTTGATCGCCGCGATCACCTCGTCGTTGACGTTGGCCGCCGCGACGAGCTCGACCGCGCCGGCCTCCCCGCCTCCGGCCAGCCCGCCCGCGGTCGAGAAGACCGGGATGTCGGCCGCCTTCGCGGCCGCGAGGCCGGCGGACAGCTGGTCGGGGGTGTAGGTCTGCACGATGATGGCGTTCACGCCGCTCTGCACGAGGTTCTGCATCGCGGAGATGGCCTTGGCGGGGTCGCCGTCGGAGTTGATCTCCGTGGTCTCCCAGCCGATGCTCTTCATCTTCTTCTGGGCGGCGGTGCGCTCGTTGAGCGCGGTGATCTGCGTCGCGTCGAGGGCGACGATGCCCACCTTGAACGGGTCGCCCTCCGCGGGCGTGCCCGCCTGGTCGGTGGAAGGGCTGGACCCGCATGCGGCGACCACGGCCGCCAGGGCGCCCATGGCGGCGAGCGCGCGGATCCTGCTGAACCGACGGGCCGACTGTGCGATCACGTCTTCTCCTGTCTTATGGCGTCGTACGAAGAGATGCCGTCGCATTCGATCCCGACGTAGCGCTAAGCGGGACGTGGACCGTTTGCTGGAGCCGTTTGTCCAACTCAGTGGACATATGACATCAGAGTGGGAATGAGATTTCAAGGGTGTATATAGGGCAAGATATGGCGTTTGCGCAGGTGAGCGAGCCAGTACCGGAACGACTCCTCGGTGTCGAGGCAGTCGTGGAAGCCCGCCCGGCGCAGCTTGACGGTGCTCAGGAACTTCGGCGGCATCGGCTTCTCCGACCCGTACGCGAAGCACTTGTCCGCGTAGTGGTGGGACTCGCCGAGTAAGGCCGGCAGGGGCGTCGGGCGCAGCCCGTGCTCCCGCACGATCTCCTTCCACACGTGCTCGTGCCGGGGCAGGAAGTCCGCGAGCGCCCGGGGTGTGTCGGCCGCCGGCTCCATGCCGAGCTCCGCCGCGATGGCGGGCCACAGGTCCCGCCACTCGAAGACGTCGCCGTTGGTGATGTTGAAGGTCTCTCCCCGGGCGGCGGGCGACGAGCGGGCCCACGACAGCGCCGAGGCCACGATCCGCGCGTCGACCGCCTCCCAGACATAGGACCGCCCGCCGGGGAAGCCGAACGGGAGGCCGAGTCTCGCGCAGAGCGCCGCGTAGACGCCGATGACGGGGACCACGTTCATCGCCGAGCCGGTGGCTCCGCCGACCAGCATCTGGGGGCGGAAGATCGTGAGGTCGAAGCCGTGCCGGTCGGCCGCCTGCCGGAGGTAGTCCTCCTGCAGCCAGTAGAAGTTCGGGTGGGGGTCGCGCGGCTCCCGCTCGCGTGACGGGATCCGGCGGGGCGGGTGGACGTGCCCGCCGTACGCCTTGGCGCCCTGCATGAGGCTGACGTGGCGCAGGACCGGACGGGGCGCGCCGACCAGCGCTTCGACGAGGTTCGTGAGCATGGCCAGGTTGGTGCGCATCTGGTCTTCCTGCAGCCACCCGGCCACGAGCCCAGGCTTCTCGAACAGCGCCGCGTAGACGACGTGCGTCACGCCGGCCAGCCGCCCCAGGACGTCCCGGCACGCGGCGGCGTCCGTCAGGTCCACGGCGACGTGCCGGAGCCGGGGGTGGGGAGCCACGTCGGGAGGCCGCCGCGACAGGGCGACGACGTCGGTCCCGTCGGCCAGGAAGCGTTCGACCGCGGCCTGGCCGATGACGCCAGAGGCGCCCGCCACCAGGACGGTCATGACACGTCACCCGCCGCGATCAGGGTCTTCATCAGCCCCGCGGGCCCGTCGCCGAACACGCGGCCGGGCGCCTCGCGCACCGGCACCACGTCGCTGACCAGTGCTTCGAGGGGCAGCCCCGCCGTCCCCATGAGGTTGACGGCGCGGGCCATGTGGTCGCCGGTGTAGACGCGGGAGCCCACCAGCGTCTGCTCCTTGAGCATCACCTGGGACATGGGCACCCGGGCCGGCCGGTCGGTGAGCGCGCCCACCAGGACGGTGCCGCGGGGCCTGGTGACCTCGGCCGCGGCCGCGTAGGAGGAGTCGGCCCCCGACACCTCGAAGCTCACGTCCACCCCGCCGGGCGCGCGGCTCTCGCACCAGGAGGCCACGTCGGCGCCGAGCGGGTCGGTGACGGTCATGCCGAGCTCCGCCAGCAGCTCCCGCCGGTCCGCGCGCGGCTCGGCGACCAGCACGGCGGAGGCGCCGGACAGCCGGGCCACGAGGCCCAGCAGCGCGCCGATGGGCCCGCCGCCGAAGATCATGACGACGTCGCCGACCGCCACGCCGGCGCGGGAGACCATGTGGACCGCCACCGAGAGCGGCTCGGCGAGCGCCGCGACCCGCGGCGGGACGCCGTCAGGCAGCCGGTGCAGGCGGTCGGCCGCGACCACCACGTGGCTCGCCGCGCCGCCGTCGCGGTCGATGCCGTAGAGCCCGAGCGCCTCGCAGATGTGCCGGTGCCCGCGGCGGCAGGTGCGGCAGGTCCCGCAGCTGATGAGCGGCTCGACGGCGACCGGGTCGCCGGGCCGTAGCCCCGCCCGGCCGAGGTCGCCGCCGACGGCGCGCCCGGCCATCTCGTGACCGATCACCACCCCCGGCCGGACCCGTGCCAGGCCGCCGCGGACCAGGAGGTGATCGGTCCCGCAGACGCCGACGTGACCGACTTCCACGAGGACCTCGCCCGGACCCGGCTCGGGCTCGGGCACGTCGCGGATCTCGACCGCGCCGGGACCGGCGTAGACCAGCGCCTCCATGGCGTTCCTTCCGTTGGGTCGGGGCGATGACGAGCAGCGTGGCAACCAGAACGGGCGATGTCAATGAGTAGGACACACATTCGTTGAATGAGACAGAGTTGTTGTCTGCTCTCATGTCCTGAGAGTATGTGTCATTGACTGAGCTTTGGACATCGTTCATAGTGGGACCAGGCAGCTCTGGATGGCTAGGCCGCCGATGGTCTGACCTCATGAAAAGGAATCGACTGCATGCCCGCAAGTGAAGGCGCGTCCCTCACGACCTCATCGGAGGTGGTCGAGCGGATCCGCGAGCGCGCCCAGTTCGTCCGCCTCGAGACCGTCCGCCTGATCTCGATCGCGAAGACGGGTCACTACTCGTCGACGTTCTCGTGCGCGGAGATCCTCGCGACCTTGTACTACGGGGTGCTGCGCCTGCGCCACGGAGACCCTCAGTGGCCGGATCGCGACCGTTTCGTCATGGGCAAGGGCCATGCCGCCGTCGGGCTCTACCCGATCCTGGCCGACCACGGGTTCTTCGATCCCGAGCTGCTCGACGGCTACACGCGCCTCGGCAACCCGCTCGGCGACCACCCGGACATGACCAAGGTCCCGGGCTGCGACTTCAGCTCGGGCTCGCTCGGCCACAACCTCTCCGTCGGGCTCGGCATGGCGCTGGGCGCCCGCATGACCGGGCGTGACTTCAACGTCTACGCCCTGCTCGGCGACGGCGAGCTGCACGAGGGCCAGATCTGGGAGGCCGCCGCGGCGGCCGGTCACTACGGCCTGGGCAACCTGGTCGCGATCGTCGACCGCAACGGCTACTGCCTCGACGGCAAGGTCGACGACATCATCACGATCGAGCCGCTCGCCGACCGCTGGCGGGCCTTCGGCTGGGACGTCGTGGAGGTCGACGGCCACGACGTGCCGGCGCTGCTCGACACGCTGCTGCGGCTCCGCGACGGCGCGCCGGCCAAGCCGACGGCCGTCATCGCGCACACCGTCAAGGGCAAGGGCGTCGGCTTCATGGAGCGCGACTTCGGCTGGCATCTCGGCTGGCTCGCCGAGCAGGACGAGGCCGCGGTCATCCGGGAACTGAAGGGCGAGAAGTGAACCTGAACACCGACAGCCTCGTCCCGCGCGGAGCCGATGGGCAGCCGCTCGCGGAGGGCTCCTGGCACATCCCCAGCATGCTGCTCAAGTCGCCGGGCCTGCTCGCGCTCGGAGAGCAGCTGGGCGCCCTGGTCGACGACGGCGAGCCGGTCGTCGTGCTCACGCCGGACCTGTCGTTCTCCAACGGCCTGTGGGCGTTCCACGAGCGCCATCCCGACCGGTTCCTGCAGCTCGGGGTGAGCGAGCAGAACTCGGTGTCCGTCGCCGCCGGTCTGGCCACCACCGGGCTGCGGCCGTACGTCACCGGCTTCGCCTCGTTCCTGGCCCTGCTGTGCTGCGAGCAGATCCGCACCGACATCGCCTACACCCGGCAGCCGGTCCGGCTCATCGGCCACCACTCCGGCATCACCTTCGGCTTCTACGGCACCTCGCACCACGCGACGGAAGACATCGCGATCATGCGTACGATCGCGAACATGACGGTCGTCGCGCCCGCCGACCACGTGGCGATGGGCGTGCTCCTGAAGGCGTACGCCGACCACCCGCTGCCGGTCTACTTCCGGATGGGCCGCGGCCGCGAGCCGCTGGTGTACGAGCCGGACGACGAGCGGATCCGGCCGGGGCAGGCGATCGTGCACGCCACGGGCGACGACCTCACCATCATCGCCACCGGGACGACGGTGCATCCGTCGCTGCTGGCGGCGGAGGAGCTGCGCGCCGAGGGCCACAGCGTCGGCGTGATCGACCTGCACACGATCAAGCCGCTGGACGAGGCCGCGGTCGTGGCCGCCGCCGAGGGGTCACGCGGGCTGATGACGGTCGAGGAGCACAACGTCTACGGCGGGCTCGGCGGCGCGGTCGCCGAGACGCTCACCGACCACGGGATCGGCGTGCCCCTGCTGCGGCACGGCATCCGCGACGAGTACGCTCCCATCGGCCCGCCGACCCATCTCTACCGCCACTACCGTCTCGACGGGCCGGGCATCGTCGAAGAGGCCCGCGCGTTCCTGAAGTCGGGGAGGATGACCTCCGATGTCCGCTGAGACGGCTCGGCCCGTCGCCCTCGTCACCGGCGCCGCCCGCGGGCTGGGCGCCGCCATCGCGGTCAAGCTGGCCGCGGACGGCTTCGACCTCGTGATCGCCGACCTGAACGGCGAAGGCGCCGCCGCGGCGGCCGACGTGGTGGCGAAGGAAGGCGGCACGGCCGTCGGGGTGCACGCCGACGTCACCGACGACGACAGCGTCGGGCGGCTGCTGGAGGAGGTGCGCTCCCGCTTCGGGCGGCTGGACGCGCTGGTCAACAACGCCGGCGTGATCGCGCGGGCGGCGGCCGAGAGCTTCCCGACCGAGGGCTTCATGAAGGAGCTCGACGTGCACCTCGGCGGCGCCATGCGCTGTTCCCGCGCGGCCTTCCCGCTGCTGGAGCGCAGTCCCCGGGCCGCGATCGTCAACCTGGCGTCGGTGGGGTCGACCTTCGGCCTGCCGCTGCGGCTCGCGTACACCACGGCCAAGACCGGAGTCTCGGGGCTCACCCGGGTGCTGGCGGTCGAGTGGGGCCGGCGCGGCATCCGGGTGAACGCGGTGGCGCCGGGCTACATGGACACGGACATGTTCCGCTCCGGGCTGGTCATGGGCGTCCTCGACGAGGAGACCCTGCTGCGGCGCACCCCGCTGGGCAGGTTCGGCAGGCCGGAGGAGGTCGCGGACGCCGTGGCCTTCCTGGTCTCCCCTCAGGCGGCGTTCGTCACCGGGGTGGTGCTGCCCGTCGACGGAGGCATCACGGTCGACGGGACCTTCCACCGGGAGGACGACTTTCCCGATCGTTGATCCGACTATTGTCACGCGACCACCAAGATAGGGTTGTTCCATGAGAGGACAGGCTTCGCCAGGCACCCCCTCCACCAGTGACGGGGAGCCGGTCGGCCTGCTCGACAAGGCGTCCGCCATCCTGGAGATCCTCGCCCAGCGCGAGTGGGTCAGCGCGGCGGAGCTCGCCGAGACCCTGGGGGAGCCGCGCAGCACCATCCACCGGCTGCTGCGCAACCTCGCCTCCCTCGGCTGGGTCGAGTCAGGCACCCGCGGTCAGTGGGGGATCGGCCTGCACCTGTTCCGTCTCGGTTCCGGCGCGGTCCGCCGGATGGACGTGCGCCGTGCGGCCCTGCCGCACATGCAGCACCTCCACGACGAGAGCGGCGAGACGGTCTTCCTGTGCATCCGGCGCGGTCTCGACGCCGTCTGCGTGGAGCGCCTCGACGGCCGCCGGGTGCAGAGCCTGGCCCTGCAGCTGGGCGGCTCCATGCCGCTCCACCTGGGCGCCGGGCCGATGGCGATCCTGGCGTTCTCTCCCGAGGACGTCTATCGGGAGTGGCTGCTCGACTTCGCGGAGAACGGCTCGAAGGACGGGCCCACCGCGGCCGAGATCAACGAAGAGGTCAAGGTCACGCGCCAGCGCGGCTACGCCGTCTCCGACCAGAACGTCACCCCCGGCATCGCCGCCGTCGGCGCCCCGGTGTTCAACTTCCGCAACGAGCTCGAGGGCGCCCTGTCCGTGAGCGGCCTGCGCGACGTCATACTCGACCCCGCCAACCGGCTGGCCGAGCTCACCGTCGAGGCCGCCGAGCGGGCGTCGCGAGACCTGGGCTGGGCCCGGCCCGCCGCCTGGTGGGGCAAGCCCCTGCCGTCCGACAACCACCGATAGCACGACCCTTCCGGCGCCGGCTCCCGTGCGGGAGCACCGGCGGCGTTCCCGCCTGCGCCGATCGAGAAAGGACCGACCATCATGACGGACACTCCGGACGCCGGCAGGATCCGCGACGAAGCCGCGATCCCCTACCGCGGCCCCCTCCTGCCGAACACCGTGGACGACCTCGTCGAGCTCGGCGCGCTGGACGTCGAGTGCGACGAGCGCCTCTGGGTGCCGCAGGCGCCCGACGTGACCTTCAGGCCGCTCCTGCTCAGCGCGACCCAGGGCTACTTCGTCAACATCCTGCGGGTCAGGAGGTCCGGCATCCTGTCGCGCCACCGCCACGCCGGCCCCGTCCACGCGACGACGCTCCGGGGCCGCTGGCACTACCTGGAGCACGACTGGTGGGCCGAGGAGGGCAGCTACGCCTTCGAGCCGCCGGGCGACATCCACACCCTCGAAGTCCCCGAGGGCGTCGAGGAGATGCGGACCCTGTTCCACGTCACGGGCGCGTACATCTACGTCGACCCGGACGGCAACCCCACCGGCGTGGAGGACGTCTTCTCCAAGATCGAGAACGCCCGCCGTCACTACGCCGAGGTGGGGCTGGGCGCCGACTACGTCGACCGCTTCATCCGCTGAGCGACGCCCCCGGCCGTTCGGCGGCCGGGGGCGCGGCCGTCATCCCGAAGAGACGGTCATCTCGAAGAGCCGGTCATCTCGTAGAGACGGTGGGGGAGTCCTCGCCGGGCGGCGTGCCGCACGACGGGCCGTTGGGGCCGCCGATGCGGACGGACTCGAAGAACTCGCGGTAGGTGGAGAAGAAGTTGCCCTTGGAGCCGGCGCGGGTCACGGCCGTGCAGCCGGTGTAGTTCGCCCCGGAGTAGAGGTGGACGAGGGAGCTCGTACGGTTCCAGTCGGAGTTGGCGCGGTTGGCCATGCCCAGCGCCGCGAGGTCGGGGGTGTCGGCGGTGATCTGGATGATGTCACCGGTGCCGTCGAGGCCGGAGAACATGCAGTAGTTCCCCGGCTGGCACCGGTCGTAGCCGTCGGCGGCCTGTGCGGGAAGGCTGGTGAGTGCGGCCATGGCGACGGCCGCGATCGGAACGGCCAGCAGGTGAAGCTTCTTGCCCATCGATCCTCCGTGGGTGAAACTTTCTTTCGGCAACGGCTTGACCATACATGGCGCGATCTTGTTAGGGAAGGGTGAAAGTTTCACTCCATCGGGCCTGGTGGTGCGCCCTGGCTGACCGCTCCCGCGCCCGCCGACGTCACCGCCTACCGCCTCGGGTCCGTGCTGTCGGGCGGCGGGTCCGCGCCGTCGCCCAACACCCCGGCTGCCTGGGCGGACATGTACGACAGGTTCCAGAACGCGGCGCTGGCCACCCCGCTCGGCATCCCCATCCTGTACGGGGTCGACGCGGTGCACGGGCACAACAACGTCCACGGGGCCACGATCTTCCCGCACAACATCGGGCTCGGCGCCACCCGCGACCCCGCCCTGGTGCGGCGGATCGGCCGGGCCGTGGCCGCGGAGATGGCCGGGACCGGCACCGGCTGGAACTTCGCCCCGTGCCTCTGCGTGGCCCGCGACGACCGTTGGGGCAGGACGTACGAGTCCTTCGGCGAGACGCCGGAACTGGCCGCCTCGATGGCCATGCTGGTCACCGGCCTCCAGGACGGGACCCCGTCCGTGCTGGCCACCGCCAAGCACTACATCGGCGACGGCGGCACGGCCGGCATCCCCCTCGTGGTGGTGCTGGTGTCCGGACGCCCGCTGGACGTCGCCGAGCACCTGTCCGGCTGGGACGCGCTGGTCGCCGCCTGGCTGCCGGGCACCGAGGGGCAGGAGGTCGCCGACGTGCTGTTCGGTGACGTCGAGCCGACCGGCAAGCTGCCGGTGACCTGGATGCGCGCCTCGTCGCAGCAGCCGATCAACGATGGGGACGGCAAGACGCCGCTGTTCCCGTACGGGTTCGGCCTCACCTACGAGCCGGGCGGCGAGGAGCCTGGGCCGTCACCCGACCCCGCCGGCCGCACCGTCAGGCCCGGCGCCCAGAGCCAGTGGGACACCGGCTACGTGATCCAGGCCGCCGTCGCCAACCCGGGCAGCGCCCCGCTGACCGGCTGGACCGTCACCTTCACTGTGCCGCCCGGCCACCAGCTCACCGGCCACCGGAACGCCGTCATCACCCTCGACGGCCGCACCGCCACCGCCCGTCCGCCGGGCACAACGCCACCCGTCGCGCCGGGCGGCGAGACGTCCTTCGGCTTCCAGGCCACCCGCCCCGGCGGCGACCCATCCCTGCCGGCGGGCTACACGTGCACCCCATGACGACGGTGGAGGGCTTCGCGGGTCCGGTTCAGGCCCGGGCGCCGCACACGCCCGGCGTCCTGCCGATCATGGCGTCGTCCTCGGCCGCGTCCAGGAGCGCCGTCGCGTAGTCGGCGCGGGGCAGCGTGGCCTCGCCGCCGGTGGCGTTGGCCTCGAAGTCGACGTGCAGCTGGCCGTTGGCGGGTTTGCCCGTCAGCATGGTGGCGCGGACGATCGTCCAGTCGAGGCCGGAGACCTCCAGCATGCCCTCGGCCCGCGCCAGGTCCACGTAGGCCGATCGGAAGAACAGCCAGGCCAGGCCGACGGCGAGGCGGGGGCGGGTGGCGGGGATGGAGCGGCTGCTGGTCATCACCACCCTGCGCACGCCGGTCTCGCGCATCGCGGCGATCAGCGTCCTCGCGATGCCGCTCGTGCCCACCGCCGAGATGACGGCGTCCTGGCCCGCCACGGCCTCGCGCACGGTGGGCAGGTCGGTCGCGTCCCCGGTCACGACGGCGCGCAGGCCCTCGCGCCCTTTCAGGAGCTCCGGTTTCCGGGTGAACGCCGTCACCTCGTGGCCGCGCGCGACACCCTGCTCCAGGACGTGCGCACCGGTACGGCCCGTCGCCCCGATCACTAACAGTCTCATACTGCCTCCTTCTATATTGCAAGATGCAATAGGGCAGCATGCAGTGTCAAGTTCCATACGAGGGATCAGCAGTCGCAGGAGCACCCGTCTCCGCCGCAGCAGTTGCAGCAGTTGCAACATTCGCCGCAGTTGCCGCAGGCGTCCCAGCCCGAGCAGTCGAAGCGCTGGCAGCAGGAGCTCTCGTGCTCCTCGTCCCACGCGGGCCGGTACAACCCGCACGTGCAGCACGTCAGCGCGGCGCACAACGAGGACAGCAACCCTCCGGGATCCCGCTTCGGCGGACGCTTGCCCGGCGGCGCCCCGGGATCACCGGGCGGCGTCTCAGGCGCCCGCCCGGACAAGCGCCCGGCGCGGTGGTCTCCCGCGAGGTGGTTCCCCGCGTGATGGCTTCCCGCACGGTCGTCTGCGGCGTGGTGGGGCTGTGCTCCACTGCCCTCCGCGATGGCGAAGGCTCGGGAGACGGCTCGGCCGGTCTCCCGTACCAGGAGAGCGCGTGCCAGGGAGGGGCGCGGCAGGTCCAGTTCGCCGACCGCCGCGCGGACGTCGGCGCGGGCGGCGTCGCAGTGACGGCGGGCCTCGCGCAGGCCGGTGCCGGTGGCGGCGAGCGGGTTGTACGCGCCGGACGCTTTGTCGTCGGCCAGGTCCTCCACCGCGTCGATCAGGTGGGCCAGCCTGCCGAACCCGCGCCCGGCCGCCTCCAGGGCCGCCCGGTTGTGCGGCTTCCCCGTGAGCACCGCCGTGTGCCCGAAGGCGGCGGCCACGGCGTCCTCGGTGGGCCCGGTCAGCTCACGCAGGGCGCGGGCGGGCGCGCGTTCAAGGAGGGCCTGGCGGCCGGCCGCCGCCGTCAGCGGGGCGGGGTCGAACCCGAGCGTGCCCGCCATGGCCGTGCCCGCCGAGGACCAGCGGCGCGCCAGCCGGGTGGCTCCGGCGGCCACCGGACGGCGGGCGTACACGCCGTCCCCGTCCGCCACGTGGTCGCGTACCTTGCCCGCCGCCAGCAGCAGCGACACCGAGGCCGCCAGCCGCACCCCTTCGGCCTCCACCACGTCGGCGCCCTTGAAGCCGCGCAGCGCGCACGCGCCCGCCCGCCGGCGCGGCGCGGACGCGGGGGACTGGGCCTCGGTGAGGACGGACACGAGCAGGCCGTCGTAGTTGGTCACCAGGCGGGACAGGTGCCCGTGCTCGTCACGGAGCGCCAGGCAGAGCCCGCACAGATGGCCCATCCAGTCCGCGAAGAGTCCCTCGCACATGACGTGCCGGCATGGGCGGACAATGCCGAACATATATCCCCTTATGTGTCCAATGAGCGGCTAAACCGTAGCAGGACAGCTCCCGGGAAAGGCGGATCTCTCACGCGTCACGGGTCGAGCCTGTTCAGCAGTTTGGGCAGGGCCACCAGCGTCGCCCCGCCCGCCCCGCCGCCGCCGAGCAGGGCGGCCGGCCAGGGCGCGCCGGTGGCCAGGAAGAGCGCGCAGGTGATCGCGGCGATCATGATCGTCACGGTGAGCGTGAGCAGCTGGCAGGTGGTGAACATCGGTCCTCTTTCTTCAGGCGCGGTCGTCGGCCCAGAAGTCGATGAGCTCTTCGGGGGTCATCTCTTCCGGGCGCACGTCAGGAGGTGTGCGCCCGGTCGCGAGCACCCAGGTCGTCAGGAGGGTGACCAGCAGGTGCTCGTCCGCCGGGCAGGGAGCGTCGGCGCGGTACGTGATGCTTGAGGGGCGAGCCGTGAGAAGCGGCATGGGGGCGCTGGCCTCCCGGAGGGCGGCGGTGGACGCGACCCATGGTGCGGCTCCGGGAAAGGCGCCGGCCAGTGGTGTAAACATGCCCGGACAGAGCCGGACGAGATCGACAACGAAGCGTCCCCGGGGGCAAACTTCCGCGATCGTACGAGGTCGTCCGGCTTGTTCCTGACTTATCCGGAAATCAGCCACCTAAGACGATCCCATCGGCCGTCTGACCACCGGTACCACACCTGGTACGGCTGCGCCGGAGATCAATAAAAGTGGCCGTTGATGTCGAAATAGATGGATATCGGAAAACCGTCCAAACTGCGAGATTTTTTCTGCAAATATGGCGACAACCTGATCCGTTCGACACTTTCAAGGACGATGACTGAAACGCATAAGGGCGAGCACCACGCCTTCATAGCCCAGCTCATAGAGCTGCGGGAAGCGGCCGGGCAGCCGAGCTATGGCCGGATGAACCGGCTGTCGCGCGCGCCGGGCATCCCCAAGGAACTGCCCACGAGCACGCTCAGCGACATACTCAACGGCAAGCGGGAACGCCTCCCTGACTGGGAGCTGGTCTCCTCCTTCGTCACGGTCTGTCATCGCCACGCCGAGCAGACCGGCCTGCCGGTGGCCCCCCTCGGCACCGTGCCGCAGTGGCAGGCCCGCTGGCTCGCCGCCAGGAAGGAACCCCGCGCGCAGGCCACCGGCGCGTACGAGCCCCGCACGCACACGACCGGCACGTACGACCTCTACCGGACGCCCGCCGAGGAGGCCGACCGGCGCACCTCCAGGATGGTCGCGTACCTGGTCCGCCGGGCGGCCGAGGGCGACTCCGAGCCCGCCTACCGCCTGGCGATCATCAAGGCGCTGCTGGGCGAGGTCGCGGAGTCCCGGCACTGGGCCTACGTCGCGGTGCAGCGGCGGCATCCCGGCGCCGAGGCCTTCGACCGTCACCGGCCGCCGATCGACCTGGCGGCGGATCTGGCCTTCGCCTACGGCCGGGCCTACGAGCAGGAGGGCCCGTCGAAGCTCGACATCGCCAGGGCCTACTACAGGCTCGCCGCCGGACACGGCCACCTTCGCGCCGCCGAACGGCTGCGCGCCATGCGCGCCGTCCCGTTCGGCAAGCTGCTTCCCGCGCCCCTGCCCACCGACCACCGCCCCGGCCCCGGATGATCTGACCGCCGCCGGGGTCCTCCGCTCACGGCCCGCACGCCGTACAGTCTTCTCATGCACGAGCGTCGTGTCGTCGTCGTCGGCTATCCCGACGCGCAGCTGCTCGACATCGCCTGCGTGACCTCGACGCTGCAGAGCGCGAACTGGTACGGAGCCGCGCCCGCCTACCGGATGGTCATGGCCAGTCCCGGCGGCCATCCCGTCACCTGCGCCAGCGGCCTGACCCTGCAGGCCCACGAGGCGCTCGAACAGGTCAAGGGCCCGCTCGACACGCTGGTCGTCACCGGCGGCATCGGCTGCATGGCGGCGGCGGACAACCCGCGGATCCTCGCCCACGTACGCCGCCTGGCCAGGGAGAGCCGGCGGGTCGCGTCGGTCTGCACGGGGGCGGAGATCCTGGCGGCGGCGGGGCTGCTCGACGGGCGGCGCGTCACCACCCACTGGGAGTGGGCGCGGCATCTGGCCACGAAGTACCCGAAGGTCTCGGTCGATCCCGATCCGATCTTCGTCCGCGACGGCGAGATCGCCACCTCGGCCGGGGTCACCAGCGCCCTCGACCTCACCCTCGCCTTCGTCGAGGAGGACCACGGCCCGGAGGTGGCCCGGCGGGTCGCCCGCAACCTCGTCACCTACATGCAGCGGCCCGGCAACCAGGCCCAGATGAGCATGTTCACCGCCGCGCCCCCGCCCGGCAACGGCCTGGTCGAGCGCGTCATGAGCCACATCGTCGCCAACCTGGACGGCGATCTGACCACGACCACGCTGGCCGCCGGCGCGGGCGTGAGCGAGCGTCACCTGACCCGGCTGTTCCTCAAGCACGCGGGCCTGACGCCCGGCAGGTTCATCAGGCAGGCCCGCACCGAAGCGGCCGCCCACCTGCTGGCGGCCACGTCCCTGCCGGTGGCCGTGGTGGCGGCGAGATGCGGGTTCGGCACCGCCGAGACCCTGCGCCAGGCGTTCGTCGACCGCTACGGCGTCCCGCCGTCGCACTACCGGATGACGCAGTCCTCGACCGCCGCGTCAGGCTGAGACCTGGTCGGGTCACCAGTCGCCGCGGTAGAGCTGGCCGCGGACGGCGCCGCCGGGGAACTGCTTGTTGTGCAGGTTGACGTACCAGTTCTTCGGGTTGTTCCAGATGCGGCGGCCCGTCGCCGCGGGGGTGGGCACGCTGCCCGCGACGCCGTTGACGCCCGCCGGCAGGCCCTTGCCGGCGGCGAAGAAGGGCACCACCACGGGGCCGTTCCTGCCCTTCGGGGCGCGGTGGATGTGCGCGGCGACCGGCGCGCCGATCCGCTTCCACGCGGTGGCGAACCAGACGCGCTTCCCCTCCGGCTGCACCAGCCATCCGGCGCGCCCGTCGCGGTCGCCGGCCTTCGTGCCGGGCGCCGGCACCTCCTGGCGGCCGTTCGCCTGGGTGGTGAGCGTCTTGCCGAACCCGTGCGAGAGCACCGACTCCAGCTCCACCGGATGGATCCGGTAGAGCTGCGCCCGTACGGCTCCGGCGGCGAACTGGGCGTTGTGCAGGTTGGCGTACCAGTTGCCGGGGTTGGTGATGATACGGCGCAGCAGCCCGAGATCCTTCACCCGGACGGTGCCCTTGACGGCGTGCAGCGTGGCGGGCAGGGCCTGACCGAAGAACGGCACCGTGACCGGGCCGTTCTGTCCCTTCTGGCCCCGGTGGATGTGGAACCCGCTGGGCGCGGCCACGCCGTGCCATCTGATGGCGTAGTCGACGCGCTGACCGTGGATCCTGAACACGGCGAGGGCGTTGCCGTCGGGGTCGCCGGCCTTCCCTCCCTTGGCGGGCACCTCGTTGGCGCCTTTGAGCGCCGCCGCCAGGTAGACGGGGGTGGTGGCCTGCGCCGAGACCGGGCTGAGCGAGGTGGCGATCAGAGCAGTGGCGGCGGCCAGGCCGGGAGCCACGAGGGTGCGCTTGTGCATCTTGACCCTTTCGCTGTTCTCTGTGGCTTGGTACGGCCGGCCGCGCCGCCGAGTTCAACGGCAGGAGTGTGGAAAAGTACGCACTCGCCGCCGCCGTAGATCATCCGAAGCGTCAAATTCCCGCGTTTATCCCGATTTTTCGGGTTTCTGATAGCGAGTCTAATTTCGAAAGGGAATGGCAAAAGCGCCCCCATCCTCGGTTTTGATCCGCACTTCTCTGATCACTCCTGGAGAAGCAGGAAAAGAAACGAGGTCGAGCGATGCCGCCAGGTCTGAACACCGGAGACTCCGCCTGGGTACTCGTGAGCACCGCCATGGTGCTGCTCATGACCCCCGGACTGGCCTTCTTCTACGGGGGCATGGTCCGCGCGCAGAACGTCCTGAGCATCATCTTCATGAGCTTCGTCTCGATCTCGCTGGTGACGATCGTGTGGTTCGCCTACGGCTACGGGCTGGTGTTCGGCCCTGACGTGGGCGGGGTGGGGCTGATCGGCTTCGGTGACCTGCGGTTCTCCGACATCGCGCCCGGCATGCTGCACGGCCGGGTGCCCACGTACGCCTTTGCGCTCTTCCAGCTCACCTTCGCGATCATCACCGTCGCGCTGATCAGCGGGTCCGTCGCCGGCCGGACGCGGCTCGGGCCGTGGGTGGTGTTCTCCGTCGTCTGGGTGACGCTGGTGTACTTCCCGATCGCGCACTGGGTGTTCGACCCGGCCGGGTGGATCAACAAGTGGGGGGTGCTCGACTTCGCCGGCGGACTGGTCGTCGAGCTGAACTCCGGCATGGCGGGGCTGGCCCTCGCCATCGCGCTCGGCCCGGGCGTCAGGTTCCGCAGGAAGGAGCCGCCCCAGCCGAGCAACATCCCCCTGGTCATGCTGGGTCTCGCCCTGCTCTGGTTCGGCTGGTTCGGCTTCAACGCCGGCTCGGCCATGGCCGACGGCAGGACCGCGGTCACCGCGTTCCTGAGCACCATGATCGCCGGAGCCGCCGGCATGCTCACCTGGCTGGTCATCGAGTGGTTCCAGTACCGGCACTTCACCCGGCTCGGCTCCGCCACCGGCGCGCTCGCGGGGCTCGTCGCCATCACCCCGTCCTGCGCCTTCGTCAACGTCGAGGGCGCGCTGGTCATCGGCATCGTCGCCGCCGTCGTGGTGTCGTTCGCCGTCACCTGGAAGCTCGTCCTCGGCTACGACGACACCCTCGACGTGGTGGGCGTGCACGGCGCGGGCGGCGTCGTCGGCACCGTCCTCATCGGCCTGTTCGCCACCGGCGCCACCGCCAGCACCACCAAGGGCCTGCTGTACGGAGGATCGATCACGCTGCTGCTCAAGCAGATCGTCGCGGTCATCGCGGTGGCCATCTACTCCTTCGTCGTCACCTGGGTGATCGGCAAGGTCGTGGACCGGTTCCTGCGCATGCGGGAAACCGAGGCCGAGCAGCTCGCCGGCTCCGACATGCAACTCGGCAAGGAGGAATGATGGCCGACGCCCCGCGCGTGGGGCGCGCCCTGGTGTTCGTCGCGGTCGGCGGCGGCTTCGGCGCGGTCGCCCGGTACCTGCTCACCGAGGCGCTGCTGGGCGCCTCCCACCCGCTGCCCTGGCCGACGCTGATCGTCAACACCGTGGGCTGCCTGCTGATGGGCCTGCTCACCGGCGAGCTGACCCGCCACCCGCTGCACCGCCAGCCGGTGAAGATGCTGCTCGGCACCGGCTTCCTGGGCGGCTTCACCACGTTCTCGCACTTCGTCGACGGGGTCAGGGAGCTGACCGTGGGCGGCTCGCCCGGCTGGGCCGCCGTCTACCTCGTGCTCAGCGTCGGGCTGGGACTCCTGGCCGTCTGG
This sequence comes from Nonomuraea ferruginea, assembly GCF_039540635.1. Classification (NCBI taxonomy): domain Bacteria; kingdom Bacillati; phylum Actinomycetota; class Actinomycetes; order Streptosporangiales; family Streptosporangiaceae; genus Nonomuraea; species Nonomuraea ferruginea. The sequence goes on along the minus strand of NZ_BAABFD010000018.1, from coordinate 179,791 downwards.
GCCGGCATCACGCTGGGAGGGAGCCGGAAATGATCACGGTCCTCGCCGTCTTCATCGGCGGCCTGGTCGGCGCGCCGACCCGCTACCTGGTCGACTCCTCCGTCAAGAGGAGGTTCGGGTCGGCCCTGCCGTGGGGGACGCTGACCGTCAACGTCATCGGCTCGGCCATCCTCGGCTTCCTGATGGGGCTCTCCTCGGTCGACGCGCTGCCTCACGCCGTGCTGTCGCTGATCGGCACCGGCTTCTGCGGTGCGCTCACCACGTTCAGCACGTTCAGCACCGACACGTACAAGCTGCTCTCGTCCGGCTCGACCGGCAAAGGGCTGATCAACATCGGCATGAACGTCGTGGCGGGTCTCGTCGCGGTCAGCCTCTGCTATCTGCTCGGCAGAGCCGTCGCGGGTTGATAGCGGTTAAAGAGTGAGGTGGCATTCTCTCATAAATGTCCAGCTAATGGCATTTGCGCTTTAGTGGGAACACGCCAGGGAATGCTGCGCCTCGTTGAATCATCGGCACCGGAGAGACAGGGGCGGGCGTTGAATGTGAAGGCTTCCGAGCTGCCGCCCGCGATAGTCCGCGGTGTCAGCCAGGTCGATTTCCAGGTCGACTACCGGACGGCTCTGTGCTTCATCGTCGCGCTGTTCGTCGGCGGCTGGCAGTTCGGGGTCTTCGGCCTGCTCGGCGCCGCCGTCGCCACGCTCACCGCCGTGGTGCTCGGCGTTTCGTCCGATCGGGTGACCGGCGGGCTGGAGGGCTTCAACGGGACGCTGATCGGCGTCGCGCTGGTGCTGTACTTCGACGTCCGCTGGGTGACCGTGCTGCTGGTGATCATCGGCGCCATCATGGGAAGCGTGCTGACCTCGGCGCTCGTCGCGCTGCTCGGCCCGTACAACCTGCCGACCTTCACCGCGCCGTTCTGCGCGGTCACCACCATCATGGTGGTCGGGGCCCCGGCCTTCGAGCGGATCTGGAGGGGACGCAGCATGGCGGCGCCGCCGTCGGCCGCCTACCCCGGGCGCGAGCTGACGTTCACCGACCTGTGGCAGGGCCTGTTCAACGGGGTCGGCCAGGTGTTCTTCCAGAGCAAGTGGTACGTCGGGCTCATCTTCCTGATCGGCCTGGCGTTCGCCGGCCGGCTCGTGGCGCTGTCCGCGCTCCTCGCCAGCGCCGTCGGCATCGTGGTGGCGATCGTGCTCGGCGCGCCCGCCGCCGACATCGGCGCCGGACTGTACGGCTACAACGCGGTGCTCACCGGCATCGCCCTGACCGGCACGTTCGTCGTCCTGTCCCGGCTCGGCGTGCTGTACGCGGTGGCCGGGGCGGTAGCGGCGACCGTGCTCACGGCGTTCGTCACCGACTTCTTCAAGCCCGTCGGCGGACACACCCTGACCTGGCCTTTCGTCATCGTCACCTGGATCTTCCTGGCGGCAGTGCCGGCGTTCTCCGGCCTGCGGCGCAGTCCTACCTAAGGAGAGCTGATGAACCTCGCCCCTCGCGAGATGGACAAACTGTTGATCTACGTGGTCGCCGACCTGGCGGCCAAACGGCGGGATCGCGGTCTCAAGCTGAACTACAGCGAGGCGGTGGCCCTGATCAGCGCCGCCGTCCTGGAAGCGGCCCGCGAGGGCAAGACCGTCGCCGAGTGCATGGAGCTCGGCAAGAACGTGCTCGGCGCCGGCGACGTCATGCCGGGAGTGCGCGAAATGCTCAAGCTGATGCAGGTCGAGGCGTCGTTCAAGGACGGCTCCAAGCTCGTTTCCTGCCACGACCCGATCGGCGGCTGACCGCCGCCCGACCAGAAGGGACCGGTTCGTCATGACGGACACGGACAGGGTCGTCTACGCCGACGACCCCATCGAGATCAACACCGGCCGGGCCACGGTCACGCTCACCGTGCGCAACACCGGGGACCGGGCCGTCCAGGTCGGGTCGCACTTCCACTTCTTCGAGGCCAACCGGGCGCTCAGCTTCGACCGCGAGAAGGCGTACGGCATGCACCTCGACATCCCGGCGGGCACCGCGGTCCGCATCGAGCCGGGCGACACCCATCAGGTCAACCTGGTCCAGTACGGCGGCGGGATGCGCATCGTCGGCTTCGCCGGCCTGCTCAACGGCGGCATCAAGGCCAGGGACGCCCGGACCCACGCGCTGCGGCGGCTGGCCGAGCTCGGCTACACCGACGAGCCGGAGCCGTCGGCCGAGATCCGCCCGAAGGGCGCCGCCAAGCCGGTCGGGGCCGGCAAGGCGGCGAAGAAGCCTCCCTCCGGCAAGAAGCCGTCCGCAGGGAAGAAGCCGCAAGCCGGGAAGAAGGGCTGACACATGGCCACGATGAGCCGCAAGCAGTACGGATCCATGTTCGGCCCGACGGTGGGCGACAGGGTCCGGCTGGCCGACACCAACCTGGTGATCGAGATCGAGAAGGACCACACGGCCGGCTACTACGGCGACGAGGCCGTCTACGGCGGCGGCAAGACCGCCCGCGACGGCATGGCGGCGGACCCGCTCTCCCAGAACGCCACCATCGCGCTCGACCTGGTGATCACCAACGCGGTCGTGCTCGACCCGATCCTCGGCGTCGTCAAGGGCGACATCGGCATCAAGGACGGCAGGATCGTCGGCATCGGCAAGGCCGGCAACCCGCACACCCAGAACGGCGTGGACCGCAGGCTGGTCATCGGCGCGGGCACGGAGGTGCTGGCCGGTGAGCACATGATCGCCACGCCGGGCGCCATCGACCCGCACGTCCACCTGATCTCGCCGCAGCAGGCCGAGGCCGCGCTCACCAACGGCATCACCACGCTGATCGGCGGCGGCACCGGCCCCACGGACGGCACCCGGGGCACGACCTGCACGCCGGGCCCGTGGAACATCGGCCGGATGCTCCAGGCCGTCGAGGCGTTGCCGGTGAACATCGGCATCATGGCCAAGGGCAACTCCAGCCTGCCCGCCTCGCTGGTCGAGCAGATCGAGGCCGGGGCGTGCGTGCTCAAGGTGCACGAGGACTGGGGTTCCACCCCGGCCGTCGTGGACTGCGCGCTGCGGGTGGCCGACCAGTACGACGTCCAGGTGGCGCTGCACTCCGACAGCCTCAACGAGGCCGGCTACCTGGAAGACACGATCAGCGCCATCAACGGCCGCGCCATCCACACCTTCCACACCGAGGGCGCGGGCGGCGGACACGCGCCGGACCTGATCCGCATCGCCGGCGAGGCCAACGCGCTGCCGTCCTCGACGAACCCGACGCTGCCGTACACGATCAACTCGGTGGACGAGCTGCTCGACATGGTGATGGTCTGCCACCACCTCAGCCACGACATCCCCGAGGACGTGTCGTTCGCCGACAGCCGGGTGCGGGCCGAGACCATCGCCGCCGAGACGGTCCTCCAGGACATGGGCGTGATCAGCATGTTCTCCTCCGACTCCCAGGCGATGGGCCGGATCGGGGAGACCTTCACCCGGGCCTTCCAGACCGCGCACCACAACAAGGACCAGCGCGGCAAGCTGCCGGAGGACTCCGAGCGCAACGACAACTTCCGGGTGCTGCGCTACCTGGCCAAGCTGACCATCAACCCGGCCAGGACCACCGGCATCGCCGAGACGGTCGGCTCGCTGGAGGACGGCAAGCTGGCCGACATCGTGCTCTGGCCGTTCCACTCCTTCGGCGCCAAACCCGCGATGGTGGTCAAGGGCGGGATGATCAACTGGTCGCGGATGGGGGACCCGAACGCCTCACTGCCCACGCCGCAGCCCGTCTACTTCCGGCCGATGTTCGGTGCGATGGGCATGGCGCAGCGCAAGAGCAACGTGACCTTCCTGCCCGACGCCGCCATCGCCGCCGGGGTGGCGGAACGCCTCGGCCTGCAACGGCTGATCGCCAAGGTCCGCCACACCCGTACCGTCGACAAGCGGCACATGGTGCGCAACTCGGCGCTGCCCACGATCACCGTGGACCCGGAGACGTACAAGGTCACCGTCGACGGCGAGCACGCCACCATCGCGCCGGCCCAGGAACTGCCGCTCAACCACCTGTTCTTCCTGGCATGACCCTGCTCGCCCAGCTTCAGCTGACCGACTCGGCCTTTCCCGGCGGCCTCTACACGCTCTCCCACGGGCTGGAGGCGTACACGCAGGCCGGGCCGGTCGACGTCGGCGTGCTGCTGGAGGACGTGCTGCTGCACGCGGCGGGGCCGGGCGACGCCACCGCCCTGGTGCTCATCCACCGGGCGGTGACGGCGGGCGACTGGGACGCGGTCGTGGAGACGGACCGGCGGCTGCACGCGATCAAGCTCAACCGGGAGATCCGCGCCGCCGCCACCAGAACCGGCAACCAGGTGCTCCGCACCGCGACCCTGGTCTTCGCCACCCCGGAGCTCGCCCGGCTCACCGAGCTGGTCGAGGCCGGGACCACGCCGGGCAACCACGCCGTCGTCCTGGGCGCCGCCTACGCCGGGCTCGGCGTCCCGGTGGACGACGCGGTGATCGGCGACCTGTACGCGTTCGCCGCGAGCTGGGTCAGCGCCGCCGTCCGGCTCGGCAGGCTCGACTTCCGGCGGGCGCAGGCCACGCTGTACGGCGCGGGGGGCGCGATCGGGCTGGCCGCCGCGCACGCGCTGGCCGCCCGCGGCCCCCTCGACCTGCACGCCGCCACCCCGGTCGCGGACGCCATGAGCGCCGTCCACGAGCGGGCGGAAGCCCGGCTCTTCACCACCTGAAAGGGGGTACGCCATGCACACCCACCACCACCATCACCTGGACCACGACACGCCCCGCGAGCTGGAAGGCGTTCTCAAGGTCGGCATCGGCGGGCCCGTCGGCTCCGGCAAGACGGCCCTGATCGAGGCGCTGGTCCCCATCCTGATCGGGCGGGGACACAGCGTCGGCGTCATCACCAACGACATCTACACCATGGAGGACGCCGACCACGTCAAGCGCACCCTCGACGGCGTGCTCGACCCGGCGCGCATCGTGGGCGTGGAGACCGGCTCCTGCCCGCACACAGCCGTCCGCGACGACCCCACGATGAACCTGGCCGCCGGGACCGAGATGCTGCGCCGCTTCGGCGACATCGACACGCTGCTGTACGAGAGTGGCGGCGACAACCTCACGCTCACCTTCAGCCCGGTCCTGGCCGACGTGTACGTGTTCGTCCTGGACACCGGCGAGGGCGACAAGATGCCGCGCAAGCGCGGGCCGGGCATCACCGACTCCGACCTGCTCGTCATCAACAAGATCGACATCGCTCCGTACGTGCGCGCCGACCTGGAGGTGATGACCCGCGACGCCCGCCGGGTCCGTGACGGGCGCCCGGTGATCCTCACCGACTCGCTGGAGGGCACGGGCGTGGCGGAGGTCGCGGACTTCATCGCCAGCCGCAGGCCGGTATGGTCGCCGAGCGCGTAGACCGGCTGGCGGCCTCGCATTACACGATCACCTCGATCCCGGAGGACGTGGCGCGGCACGCCGAGGTGCCGCACACGCTGCCGGTCGGCAGTCCGGGCAAGGTCGGCGTGCTCGACCTGGCCTTCGAGCGGCGGGGCGGCCGGTCGGAGCTGACCGGCCACTACCAGAAGGCGCCGCTGCAGATCATGCGGCCGCTCTACTACGACCCCGACCGGCCTGACCTGCCGTACGTGATCGTCATGTCCACGGGCGGGGGAGTGCTGCAGGGCGACCGCTACCGGATCGACCTCGCCTGCGGCGCCGGGGCGTCGACGCACGTGACGACGCAGGCCGCCACGAAGATCTACCGGATGGAGCAGGACTACGCCAGCCAGCTCGTCACCATCACGGCGGGGCCGGGCGGCTACGTCGAGTACCTGCCGGACCCGGTCATCCCGTTCACCGGCTCGCGCTTCTACCAGCGGATCAGGGTGACGGCCGACCCCACCGCCACCGTGATCCTCGGCGAGACGATGCTGGCCGGGCGGCTGGCCAGGGGCGAACGGCACGCCTACGACGCCTGCTGCAGCGACCTGGAGGTGTGCGGCCCGGACGGCGAGCTGCTGTTCGCCGACCCGATCAGGCTCGTCCCCGGACGGGCGCCGGTCACCGGCCCGGCCATGTTCGGCGGCCACGGCGTGCTGTCCACCCTGTACGTGATCACGTCCGCGGTGGACGCCGCCGAGCTGGCCGACGCGCTGCACGGGGCGGTGGCGGGCAGCGGGCTCACGGGCGGGGCCAGCACGCTGCCGAACCGCGCCGGCGCCTGGGCGAGGCTGCTCGGGCCGGAGTCCCCGCCGGTCATCGCGGCGCTGGAACGCCTGTGGGACGTCGCCAGGCGGATGATCACCGGAACCCCGGCGCCCGACAGGCGCAAACCCTGAGCACGGCCGGCCGCTGGGCCGAGCAGGTGTGGGACCTGCTGCGGCCGCAAGGCAAGCCGGACTTCCCGGCCGGGCTGGCGGCGGGCGTGCTGATCGTGGTGCCGCTGCTCGCCGGGGCCGCGCTGCACCGGACCTCGCTGGGCGCGGCGGTGACGCTGGCGGCCACGCTCATGCTGTACCCGGCGCCCCAGCCGCTGTCCCTGGTCATGCTCGTGCGCGGGGCGGCGGTCACCGCGGCGGGCGTGTTCGTCTGGCTCGTCGCCGGGCAGCCCTGGCTGCTGGCGGCCGGCGTGACGGCGGCGGCCGTCGCCGGGAGCTTCTGGCCGCTCCTGGGCACCACGGCCGCGCTCGGAGCCCTGCTCATGGCCATCATGGACGACCCCGGCATCGGCGTGCCCGGCCTGGCCCAGCTCGCCGGGGCTGCCTGGGCGGCCCTCGTCGTCCTGCCCCTGGGCCGGCTGTCGGCCACGGTCCCGCCGTCCGAGCTGAGCCTCGCCCGCCGCGCCCGGCACGCCGCCCGGCTCGGCGTGCTGGTCGCCGTCTCCATGTCGATCACGGTTCTGCTCGGGCTGCGCGTCGCCGAGGGCCACTGGCTGGTCACCGCGATCCTCGTCACCCTGCGGCCCACACCGGAAGCCACCGGCTCCCGCTACGTCAAGCGGATGCTGGGCGGCCTGGCCGGCAGCGCGCTGGCGGCGCTGATCCTGCTCTGCCGTCCGTCCACCCTGGTCACCGCCCTGTGCGTGGGCGCGGCCGGCACGCTGGCGCACGCCTACCGGGCGGCCAACTACGTCTACTGGTCGTTCTGGATGCCGGTCACGGTGCTGCTGCTGGCCGACTTCAGCTACCCGGAGCCGTGGACCGCGTCCGTCGCCCGGCTGGCCATGAACCTCGCGGGCGGCCTGGCCGCACTGGCGGCCGTCCGCTACCTCTGGCCCGACCCCCCATGACACGGTCCCGGTCGGCCATGGTCCTGTACGAGCCCGGCGCTCCCGGGCCGCGGTCGCCCTGGTCGGCTACCACCGCCGGTGGCCCCGGGGCCCGCCGGCCGTTCGCAGGCCGGCGGGTCCGTGTTCGGCAGGTCAGGCGGCCCTCAGCCAGGCGGGGGTGAACCGGGCGAAGACGATGCCGCCGGTGTCGCCGATCTCGTAGAGGACGCCGACCTGGCCGTCGGCGAGCACGGCCATGGTCGAGTAGCCCGCCGCGCCGGGTTTGACCAGCGCCCTGGCGGGCCAGGTGGTCCCGTCGTCGGTGGAGAGCCGGACGGTCAGGTCGTTGCGGGCGGTCGGGTGGGCGTTGCCGCTGTACAGGACCGTGGCGGTGCGGATCGGCGCGCCGTTCGAGCCGCGCTGCCCGGGGGTGAGGTAGGACAGCTCGTCGGCGTTGCACAGCGGATCGGTCAGCACCGGGCTGGCGGCGGCGGCGCCGAAGGTCCGGCCGCCGTCGGCCGAGGTGGCCAGGAAGCGGGAGCGGACGCCGTTGTGCCGCATGTTCTGCGCCACGGCGCCGCCGCTGCGCTCCACGGCCTTGCTCTCGTTGACGTTGCCGCTCGCCGACGAGCCGCGCTGCCAGGTCCGGCCGTGGTCGTCGCTGTAGATGTTGGCGGCGTGGCTGGTCCCGGCGGCGTCGCGGTAGACGATCGGCTGGATCAGCCGGCCGGAGCTGGTCTGGATGCCGTGCCCGGACGACGCGAAGAGCTGCCGCCAGCCCGGGTCCTTCACCGACGGGTTGAGCTCGACCGGGGCGCTCCAGGTGAGGCCGTGGTCGGTGCTCTTGACGTACTGGATGTGCAGGCTGTCGGGGTCGTTCGCGGCGTTGGAGCCGGACCCGCCCGACCAGAAGCTGATCCCCGGCCGCGGCGAGTAGGTGTAGAAGACGAAGACCTCTCCGGTCGAGCGGTCGACGAGCACGCTCGGGTCCCCGACGCCCTGGGCCGTCGTGGCGGCGTGGTGGATGACGCGCGGCTGCTCCCAGGTGAGGCCGTGGTCGGTGCTGCGCATCAGCACGATCTGGATGTTGTTGGTGCCGCCGCCCAGGTCGTAGGAGCCGTCGACGCGCGCGTCGGCCACGGCGATGACGGTGCCGTTCCCGGTGACGGCCATGCCGGGGATCCGCACCGATCGGACGGTGCCGTCGTAGCGGCCATCGGGGCCGTTGAGCCCTCTGATGGTGGTGCTGGTGCGGAGCACGGCGGTCGAGTTCAGCTGGGGCGCGTCGGCGGCCATACCGCAGCGCGCGACGCCGGAACGCGTGTCGTCGAAGCCTTCCGCCGTGGTCCGCAGGGTGTACGGCGTGCCGGCCGGGACCGTCCAGTAGTGCAGGTAGTTACCGCCCGCGGCGACGGTGCGCGTCCAGGGCGAGCCGGTCCGGCCCGGCCAGGTGACCGTGAACGTCTTCGACGCAGTGGTCCGGTTCTCCAGGATGAGCTGGAGGCGGCTCTCCGTGCAGTCGAAGCCGACGAGCGCGGACATCCCGCCGCCGCAGTGGAACCTGCCGCTCTGCGTGGTGTCGTGGCCGGTCGGGGTGGTGGTGCGCAGGGTGTACGGGGTGCCGGGGTCGAGCGTCCAGTGGAGCAGCGCGCTGCCTCCGGCGGGCACCGTGCGGGTCCACGGCGATCCGGAGCGGCCGGGCCAGGTCACGGTGTACGTCTGGGTCTGGGCCGACTTGTTGTCCAGGGTGAGCTGGAGCCGGCTGAGCGGGCAGTCCGCTCCGACGGTCGCCGACACGCCGGGGACGGCCGCGAAGGCGGGGGCGGGGACGAGGACCGCCGCGGCGGCGACGGACAGGACGAGGGCTAAGACTCCGCGCAGGAGCCTTCTGGGCAGGGACGTCACGGATCGATCGCTCCTTCGGTTCGGGGGGTTGGAGCCGAGGAGCATCAGACATCAGACGTCCCGTACTGTAAGCGCGGGGTGGAGAGCCGTCAATGCCCGCGATTTTCCCTCAGGTGCCGCCGCACCGGGGCGTAGTGGGCGGCGATCGCCTCCGCGAACCCCTGGAGGTCCTCGGCGGAGGCCGCCCGCACGATCGCGCGGTGCGCCGCGACGGTCTCGCGCACCGACTCGGGGGTGGTGGGCATCGTGGGCGCGACGATCGCGTGCACGTCCCAGAAGGCGGCGGTGAGCTGGGTGACCAGCTCGTTGCCCAGAGGTTTCATGAGGAGCAGGTGGAACTCGCGGTCCTGCTCGATGAACGTCTCGCCCGCCCGCGCCCGCTCGTCCATCTCGTCGGTGAGTCTCTCCAGCTCGCCGCGCAGATCCTCGCCCAGGGCGGGGATGATCGCGGAGGCGAGCCCCTGCTCCAGGGTCTGGCGGACCTGGACCAGCTCGGAGAGCACCTGGTAGTCGTCGGACCGGCTGAGCAGCCCCCGGAAGCTCAGGCTCTCGACCAGGGCGGCGAGTGACAGCGTGCCGACGTAGGTGCCGTATCCGTGGCGCACCTCGACGATGTCGAGGGCGGTGAGGGCCTTGATCGCCTCGCGCACGCTGGAGCGGCTCGCGCCGATGGCCGCGCACAGCTCCGCCTCGGTGGGGAGCGCGTCGCCGGGCCGCAGGCGGTGGTGCAGGATGTACTGCTTGATGCGCTCGGCCACCTCTCGCTGTCGCAGTTGCGTACCGCGGGACGGTCGCGAGATGGGCTCGATCACGGCCAACATCTTGCCCTTTCGTCCAAAGGTCGTCTACATTCCCCGCATCGGCATCAGACATCAGACGTCATGTGTCCTGTGCCCGCCCGTGACGATACCCCCCAAAACGGTCACCATCAAAGGAGAGGGGTAGCCATGCCCGATCCCGCCCCGTCCGTCAACCGCCGCGGCTTCCTGCGGCTCGTAGGGGCCATGAGCGCCGCCACCGCGTTCACCGGCTCGCTCGCCGCGTGCTCGGGCCCCGCCTCCACCGGCAGCGCGGCGCCCGCCGCCGCCGACAGCATCGAGGCCGGCATCTCGTACGCCCTGTCGACCGGCTTCGACCCGATGACCTCGTCCGGCGCCACGCCCGTCGCGGCCAACATGCACACCCTGGAGGCGCTGTTCGACCTCGACCCGGTGACCCGCGAGCCGTACGCCGCGCTCGCCGCCGGAGAGCTGGAGAAGGTCGACGACACCACGTACAAGGTCGCCCTGCGCCAGGGCGCCACCTTCCACGACGGCTCCCCGGTGACGGCTGGGGATGTCGCCTTCAGCTTCGAGCGCGTCATGGACCCCGCCAACGCCTCGCTCATGGTGCAGTTCATCCCGTTCGTGGAGAGCGTCACCGCGGTCGGCGACACGGCGGCGGAGATCAAGCTCAAGCATGCCTTCCCCCTGCTCAAGGAGCGGCTCGCGGTCGTCAAGATCGTGCCGAAGGCGATCGTGGAGAAGGACAAGGCCGCCTTCGACGCCAAGCCCGTGGGCTCGGGCCCGTACCGCCTGATCGAGGCGACCAAGGAAGACAAGATCGTCTTCGAGCGGTGGGACGAGTACAACGGCCCGCGCCCCGCGAAGGTCAAGAACATGACGTGGCGGCTGCTGTCCGACCCGTCCGCCCGCGTGACCGCGCTGGAGTCCGGCCGGGTCGCGGCGATCGAGGACGTGCCGTACCTCGACGCCGAGAAGGTCGGCCAGAAGCACAAGCTGGAGGCGGTGCAGTCCTTCGGCCTGCTCTTCCTCATGTTCAACTGCGCCGAGAAGCCCTTCGACGACAAGCGGGTGCGCCAGGCGCTGCACTACGCGATCGACAAGGACAAGGTCATCCGGACGGGCATGCTGGGCAACGCCGCCGCGGCGACCGGTTACGTCCAGGAGTCGCACCCGGCGTACGCCGAGGCGGCCACCGTCTACGGCTACGACCCCGGCAAGGCCAAGGAGCTGCTCAAAGCGGCCGGGGTCGACAACCTCCAGGTCACCATGGTCACCACCGACACCGGCTGGGTGAAGGACATCGTCCCGATCATCAAGGAGTCCTGGGACGCCGTCGGCGTGACCACCACGCTCGACATCGGCCAGTCGGGCGGGCAGTACACCAACAAGATCGACCCCGGCGCGTTCCAGGTCCTGGTGGCGCCGGGCGACCCCTCGGTCTTCGGCAACGACATGGACCTGCTGCTGCGCTGGTTCTACGACGGCATCTGGCCGGAGAACCGCTACCGCTGGAGCCAGACCGCCGAGGCGAAGAAGATGCTGGAGCTGCTCGACGCCGCGGTGCGGACCGACGACGCCGCCGAGCAGAAGAAGCTGTGGGGCCAGGCCGTCGACCTCGTCGCCGAGGAGGTGCCGCTCTACCCGATCCTGCACCGCAAGCTGCCCACCGCCTGGGACGAGAAGGCGCTCACCGGCTTCCAGCCCATCCCGACCACGGGCCTATCCTTCCTCGACGTCGCCCGCGTCTGACCGCCCCGACGAGAAAGCGCCATGTTCGCACTCCTACGGCTGACCGTGAGACGGCTGGTGATCCTGCCGCCCATGCTGCTGGGCGTCACGCTGCTGGTCTTCGTGGTCCTCCAGTTCTCGCCCAACGATCCCGCGTACAACGCACTCGGCGACGGCGCGAGCCCGGAGGCGCGCGCCGCCTACAGGGCGGAGCACGGGCTGGACGACCCCCTCCCGCTGCGTTACGTCCGGTTCCTGGGGCAGCTGGCGCAGGGCGACCTGGGCTACACCGCCCCGCCGGCGACCCCGGTGATCGACCGGGTCGTCACGGCCTTCCCGCTCACGATCCAGCTCACCGTGCTGGGCCTGGTGCTCGCCGTGGCCGGCGCCCTGGCCTTCGGGGTCACCGGCGCGCTCCACCGCGACCGGTGGCCCGACCAGGTGACCCGCGTGCTGTCCATCGCGGGGGTGGCGATGCCCTCCTTCTGGCTGGGCATCCTGCTCATCCAGGAGTTCGCGCTCGGCGTTCCGATCTTCCCGACCGGCGGTTACGTCAACCCGGCCGACTCCGTCACCGGCTGGCTCCTGTCGCTGGCCCTGCCCTCGATCGCGATCGCCGTCCCGGCGGCGGCCTCGCTGTCGCGCCTGGTGCGCACCTCGATGGTGGAGGAACTGGACAAGGACTACGTCCGCACCGCCACCGGCAACGGCCTGCCCCGCGCGATCGTCGTACGCGGCGCGCTGCGCAACGCGCTCATCACCCCGCTCACCGTGCTCGGCCTGCGGGTCGGCTACCTGCTGAGCGGCGCCGTGGTCATCGAGACGATCTTCGACCTGCCCGGCATGGGCAAGCTCATCCTCGAAGGCGTCACGAACGGCGACGTGGCCCTGGTGCAGGGCGCGGTGCTGACGATCGCGGTGGCGTTCCTCCTCGTGAACCTCGTCGTCGATCTGCTCTACCTGCTCGTCAACCCGCGGATCAGGGCGGTGTGAGATGCTCAGATCAGGCCTGACCGCCCGGCTCTCCGACCCCGGCATCCGCTTCGCGCGCCTCTCCCCGGTCGCCGTCGTCTCCCTCGCCGTGCTCGTGGCGATCGCGCTCTTCGCCGTGCTGGCGCCGCTCTTCGCCGGAGATCCGCTCGCGACCGGCACGCCCGCCGTCCCGCCCGGCGCCGACCACTGGCTCGGCACCGACAGGGCCGGGCGTGACGTCTTCGCCAGGATCGCGCACGGCGCGCAGTCCTCCCTCCTCATCGGCCTGGGCGCCACCGCGCTCGCCGTCGCCGCCGGCGCGGTGCTGGGCAGCCTCGCGGCCACCTCGCGCAAGGCCGTCAGCGAGGGCATCATGCGCGTCCTCGACGTGGTCATGGCCTTCCCCGGCATCGCGCTCGCCGCGGTGCTGGTGGCGGTCTTCGGCCGCCACCTCCCGGTCCTGATCGGCACGATCGCCTTCCTGTACGTGCCGCAGCTGACGCGGGTGGTGCGGGCCAACGTCCTGGCGCAGTACGGCGAGGACTACGTCGCCGCCGAGAAGGTCATCGGCGCCACCAGGCCGCACATCCTGGTCAGGCACGTCGCCGTCAACTGCGCCGCGCCCATCATGGTGTTCGCCACCGTGCTGGTGGCCGACGCGATCATCTTCGAGGCCAGCCTGTCGTTCATCGGCGCGGGCATCCAGGACCCGGCGCCGAGCTGGGGCAACGTGCTGGCCTACGGCAGGCAGCTCGTCCTGGCCGGCGGCTGGTGGGCCACGTTCTTTCCCGGCCTGGCGATCCTGGTCACGGTGCTCGCGCTAAACCTGCTCGCCGAAGGGCTCACCGACGCGTGGGCCGCGCCCCGCTCCGCCCGGCGCGCCGCCGCACCGGCCGACGACGTCTCCTCGGCGGCCGTACCCGCCGAGGAGAGCACCGAGACCGGGGACGCGCTCGCCAGGCTCGCCGTCGTGGCGGGCGAGCGCCCGCCGCGCGTCCCGCCGCTGCCGCCCGGGGCCGCGCCGCTGCTGTCGGTCGAGGACCTGACCATCCGCTTCCCGCAGCGATACGGGGACGTCCCGGTCGTCCAGTCGCTCTCCTTCGACGTACGGGTGGGCGAGACGCTCGGGCTGGTGGGCGAGTCCGGCTGCGGCAAGAGCCTGACCAGCCTGGCGATCATGGGTCTGCTGCCCCGCGCCGCGCAGGTGAGCGGCCGGATCGTCTACGACGGCCGCGACATCCTGCACCTGCCGCCAGGCGAACGGCGGGCGATCTCCGGCCCGGAGATCGCCATGGTCTACCAGGACGCCATGTCGTCGCTGAACCCGTCGGTCCTCGTGGGCACTCAGCTGCGCCAGCTCACCAAGCGGGGCGGCACCCGTACGCCGGAGCAGCTCCTCGAACTCGTGGGCCTGGACCCGGCGCGCACCCGGCGCAGCTACCCGCACGAGCTGTCCGGCGGCCAGCGCCAGCGCGTGCTGATCGCGATGGCCCTGTCCCGCGGCCCGCGGCTGCTGGTCGCCGACGAGCCCACCACGGCGCTCGACGTGACCGTGCAGGCGCAGGTGGTGGAGCTGCTGGTCGAGCTGCGGGACGAGCTCGGCTTCGCGATGCTGCTCGTCTCGCACGACCTCGGCCTGGTCGGTCAGCTCGTGCACCGGATCGCCGTGATGTACGCCGGCCAGCTCGCCGAGATCGGCACGACCGGCTCGCTCCTGTCCGGTGCCGAGCACCGCTACGCCCGGGGCCTGCTGGGCTCGGTGCTCTCCCTGGAGAGCGGGGCCAAGCGGCTGCACCAGGTGCCCGGCGTGGTGCCCGCGCCCCGCGACTTCGGGCCCGGCTGCCGCTTCGCGGGCCGGTGCGCGGCCGCGGCCGCGACCTGCCGCACCGCTCCGCCGCCGCTGGCCGGCGAACCGCACGACCACGCGCGGGCCTGCTTCCACCCCGGAGGGGGACAACGGTGAACGAACCAGTCGTCAGCCTGGAACACGTGCACGTGGTGCACACCGCGCGCAGCGGCGGCCTGGTGCGCCGCGACAAGGTGCACGCACTCACCGACGCCACCGTCTCCGTCGGCCGGGGCGAGATCCTCGGCGTGGTCGGCGAGTCGGGATGCGGCAAGTCCACCCTCGCCAAGGTGGTGGTCGGCCTCCAGGCGCCCACCTCGGGCACGGTGCGCTTCCGCGGCGAGGACCTGTGGACGCTGCCGGTACGGCGCCGCCGGCGGGACTTCGGGGCCGCCGTGGCCATGGTGTTCCAGGACGCCTCCACCGCGCTGAACCCCCGCCTGTCCGTGCGCCGCATCCTGCGCGACCCCCTCGACGTGCACCGGCGCGGCACGCCGAAGCAGCGCGAGGAACGCGTGCGCGACCTGCTCGACCTCGTCGGGCTGCCCGGCCACGTCGCCGAGGCGCTGCCCGGCCAGCTCTCCGGCGGCCAGCGCCAGCGGGTCGCCGTGGCGCGTGCCCTGACACTCGAACCCGACGTGATCGTCGCCGACGAGCCCACCAGCGCGCTGGACGTCTCCGTCCGCGCCCAGGTGCTCAACCTCCTGCTCGACCTGCGCACGAGCCTGGGGCTCGGCCTGGTGTTCATCTCCCACGACATCCAGACGGTCCGCTACCTCGCCGACCGGATCGCGGTCATGTACCTCGGCCGCGTGGTCGAGGAGGGGCCGGTCGCCGACGTGGCCGGCCGGGCGCGCCACCCGTACACGCGGGCCCTGTTCTCGGCCACGCCCAGCCTGCTCGACGACACCGAACGGATCGTGCTCACCGGCCCGGTCCCGTCCGCCACCCACCCGCCGTCCGGTTGCCCGTTCCGCACCCGCTGCTGGAAGGCCACCGAGGCGTGCGCGCAGGAGTTCCCGCCCGCCACTCAGGCGGAGGCGCACTTCTGGCACTGCGTCCACCCCGAATCGCCCGTAAGGAGCCTTCTTTGAGCCCCCGCAAGCCCCGCTTCAGCGGCGTCATCCCGCCGGTCGTCACCCCTCTGACGCCGGACGGCGAGATCGACGCCGCGTCACTGGAGCGGCTGGTCGAGTTCCTGATCGAGGCGGGCGTCAGCGGCCTGTTCGCCCTCGGCAGCTCCGGTGAGGCGGTCTTCCTCACCGACGCCCGGCGGGACAAGGCGCTGGAGGTCGTGGTGCGGGCGGCCGCCGGCCGGGTGCCCGTGCTCGCCGGCTGCATCGAGACGACGACCGGCCGCGTGATCGAGCGGGCGGAGATCGCCAGGAAGCTCGGCGCGGACGCCGTCGTGGTGACCGCGCCGTTCTACGCCCGCATCCATCCCGTCGAGGTCGACCGGCACTTCCGCGCCGTCAGGGCCGCCGTGGACCTGCCGCTCCTGGCCTACGACGTGCCGGTGTCGGTGCACACCAAGCTCACCGCCGACCTGGTGCTCTCCCTGGCCGCGGACGGGGTCGTCGACGGGCTCAAGGACTCCAGCGGCGACGACGTGGGATTCCGCCAGGTGGTCCTGCGGGCCGCCGGGCTCGCCGGGTTCTCGGCGCTGACCGGGCACGAGGTCGTGGTCGACGCGATGATGCTCGCCGGGGCCGACGGCGCCGTGCCCGGCCTGGCCAACGTCGACCCGCACGGTTACGTACGGCTGCTGCGTGCCTGCGCCGACGGGCGCTGGGCCGACGCCAAGGCCGAGCAGGACCGCCTGACCCGGCTGTTCCGCATCGTCGAGGCGGCCTCCCCTGCCACCGCCGGCGGCAGCACGCGGGGCGTCGGGGCGTTCAAGACCGCGCTGGCCCTGCGCGGGGTCATCGGCCACGCGGCCGTCGCCGCGCCGATGCGCGAGCTGACCGCCGACGAGGGCCGCGCCGTCGCCGCCCATCTGGAGGAGGCCGGGCTGCTGTGAGCCTCGTCGTCGGCGTGGACATCGGCGGCACGAAGATCGCCGCCGCCCTGGTCGACCACTCCGGCACCCTCCTGGCCACGGCCACCCGCCCCACCCCCGCCACCGAAGGCCCCGACGCCATCCTCACCACCGCCACCGCCCTCATCCACACCCTCACCGAGAGCCGGGGGGTTGTGATCGCGGCCGGTGGTGCGGAGGTCGGTCGTGACCTCCGCGATGGCCGGGGGTCCGTGGGCTCGGACGGTGGTGCGGAGTTCGGTGGAGGCCTCCGTGATGGGCGTGGGTCCGTGAGGCCGGCTGGTAGTGCGGAGTTCGGTCGTGACCTTCGCGATGGGCGGAGATCGGTGGGGCCGCCTGCGGAGGCCGGTCGTGACCTCCGTGAAGGGCGGGGGGCCGTGGAGTCGGGTAGTGCGGAGGTCGGTCGCGACCTCCATGACCGGCAGGGGGCCGTGGAAGCCGCCGGTGGTGCGGAGGTCGGTCGCGGCGTCCGTGACGGACGTGGGTCCGTGGGGGCGGGTGGTAGCGCGGAGGTCGGGCGTGACCTCCGCGATGGGACCGTGGATCCGGCTGGTGTCGGGGGTCTCGGTGGCCGGGGGATTGTGACCGCGGTCGGTGTCGGTAGTGCTGGGGTGGTCGATCCGGGGCGTGGTGTGGTGGTCTCGGCGACTGGGGCGCTGGCTGGATGGGCGGGGACCGATCTGCGTGGCGAGCTGTCGCGCAGGCTCGGGGTGCCGGTGGTGGTCGGCAACGACGTGCACGCGCACGCCCTCGGCGAGCAGTGGCGCGGTGCCGCCGCCGGCCGGGAGGACGTCCTGCTGGTCGCGGTCGGCACTGGCGTCGGCGCCTCGGTCATGCTCGGTGGGCGGGTCCGGCACGGGGCGCACGCTGTGGCCGGGCACGCGGGCCACGTGCCGGTGGCGGCGGCGGCCGGGAGGCCGTGCCCGTGCGGCGGGCAGGGGCATGTGGAGGCGGTCGCGTCCGGCCCCGCCCTGATTGGTGAGTACCGTCGCCGGGGCGGTACGGACGCTGCGGACCTCGCCGGGGTGGCTCGGTTGGCTGCGGCCGGGGATCCTCTAGCCGCGGATGTCCTGGCCGAGGGCGGGGCCGCGCTCGGCTCGCTCATCGGCGGGCTGATGAACGTCATCGACCCCGAGATCGTGGTCATCGGGGGAGGCGTCGCCGGATGCGGCGAACCGTGGTGGCGACCGCTGCGCGCCGCCATCGCCGCAGAGGTGCTGCCCGCACTGCGAGACGTCCCGGTCGAACCCGCCGCCCTCGCCGGCGCCGCCGCCCTGCTCGGCGCCGCCCGCATGGCCCTGGAAGCGTCCCCATGACCGACACCACTTTCCGCTTCGCGCCGCCCCGCTTCGCGCCGCCCCGCTTCGCGCCGGCCCGCTTCGCGTCGGTCCGCTTCGCGTCGGTCCGCTTCGCGTCGGTCCGCTTCGCGTCGGTCCGCTTCGCGTCGGTCCGCTTCGCGTCGGCCCGCTTCGCGCCGCCCCGCTTCGCGCCGGTCCCGCCTTGCGTCGGTCCGCTTCGCGTGGGCCGTTTCGCGTCGGCCCGTTTCGCGCTGGCCCGCCGTGCGCTGGCCCGCTGGGCGCTTGGAACCGTACTGGACGCGCGAGTGATCGGCCCGCTTCGCGCGACCACCATCGAGGATTCGCGCGATCACCAATCGAGGAGGATCATGACGTCGGCCGCTGAGCACCCTGCGCTGGCCGCCATTCGGGGCCGTCTGGTGGTGTCGTGTCAGGCGTACCCCGGGGAGCCGATGCGTGACCCGGACACGATGTGCCGGGTGGCGCGGGCGGTGGCCGCCGGCGGGGCGGCGGGGATCCGGGCGCAGGGGCTGGAGGACCTGCGGCGGATCCGCGCGGCGCTGGACCTGCCGCTCATCGGTCTGTGGAAGGACGGCGACGGAGACGTCTTCATCACGCCGACCCTCGACCACGCCCTCGCCGTCGCCGCGACCGGCGCGGACATCGTGGCCGTGGACGGCACCTGCAGACCACGCCCCGACGGCCGCACGCTCGCCGAAACCGTCAAGGCCGTGCACGAGCGTACCGGCCGGCTGGTGATGGCGGACGTCTCCACGTACGAGGAAGGAATCGCCGCCGCCGAGGCAGGCGCGGACGTGGTCGGGACGACCCTGTCCGGGTACACGGCGTACTCCCGCCCAGGACCCGGCCCCGACCTCGAACTGGTCGCCGGGCTCGCCCGCGACCTGCCCGTCCCGGTGATCGCCGAGGGGCGGGTCCACACGGCGGAGCAGGCCGCCGCAGCCGTCGAGGCGGGCGCGTACGCCGTGGTCGTCGGCACCGCCATCACCCACCCGACGACCATCACCCGCTGGTTCGCCGACAGAGTGACGAGGCCGGGGGCGTGACAGCCACGGTTCCGGCAGAATCGTCCCCGGGCACGCGGTGAAGCCGGGAGGCGTACGACGTCTGACGTCCTATGCTTAGGGTGCACGCCAGAGACCGGCATCGCGGGAAAGGCAGAAGATGACGCTGGACTTCCCTGGACCCGCCACGGGGCGGCATCCGTTGCGGCGGCAGGAGGTGACGGAGCAGATCAAGGCGTTCATCCTGCGGAACCATCTGAAGCCCGGCGATCCGCTGCCCACCGAGTCCGTGCTCTGCGAGAGCTTGGGGGCGAGCCGCTCCAGCGTGCGTGAGGCGATCAAGACGCTGAGCGCCCTCGACATCGTGGAGGTGCGGCACGGCCACGGCATGTACGTCGGCCGCCTGTCCCTGGTGGCCCTGGTGGAGAGCCTCGCCTTCCGCGTCCAGCTCAGCAGCCGCGACGACTTCACCGTGCTCGGCGAGGTGATCGGCGTCCGGCAGTTGCTCGAACAGGGCCTGGCTGCCTCCCTCGTGGCGGCTCTGGAGGAGCCCCACTTCGACGCCCTGGCCGCGCTGGTGTCCGAGATGCGGGAGCTGGCCGACAAGGGGGAGACGTTCGTCGAGCAGGACCGCGCCTTCCACCTGCTGCTCATGGAGCCGCTGAAGATCGACCTCGTCCAGCAGCTCACCGGGGCGTTCTGGGACGTCCACAGCATGGTCGCCCCGTTGCTGGCCCCGTCCACCGCCGACGGACGCGAGACCGCCGACGCGCACGCGGAGATCGTGGCGGCCGCCCGGCGGCGCGACGTGGCCGCCTTCCAGGCGGCGATCGAGGCCCACTACGGGCCCGTGCGCAAACAGCTCGCCACCCACCTGCGGGATTCCGGGAACGCCGTGGACGGACGGCCCGGGGGCCGATGAGCCCGCCGCCGATGCTCACGCCCGGCGAGCGGAGTCTCGCCGTCAGACGTACGAGGATCAGCAGGTAGATCAGGGTTCCCAGGGCGATCAGCGCGCCGCCGACGACCACCGGCCAGGGTGCGCCCAGCCGTGCAGGGAACGTCCACGGCGTCGCCGAGCACGACCGCCATCGCGATGATCGCCCACGGGAGCAGGGCCGGTGAGCCGCCGACTGCCAGGCCCGCACAGGTCAGGGTGAGCGCGACGGGCGCCGTGGTCAGCAGCCACGCCGTCTGACGTGCCCGTACGTCGGCGCGCTCGGTGCCCGGGCGCATCACCGTGAGCCAGAGCGCCATTCCTCCCGTCATGGCCTCGGAATGACCGGATCGCCACGTGACTCGTCAGCGCGCCGTCGGCTCCCCGTTCCCTGGCACCAGCAGGGTGGTCAGCAGGTCGTCGAGGCTGACGATGCCGATCGTGGCGTCGTCGTCGCGGACGAGCGCGAGCTGGCTGTGGCCGGCCCGGAGCGCCGACACCGCGTCCGACACCGAGGCGCCCGCGTGCAGGGCCGGGACGCGGTAGGCGAGCTGCTCGGCGGTGACGTCGCGGGAGCGGCGGCGCGCCAGGTAGGCGTCGCGGATGTGGACGACGCCCAGCGGCGCCGCGGCGGGGCCGACGATCAGGCGCGAGCGTCCGGCGTTCAGGCAGGCGTCGACCACGTCCTGGGCCGAGGCGGCGGCGGGCACGCCGACGATCCGGTCGATCGGGGTGATCAGCTCGGCGATGCCGGTGTTCGGGGCGTGCAGGGCCTGGGTGAGCACGGCGTGGTCGTCGGCCTCGATGAGCCCGAGCCTGCGCGACTCCTCCACCAGGTGCTGGAGCTGCTCAGGAGTGCGCGGGTTGGCGTCGCCCTCCCGGGGCCGGACCTTGAACAGGCGGAGCAGCGCGTCGCTGACGGCGTTCAGCACGCTGATCACGGGACGGACGACCAGCGTGAAGCCGCGGAACGGCAGCGCCAGGACGGTGGCCGAGCGCTCCGGATGAGCGATCGCCCAGGACTTGGGCGCCATCTCGCCGAGGACCATGTGCAGGAAGGTCACGATGGCCAGCGCGATGACGAAGGCGACCGCGTGCGCGGCGGCCTCGGGCAGGCCGGCGGCGTGGAACAGCGGGGTGAGCGTGCCGGCGATGAGCGGCTCGGAGACCACGCCGAGACCGAGCGAGCAGAGCGTGATGCCGAGCTGGGCGCCGGCCAGCATGAGCGACAGCTCCTTGATCCCCGCCAGCGCCGCCGCGGCGGACCGGCTGCCCTGCGCGGCGGCCTTCTCCAGGCGGTGGCGCTTGGCGGCGACCAGGGCGAACTCGGCGGCCACGAAGAAGCCGTTGCCGGCGAGCAGGAACAGGGTGAGGGCCAGGCCCAGGGACAGGTTCACGACTGCTGCTCGCCTTCGTGCCGGTACGGGGTGAGGCGGACGCGCTCGGGGACGTGGCGGTTCAGGGTCAGCACCTCGATGCGGGCGTGGGTGGGCGCGCCGGGGTCGAGGGTGGCGGGCAGGTCTGCGGTGATCACGTCGCCGGGCACGGCGAAGCGGCCCAGCCGGTGCAGGATGAGCCCGGCCAGCGTGTCGTAGTCGTCCTCGTCCGGCAGGCTAAGGTCCGTGGCCAGGGCGATCTCGTCTATCCGCAGGCCCGCGTCCAGCTCCCAGCCGTCGCCGCGGCGCACCGCGGCGGGCGTGTCGGCGTCGTTCTCGTCGGCGATCTCCCCGACCAGCTCTTCGGCGACGTCCTCCCAGGTGACCAGGCCGGCCAGGCCGCCGTGCTCGTCGACCACGCAGGCCACCTCCTCGCCGCGCGCGTGGAGCTGGCCGGCCAGGTCCGGCAGCGGCTGCGAGAAGGGCACGACGAGCACCTCGCGGGCCAGGTCGCCGACCCGGGTGGTGGCCGCCGCGCCGGTCGGCACGGCGGCGACGTCACGCAGGCTGACCAGCCCGGCGACGTCGTCCAGCGTGGCGCCGAGCACCGGATAATGCGTGTGGCCGTGGGCGGCGATGAGCTCGTCCAGCTCGGCGACGGTCGCCGACGCGGCGACGGCCACCACGTCGGCCCGGGGCACCATGACCTCTTCGGCGGTGTGGTCGGAGAAGGCGAGCGCCCGCTCCAGCACGTCGGCCTGGCTGCCGGGCAGGTGGCCGTGCGCCTCGGACTCGCCGATGATGTGGCCGAGCTCCTCCAGGGTGGCGCCGTGGTGCAGCTCCTCGACCGGCTCGATCCCGACCGCGCGCAGCAGCCTGTTGGCGGTGGCGTCGAACAGCTTGATGATCGGCCCGGCCACGGCCAGGTAGATCAGGGTCGACGAAGCCAGCGCGCGGGCCAGCGGCTCCGGCCTGGCCAGCGCCAGGTTCTTCGGGGCGAGCTCGCCGATCACCATCTGGATGATCGTGGCGAGCGCGAACCCGATCGCCAGCGCCACCGCGTCCACCAGCCCCGCGGGCATGCCGAGCGCGGTCAGCGCGGGTGAGATCAGCTCGGCCAGGGCCGGGCGGGCGATGAAGCCGACCACGAGCGCGGTGACGGTGATGCCGAGCTGCGCGCCCGACAGCATGAACGACAGCCGCTCCAGCACCTTGACGGCCTTGGCCGCCTTCTTGTCGCCCGCGGCCGCCTGCTGCGTCAGCGCGAGCCGGTCGGCGGTGACGTAGGCGAACTCCTGGGCGACGAAGTAGCCGGTGGCCAGGGTGAGGACGAAGATGGCCGCCAGGCCCAGCGCGACGCTCATCGCGCGCACTCCCGTCCCGGCACCGCGCCTCGGCGCTCAATCGTGGTCAGGTCAGCCGGCACCGGCTCCACCATCTCTTTCCTTTCGAAGCCGGGGCCTGGACCTGCGACCGGCGAGTGGGCGCGTGCCGGACGAACCGTCCGCACGCGCCGTTTTCGACGCTAGCCGATCGTGCGGCCCCGGCTGCCACCAGGCCACATCTTCCCAGGCAACAAGCAGGAAAGGGACCTATCGGTTGCCCGCGTGCCCCCAGTCCAGCAGAGCCTGCGCGGTCTGGAAGCGGCGGCCGGAGTCGGTCTCGCCGAGGATCACGCCGACCAGGCGGTTGCCGTCGCGCTCGCCGGCGAAGGCGAGCGTGTAGCCCGCGTCCCTGGTGTAGCCGGTCTTCACGCCGAGGGCGCCCGGCGCGGAAAGGAGGCGGTTGGTGTTCTTCCACGCGTACGAGCCGTGCTCGGACGTCGACTCCACGGCGTGGTACCGGGTCGAGGTGATCTTCTTGAGGGTCGGGTCGTCCAGCGTCGCCTTGGCGAGCGTCGCCTGGTCGCGGGCGGTGGAGTGGCCGCCGCCCTGGTAGGGCATGCCGTCGGCGTTCACGTACACGGTGTCGGTCATGCCGAGCTTGCGGGCGGTGTCGTTCATCTCGGCGACGAACCCGGGCACGCCGGGGCCGTAGGCGCGGGCGAGCGCGTGCGCGGCGTCGGCGCCGGACGGGAGCATCAGCCCGTACAGCAGGTTCTCGACGGTGAGGGTGTCGCCGGCGCGCAGGTGGGCCACCGACGCGCCGCCCTGGCTGCCGTACTCGACGTCCTCGGCGGTGATCGTGACCTTGTCCGTCGGCTTGGCCTGCTTGAGCACGGTGTAGGCGGTCATCGCCTTGGTGAGGCTGGCGACCGGCCTGCGCAGGTCGGCCTCCTTGCTGAAGTGCACCTCGCCGCTCTCCGCGTCCATCAGGTACGCGGCGCTGCCGGCCACGGAGGGGGCGTTGGCGAGGGGCCGCTCGACGGCCGCGGCCGGAGTGGCGGCCTGCGCGGCGCCGGCGGCGGTGGTCATGGCGCCCGTGGCTACGGCGAGGCCGAGCAGGGCACTGCTGATCCGCTGGGTGAGACGCATGAAGGGATTGCTCCTAGCTTCCATGCCGCCTACCGGGTTAGCTGACGGGTTCGGGCGTGGAAGTGCCCTACGGCGCGAGATCGGGCGCCGATTCACCCCGGAAGGAGAGTGGGTCCCCGGCTCCGCCGGATGGCGGATTAGGCGGCCGCGCGAAGGCGCGGTCCGGGCAGAACACAGCGGTCGCATGGCGGACCCCGCTGCTGCAAGCCTCAAACGTAGCAAAAAGGCACAAAACGGTCAAATGTTCGCCTATGAAGCTCAGTACGTGGCGCGTCCCCCGCTGATGTCGTACACGGCGCCGGTGGAGAAGCTGACCTTGTCGGAGGCCAGCCAGGCGATCAGTTCGGCGACCTCCTCGGGGCGGCCGACGCGGCGCATCGGGATGAGCCCGGTGATGTGCGCCAGCGCCTCCGGGCCGGTGTCGGCGTTCATCGGGGTCTCGATGACGGCCGGGGCGATCACGTTGGCCAGCACGCCGCTGGTGGCGAGTTCCTTGCCGAGCGACTTGGTCAGCGCGATGACGGCGGCCTTCGAGGCGGAGTACGGCGCCATGTTGGGGTTGCCGTCCTTGCCGGCCATGCTGGCGATGTTGACGACGCGGCCCCACCCGCGCTCGCGCATGCCGGGCACGAAGGCGCGGCAGGTGTGGAAGGTGCCGTCGACGTTGACCTCGAAGGTGCGCCGCCAGCCGTCGAGCGGGAGCTGCCAGAGCGGGGCGTTGGGGCCGACGATCCCGGCGGAGTTGACCAGGATGTCGACCGGGCCGATCTCGTCGGCGGCGGCCTGGACGGCGGCGGCGTCGGTGACGTCCACGACCAGGTCCGCGCCGTCGGCGACGTCGAGGGTGACGACCCGGACGCCGTCGGCTTCCAGGCGGACGGCGGCGGCTCTGCCCAGGCCGCTGACCCCGCCGGTGATGAGAGCGGTGCGCATGTCTCTTTCCAATAGTTGGAATCATTAACACATGAGTGGAACTCTCTGTGAGGCTAACCGGCTCCCGCCGCCCGGGGGAAGGCTTCGCCGGGAGCAACTTCCGTTTCCTGGAACGACGGTCTAACGTACGGAATATGCCCGAATGGACGGAGGAGCAGCGACTCGTAGGCTCCGATCGCGTGCTGGCGGTGCTCGCGGAGCTGGCCCGTCACCCCGACGGGGTGGGGCTGGAGGAGATGGCGCGGGCGGTGGACAGCTCGAAGCCGACGGTGCACCGCGCGCTGGCCTCGCTGCGCCGCGCCGGGTTCGCCAGCCGGCACGGACACGGCCGCTACGTGCTCGGCGACGAGTTCCTGCGGATGGCCTTCGCCCACCACGAGGCCCGCCCCGACCACGTCCGCGTGACCCCGATCCTTGAGGCGCTGTGCGACCGGTACGGCGAGACGGTGCACTACGCGGTGCTCGACGGCCCCTGGGTCGTCTACCGCTCCAAGCTCGACCCGCCGTCCGGGGCGGTGCGGCTGAGCTCCGTGGTGGGCGGCCGCAACCCGGCCCACTGCACCGGCGTGGGAAAGATGCTGCTGGCCGCCGCCCTGCCCGACGAGGACGCGGTGCGCGCCTGGGTGGGCGACAGGACGCTGGAGCGGCCCACCGGCCGCTCCATCGGCACGGCCGGGGAGCTGCACGCCGAGCTGGTACGGGTCCGCAGGCAGGGCTATGCCGTCGACGACCAGGAGAACGAGCCGGGCGTCAACTGCCTGGCGGTCCCGGCCTACCTGACCTCGCCCACCGTGCCCAGCGGCGCCATCAGCATCAGCGGCCTCGCCTACCGCACCCCCGTGCGGGCGCTCGTGGACGACCTGCCCGCCATCCTCGCCATCGTCTCCGGCGATCGGCCCCCTTCCAGCTAACGGAGAAGACACGTGCAGCTCATGCGCATCGGCGCGCCAGGCGCCGAGAAGCCCGTCGTCCGCGTGGACGAGACCCACTACATCGACGTCTCCGACGTCACCCCCGACTTCGACGAGCGGTTCTTCGCCCGGGGCGGCGCCGCCCTGCTCGCCGACCGGGTCGCCACAGGTCAGCACCGCGCGTTCGCCGGCGAGCGCGTCGGCGCCCCGATCGCCAGGCCGCACCAGATCCTCTGCATCGGCCTCAACTACAGCGACCACGCCGCCGAGACCGGCCAGGCCGTCCCCGACGAGCCGATCCTGTTCACCAAGTCACCCAACACCCTCGTCGGGCCGTACGACGACGTGCGGATCCCGCGCGGCTCCACCAAGACCGACTGGGAGGTCGAGCTCGGCATCGTCATCGGCAGGCGCACCTCCTACCTCGACTCGGTGGAGGAGGCCCGCGACGCCATCGCCGGCTACTGCGTGGTCAACGACGTCAGCGAGCGCGCCTTCCAGATGGAGCGCGGCGGCCAGTGGAGCAAGGGCAAGTCCGCCGAGACCTTCAACCCGGCCGGTCCCTGGCTCGTCACCCCTGACGAGATCGCCGACGTCACGAACCTCGGCATGTGGCTGACGGTCAACGGCGTGCGCCGCCAGACCGGCACCACCAAGACGATGATCTTCGACCCGTACGTCATCGTGCACCACCTGAGCCAGTTCATGGTGCTGGAGCCGGGGGACCTGATCAACACCGGCACCCCGCCCGGGGTCGGCATGGGCCAGAACCCGCCCGTCTGGCTCCGGCCCGGCGACGTGATGGAGCTGGGCATCGACGGCCTGGGCAGCCAGCGCCAGAAGGTGATCGGCCCCCGGTGACGCGGGCGCTGGTGTTGACCGGCCCGGGGGAGGCGGAGGTCCAGGAGGTCGAGCCGCCGGTCGCCGCGCCCGGGGAGGTGGTGGTGGACGTCGAAAGGGCCGGCGTGTGCGGCACCGACGTCGAGCTGTTCACCGGCCACATGAGCTATCTGAGCACCGGCCGGTCCCGTTACCCGTTACGGCCGGGCCACGAGTGGTGCGGGCGCGTCACCGCCGCCGGCGAGGGCGTCGACCCCGCCTGGCTCGGCCGCCGCGTCACCGGCGACACCATGCTCGGCTGCGGCCACTGCGCCCGCTGCCGCGCCGGCCGCCACCACGTGTGCGCCGAGCTGGCCGAGATCGGCATCAGCCGGGGCCGCCCCGGCGCGCTGGCCGAACAAGTCGCCCTGCCCGTCACCGCCCTGCACCGGCTGCCGGACACCGTGGACCCCGCGCTCGGCGCCCTCGTCGAACCCGGCGGCAACGCGCTGCGGGCCGTCCGCGGCGCCGCCCTGGATCCGGGCGAGCGGCTGCTGGTCCTGGGGACTGGCACGATCGGCCTGCTGGCGGCGCTGTTCGCCCGCGCCCAAGGCGTCGAGGTCCACCTGATGGGCCGCGACGACGAGGGCCTGCGCCTGGCCGCGGACCTCGGCTTCACCGGCGCCTGGACCAGGGCGTCGCTGCCCGCGCTGCCCTGGCACGCCGTCATCGACGCCTCCAACGCGCCCGGACTGCCCGCACTCGCGCTCGACCTCGTCGAACCCGCCGGTCGCCTCGTCTACATCGGCCTGGCCCGGAGCCCGTCCACCCTCGACACCCGCGACCTCGTACTCAAGGACGTCACCGCCGTCGGCATCCTGGGCGGCTCGGCCGGTCTGGCCGGCGCGATCGCCGCCTACGCCGACGGCTCGGTGGACGCCCGCCCGCTGGTCGCGGCCACGGTCGGCCTCGCCGATACGGCCGGCGTGCTCGCCGGCCGCCGTCCCGGAGGCGCCGGTCCGAAGATCCACATCGACCCCCGGCGCTGACGCCGCCTGGACAACCCTTCGCTCGGCATGATCACATATGGCGCTGTTCGCTTGCGTCTCCAAGTGAAAGGCGTTCATGTGTTAAAACGAAGTGTTACGGGGCTCTTAGCCCTTGTCGTCCTGGTCCTCGGTACCGGCATGCCGGGCGCGGCGGCGGACGGCGGCGCCCCCACAGACCCCGGGCCCGTCTACAAGACGGTCACCGACAAGAGCGCGAAGCTCTCCCTCCAGACGTTCGGACGCCCGGACGGGAAGGACATGGTCTTCCGGATCTCCGGCTCGGTGTACGCGAACATCGAGGGCAACAGCCTGGACCCGGAGCTACGCCACGGCCAGAAGCTCTTCAACATCGAGGGTTACAACATCCGGCGGCTGTACCGGGTCCCCGGGACGACCCAGCTCTACCAGCTCTCCCGCGAGATCGTCTTCTACACCGACCCGGCCGACCCGAAGCACGTCGTGCGCACGTGGAAGAACCCGGTCGACGGCAAGACGTATCCCGTCGTCCCCATCAACAACGACACGGTCAACTTCGGCCCGTTCCCGATCACTTCCTCCTACGTCGGCCCGCCGCTGCAGCGCCTGCACGACGAGACCGTGTGGACCAGCGACATCCCCGTGCGGACGGACTTCGGCGCCACCCTCGGCGAGCGGTTCGGCCTGGTCGGCGGCGTGTACGCGGCGCAGGAGATGTTCGACTTCTCCGTGGACGACCGCGAGGCGGCGGCCCGCACCAAGCCCGGCGTCCCGTCCGGCGCGATGAAGACGAAGATCAGCTGGTCGCGGACCAGCCCGTGGGCGCCGTTCATGTGCCTGGCGGAGACCGACGTGCGCGGCCAGCTCACCTACCACGCCCGCAGTTGGTCGCTGAGCTCGTACGCCGACATCGAGCCGTGGCTGCGGGCCGAGGTCGAGAAGAGCCATCCGCTGTACAAGGCCGCCCCCGGCGCGCCTGGGCCGAGCGAGAACTCGTGGACGTCCTTCTACAACAAGCAGCTCGGCAAGGGCGCCACCACCTGGGCGAGCTGGTGCGCCGCCAACGGCCGCGCCTGAACCGCCCGCCGAGGCGGAGCCACGACGGCTCCGCCTGGTAGGACGCGTCAGGCCACGGGATGCGGCGCGGTGCGGGACCGGGTGGCCATCAGGTGGTCGATGAGCGCCAGCAGCACGTCGCGCCCCGCCGCCCGGTCGCGGGCGTCACCGAGCACCAGCGGCACCTGCGGGTCGAGGTCGAGCGCCTTGCGGATCTCCTCCCGCGTCCGGTCACGGACACCGTGGAAGCAGTTGACGCCGACGACGAAGGGGATGCCGCGGCTCTCGAAGAAGTCGATCGACGCGAAGCTCACCTCCAGCCGGCGGGTGTCCACCAGGACGACCGCGCCCATCGCCCCGTTGACGAGGTCGTTCCACATGAACCAGAAGCGCTCCTGGCCGGGCGTGCCGAACAGGTAGAGCACGAGCTGCCTGTTGATGGTGATGCGGCCGAAGTCCAGCGCGACGGTGGTGGTGGACTTGCCGCCCACGCCCTCCAGGTCGTCGACGCCGACACTGGCGTGGGTCAGGTACTCCTCCGTGCGCAGGGGGGCGACCTCGCTCACCGCGCCGACCAGGGTCGTCTTCCCGACGCCGAAACCGCCGGCGACCAGGATCTTCACTGCCAGGGGAGCGGCGTCCGCATGGTCAGAGTTCGCGTAGCCCATCCCTCACCGCCTCAAGGATTGCCATGTCGGGGAAACCGCCTGCCTGTGCGAAGGAGAGCGGCGGCCGGGCCAGCACCTGACCCGACTCGATCAGGTCGCCGATGAGGATCTTGGTCACCGACACCGGCAGGTTCAGCGCGGCGGCGACCTCGGCCACCGCCAGCGGCCGCTTGCAGAGCGTGAAGATGGTGCGGTGCTCCGGCTGCATCCTTCTCCGGCCGCGCGCGGCTTCCGGAAAGGCCTCGGAGACCGTCGTCACCAGGGTGATCAGTGCCAGGTCGTCCCGCTCGGGCGCGGTCCGTCCGCCGGTGATCGTGTAGGGACGGACGAGGGACTCGTCGGCGTCTTCGTCCTCGAAGCCCTCCGTCCAGTGCCTCATCCGTGTCTCCCCCCGTCATGCGGGGGGCGCGCCTCGGTGCCCAGCGCCTGGCCCACCTGCTGGATCAGGGTGTGCATCGCGACGCTCATCAGCTCGGCGTCGACCTCCTGGGACGCGACCACGGCCAGATGGGTCCCCCGGCCCGCGGCCGTGACGAACAGCCACAGGTCGGCCATCTCGATGATCACCTGGTGGACCGGGCCGCCGCTGAACAGCTGCCCCACGCCGCGGGCCAGGCTCTGCTGGCCGGTGGCGATCGCCGCCAGGCGTTCGGCGTCCGCGCGTTCGATGGTCCTGGACCGGCTGATCACCAGGCCGTCGTCGGACAGCACGATGGCGTGCCGGGTGCCCGCGACCCGGTCGACCAGGCCGTCCAGGAGCCAGTCCACGTCTATGTTCGTGGCGGTGGTGCGCTGCGTCATCATCGATCTTCCGTCGTAGGGGAACTGGACTCGGCGGATCCGCCCTGCCCGGGCCGGGAGGCGTCGTCACCGGTCCGGCGCTTGCGGGACTGCCTCTGGAAGGCGCCGATCGCGGCGCTGGACCGGCCGGGCTGGTCGCGCACGGCGAACTCCTGGCCGGTCCGTTCGTCTCTGGCCGCCGGGACCTTGAGCTCCGCGGCGAGGCTGGCCTGGCGCACCCGCTGGGGGAGCGGCCGGAGGCCGGACGACGCCGGGGCGTCGTCCCGTTCCGGTGACGCCGAGGCGGTCACGTGCGCCATCGCGCGTCCTCTGGAACGGGCCGGCAGATCGCCGTCCTCGTGAGCCGGGCGGGCGTCTTCCCGGGGACTGGAGACCTCCTCGGGAACCGGCACCGCGCGGGGCCGGTCCACCACCAGCGACTCGGGGATCAGCACGATGACCCGGGTGCCGCCGAAGGCCGACGACCGCAGCTCCACCTTGAGTCCCAGGCCCGCGGAGAGCCGGGCGACCACGTACAGGCCGAGACGCACGTCGTCGGCGTGGGTCATCACGTCGAGCCGCGGCGGCGACCGCAGCAGGTCGTTGGCGGCGTCGTACTGCTCGGGCTCCATGCCCAGGCCCCGGTCCTCGATCTCCACGGCGACGCCCCGGCTGACCGGCGCGGCGCGCACCTCCACGGGGGTCAGCGGCCTGGAGAAGGCGGTGGCGTTCTCCATGAGCTCGGCCAGGACGTGGACCAGCGGTCCGACCGCGCGCTCCGCGATCCAGGACTCGCCCTCGACGTCGATCGCGATCCGGCGGTAGTCCTGGACCTCGCCCTGCGCGGCGCGCAGGACGTCGAGCAGGTGGACGGGCTTGCGCCAGCGGCGCTGCGGCTGCCCGCCGCCGAGGATCACCAGGTTCTCCTCGTAGCGGCGCAGCCGGGCGGTGAGGTGGTCCAGGTCGAACAGGCCCTCCAGCACCTCGGGGTCCTCGTGCCTGCGCTCCAGCTCGTCCAGCTTCTTCAGCTGCAGGCCGATGAGGATCTGGGTGCGGCGGGCGATGCGCTGGAGCATGCGCTGGAAGCCGCGGTGCTGCTCGGCCTGCCGCACGGCGGTGAGCACGGCGCTGCGGCTGGCCAGGTTGAGCGCCTGCCCGAGCTCGCCGAGCTCGTCGGGCGTGGGCTGGAGCGTGCGCACCTCCGCGTCCACGTCGACGTCCTCGCCGCGTTCGAGCCGGGCGACCACGTCGGGCAGCCGCTCCTGGAGCTCGTGGGCCTCGTGGCGCAGGTGCAGGATGCGGCGGCGGAGAATGGCGGTGAGCCGCCAGCTGGTGAAGATCACCAGAGCCAGGGCGAGCAGGCCGACGCTGGAGATGCTGACGAAGACGGTGAAGACCATGCGGGCGTGGTCGTAACCGATCTTGCTGACGTTCTCGAACCGGAGGTCGAGCAGTTGCCGCAGCTGCCCGGTGACCGCCTCCACCGAGGAGCGCCAGGCGACGCTGTCGCCGCGGAGCGTCACCTGGTCGCCCTCGGGGGCGCTGGTGATCAGCCGCTCCTCCATGGCGGTCATGGTCGCCCACGCCTTGCCGTCCGTCAGCTTCGCGTACGGGGTCTCGTCGCCCTTGAGAGCGGGGATCACCCGGGAGCGCATGAGGTGGTTCCTGGCGCCGATGGCGTCGGAGACGAGGACGTACTCGTCCCTCGTCAGGCGCCCCGTCCCCCAGCCGCGGGCCAGCACGGCGTCTTCGCGGCCGAGCAGGTTGACGACCCAGTAAAGGTCGCTCAGCGCCTGCGCCTCCCTGTTGACCTGGCCCTCGTCGGTCCTGCCGAGCGTGGTCAGGACGCCGAGGCCCGACTCCAGGACGCCGCTGTAGTAGTCGAACGCGCGCTGCGCGCCGGACCGGCCGGCGTCCACCGCCCGGCGCTGCTCGGCGAGGAGGCCGAGACCGCGATCGGTCCTGGCGATGGCGTCGGCGAGCCCTTCCTGCGCGTCGGGGACGTCCAGGGCGGTCAGCGGACGGAACGCCGCCACGGCCTGGTCGGTCACCCGGCGCTGCTCGGTGAGCTCGGCGCGGGCGCTCGCCGAGCCGGCCAGCACCTCCGCGGTGAGCCGCCGCTCCCGGTCGAGGCCGAAGAACAGGGCGGACGCGGGTACGCCCACCGTGGTGGTGGCCAGGTCCATCTGGGCCTTCTCCGCCTGCCACTGCGTGAACAACTGGTTCATGCCCGAAGCGAGCAGCGGGGCGAAGGTCAGGCTCGGCACGAACACGACGATGAGCAGCACGGTGCGCAACGGCAGCCGCCGGACACCGCCCCGTCGCCGCGGGCCGTCGCCGGACGGCCCCGCTAACCCGTTCCCGTCGTCCATCGTCCCCGTCCGTTGTCGCCCGGTCCTGCCTGACTCAGCCACGTGCGGGACACTCTCCTCGGCGATCGGTGCGTTCTTGGAGAAGATCGCCACATCGGCGACCGATGCCCGATCGTAGCCATGAGGCAGTTGAGTCGAAAGCCCCCGATTTGCCAGTACGGGTCGGGCTTCCCGGAGTGCTCTGACCGGGGGGCGCCCTGAGATGTGGGATCGCGCGTCAGGGACCGGAGGACGCGAGCCGGCGTACGGCTTCGATCAGCTCGGCCCGGTCGGCGGCGCCGGCGAAACTGAGGCGCAGGTAGGCGGCGGGGAGCTCGGTGGCGAAGAAGCGGTCGCCGGCGCTGACGGCGACGCCGTGCTGACGGGCCGTGCCGGCGACCGCGGTCTCGTCGGCGCCGTGCGGCAGGCGGACCCAGAGGTGGAGCCCGCCCGCGGGGACGCGGTCGAGTGTCCAGCCGGGGAGCTCGCGCGTGACGGCGGCCGCCAGCGTCCCGCACCGCTCCCGCAGCGCCACCGCCAGGGCGCGGACATGCCGTTCCCAGGCCGGAGAGCTGAGGAGTTCGAGCGCGGTCTCCTGGAGCGGGCGGCTGATGAAGAAGTCGTCGACCAGCCGGACGGCGCGCAGGCGTGCCATCACGGGGCCCCGGGCCACCAGGGCGCCGATGCGCAGGCTCGGCGCCGCCGGCTTGGTGAGCGAGGTCAGGTAGATCACGGTGCCGTCGCGGTCGTCGGCCAGCAGGGGCGGCGGCACCGGCGTGCCGTGGCCGAGGTGCCGCGCGAAGTCGTCCTCGATCACGAACGCGCCCGCCGCCCTGGCCGCGTCGATGATCTCCCTGCGGCGTGGCGGCGCCAGCACGGCGCCGGTGGGGTTGTGATGGGTCGGCTGGCAGTAGAGCAGGCGGGCGCGGGTCATGCCGAAGGCGTCGGCCAGGAGGCCGGGCCGCAGGCCGTCGGCGTCCATGGGCACCGGGACCGGGCGCAGGCCGGCCGCTCTGGCCGCCGCGATCGCCCCCGGGTAGGTGGGCGACTCCACCAGGACGGGGTCGCCGGGCCCGGCGATGGCGCGGAACGCCATGGACAGGGCGCTCTGCCCGCCGGCGGTGACCAGGATGTCGTCCGCGTGCACGCCGTCGCCGGCCATGGTGGCGAACACGCTGCGCAGGGCCGCCAGGCCGCCGGCGGGGGCGCGGTCCCAGGCGTCGGGGCGGCGCGCCGCGCGGGCCAGCGCCGCGGTCAGGATCTTGCCGGGCTGGAGCGACCGATGCAGGTAGCCGCCGTCCAGCATGATCGTCCCCGCGGGCGGCGGGCCGCCGGCGTCGGTGAGGAGGCGGGTGTCCACGCTCCGGTCGGCGAGGGTGACGGTCTGCCAGGAGGTGTCGGCCACCTCGGCGCGCCGCCGGGCGCGGGCGGCGACGTAGGTGCCGCTGCCCGGACGGGTGACCACCACGCCCTCGGCGGCCAGCGTGGCGATCGCCTGCGACACGGTGGCCGGGCCCACCCGGTGGCGCCGGATCAGCTCCCGGCTGCTCGGCAGCCGGTCACCCGGCGCCAGCCGCTCGATCTCCGCGCGAAGCCTGGCCGCCAGCTCGACCGAACTGCTACCGTCGGACATGAGGATCGATAATAGCGCTTCCAGCATCTCCCCAGAACCGCTTCTGGACGTCGCCGCCCTGCGCGCCGACACTCCCGGGGCCGCGGGCGTCGTGCACTTCAACAACGCCGGTTGCGGCCTCATGGCCGCGCCCGTGCTGGCCGCGATGGTCGACCACCTGCGGCTGGAGGCCGACCTCGGCGGGTACGAGGCCGCGGCCGCCCGCGCCGAGCAGGTCCGCGGCTTCTACGCCGAGACCGCCGCGCTGATCAACTGCGCTCCCGAGAACATCGCCTTCGCCGGTAGCGCCACCCACGCGTTCTCCACCGCCCTGTCGGCGATCCCGTTCGAGGCCGGCGACGTCATCCTCACCACCCGCAACGACTTCATCTCCAACCAGATCGCCTTCCTGTCGCTGCGCAAGAGGTTCGGCGTACGGATCGTGCACGCGCCCGACGTGCCCGAGGGCGGGGTGGACGTGGCGGCGATGGCCGCGCTGATGCGCCTGCACCGCCCGCGCCTGGTTACCGTCACCCACATCCCCACCAACTCCGGCCTGGTCCAGCCGGTCGCCGAGATCGGCCGGCTCTGCCGCGAACTGGACCTGCTCTACCTGGTCGACGCCTGCCAGTCCGTCGGCCAGTACCCGATCGACGTCGAGGAGATCGGCTGCGACCTGCTCACCGCCACCTGCCGCAAGTTCCTGCGCGGCCCCCGCGGCTCCGGCTTCCTGTACGTGTCCGACCGGGTGCTGCGCGCGGGCTACGAACCGCTGTTCATCGACATGTACGGTGCGCGCTGGGTCGAGCCGGGCCGCTACGAGCCGGTCGAGACGGCGGCCAGGTTCGAGGACTGGGAGTTCCCGTACGCCCTCGTCCTCGGCTGCGCGGCCGCCGCGCGCTACGCCCGCGAGGTCGGCATGGACGCCATCGGCCGCCGCACCCCCGCCCTGGCCGCCCGCCTGCGCGACGCGCTCGCCGGCCTGCCCGGGATCCGCGTCCTCGACCACGGCCGGCGCCTGGGCGCCCTGGTCACCTTCGCCGTGGACGGCTGGGAGCCGGAGCCGTTCAAGGCGGCCATGGACGCCCGCCGGATCAACTCGGCGCTCAGCTTCCGCCACTTCGCGCAGTTCGACTTCGGCGACAAGGACGTCGACTGGTGCCTGCGCCTGTCGCCGCACTACTACAACACCGAACAGGAGGTGGACGAGGTCGTCGCGGCGGTCGCCGGCCTCACCGCCGCGGGCCACGGGCGGTAGCCGATCGCCGTCGCCGACGACCGGCTCACCCGCCTTCGAGACCGGCTTCAGCCGTTTCCGGGCCTCACCGTGACGTGCCGGGCGGCACCCGCGTGTTCGGTGGCATCGTCACCATCCCACCAGACCCCGTAGATGTACCTGCCCTCCTGATCGGGTCGGTCGTCGAAGCGGAACGACCCGTTCCTGGCGACCCGCACCGTGCCGAGGTCCTCGACGACGCCATCGGCGCTTTCACGCATCACCGTCAACGACGGGCGTGTGGTGGGCGCCTGGTCGCCGAACTTCAACTCGCCTTTGAAGCGGAGCCGCTTTCCGACGACTCCGTCCACGGGCCCGGTCAACGTCACGAACGCCGACTGCAGGGACACCATCACCGCCACCGATGCCGTGCTCCCTCGGACGCCGGCGGCACCGGGCCAGTTCACGTCATAGCCGACCGTCCCGGCGACCGGCGGGGTGACGGTGATGGTGAACGTACCGTCTGCCGCTGTCCGTGCACGGCGGAGGGCCGTGCTGGTCCCGTCGGGCAGCCGGTGGGACACCTCCAGCCGTTGCCTTCCCGGAGCCGCGCCGTCAGCCCGGGTGACACGGCCGGTCAGGGTGAGCGGCTCCAGTGCCGTGGCCTCTTCCGGAGCCGTCAAGGTCATGGTCGTCTGCACCAGAGTGGCGTCTTCCAGCCGCCACAGGCGGAGCCTTTCGGAGCCGGGGACCCACAGCACGGCGAAGACGTCATCACCGGCGACGGTCACCCCTCCGCTGATGATCACGGGGTTGGGCCACCCGGTAGGACTCTTCTGCGAGTAGGTCGTGGCCCCCGTCGCCAC
Source organism: Nonomuraea ferruginea (assembly GCF_039540635.1). NCBI lineage: Bacteria > Bacillati > Actinomycetota > Actinomycetes > Streptosporangiales > Streptosporangiaceae > Nonomuraea > Nonomuraea ferruginea. Next base: position 143,918 of record NZ_BAABFD010000018.1, on the reverse strand, counting down.
GTCGTACAGTTCGACGCCTCGAGTGGTCCACCCGCCCACGATATGACTGCCATCCGGGCTGACCGCCACGGCTGCCGCATAGCCCTGGGCCGACATGTCCTCGCCGTAGACCCGGACCCTGGTCAGACTCGTGGTGTCCCAGGTCTCGTACCGGTCCGAGAAGGTCAGCACGGCCTTCGAGCCATCCGGTGTGACGGCGAGATCTCTCAGGTTGGTCATGGCATGGGCGCCCTCGTCGATCTCGCCGCGCAACTCGACGGAACCTGCGCTCACGTCGTACACCTGGAGATCGACTGGTTCGACGCGGGAGTCACCGAGCACCAGCGTGTTCCCCGCGGCGGCGATCAAAGGTGGCGTGTACCTCCCCGTCACGACCGCGACAGGTTGCGGCGCCGGGGCCGACACATCGAGACCGGCGACACCACCGACGCCACGGTCGCACCCGTACGCGGTCCACAGCACATCGCCGGACAGCGACAGACTGACCGGGCACGGGTGCGCCGCGAAGTCGATCCGCCGCGTGACTGCGAGGGTCGCGGTGTCGATCTCGATGACCTCGTGCGACTCATACAGCGCCGCATACACGCGGGTGCCGTCAGGTGCCGCCGCGAGTCCTGCCGGCCCTGCCAGATCGGTGATCGCGCCGACCAGTTCCCCACTGGTGTCCGCGACCACGATCCGGTCATTTCCGGAAACGAAGACCTTGCCTCCTCCAGCGGCCACGTCGCTGTTGCCCCGCCGGTTGTTGATGAAGCCGAGCTCTGTCATCGAGTCGGCGGCCGAGGCCACGGGTGCCACGGCGGTGACGAGGCCGGTCGTCATGGTCATGGCACACAGGAAAGCGACCAGCCGACGTACGGTCCGGGCGATGCCTGACCGTTCCGATGGGGAGAAGCGCACGTGGGTACTCCGTTCCTGGCAAGGACGCGAACGAAAACGATCAAGCCAGAAAACTGATGCCGGGTCAAGATCGACTACGCGTCGCCATCCGACGACGTCGATCAGTCGAACAGTCCAGGCGAGGGATCAGACCCGCAGCACCGCGGTGCGGGTGCGCCCGCGGGTGCCGTCCAGCTCGATCTTGACCGCCCGTTTGGCTCTGCGGACGCCGCGGTCGTGTTCCCCGAGCGACTTCACCGCCCAGGGCAGCGTGATCCTCACCTCGCCGGCGGTCCTGGACGGGTCGGAGACCGCGAGCCTGGCCCGCCCGCCGTCGCGGTGGACCAGCAGCGCGCACGGGCCGTCGGCGGCGAGTGGCCCGTCCGGCGTCTTCACGGTCCCCGCGCGCCAGAAGACGGCGGCGAGCAGGCCGTCGCGGGAGATCGCCTGCGCCGTTCCGTTGTTGGCGAGGATCTCGACCTCCTCGCGGTAGGTCGAGGTCCGGGCGAAGGAAGCGCCGGGCAGCACGGCGTAGGCGTAGCGCGCCTTGCGCGGGTCGATGCCGTGGTCGACGAGGATCGTCGTGTAGTGCCTGGTGACGCGGGTGGTGTCGCCTCCGGTGGTGGCGCCCTTGTCGATGTCGCGCCAGCGGCCGGTGCGCTTCTCGCGGACCAGCTTCGGGGCGGTGCGGTCGAGCAGCGCGTAGCCGCCCACGCCGGACAGGTGGATCCAGTCGTCGCCCCGGGTCAGCGCGGGGTGGCAGTCGTGGGTGTTGCGGTTCTCCACCACGGTCTCGACGCGGCGGCCGTCGGAGGCCGTGATGCCGGCGCCGAGCGCGATCACCGCGTCGTCGAGCAGGAACCACGCCTTCTTGGCCCGCAGCGACGAGCCGCCGGCGACCAGCCTCATGGCCGCCACGCCGTACCCGCCGTCGAGCGCCACGCCACCGGCCCACGGGGTGGGCGGCAGGCGGCGCTCGCCGTGCCGGAGGTCGGCGCGCCTGCGGCGGTCGACCGTGGTGCCCGGCAGCCGGTACGGGTCGATCGTGGGCCACAGGTCGTCGTTCCAGTGGGTGAGGTCGTCGGTGTAGAGGTACGTCATGCCGTCGCCGGTGTACCAGCCGCGCAGGTTCTCCCGGTTCATGGCCTCGGCCGCGCCGATCCGCTCCGAGCTCATCGCGATCGCGAAGGCCCAGGTGGGGCGGCGGTGCACGACCCGGTCCATGTCGGGGAAGACGTACGTGCCCGTCGTGCGCGGTCCGACCGGCACGGACGGGTCCTCCAGCAGGGCCCTGGCCTTCGCGATGCTCGCCGGCGGCGCGAGCGTCTCGTACGGGACGGCCTGGTTGCGGGTGAGCCAGCCCTTCACCATCGGCCGCCAGCGCCTGGCATGGCGCTCGGGCGCCGCCTCCAGCAGGGTGAGGATGGCCTCGACCGTCCTCTGCCCCGCGTGGTAGTCGCGGTGGCCCTGGCGTGAGATGGCCCGGCCGCGTACGCAGTCCATCATCAGCCCGTCGAAGACGAACGGCACGAAGGAGCGGTCCACGATGTCGTGGACCTTCCCGCTGTCGGGGATCGCCCAGGGCGAGCCGGCGAGCATGGCGATCAGTTTGGCCACGCTCTCCAGGTAGTCGACGCCGTAGCTGCCGGTGTAGGGGTACACGTCGTGCTGGATGAACGAGCCGTCGCGGTGGAAGCCGTCGCCCGGGCCCCTGGTCGTCCGCAGCAGGTCGGAGACCGCGTCCTTGGCCCGCTTGACGAGGCGGGCGTCGTGGGTCAGCAGTCCCCGCATCGCCACGGCCATGGCCTTGCTCGCCCGGTTGGCGCCGGTCTCGACCACCCCGGGGTGACTGACGCGCCGCTCAGGGTCGGGGCACCAGCGGCGTAACGGGCGCAGCCAGCGTCTGAGGCGATCCTGGGGCAGGCCGTCGTACATCAGCGCGCAGGTGTCGGTCAGCGAGCGGGGCACGCCGATCTCCCACCAGTACCAGTTGCTGCCCCTCGGGTCGAGCTTCTCGTGGTAGGCGTGCTCGTACAGGAAGTCCAGCGCCCTGGCCGCCGTCTCGGCGACCTGCTCGTCCCGGTGCATGGCGGTGCCCGGCGTGGCCCAGCCCAGCGCCAGGGTGCGCATCCGGTTGTAGGCGCGGTTGAAGTCGCCCGTCCGGGGGTCGTCCAGCGGCAGGTCCGGCCACAGGCTCGGCCGATCGTGGTCGGGCCTCAGCTTGCGCAGCACCGCGTGGGCCGAGCCCTCGACCGCCCGCGTCTTGTCGGCGTGGGCGGCGTGGTACGTCCCGCCGGCCAGCAGGTCCACCCAGCGCTCACGCGCGGCGTCGAACGCGGCCCTCCCGACCGCCTCGGCCGGTCTGTCCCCGAGGGCGAGACCGGTCACGGCCGCGGCGCCCAGCAGGGCGGACCGCCGGCTGAGGGGGTGAATCATGAAGGCCTTTCCGACAATCTGGCGGATATCACATGAAAAGATCATAGGTTGACGGGCGAGTGGCTATCTCGACTCTGCCACGGTGAGCCGCGCCCGAACCTCCCGTAACTCAGGCCGCTGACCTCGGGCTGAGCAACCGGTTGATGGAGATATCTTTCATTGACGATTCCATGTTGGTTGAATACTTTCACCTGTCATTCCCTCTACCCCCCAAGGGAACAGCCCATGAGAATCATCACCCGCTGGTTATCCACCGTCGTGGCGGCCTCTCTGGTCCTGCTCGGCCCGGCGGACCCCGCGGCGGCCGCGACCACCACGGTCGACAACGCCACCGCCGGACGGTTCACCGCAGGCCCCGACTGGGGCACGTCGGCATGGTCCGCCCAGCGGCACGGCGCGGACTACCGGTTCGCGGCACCGAACACCGTCACGAGCGACGCCGCCTGGTTCAAGGCGTCGATCGCCGAGGCCGGGGCCCACCTGGTCGAGGTCTGGTATCCGGCGGACGCCGGCTACAACAGCGCGACCCCGTTCATGGTGGCGACCACAGGCGGCACCCGCAGCGTGGTCGTCGACCAGCGCGCCAACGGCGGCCGCTGGGTCAGCCTCGGCACCTTCACCCTGGCCGCCGGCGACTACAACGTGGTCGGCGTCAGCCGCTGGACCAGCCAGCCCGGCTACGTCGTCGCCGACGCCGTCCGGATCACCTCCTCGACCGGAGCGGTCGCGTTCTCGCTGCCCGTCCCCCGGAGCGCGCTGCCCCGCGGCGAGTACGACGACCCGCACCACGACTACCCCGCGATCGACCTCCCGGTCTGGACCGGCACCCCGGCGTACGCGGTGCGCGCCGGCACGGTGACGGTCATCGACGACAGCTCGTGCGGGCGCGGCATCAACCTGACCGGAACCGACGGGGCCGTCTACACGTACTGCCACTTCTCGTCGTGGTCGGTCTCCAACGGCGCGGCCGTCGCCCCCGGGCAGCAGATCGGGCTGACCGGCAACACCGGCAACTCGACCGGTCCGCACCTGCACTTCGGCATCCGTACCGGCAGCACCAGACGGTGCCCGCAGAACTTCCTGCTGGCCGTCTACGACGGCGCCACGCCGCCGGCGGCGAGCAGCCTGCCCACCACGGGCTGCTTCTACGCCACCCGTTCGACCGAACCGGTCATCCCGCTCGGCTGACCGACGGTGAGCCCGCCGGCAGCCGGCCGGCGGGCTCCACACGACCCGTCAGCTCACCGGCGCGGACGGGTCGTGCCGGTCCGCCGGAGCCGTTCCTGCTGGGCCGGCGGCTGATAGTGGTGCGCAGGGGGCGCACAAGGTCGCGACGAAGCTCCGCAGGATGCGCGCGGACACCGGATGGGTGACGTTCCGCAGCGCGGCCAGGGCCGCGCGGTGGGCGTCCTCGCAGCCGGTCGCGGCCAGGTCCATGGCCTCGGACCGGGCGCCAGGGACGCCCGCGAGCAGGCCGCCGGTGATCCCCGGCAGGTCGTCGGGGATGGCGGAGAGCCGTCCCGCGAGCATGGCGGGCAGGGTGACGTCGAGCCGGGTGCGCTCGCCGCGGAGCGCGAGGACCTCCTCGGCGTGCAGGAAGGCGTGCCCGCTGTGGCCGCCGAAGCTCCGCAGCGCGCCGACGGTCTCGGGGGACGCCCCGCCGAGCTGCGCCCCGATGCGGGAGGGGAACTCCAGCAGCGCGGCGAACACCTCTCCCGCCCGCGACCGGCCCGCCGGGTCGATCCTGGCGGCGCGCAGAGCGGCGAGCTCGCCCAGCCAGTCCGCGAACGACCACGACACCTCCGGCGCCGAGGCCGCCACCAGCCGTGACGCCTGGGCCAGCAGGAAGTCGCCCGCGAGCACGGTGCTGGCGACGGCCCAGTCCACCCTCCTGCCCGGGGCCGCACGCGGGGGCATCGGGCCGAGGAAGGCCAGCGCCCCGAGGGTCGCGAGCTCGATCGCGGCGGCGAGGGTGGCCATCGTCGCGTCGGGCGGGTTCCCGCCGGCCAGCAACGCGGCGAAGAACGGCACGGCGGGGCGCAGACGCTGGTGGGGAGCCTGTTCCCCGGCGATCAGCAGGCGGGCGATGAACGGCCATTCCGCACGGACGGCACGCACCGCGACCTCGTCGCAGGCGAGCAGGAACGGCCCGAGAAGCGCCACGTCGGCGGCGGGCAGCGGCATGAGGTCGGCGGCCGTCAGCCCGGAGAACCCTTCCGGGGTCAGCACGGCCCGCCGGACCTTGGCCGAGACGGGCCGCTCGTCGCCGGCCGTGGCCACCAGGACCCGCCAGGCGAGGTGGTAACGCCGGGCGGCGTGTGTCGCCGTCTCGAAGTAGCCGACGAACGTCGCCGACAGCCGCCGCGTGTAGGCCCGCCCGGCCGCGGCCGGGTCGCCGGGATGGCCGGTGATGGCACGGGCCGCCAGAACGGCGCTCTGCACGGCGTAGCTCAGCCCTTCGCCGGTGAACGGGTTGACCAGCCCGGCCGCGTCGCCGACCAGGAGCCGCCCGTCCTGGACGCTGCGCTCGGGGGAGAAGCCGCTGTTGAGCGCCCCGGTGACCGCCGGGCCCGTGGGGACGGCCGCGGCGAAGCGCGGGTCCCCGCCGGCCAGGACGGTCAGGGCGGTCTGAAGGAGTTCGTCCGGGTCGGCGGGGCCGAGCCTGGAGGCGCCGATCGTGCAGGTGCCGGCCGTCCCGCCCGGCACCGCCCACACGCAGGTGGGCCGTTCGGCCGGGTCGATGGTCCGCGGCGCGGGCAGGGCCAGCACGATCGACGTGGTCAGGTCCACTCCGCTGTACGGGCGCGCGCACAGCAGACCTGTGGCGTGCGACGTGCCGGTGGGGGGAGCCCCGGTCGCGAGCACGAGATGGCGTGCCGACACGGTGGTGCCGCCGGTGGAGGCGTGCCAGACGCCTTCCTCCCGTACGGGGTCGGAGACCGTACCGGGGAGCCAGGTGGCGCCCGCGGTGACGGCTGTCCGGCGCAGCCCGTCGAGGAGGCGGCGCCGGCCGCACATGGCGCTCACGGCCTCGGGCAGCACATGGCCGTCGCCGGGGCCCAGCCGCAGTTCGACGGCGTCGACGACGCGGGCGCCGACCTCCTCCAGCGCGCCGACCGACGCCAGGCCGCGCAGGGCCGCCCCGCTCAGCACGAGGTCGTGGTCCGCCCGCCCGTCGTCCTGACCGGCCAGCACGGCACGCAGGCCGTGCCGGGCCAGCTCGGCGGCGGTGATCGCCCCGGCCGGCCCGGCGCCGACGACGAGCACGTCGGCCGCGAGATGAACGGTCATGAAGGGACGTCCAGGAGGGAGGTGGTGAGCGCGGCCAGGCGGTCGCGGGGGTCGCCCGCGGGCAGCTCGCGCAGGGCGTCGAGCGCCTGACCATGCCAGTCGGCGGCCAGCCGGGCCGCGGCCTCCAGCCCGCCGCGGTCCTTGATGAGAGCGTGCGCCTCGGGCAGGTCCCGGACGCCGAACGACGGCGACAGCAGCAGCCTGGCGAGCTCCCCGCCCCGGTCGGGGCGTAGCGCGTACAGGGTCGGGGCGCCGAACAGGCCCAGCGCGTGGTCGGTGCCGATCGGCTTGCCCGAGCCGGACGGGCTCAGGTCCAGGCAGTCGTCGAGGATCTGGAAGGTGACGCCGAGCGCCGCGCCGAACCGTACCAGCGCGTCCGTCTCACCCGGCCCGCACCGGCCCTCCGCGGCGCCGAGCAGGCAGCACAGCCGGAACAGCTCGGCGGTCTTGCACCGCACGACCTCCAGGTAGGCGGGCAGGGGGAAGGCGGTGTCGAAGGCGCGCTCGACGTCGAGCAGCTCGCCGTAGGCGAGCGTGGCGACGGCCGTGCTGACCGCCCCGGCGACGCCTTCCCCGAGGTCGGCGGCCTCCGTGCCCACCAGCGCGAAGCAGGCCAGCCCGGCGAGCATGGCCTGTTCGGTGCCGACCGCCGTGTGCGCGGCCGGCGCTCCCCGGCGGGTCCGGGCCTCGTCGATGACGTCGTCGTGCAGGAGCGAGGCCAGGTGGGCCAGCTCCACGACGGCGCCGAGGCGTACCAGCCGGCCGGGGTCGGGCGTGCCGAAAGCCGCGCTGGCGGCCAGCAGCCGCGGCCGGGCGAACTTGCCCGGCCCGGCGATCAGCGTCCGCACCGGGCCCCGGACCGGGTCCGGCAGGTCATCGGCCAGGCGCGAGAGCCGGTCGTGCACCCCGGCGACGAAGGATCCAGGCGGTGCGGTGGTCGTCATCGCGGCATTTCCATGGGCCCGTTCGTCTCGATGGTCGGCACCGCGGCGATGGCGTCGTAGACGAGTTTGTACAGGTCCGGCTGGTTCATGTAGGCGAGCACCTGCCGCCGGTTCATGCCGAGGGTGGGCGTCAGCGCCTCCTGGAAGAGCTTGAAGGCGAGTCGGCCCTCCTCCGCGGTCAGCACCGTCTGGTTCAGGCCGTAGATGACCAGGGCGACGTCTTCGAGATGCTCTTCCGTGACGACGGCGGTCGAGCCGGGGTCGGCCAGCACCGTGGCCATGAAGTCGTGATATTTCGTGTAGTACTGCGAGGCGTAGGAGAGCTCCGACCCGGTGGCCTGCTTGCCCGCCAGCCGGTCGACCACCGCCTGCTGGTTGAGGTAGGCGAGGCGGGTAAGGAGCCTGCCGACCAGGCTCTGGGCCAGGAAGTCGTCCCGCAGGTCGTCGGCGAGGTCGTTGTCCTGGGTCAGCGGCAGGCGGTAGTAGTCGCCGACGGTCGACAGGAGCGGGCACGGACGCTGGTTCTCGGGCTCGACGAACGTGGAGCCGTCGCCTCCCGCGAACACCGCCGAGCCGGAGTCCCCGGGTGAGCCGAAGCTCTCGGTGAGGATGAGATCGGTGAACCGGATCGAGTCCAGGTACGACTCGACGCCGATGGCGGTGATGGTGCTGGAGCTGTAGCCCGAGGTTCTGCCGACCTTCTCGATCTTCATGTACGGCTCGGGGGCCACCACCGCGTCGGGGGCGGCCACCACCTTGCCGCTCGCGTCCCTGACGGCCACCGACACGTCGAGGGCGGCGAGGGCCTTGTCCATCCTGACGAGCGCGTTGGTGCCGTACCCGTCGCCCGCGGTGTGGATGCCGACGACGGGGTGATCGGCCGACGGGCCGGGCATGCGGTCGAGCGCGGGCTCCAGGACGAAGCCCTTCTGGTCGGTCAGCTCGGCGATGGCGGCGTCGACGCTGGTGCCGTCGTCGATGGGCGCCCAGCGTTTCACGTAGGCGATGATGTCGTCCGGCCGCGTGCCGCCGTCGTGGGCGCCCGGCTGGATGATGTCCTCCGCCGGGGTGGCCCGTCCCATGCGGGCGATCACGTGGTTGTTGGAGAGCAGGCACACCTTGCCGTCCTTGTTGTCCAGCACGAACAGCCCGAGCGTGCCCGCGGTGTTGCCGTCCATGGTGTTGGAGATGCTGCAGCCCGGCCGCGGCGGGCGCATGCGCCCGGTGACCTTGCCGGCGGCCGCGGTCGCCGTCACCGTCACCGTCACCGTGCCCATGGTGAACGGTCCGGCCTGGATCACGTCCACTTCGCAGGTGACCCCGTCCACCTCGACGGTCGCGGGCAGCAGCCGGCGGTTGGACACGAGCGCCGCGGGGCGCTTCTTGGCGACCAGGACGACGACGGCGGGCTCCTCGGTCCACTGCCCGCCGCGGCGGCGGAACCCGATGCCGGCGCCGGTGACGTTGGGGTCGGCGCCGAAGTAGTCCAGAATCTTCCGCTTGCCCCGGTGCAGCCGGTCCTCTGTCTCCCGGCTGAGCTTCATCGCGTCTCCAGGTGTCGCAGGGCGTCGGGCCGCATGCCCTGCTCGTGCAGGTGAGCCAGGCCGCCGATCCACACGGTCGCGAGGCTGTCGGAGGCGGGGTCGAAGTGGCGGGAGACGGTGGCCGCGCCGAGCGCGGCGAGCGCGATCAGGCCCTGCCGCTCGGCGGGCGCCGCGGTGGCGGCGGCCCGGCCGATGCCCGCGAGCAGCGCCGGCCGTGGCGCGGCCAGCAGGCCTTGGGAGATCAGGAGGTCGGCCCCGGTACGGACCGCCGCCAGCCGAGCCGGCCGCAGCCTGGCTTCGGTGGCACGCAGCCGGGAGGCGGTGGCCCGGCTGCTCGCCGTGCCCCCTTCGCCGAAGCCGGGGACCTCGATGGGGTAGATCGCTCCGGCCTTGGCCACCCGCAGCGCCATCGTGCGCTGCTCGGGCGACAACGCCTCGGCGGTGGCCGAGGCGGGGGTGGCCGCGGCGGCGCCGACGAGCAGGGTGGATCCTGCCACGCCGGACACGCGCAGCACGGTCCGGCGGGTCACGAAGGCCGATCGAGGTGGGTGGTCGCGCATCAGCCGATGTCTCTTTTCCTGCGGTACGTGAAGATGACGATCTGTCATGTTCGGCGGAAAAGTATCGCGATCATGAACCCGTGATCAAGAGCTCCGGCGAAACCGGGCCGCGCCGGCGGCGCCCGTGACCGCCTGGCGGAGGGGCGCGCCTCGCGCGGTACGACCCGACCGGCAGCGACGGCACGCGCCTCCCGGGAAATCGGCGTGAAATGCCGCGAAGCCGCTCGGACAATGGGCAACCTACTGGGTAGTATGTCTATTCAGAAAGCCTAGCCCTGGAGGAATTCATGGCGGACGAGCCCATTCTGATCGAACAGCGGAAACACGTGGCGATTGTCACGCTGAACCGCCCACGGCAACGCAACGCGCTGAGTTCGGAAATGCTGAAAGGCGTGGTGGAGGCGCTCGACTGGGCGGAGGGCGAGTCCTCGGTCCGCGCCGTCGTGCTGACCGGCGGCACCAAGCTGTTCGCCTCCGGGGCGGACCTGCGTGAGCTCCGGGACACCACCCCCGCCGACTACCTGCGTGCGGAGCGGCAGAAGGCCTGGCCCAGGATCGCCGCCTTCAAGAAGCCGCTGGTCGCCGCCGTCGCCGGATACGTCCTCGGCGGCGGCTGTGAGGTGGCCTTGAGCTGCGACTTCGTCGTGGCCGCCGACTCGGCCGTGTTCGGCCAGCCCGAGATCCGCCTGGGGCTCATCCCGGGCGCCGGGGGGACGCAGCGGTGGGCCCGGGTGGCCGGCCGGTTCGAGGCCGCCGAGCTCGTGCTTCTCGGTAAGACCGTCGACGCGTGGACCGCCAAGCGGATGGGCCTGGTCAACAGGGTCGTGCCGGCGGAGTGCGTGGTGGAGGCCGGTGTGGCGATGGCGGAGGAGGCCGCCCGGCACAGCCCCGTGGCCGGTCTGCTCGCCAAGTCGGCGCTGCGCGCCTCCGAGGAGATCGGCGTCTCCGCCGGGCTGGAGCTCGAGCGGTCCCAGCTCATGGTGGCCCTGTCGTCGGCCGACCGGACGGAGGGCATCGACGCGTTCCTGGAGAAGCGGCCCCCGCAGTTCCAGGGACGCTGATCCGGGGCGCCGGCTCGTTCTCCGCGAGGAGAGCGGGCCGGCGCGGTGCTAACGCGCCCCGGCCGGGAAGTCGCCGGCTCGCCCCAGCATCGCGGGCGGCTGCGTCTTCCCCAGCCGCTCGCAGATCCAGGTGCCCGTCGCGGCGGTCGCTTCGAGGTCGAGGCCGGTCCGCATGCCGCTGCGGTGCAGCGTGTACAGCAGGTCCTCGGTGGCGATGTTGCCGGTGGCGGCGGGGGCGAAGGGGCAGCCGCCGATCCCGCCCGCACTCGCGTCGAGGGTGTGCACCCCGCTCTCCACCGCCGCCAGGGCGTTGGCGTACCCGGTGTTGCGGGTGTTGTGGAAATGCATGCGCAGCGGCACGCCGGGAGCGGCCTCCGCGACCCGGGCCGCCAGGTCCCGGACCTGGTGCGGCACCCCGACGCCGATCGTGTCCGCGACCGCGATCTCGTCGGCGGGCGTGGCGAGCGCCGACCGGACGATCTCCAGGACCCGGTCGGCGGGGACCTCGCCCTCGAAGGGGCAGCCGAAGGCGGCCGACACCGTGAGGCTGACCCGGATCCCGGCGGCCCTGGCGGCCGCGGCGATGTCGTGCCAGGCGTCGAGCGACGCCTCGACGCCCATGCCCTGGTTGCGCAGGCTGAACGTCTCGGTGGCGATGACGACGTAGTTGACCTCGTCGACCCCGGCGGCGAAGGCCCTGTCCAGGCCACGCCGGTTGAGCACCAGGCCGATGTAGGAGACGCCGGCCGGCCTGGGCACGGCGGCCATCACCGCCTCGGCGTCGGCCATCTGGGGCACGCGCTTCGGATGGACGAAACTCACCGCCTCGATCCGGCGCGCGCCGGCGCGGATCAGGCGGTCGATGTATTCGACCTTCGTGCTCGTGTCGAGCAATTCCGGCTCGTTCTGCAGGCCGTCCCTCGGGCCGACCTCGACGATGTCGACAGAATGGGTATTCCCCAAGAGTTCAATCGCTTTCCGTGTCGGGATTCTTCGCGCGGCCCATGTTCGTCAATGTCGAACGGGCGCTGTAGATATGCGACTGCATAATGGATTGGGCCCATTCCCCGTCGCGGTTGGCGAAGGCCACCAGGACTTCCCGATGGTGGGCCATGCTGCGCGACAGCGCGTCCCTGTCGTACTGCCGGAAGGTCCGATAGACGAGGGGGACCTGCACCAGGGCCGAGAGCAGGCTGCTCAACCGCTGGTTGCGGCTGGCGTTCATGACGATCTGATGGAACCGGCCGTTCAGCTCGGCGATCTGGTCGAGGTGTCCGGGCTCGGCCTGCTCCGCCATCGCCTCCATGCGCCGGCTGAGCTCCCGGAGCTGTTCGAGCTCCTCGGCGGTGATGCGGTGCGCGGCCCGCTGGGCGACGGCTCCTTCCAGCTGGGCCCGCACCGTGAACAGGTCCCACAGATCCTCCGGGCTCCACTCGGGGATCCGGGCTCCTATGTTGTGCTCCCACTCGATGAAGCCCTCGGTGTGCAGCCGGCGCAGCGCTTCGCGGACCGGGGTCCGGCTCGCCCCCACCGCTCTGGCCAGGCTCGCCTCCGTGAGCTTGTCCCCGGGCTTGTAGGCGGAGCCCAGCAGGAGATCGCGGATGAGTTCGTAGGTACGTTCAGCCTTGGCCACGCCGGCACCTCAACCTTCACGTTCGGACAGTGGAAGCGGGGGACAGGCGACCGCCACGGGGGCCAAGACCGGACGGCTCATCGGACGGCGGCGTGCCGTGTTCGTACGACTTCGACCGGCAACAGGACGGATTTCCGGTTGGCCACCAGCCTTTCTCTGCCGGCCGGTGTCATACGGCTCTCGTCCCACTCCGTGCTGTCGCCCCAGGTGATGGCGACATCCTCCAGCTGGGGCAGCTCGCTGGCCAGCTCGCGGCGGACACTCTGTTCGAAATAAGGACTGTACATGCACATCGGAGCGGTCGTGATGAGCTTGAGAGCGACCCCCACGGCACGGCCGTCGGCCGCGTTCCGCACCTCCACGGACTCGACCAGGCCCATGTCGACGATCCCCATCGGCTGCCCGACCCCGAGGCTGCACGGGTCCTGGACCGCGTTGCACGCGTCGAGGACCCGGGCCACCAGATCCTGCTGTTCGGCTTCCATCTCCACCTCCTTGAGAGAACCGGGCGTCAGGCGGCCAGCCGTTCCCGGTGCAGCTTCCACGGGCGCTCGCCCTCGGCGAGGTAGGCGGCGCGCCGCTCGGCGATCCCGTCCGTGCTGATCCTCCGCTTGACCTCCGCCGGGTCCAGGCCGTGCAGGCGGGCGGCGTTGCCGCCGAGGAGCTTGGCCTTGATCTCGTCGGTGAGTTCGGGGAAGCCCCAGCCCTCGACCAGGTCCTCCGGCATGGTGAAGTCGCGCAGCGCCTCGACGATGGGCTGCGGGTGCGCCGACGGGACCCCGGTGGCGAACAGGATCCGGTCGGTTCCGCCGTGCGCCATGAGGGTGCCGATGATCTCGGCGAACTTCCGGGGCTTGCGCACGATCATGTTGGAGACCGACTCGATGGTCGCGTAGATGTTGCCGTGCGAGCGCAGCTGCAGGGCGCAGTCCTCCAGGAAGGCCCAGCCGCTGTGCACGACCTCGAAGGTCATGTCGGGGAACGCGATGGCCGCCGTGGTCACGTCGTCCACGTGGTTGAGCACCCGCGGACCCGCCCCGGCCGGCACGGCCTTGTGGATCGCGATGCGCCGCATGCCGAGTTCGCGCGCCTTCTCCAGGTACGGGAACACCAGCTCGCGGTCGTTGAGCAGGGTGAGCTTCGAGGAGCTGATCTCCGGATCGATGACGCCGTTCGTCGGATAGAACTTCAGTCCGTCGATGTCGTCCTCGCGGATGCGCTGCTCCATCAGCTCCAGCTCCGCCGGCCCGCGCAGCGGGTCCACGGGGGCGTAGAGCTGGACCCGGCCGGGGTAGGCGCGCTTGAGCGCCTTGCCCAGCTCGTAGGGCGAGGCGCCGCCGGAGAAGAATCCGTCGATCTCGACGCCGTGGTAGTACAGGACGTCCACGTCGCTCTCCACGAAGACGATCTCGGCGAGCTCCTCGGCCGTCCATCCGGCGGTGAACTCGTCCCGGGACATCAGGTAGCCGGGCTTGCCCGACTCCACGGACGTGTGCCCGACGCGGTAGAGGAAGTCGACCATGCCGTCGTACGAAGCCTGCGGGCAGTTCGGGTTCCGGTTCTCCGGCCGGAAGTCGTATCCGTGGACAACGGCATCGATGACGAGCATGTCGCCGATCATGGAACCTCCAGCGTTGGCTACGGGTGTGGCGCCTGTAACGGTCCACCTCGTGAAGTGTGTGCAATCTAGGCTCGACCCTCCGGAGGCGTCAAGACGTCCCGACAGCCGGGTCCGACTCTGACAACCCTTCTTGTTGCCGTCATCAAGGGCGGCCAACGCCTGTGACCTGGAATGATGTCTCGGATCAATGATCAGAGATTGACGTCCGAAGCCGTGGACTAGACCTTTCAGCATCTTGCTCCAGGGAGTAATGTTCCGGTTGCCCCTTGACAGATTGCATACGATTCGGCCGATACTCAGGCCCTATGAACGGCGACACAGCAGCATCCCCCGCAACGCTGCAGGACGATGCCCGGTCCGGCGGCAGGCCCGACAGCACGTCCGTGCTCGTCGCGACGGATCTCAGGAAGAACTTCGGGGCCGTGGCGGCGCTGGCGGGAGCGTCCCTGCACCTGCGTCGTGGTGAGGTGATGGCCCTGATGGGCGACAACGGGGCCGGCAAGTCGACCCTGGTGAAGTCCATCGCCGGCGTGGTCGTCCCCGACTCCGGGGAAATCCTGATCAACGGCGAGCCCAGGCGCTTCGCCGGCCCCGGCGACGCGCTCAGGGCCGGCATCGAGACCGTCTACCAAGATCTCGCCCTCGTCGACTCCATGTCGGCCAGCGAGAACGTCTTCCTGGGACGGGAGCCCGTCAAGGCCGGGCCGCTCGGCCGGCTCTTCAAGCTCGTGGACCGCCGCCGCATGGCGGACGACGCCGGTCAGGCGCTGGCCGGGATCGGTGCGAAGATCCCGTCGCTCGCGGACTCCGTGTCCGCGATGTCGGGAGGTCAGCGCCAGGCGCTCGCCGTGGCGCGCGCGATGCTCTGGGGCAAGAACATCGTCATGCTCGACGAGCCCACCGCGGCCCTGGGGGTCCAGGAGTCGGAGGGCGTCCTGGAGATCATCTCGGCCCTGAAGTCACAGGACGTGTCCGTGCTCATGATCTCCCACAACCTGGAGCACGTGTTCAAGGTGGCGGATCGGGTGACCGTGATGCGCCAGGGCCGGACGGTGGGCGAACGGCACATCCGCGATGTCGTGGCCAACGACATCGTCGGACTCATCACCGGGGGATCAGAGGTGTCCTGAGCGGCACCGAGATCGGGGAAACCTCGTCGAATCCCACCTGGTGTGGGCGAGATCGGAGTACGAAATGTCAACGTCCAGACTACGACGCTGGCCGCTGAAGGCCGTGGCCATCATGTCGCTCACCGCCGCGGTCGCGGCCTGTGGCGGCTCCACGGACACCGCCGAGCCGGCCGCGGGGGAGTCCTCCGCGGACAAGAAGGTGTTCATCGGCTTCGCCAACTTCGCCGAGCCGGAGAGCCCGGTGCTGAAGGCGCTCGACACCGGCATGCGCAAGGAAGCCGAGAAGCGGAGCTGGGACCTGGTGGTCCTCAACAACGACCGGGACGGGCCCACCGCCGTCTCCAACGCGGAGACGATGGTCGCCCAGGGCGTGACGCACGCGGTGGAGTTCCAGGGTGACGGCAAGGTCGCCCCCCAGCTCATGGACACGTTCAACGCCGCGAACATCCCGGTCATCGCGATCGACATCGCCCACCCCGGCGCGCACTTCTTCGGCATCAACAACGTCGAGGCCGGGCGGCTCAGCGGGCTCGCGGGCGGCAACCACGCCAAGGAGAACTGGGACTGCAAGCCCGACCTGGTGACCCTGCTGGAGAACGAAGCCTCCGGCGACGTGGCGCTGCTGCGCACCGAGGGCATTCTCAAGGGCCTCAAGGAGGCGTGCCCCGACCTTCCCGACGACGTGATCCAGCGGCGCAACTCGCCGACCACGCCGGACGGCGCCCAGGGCGTCGCCCGCGACATCCTGGTCTCGAAGCCGGACGCCAAGAACATCCTCGCCCTGGGCGGCAACGACAACATGGTGATCGGCACCATCAACGCCGCCGAGCAGCTGGGCCGGGCCGGCAACGTGTTCGGCTACGGGCTGGGCGCCGACCTCATGCTGTTCGGGGTGGACACTCCCGGCCTGGGTGGTTCGACCGCCTTCTGGTACGAGGGATACGCGAAGGAGATCTTCAAGCTCCTCGACAAGATCGTCGCAGGTGAGGCTCCCGCGGTCGTCGACTCCCCGACCGACCCGAACGCCCACTTCAACCCGGCGTGCCAGTTCCCCAACGACCAGGTGAAGAGCATCCCCAGCCTGGACCAGAGGATCGAGGAGCTGTACGCGGGCGACGCCGGCTCGGCCTCGGCCGCCGAGAAGTACTGCCCCGAGGGCGTGGAGACGTACGGGCTCAAGGGTTAGCCGGACCAGTGTCGACTTCAGGCATCACACTGACGAACCGGTGGGCGAGGGTCTCGGCCCTCGCCCCCCGGGGGCATGGCGCCACCACGCTGGTGCTGCTGCTCACCTGGCTGGCGCTCGTCGCGGCGACCGGCCTGCGGGCCCCCGGTTTCCTGTCCGGCCAGACGGTCGTGGCCGTGGCGTTCAACATGGCCTTTGTCGGGATCATGGTGACCGGCGTCGGCATCGTCATGATGTCCGGTGCCGAATTCGACCTCTCCGTCGGGGTCACCGCCGTCACCTCCGCGCTGATCGTGGCGCAGCTTCTCGTCGAGGGCTGGTCGTTCTTGCCCGCGATGCTGGTCGCGGTGCTGTTCGGGGTGCTGATCGGAGCCGCCAACGCCTGGCTCGTGCTGTGGCTGGGCATCCATCCGATCGTGGCGACCCTGGGCATGATGTTCCTGGTCAGCGGGGTCACCCGGATCTTCGTGGACTTCGTCGCCATCCCGCGCGACTCCTTCCTGCGCCAGCAGGCCGCCGGAGCGTGGCTCGGCGTCCCCAGGGTCTTCTGGGTGATGCTGGTGGTCTTCACGATCGTCGGCCTGGTGATCAGGAGCACGCGTCCCGGCCGGCATCTCGTCGCGGTGGGCGGCAACGCCCAGGCCGCGCGGGCCCGTGGCATCAGCCCGCGGCGCGTCCAGGGCGTCGCGTTCGTCCTGTGCGGGCTCTGCGCGGGCATCGCCGGGCTGGTGCTCGCCTCCCAGGGCGACATCGTGCAGTCCAGCCTCACGGCCGGCACCGAGTTCAGGGTCATCTCGATCCTGCTGCTCGGCGGCATGGCCCTGACCGGCGGGCGCGGGCGGTTCAGCGGGGTGTTCGCGTCGCTGCTCCTGCTGAGCACGCTGCCGACGGCCATCGTCACCTGGGGCGTGTCGTCGAGCTGGCAGCCCGTCATCGAAGGCCTCGTCCTGGCCGTCGCCCTGGCCGTCAACTCATTGCGCGAGAAGAAGAGGTGAGAACCTTGACCAGCCGCCCGAAACCTTCGGCGACCGCGTTGCTGAGCCCCATGGCCACGAGTCTCGCCTTCCTCGCGATCGTGATCGTGTGCGGGATCGTGTTCGCCCCCAGCTTCCTGTCGGTCGCCAACCTGGCCAGCGTGTCGGGCGGGATCATGGCTCCGGCCATCATCCTTCTCGCGGCCTGCCTGGCCATGACGGGAGGGGTCGCGGACCTGAGTCTCGGGTCCGTGCTCGGGCTGGGGGGCGTCGTGTACGCCACGGTGCTCCAGCTCTCGGAGTCACCGCTCGCCGGGGTCGCCGCCGCCGCGGCGGCGGGGGTCGCCGTCGGCCTCTTCAACAGCGTGCTCTCGGTGCGGTTCCACATCTGGCCCCTGATCGCGACCCTCGGCATGCTGGTGGCGGCCCGCGGCCTGGTCAGCGTGATCAGCGGCGGCAGCTCGGTGGCCGCCTACACGCCGGAGCTGAGCGCGGCGCTGAAGACCGCCATCGGCCCCGTCCCCGTCGTCCTGGTCGGCGTGGTCGTCCTGGCCGTGCTCGTCGGCTGGATCATCAGGTACACCCGCTGGGGCAACCACCTGCGGGCGGTCGGTGGCGACGACGTCGCGGCCCGGCGTGCCGGGATCCCGGCCGACCGCATGCGGATGTGGCTGTTCGTGGTCGTCGCCCTGGTGGCCGCGCTGGCCGGCTCGCTCCAGGTCATGCGGACCGGCGCGTCCGCGGTCAACCTCGGGGAGGGCGTCGAGCTGCTCGTGTACGGCGCCCTGCTCATCTCGGGTTACCGGCTCGCCGGAGGAGGGCGGGGCAGCGCCCTCCTCCGGCCTGGTGTGCCTGTTCGCGCTGGAGCTGATCAGGAACATCTTCCGGCTGCGCGGGCTGCCCCTGCCGCTGACCGACGTGCTGCTCGGGCTCACCCTCATCGGAGCGGTCTCTCTCGACCTGGTCCGCGGACGCGTGCGACGGCCGCTGATCGCCCAGCCCGCGACCGGATGAGGGCCGGACCGCATGGAGAAAGGTGCATGAATCACATGGAAGCGTTCTCGCAGGGGCCGTTGACCGGGGTACGCGTCATCGAGACGGGTGTCCTGGTCGCCGGTCCGTACTGCGGTCAGCTCCTCGGTGATCTCGGAGCGGAGGTCATCAAGGTGGAGGACCCCGCCAAAGGCGACCCGATGCGGCAGTGGGGGCGCGAGCGTCCGCACGGCAAGTCGCTCTGGTTTCCCATCCTGGGCAGGAACAAGCAGTCCGTGACCTGCAACCTGCGGGTGGAGAAGGGCCAGGCGGTCTTCCGTAAGCTGATCGCCGACGCGGACGTCCTGATCGAGAACTTCCGCCCGGGAACCCTGGAGAAGTGGGGGCTCAGCCCTGAGACGCTCTGGGAGATCAACCCCCGCCTGGTGATCGTCAGGGTGTCGGCGTACGGCCAGGACGGTCCCTATGCCGGCCGGGCCGGATACGGCTCCATCGGTGAGGCCATGGGCGGCATCCGCCACATCACCGGTGATCCGAAGGCCCTGCCCAGCCGGGTCGGGATCAGCCTCGGCGACGCGCTGGCCGGCACCTTCGCGGCGCTCGGGTGCATGGGAGCGCTGCGCGTGGCCGAGACGACCGGGCGGGGACAGATCGTCGACAGCGCCATCTACGAGGCGGTCCTGGCCCTGATGGAGTCGACCGTGCCCGAGTACGCGATCGGCGGCTACACCCGCGAGCGGACCGGGTCGATCCTGCCCAACGTCGCGCCGAGCAACGCGTACCGCACCAAGGACGACGACATGGTCCTGATCGCCGCCAACCAGGACACCGTCTTCGGCAGGCTCGCCCAGGCCATGGGCCGTCCCGAGCTCGCCGTCGATCCGGACTTCGCCACGCACGGCGGCCGGGGCCTGAACCAGGAGCGGCTCGACGAGATCATCGCGGACTGGTGCTCGACCATGCCGGCCGACGCGCTGCTCGACCACCTGCACGAGCACGGGGTGCCGGCGGGCCGCATCTACACGGCCCGCGACATGTTCGCCGACGAGCACTTCGCCGCGCGCGAGGCCATCGTCCGCCTCCCGCACCCGGAATTCGGCGAGTTCCCCATGCAGAACGTCTTCCCCCGGCTTTCCGCCACCCCCGGCGGGATCCGCTCGCTCGGCCCCGAAATGGGCGAGCACAATGAGGCGGTGCTGTCCCGGTTCGCCGGAATTGACCCAGAAGAGCTGGCCGGCCTGCGCGCAGACGGCGTCATCTGACGACCAACGATAAAGGGAGACCGACAATGCAGCCCATCAACAAGCCGTCGATCAGTTACGAGGACGCGCAGCGAGCAGTCGCGGCCGCCGTGGAGAAGGCCCGTGAGCAGGGTCTCGCCATGGTGGTGGCGGTGGTGGACGAGAGCGGCGTGCTCAAGGCCTTCGCCCGCATGGACGGCGCCGCCCTGCTCTCCGTCCAGGTGGCGAAGGACAAGGCGTACACGGCCGCGGGCTTCGGGATGCCGACGGACGGCTGGTACGACTTCATCAAGGACGACGGTCCGCTGGCGATCGGCGCCCCCGCCGGCATCGACCGTCTCGTCGTCTTCGGCGGCGGCTTCCCGATCACGGCCGACGGCCAGGTCATCGGCGCCATCGGCGTCAGCGGCGGCCACTACAGCCAGGACATGACGGTCGCCCAGGCCGGGCTCGACGCGCTGGCCTAGCCCCCCTGCCCGCCGGACGGAACCTCCCGCCCGGCGGGCACAGGTCTCTATCCTCGAACCAACCTACTCAGTAGTATGTTAGGAGTGTCCGTGGCGGTCATCTGGCAACCGGAGCTCGACGGGGAACGGCGGAGATGGGTCGATCTCGCCGCCCGGCTCACCGAGGACCACTTCGCCCCCCTGGCCGAAGAGCTCGACCGCGACCAGCGCTATCCGTGGGAGAGCGTGGAGAGACTGGTCGAGTCCGGTCTCGCGGGCCTGTTCGTGCCCCGGGAGTACGGCGGGCAGGGCGCCGACCTGGAGACCACCTGTGCCGTCATCGAGACGGTCTCGCGTGGTTGCACCTCCACCGGGTCGATCCTGGCGGCATACGCCCTGGGAGGCACGCCGCTCCTGCTCGCCGGCACCGACCGGCAGAAGGCCGAACACCTCGGCGGCCTGGCGGCGGGCAAGGCGGTCAGTTTCGCGCTCAGTGAGGAGGGCGCGGGGAGCGACGCCGCGGGCATCAGGACGACCGCGGTCCGCGAGGGCGACCACTGGCGCCTGCGCGGAGAGAAGATCTTCATCGGGAACGGCGGGGCCTCCCAGTCCTACATCGTGTTCGCGCTGACGGACCCGGAAGCGGGCACGCGCGGGATCACCGCCTTCCTGGTCGACAAGGACGCCGACGGCGTGGTGATCGACCGCTACGAGGACAAGATGGGCATCCGCGGCACCCTGACCAGCAACCTCAAGCTGGACACGGTCGTCGGCGACGACGCCGTCCTCGGCGAGCCGAACCGCGGGATGCGTCTCGCCATGCGGACGCTGGACGCGGGACGGATCTCCGTGGCCGCCCAGTCGGTCGGCGTCGGCCTGGCCGGATACGACGCCGGCAGCAGGGAGGCCTGCCGCAGGCAGACCTTCGGCAAGCCCGTCATCGACAACCAGGGCATCTCCTTCCCGCTCGCCGACGTCGCCACCGAGCTCACCGCGGCACGCATGATCACCGTCGAGGCCGCGCGCGCGTACGACAGGGGAGAGAACGTCAGCGTGCTCGGCGCGATGGCCAAGCTCTACGCGAGCGAGGCGGCGCACCGCAGCGTCGACCTGGCGGTGCAGATCTACGGCGGCGCCGGCTACTGCAGGCCGTGCCCCGCCGAGCGGCTGTACCGGGACCAGCGCATCCTGGAGATCTACGAAGGCACCTCGGAGATCCAGCGGCTCGTGCTCGGGCGGTTCATCAAGGCCGAGGCCGAGGAGGCGAGCCGGTGACATTCACCGACCACTGGACGCTCGACGTCCCATGGCCGGAACCGGGCCCGTCGATCGTGTACGACCTGGCCCATCGGCTCCACACCGGCATCCCGCACCACCCCAACCATCCGCCCTACTCCTTCACCCTCACCAAGCGGCATGGAGAGGTGATGTATCCCGACGGCGTCTCCGCCGCCGCCGAGATGATCACCACGGGCGGTCACGTGGGCACGCACATGGACGGCTTCGCGCACGTCTCCAGGTTCGGCAGGATCTACGGCGGCCTCGACGTGACCGAGAACCAGTCGTACGCCGAGGGCGTCGCCGTGCACTCCGTCCACGAGATGCCCCCGGTCCTGGCGCCGGGCCACCTCGTGGACGCCACCGTCGCGCTGGGGCGGGACCTCACCCCCGATGACGGGGTGGACGCCGACCTGCTCGACGCCTGGTTCAGGACCCGCCCGCTGCCGGCGCCCGGCTCGGTCGTCCTGATCAGGACGGGCTGGGACCGGCACTGGGACGACAACGCCACCTTCCTCGGCACGTCGACCGGAGCCCCAGGGGTCACGCTCACCGGGGCGGAATGGCTGACCAGCCATGGGATCATCGCCTCCGGAACCGACACCGTCGCCTACGAGAAGATGCCGGCGGCGACGTTGCCGGTCCACTGTCATCTGCTGGTGGACCACGGTGTGCCGATCATGGAGGCGATGAACCTCGCACCTCTCAGCGAGCGCGAGGCCTGGGAGTTCTTCTTCATCGCCGCGCCGCTTCCCATCCTCGGCGGCACCGGCTCACCGATACGTCCACTGGCCCTGGTACCTCGGACGTAAGGGCGGTACACCCGTTGAGCAGCAGTGAGATCGGCCGGCCCGCACTGGGCCGGCCGGGCCCCGGCGAGGACGGCCGCAAGGCGATCCTGGACGCGGCGGCGCGGGCCTTCGCCCGCAAGGGCTACTTCGCGACCAGCATCGACGCGATCGCCGACGAGCTCGGCGCCACCAAGGGCCGCGTGTACCACTACTACCGGGGCAAGGCGGAGATCTTCCTCGACGTGGTGGTCACCGGGATGCGCGATCTCATCGCCGCGGTGGAACCGATCAGCGCCCGCCAGGACGCCGGACCCGGCGAGCGCATGTATCAGATGGCGCACCTGCACGCGTCCATGATGATGCTGCGCAACCACGCGCAGCGCGTCTCCGTACAGGCGATCGAGATGCGCTCGGTCGCCGAGATCGCGATCCACCAGGACGTGCTCGCCGACGTGTTCGCGCTGCGCCGCCGGTACGAGCAGATCTTCATCGACGTGGTCGAGGAGGGCGTCCGGCTGGGCGACTTCGCCGCCACCGACAGCGGCCTGGTCGTCAAGTCGGCGCTCGGCGCCCTGAACTGGATCCCCATCTGGTACGCCCCCGACCGCACGCCGCTCGACGTGGAGAAAGTCGCCGACACCTTCGCCCGATTCATCGTGAACGGTTTGAAAGGAAGCTGAAGATGGACAGCCCGAGCTCGGCCGAATACTGGAGCGAGGTGGAGACCTGGCCCAGGGACCGCATCGCGGAGTTCCAGCTCGCCGCACTGCGGCGGCAACTCGCCTACGTCGGGGCGAACAGCGCCTACTACAAGGCGGCCTGGGCCGGGATCGGCTTCGAGCCGGGTGACCTGCGCTCGCTCGACGACCTGCGCTCCCTGCCCGTCGTGCGCAAGGCGGACTACGTGGCGGACCTGGCCGAGCGGGGGCCGTGGGGCTCGATGCTGGCCGTGCACCCGGAGGACGTGGCCCGGGTGCACTTCTCCTCGGGCACCACCTCCTCTCCGGCGCCGGTCTGCTGGACCCGGCAGGACCTCGACCGCTGGGCCGACCTGTACGCCAGGTTCGCGTACAGCCAGGGCGTGCGCCGCACCGACGTGTACCAGGCGCTGTTCGGTTTCGCCTGGTTCGTCGGCGGGCTCGGCGTCACCGCCGCCTACACCAAGATCGGCTGTACGGTAATCCCAGGCGGGTCGGGCGACACCGAGCGCCAGATCGACGTCATGGCCAGATACGGCACCACCGCCGTCAGCGGCACGCCGTCGTTCATGCTGCACCTGGCCGAGACCGCCGAACGGCTCGGCCGCCCCGTGACGGGCAACCGGGTACGCCGGATCCAGGTCGGCGGCGAGCCGGGCGGCGGCATCCCCGAGACCCGCGCCCTCATCGAGGAACGCTGGGACGCCAAGGTGTTCGACGGCTACGGCTCACTCGAGTTCCAGCCCATCGCCTGGGAGTGCGAGCGGCAGGCGGGCGGCCACTTCGCCGAGGACTTCGTGTACGCCGAGGTCGTGGACGCCGGGACCGGCGCCCCGGTCCCGGACGGCAGCCCGGGCGTGCTCGTCCTCACCCACCTCGACAAGCAGGCGTCTCCGTTCGTGCGCTGGTGGACGGGCGACGTGGTGGTGCGCGACCCGGACCCGTGCGCGTGCGGCCGCACCCACGGCCGCCTGCGCGGGGGAGTGCTGGGCCGCGCCGACGACATGCTGGTGGTACGGGGCGTCAACTTCTTCCCGAGCTCGGTGGAGAGCCTGGTGCGCAGCACCCCGGGCGCCACCGGCGAGTACCTCATCGTGATCGACGAGGACGTCGTCGACCGGGCCACCGGCTACCTGACCGGCGTCAAGGTGCGGCTGGAGACCGAGGACGGCGCCGCCGAGTCCGCCGTGGACCGGCTCGCCCACGCCATCCGCGCCGAACTCACCGTCCGCGCGGTGGTCGAGCCGGTCCCGTCCGGCTCGCTCGCCCGCAGCACCCACAAGGCCAAGCGCCTGGTCCGCGAGATCTGAACAGCGAGGAGTGAACGTGGCTGACGACGTCTACATCGTGAGCGCCGTACGGACACCGCACGGGAGGTACGGGGGATCCCTCAAGGACGTCCGGCTCGTCGAGCTCGGCGGACTGGCCGGGCGGGCGGCGCTCGACCGCGCCGGGGTGTCGCCCGCCGACATCGGCGAGATGGTGCTGTCCAACTGCCGGCAGGCCGGCAACGGCCCCAACCCGGGACGCCAGGTCGCCTTCAAGGCGGGCCTGCCGGAGCCCGTTCCCGCGCAGACCGTCAACATGGCGTGCGCCTCCGGCCTCAAGGCGCTCCAGCTCGCGGCGCACCCCATCCTCCTGGGGGAGAGCGAGCTCACCCTGGCCGTGGCGGCGGAAAGCATGTCGACCATGCCGTACATCGCTCCGTACACCCTGCGCTGGGGCGGGATGCGGCGCGGGGACATCCTGCTGGCGGACGGCTGGCGGGACGGCGGCACCGACCCGATCTGCGGCATGAACATGGGACAGACGGCCGAGAAGGTGGCGCGCGAGTACGGCGTCAGCCGGGCCGACCAGGACGCCTGGTCGGCCCGCAGCCACCAGCGCCTGGCCGCCGCCTGGGAGGAGGGCATCCTGGACGGCCAGATCGTCGAGGTGGCGCACGAGGACGGGGCGCTCTCCAGGGACGAGACGTTCCGCCAGGGATCGACCGCGGAGAAGCTCTCGACACTGCGCCCCGCCTTCGAGGACGGCGGCACGGTCACGGCGGGCAACGCCAGCCAGATGGCCGACGGCGCCGCCGCGGTCGTGCTGGCCGGTGGCCGGGCCGCCGCCGAGCGAGGTCTCACCCCGCGTGCCCGGCTGGTGTCCGTGGCCGCCGTCGGCGTCGATCCCACCATGATGGGCATCGGCCCCACCGCGGCGATCCCCGCGGCCCTGAAGAAGGCCGGCCTGTCCGTGGGCGACATCGACCTGTTCGAGATCAACGAGGCGTTCGCCGCGCAGATCGTGCAGAACGTGCGCGCCCTGGACCTCGACGAGGACCGGGTCAACGTGAACGGCGGCGGCAT
Source organism: Nonomuraea ferruginea (assembly GCF_039540635.1). NCBI lineage: Bacteria > Bacillati > Actinomycetota > Actinomycetes > Streptosporangiales > Streptosporangiaceae > Nonomuraea > Nonomuraea ferruginea. Next base: position 118,861 of record NZ_BAABFD010000018.1, on the reverse strand, counting down.
CGCGCTGGGACACCCGACGGGCCAGAGCGGCCTGCGCGTCGTGGTCAGCCTCCTGCACGAGCTGGAGCGGCGCGACGCCCGCTTCGGCGTCGCGAGTCTGTGCGTCGGCGGCGGGCAGGGCATCGCCGCCGTCATCGAGCGGGTGGCGGCATGACCCGGGTGGCGGGCATGACCGTCGCCGTCGCGGGACTCGGGCCGATGGGGCGCGGCATCGCCCGGGTGTTCGACCGGGCCGGAGCCCGGGTCGTCGTCTGCGACGTGTCGCCGGAGGCGACCGAGGCGGGGCTGGCGCTGATCCGGCGGGAGGCCGAGGCCGACGGCGAGAAGGCCACCGTCGAAGCGGGCACCCTGCGATCCGCCCTGCGCGAGGCGACCCTGTTCGTCGAGGCCGTCGTCGAGAACATGGAGGCCAAGGCCGCGCTGCTGGCCGAGGTGCGCGCACACGGACGGGACGACCTCGTCGTCGCCTCCAACACCTCCTCGCTGAGCGTCGGCGAGATGGGCAAGGCCTTCGGCGACCCGTCGAGGGTCATCGGGCTGCACTTCTTCAACCCGCCGACGAAGATGCGGCTGGTCGAGGTGATCAAGGCGGCGGCCACCGCCGACGAGGTCCACGAGAACGCCCTCGGCATCGTCCGTGAGCTCGGCAAGACGCCCGTCACCTGCGCGGACTCGCCGAACTTCGTGGTCAACCGGGTATGCCGGCCGCTGTACTACGAAGCGCAGCTCCTGGTCATGCAGGGGCTGGAACCGGCCGTGGTCGACGCCGTGGCGCGCGGCGCGCTCGGCCACCGCATGGGCCCGCTGGAACTGCTCGACTTCACCGGGCTGCACACCCACCTGGCGTCATCGGAGACGGCGCATCGGGAGTTCGGCGACCCCCGATACCGCCCCATCCCCCTGGTCCGCGGGCTGGTGCGCAACGGGATGACAGGCCGGGCCGCCGGCCGGGGCTTCTACGACTACGCGGTGGAGCCGCCACGCGACGGGCGCGGCCGGGTCACCAGGGCGGCCGGGCCCGCGCCGGAGGGCGTCAGCCTGAACGTGACCGGCCCGCACGCCGCCGCGCTGCGCGGGCATCCCGCCGTCGCCCGGCATCTCGCAGGCGACGCCCCGCTCGTGGTCTTCAGCTGCCACCGCGCCCCCACGCCCGAGGACGTGGAACAGGTCCGCGAGCTCGGCCGCCGCGCGCGGGTGGTGGTGGACGGCTCCGACGCGGCCTGGCGCGACCTGCTGCCCGCGGACACGGGCTGGGTGCGGCTGCACGCGTGGCGGGAGGAGGTCTTCGCCGAGGTGGTGGAGGACCCGGAGGCCGGCGTCGCGGTCCCGGACGACACGTACGCGCTGCTGGACCTGCTGGGAGCGGCCGGTGTCCGGGTGCTCGCGCTGCCCGGCCTGGTCGCCGACAGGCTGGCCGACTGCCTGGCCAACGAGGCGTACGCCGTCGTGGAGGAGGGCACCGCCCGGCCCGAGGACGTCGATCTCGCGCTGCGCCTGGCGATGAACCACCCCGAGGGCCCGTTCGCGTACGTCCGCCGGGCCGGGCCGGTCACCGTGGCGTCCAGGCTGCGCTCGCTGCTCGCCGAGATCGGCGACTCCCGTTACCGGCCCACCCAGCTCATGCGCCGCCAGGTCAGCGCGGAGACGAGGCGGGCATGACGGCCCGGACCTCCGTGCTCGCCGACACGGCGTGCGCCGGCCTGTCCGCACTGGTCACCGGGGCCGGCAGCGGCATCGGGCGGGCGATCACGCTGCGCCTCGTCGAGCTCGGCGCCCGGGTCACGGGTCTCGGCCGGCGCGCGGAGACGCTGGCCGAGACCGGGTCGCTCGCCGCCGACCGGGAACGCTACGACTACGAGGTGTGCGACGTCCGCGACACCGAGGCGGTGGTCGCCGCCGTCGGCAGGACCGGCGCCCGCCACGGCCTCGGCCTGCTGGTGAACAACGCCGGCGGCCAGTTCTTCGCCCCGGCCACCGGCATCTCCGCAGGCGGCTGGCGGGCGGTGATCGACCTCAATCTCACGGCCGCCTTCACCGTGACCATGGCCGCGTACCCCTTCCTGGCCGAGGCGGGCGGCAGCGTCGTCAACATCTCCCTGTCCGGCGTGGAGCGGGGCGGCATGGGCATGGCGCACTCCGTGGCCGCGCGCTCCGGCATCCTCGGGCTGACCAGGACACTCGCGCTGGAATGGGCCAAGGACGGCGTCCGGCTCAACTGCGTCGGTCCCGGCACCGTGCTGACCAGCGCGCTGAGCGACGAGGCCGGCCGTCACGTGCACGACAACCTGGTCGCCAGGGGCACGCCGATGCGGCGCGCCACCGCCCCCGAGGAGGTGGCGGAGCTCGTCGCCTTCCTGGCGGGACCGGCGGGTGCGATGATGACGGGCCAGCTGATCCAGATCGACGGCGGCGCGCACCTCGGCCCAGGGCTGCACATGCTTCCGGAGGCGTACGCATGACCGGTGACAAGCTGATCGGGCTGCCCGAGGCCGTGACCGCCCACGTTCAGCCGGGCCGCACCGTGTACCTGGGCAATTTCGGCGCCCAGCTCTTCGCCGTCGGCCACGAGATCATCCGGCAGGGCCGCACCGGCCTGCACGTGGTCATCGGCTCCGGCGGGATCCTGCTGGACCAGTTGCTGGGGGCGGGCGCGCTGGCCTCGGCCACCTTCGGTCACTGCTGGAGTCCTGTCGGTCCCGGCCCCACGTGGAACTTCCGGCGCGCCGCCGAGAGCGGCGACAGGGCGGTGACGCTGTACGAGCTGAGCCTCGGGCTGATGACCGCGGCGCTGACGGCGGGCGCCTGGGGCGTGCCGTTCATGCCGGTGCCCGGTCTCCCCGGCACCGGCTACACGGACGAGGACTGGCCCAACGGCCGGATGTCCCGGGTGGACACCGCCTTCGGCGCCGCCGACATCGTCGCGGCGATCACTCCGGACGTCGCGTTCGTCCACGTCGACCAGGCCGACGCCGACGGCAACGGCGTCATCCGCGGCCCGCTCGGAGAGGCGCTGGTCGCCGCGCAGGCGGCCCGCGCCCTCGTCCTGGTCGCCGAGGAGGTCGTCGGCACGGGGGCGGCCCGCCGGGCGGGCATCGTCATCCCCGGGGTGCTGACCACCGCCGTCGTGCACCACCCCGGCGCGGTCGCCCCCGACGGCACGATCGGCCGTTATGAGCGCGACGTCGCCGCCTACGAGCGCTACGTCGCCGGCACCTCGACTCCGGAGGGGTTCGCGGCGTGGTTGGCGGAGCATGTGACAGGAGGACGCGATGCCTGACGACCCCGGCGTGATCGGTTTCCTGGTCCGCGCCGCCCGCGAGTTCCGGCGCGGCGGGTGGGTGTTCACCGGCTTCCACTGGCCGGTGCTCGCCGGTCAGCTCGCGTACGAGCTGGAGGGTGAACCGTTCACCCAGGTCTTCGAGGCGGGCGCCGGCGTGCACGGCGCCGCCGCGTCGGTGCCCACGAGCACCACGGACTACCCGGCGTACGCGGACGCGCTCGGCTTCACCGGCACCACGGCCGACGTCCTGCTGGCGATGGCCCGGCGCTTCGACCGGGTCGTCCTCGACGCGGGCAACGTCGACGTGCGCGGCCGGGTGAACTCCTCCCTGATCGGGCCGGGTGACACCCCGCGGGTCCGCCTGCCCGGCGGGGGCGGGGCGCCCGACATCGCGGCGCGGGCCCGGGAGCTCGTCTGGCTGTCCGGCGGCGACGACCTGCGGCGCGTCCAGCGGCAGGTGGAGCACGTGACCGCCGCGCCGGGGCCCGGCGCGCTCGTCCGGCTGCACACTCGGTGGGGCGTGGCGCGACTCGGTGACACACCCGTCCTGGAGGAACTGGCCGACGTCCCGGGAGCCGATGCCTTCGTCCGCCACCTGGCGGCGCTGGGCGTACGGACCGACGCGCCCGTCACGCCCAGGCCGGCCGCCTCGGCGGCCGAGAACGCCGCCGCGCGGCTGGTGCTGCGCGCGGCGGCGGAACGCGGCTACCAGGTGGCCAGACGAGCGCTCGCAGAAACGTAGAGGAATCAGTATGGACACCACAAAACTCGACGAAGTACGGCACATCACCCGAGAGCTCGTCGGCGAATGGCTCCGGGCCGGCAAGTTCTCGCCGGTCTGCGACGCCTGGCTGCGCAGCTACGACCTGGACTTCACCAAGGCCATGGCCGAACGCGGCCTGATCGGGATTTCCTGGCCGGTCGAGTACGGCGGCGGTGGCGGATCGGCGCTCACCCGGCTCGTCGTGACCGAGGAACTCCTGAGGGCCGGCGCGCCGGTCGCCGCCCACTGGATCGCGGACCGCCAGATCGGGCCGTCCATCGTGCGGCACGGCAGCGACGCGGCCAAGGCGGAGTTCCTGCCCGCGATCGCCTCCGGCGAGGTCACCTTCTGTCTCGGCATGAGCGAACCGGACTCGGGCTCGGACCTGGCCTCGGTGCGCACCACGGCCACCCGGGCGGAGGGCGGCTGGCTCGTCACCGGCAGGAAGATCTGGACCAGCCACGCGCACCGGTCGACACACGCCTACGTGCTCGCCCGTACCGGCAAGGGGGAGAAGAAGCACGAAGGGCTCACCGAGTTCATCGTGGACATGGCCGCCCCCGGCGTCGGCGTGCGGCCGATCCACGACCTGGCCGGCGAGCACCACTTCAACGAGGTGACTTTCGACTCCGTCTTCGTCCCCGACGACCACGTGCTCGGCGCGGTCGGCGGCGGATGGACGCAGGTCACCGAGCAGCTCGCGCTGGAACGCGGCGGCGTCGAGCGGGTGCTGAGCACCTATCCGCTGCTGGCCGCGGCGCTCGGGGCCGCCGGCGAGCTCGGCGACGGCGAGGCGGAACGGACCGGCGAGGTGCTGGCCAGGCTGGCGACGCTGCGCGCGATGGCGTTCGACGTGGCCGCCGAGATGGACGCGGGCCGGGCGCCGGTCCACGAGGCGGCCATGCTGAAGGACCTCGGCACCACGCTGGAGCGGGAGGTCAACGAGCTGGCCCGGACCCTGCTGGACACCCCGGTCGACCCCGGCGCCCCGGGCGCCGAAGGCCTGCTGGCCCAGGGCATCCTGGCCGCGCCGGGATTCACCATCCGCGGCGGCACGACCGAGGTCCTGCGTACGGTCATCTCCCGCGGCGCCGTCAGCGCCCGGGGGAGCCGGCCCGCGGACGACGCCGGGCTCGGCGAGGTGGCCGACCAGGTCCTCGCCGGCCACGGCGGCGAGCCCGGCGACGACCTGCCCGAGATCTGGCACACGGTGCGGGACCTCGGCTGGACGGGCGTCGGCGTCGCGGAGACGCGCGGCGGCGAGGGCGGCGACCCGCACGACGTGGTGACGATCGTCGAAGGACTCGGCCGCCACCAGGTGTCCGTCCCGGTCGCCGAGACCATCCTGGCGCGGCGCGCGCTGGCCGAGGCGGGCCGGGACGTCGCCGGCGAGGTCGCCACCGTGGCCGTGCCCCAGCGCGGGGAGAACGTCCGGCTCACCGCCGACGGCCGGTTGCACGGGACGGTCTCGAAGGTGCCCTGGGGCAGGCACGCCGGACACGTGGTGGTGCTCGCCACCCTCGACTCCGGCCAGGAGGCGCTCGCCGAGGTGCGCACCGGCGCGGCGGGGCTGCACTGGACCCCGGGCGCCAATCTCGCGGGCGAGCCCCGCGACACCCTGCGCCTGGACGGGACACCGGCCACCCCGCTCGACGGGCCGGGGGACGTCCTCGCCGAGGCCGCGCTGCTCAGAGCCGCCGCCCTGACCGGAGCCCTGGCCGCCGCCCTCGACCAGACGGTCACGCACGTGACGGTCCGCGAACAGTTCGGCAGGCCGCTCGTCAAGTTCCAGGCCGTGGCGCAGCTCGTCGCTCGCATGGCCTCGGAGCTCGAATCCGCCCGCGTCGCCGTGCGCCGCGCCACCCAGGCGCTGGCCGAGGGCCACCCCGACGCCTGGACCAGGGTCGCCGCCGCACGCGTCATCACCGGACGCGCGGCGACCGAAGGCGCGCGCATCGCCCACCAGCTGCACGCGGCCATGGGCATCACCCGCGAGCACCCCCTGCACCTCGCCACCCGGCGGCTCTGGTCGTGGCGCGACGAGTTCGGCACCGCCCGCTGGTGGGCCGGGCGACTCGGCCGGACGTTCGCCGAACGCGGACCGGACCGGCTGTGGCAATGGATCACCGAGTAAGGAGCACCTGATGGACAAGGTCATCGTGGAGCCGGACGGCGGGCTGCGCGTCCTGACGCTCAACCACCCGGACAAACGGAACATCATTGACGACACGATGCGTGCCGAGCTGGTACGGGCCGTGACCGCGATCCGCTCCGACCCGGACGCCACCGCTCTGGTGGTCACCGGGGCGGGCTCGGCGTTCTGCGGCGGCGCCGACCTGCCCGCACTCTTCGGCGACACCACCCGCGACCTCGGCACCCTGCGCGAGGACCTGCAGAAGGTGTACGAGAGCTTCCTGGTCCTCCGCTCGCTGTCCATCCCCACCATCGCCGCCGTCCAGGGGCCCGCGATCGGGGCCGGGCTGAACCTCGCCATGGCCTGCGACCTGCGCATCGCCGGCCCCGGCGCCAAGTTCGGCGCGACCTTCTCCCAGATCGGCCTGCACCCCGGCGGCGGCTGCACCTGGTTCCTGGTCCAGGCGCTCGGCTCGCAGCGCGCGCTGAAGCTCCTCCTCGACGGCGGCACGCTCACGGGCGCCGAGGCGGTGGAGGCGGGTCTGGCCCTGTCCCTGGAGGACGATCCGGTGGCCGCCGCGACCGCGCTGGGCCGTACGTACGCGCGGATGGATCCACGGCTGGCGCGGCACATCAAGAGCGCGGTGCGGATCGCGGCGACGGAGGGATTCGAGGCCACGCTGGAGTTCGAGTCGTGGGCGCAGGCCTACTCGGCGACGCAGCCCGGCATCCAGGAGTTCCTGGCCCGCTTCCGCAAGTGAGCCCGGACGGCGCGGCGCCTGCCCGGCAGGCGCCGCGCCGTCCTCGTCAGATGACCTGGTCCGCGCGCAGCCGTGTCATCGTGCCGGCGTCCAGGCCGAGGATCCCGCCGTAGACCTCGTCGTTGTGCTGTCCCAGCTCCGGGCCCAGGGTGTGGACGCGGCCCGGCGTCTCCGACAGCCGGGGGGCGACGTTCTGCATCGGGAAGGAGCCCAGCCGGTCGTGGATGAGCCGGACGACGGCGTTCCTGGCCTCGAAGTGCGGGTCGGCCAGCATGTCCGGTGCGGTGTAGATCAGACCGGCCGGCACCCCCGCTTCGTGGAGGCGTTCCAGCAACGCGTCGCGATCCTGTTCCCGCGTCCAGGCGGACACCAGTTCGTCCAGCTCCGCCTGGTTCTTCCCGCGCGCGGTGTGGGTGCCGAACCGTTCGTCGCCCTGCCACTCCGGGCAGCCCATCACCTCGGCCAGCCGGTTGAAGACCGTGTCGCGGTTGGCGGCGATCAACACGGCCGAGCCGTCCCGCGTGGGGTAGACGTTGCTGGGCGCGACGCCGGGGAGGATCGATCCCGTCCGCTCGCGCCGCGCCCCGGCCAGCTCCCATTCGGGCAGGATCGACTCCATGAGCGCCAGCACGGCCTCGTAGATGGCGGAGTCGACCACCTGGCCCCGCCCGGTGCGCTCCCTGGCCAGCAGCGCCATGACCGTGCCGAGCGCGGCGAAGGTGCCGGCCAGCGAGTCGCCGATCGAGATGCCGGCGCGGCTCGGCTGCCGGTCCGGCTCTCCGGTGAGGTACCGGAGGCCGCCCATCGCCTCGCCGATCGACCCGAAGCCCGCCCGCCCGGCGTAGGGGCCGTCCTGGCCGTAGCCGGTCACCCTCGTCACCACCAGGCCGGGGCTCAGCTCGGCCAGGGCGGCCGGCCCGAGTCCCCACCGTTCGAGCGTGCCGGGCCGGAAGTTCTCGATGAACACGTCCGCGCCGGCCAGCAACTGACGCAGGAGCTCCTGGCCCTCGGCCTGCCGGAGGTCGCAGGTGATCGACTTCTTGTTGCGGGCGATGATCGGCCAGGTCAGGGAGAGCCCCTGCGGCCGATGACTGCCCCACTGCCGCATCGGGTCGCCGCCGCGCGGATCCTCGACCTTGATCACTTCCGCGCCGAAGTCGCCGAGCAGCTGCCCGCAGAAGGGACCGGCGATGAGTGAACCGGTCTCGACGACCCGCAGCCCTGCCAACGGCCCGCCGCGCCGCTCGTCGTCAGCCACCAGCGGCCACCTTCCCGTCGGCGTTCTCCAGGCGTTCGCGCACCCGGGCCAGGAAGGCGGCGGCGTACGCCCCGTCGAAGACCCGGTGGTCGAACGACATCGTCAGCACGGCGACCAGGCCCACCTCGACCCGAGTGCCGTCGGCCACGACCGGCCGTCGCGCGATGGTGTCCATGGACAGGATCGCCGCCTGCGGCTGGTTGATCACCGGGATGGTGAACAGCGTGCCGGAGCGGCCGAGGCTCGACAGGGTGAACGTGCCGCCCGCCATGTCGGCGACGCCGAGCGCGCGCGAGCGAGCCCTGCCGGTGACTTCGGTGATGCGCTCGTGCAGCCCTTCGACGTCGAGCTCGTGGGCTCCGCGGATCACCGGCACGACCAGGCCCTCGTGGCTCATGTCGACGGCGACGCCGAGGTTGACGTGCTCGAAGACCCGGATCGAGCCGTCTTCCCAGCTGGAGTTGACCAGGGGGAAGTCGGCCAGGGCACGGGTGACGGCCCAGGCCGTGTAGGCGGGCACGGCGGGCCGGGCCGCGGACGCCTGTCGCGCGGCCTCCACCGCGTCGAAGCGGACCTCGACGGCCATCGCCGCGTGCGGGCTGGTGGCCAGCGAGCGCACCATGTGCTCGGCGGTGCGGCGGCGGATGCCGCTGGCGCGCCGTACCGTGCTGGGGCCGCGCGGGTCGGTCGTCACAGCGCTCACGGCGCGTCGCCGACGATGACGGCCAGGACGCTGCGCACGTCGACGACGTCCCCCGGCTCGACCTTGATCCGCAGGGTGCCGCCGGTCGGGGCGGGCAGGACCTCGCGTGCCTTCTCGGCCTCGATCTCGACCAGGTCCTGGCCCTCTTCGACCCGCGCGCCGTCCTCGAAGTACCACTCCAGGATCTCCGCTTCGGACATGCCCATGCTCAACTGCGGGAGGCGTACCTCGGTTTCCACGCTCACTTCTCCACTCCGAGCACGCGGCGCACGGCCGCGACGACCTTCTCCTTGGACGGGTAGATCTGCTTCTCCAGCACCGGGCTGAACGGCACGTGCATGTCGTCGCTGGTGACCCGCAGCACGGGTGCGCGCAGGCTGCCGAAGCCCTCCTCGACGAGGTGCGCGGCGATCTCGCTGGCGGCGCTGCAGGTGCGGTTGGCGGGGTCGACGATCACGCAGCGGCCGGTCTTGGCGACCGAGGCGAGGATGGCGGGCCAGTCCATCGGCACCAGCGTGCGCGGATCGACCACCTCGACGGAGACGCCCTCGCCGGCCAGGTCCTCGGCCGCGTCCAGGGCGTGCCTGACACCCCCGCCGATGCCGATGACGGTGACGTCGGTGCCTTCGCGCGGCACCGACGCCACGCCGAACGGGATCAGGTGGTCGTCGTCCTCCGGGGCCGCGCCACGGCCGCGGCGGCCCCACAGGGTGGCGTCCTCGAAGCAGAGCACCGGGTTGTCGTCGCGGATCGCCGTCTTGAGCAGGCCCTTGAGGTCGGGGCCGTTGCTCGGCACCATGATCTTCAGCCCGGGGACGTTCATGAACATCGGGTACGGGCGGTCGGCGTGGTGCGCGGCGGTGCCGCCGTGGTAGTACAGCGCCTGGCGGAACACCACGGGCATCCTCGCCTGGCCGCCGAACATGTACCGGTTCTTGGCGACCTGGCTGACGAACTGGTCCATGGCGCAGAACATGAAGCTGGCCACCGTCAGGTCGACGATGGGGCGCAGCCCGGCCATGGCGGCGCCGGCGGCCATGCCGACGCTGGCGGCCTCCGACAGCGGCAGGTCGCGGATGCGGCTGGGGCCGAAGTCCTCCAGGAAGCCCTGCGCGGCGCCGAAGACGTTGGCGCGCAGGTCCTGCCCCATCAGGATGACGCGCTCGTCACGGGTCATCTCCTCGTGCTGCGCCTGCTGGATGGCCTGGAGGAAGCCCAGTTGCGCGGCGCGCCTGGCGGCCGCGGGCGCGGTGCTCATGTGGACGCCCCTTCGACGTAGTAGAGATCCCGGTACGCCTCCTCGGGCTCGGGATACGGGCTGTCACGCGCGAACTCGACGGCCGCGGCGACCTCGGCCCGCACCTCGGAGTCGAGCGCCTCGACGGCGGCCTCGTCGGCCAGCCCTTCGTCGAGGAGACGCCGGCGGAACAGGTCGATCGGGTCGCGCTCCTGCCGCCACACGTCCACCTCGGACTGGTCCCGGTAGCTGTTCTTGACCCGCAGGCCGTAGGCGTGTTCATGGAAGCGGTAGGTCTTGGCCTCGACCAGGCTGGGGCCCTCGCCGCGACGGGCGCGGGCGACGGCCGCGGAGACCGCCTCGTAGGTCGCGACCGGGTCCTGCCCGTCGACGGTGACGCCGGGCATGCCGTAGCCGGTGGCGCGCACCGAGATGTCCTCGACGGAGGTGAGCTCCCCGGCGCGCACGCTGACGGCCCATCCGTTGTTCTCGCAGAAGAAGACGACCGGCAGCTTCCACACGGCCGCGAGGTTCATCGACTCGTGCAGGACGCCCTCGTTGGCGGCCCCGTCGCCGAAGAAGCACAGCGCGACCAGGCCGTTGCCCAGCACGTCGGCGGCGAGACCGGCGCCGACGGCGACGGGTATGGCGGACCCGACGATGCCGGACTCGCCGAGGCTGCCGACGGAGAAGTCGGCCAGGTGCATGCTGCCCCCCTTGCCCTTGCAGACGCCGCCGGCCTTGCCGAGCAGTTCCGCCATGAGCCGGTCGAGGCGGGCACCCTTCGCGATGGGGTGGCCGTGCGAGCGGTGGTTGCCGGTCATGTAGTCGTCCGCGGTCGTCGCCAGACAGGCGCCCGCGATGGCGGCCTCCTGACCGATGCTCAGGTGCACCATCGCCGGCAGCTCGCCGGCGTGGAAGAGCTCGATCGTGGCCTCTTCGAACAGACGGATACGCAGCATCCGTCGCAACATCTCCAGCGCGAGATCGCGCTCCAGGTTCATACAGTCCCCTTCCGCTGTTCGTGCCTCGGCGCCCCCCGCCCACCAGCTGAATCAGCGGGTGTATCACAATGGGTGATCTAGGAGGGACAGCCTGGCGGCGCAGCTTCAGGCCGTCAGCGTCTGTGTTGACGTAGTGAATCCCATCCCCCGGGTTTCCGTCAACGTCAGTGGTGACGTTGCTCGCGGGCTCGACAGATAAACGGCCGTGACCTCTTGTGCTAACCCGAACCCGAATGCAAAGCTGCGTCAACACCAACGACGACGTAGACGCAGTCACGTCCTAGCGGCCCGCGTGCGATCCCGCCCCTGGAACATCACAAGGAGGAACGGGGATGAGCGGCATCAAACGTTCTTTCACCCTCAAGACTCGTCCGCCAGACACCGACCCCGCCCCCGGCACCGCCGGCAGCCCGTCGGGCGAGACGCTGCTGACCGTCCGCGGTCTGACCGTGCGGTTCGGTGGGGTCACCGCTCTGGAGGACGTCTCTCTACAGGTGCGAAGCGGCGAGATCTGCGCGCTGATCGGCCCCAACGGCGCCGGCAAGACCACAGCGTTCAACAGCGTCAGCCGCCTCGTCCAGCCCGTGGCCGGCGCCATCGCGTTCGACGGCGCCGACCTGCTGCGCGCCCGGGCCGGCGACCTCGCCGCCCTGGGCATCGCCCGTACCTTCCAGAACCTCGCCCTGTGGCCGGGGCTCACCGTGATCGAGAACGTCATGGTGGGCGCGCACAGCCTCGGGCGGACCGGATTCCTCGGCGCGCCCTTCGGCTGGGGGGTGCGCTCGGAGCACCGCGAGCTGACCGAGCGGGCGTACGCCGCGCTGGCCGTGCTCGCCATCGAGGATGTCGCGTTCCAACCCTGCCAGGGACTGCCCTTCGGCACCCTGCGGAGGGTGGAGCTGGCCCGCGCGCTGGTCACCCGGCCCCGGCTGCTGATGCTCGACGAACCCGCCGCCGGCCTGACCCAGGGCGACGTGCGAGACCTCGGCACGTTGCTGCGCGCCCTGCGCGACGAGCTCGGGCTCAGCCTGCTGCTGGTCGAGCACCACATGCAGCTCGTGATGGACATCGCCGACTACGTCGTGGTCCTGGACTCCGGGCGCAACCTGCTCTCGGGACGTCCCGACGAGATCCGCGACGACCCCCGCCTCGTCGAGGCGTACCTGGGGAGCCCGCGATGACCGAACCCCTGCTCCGCATGAGCGGCGTGCGCGCCTATTACGACGGCGTCGAGGCCCTGCACGGCATCGACATCACCGTCGACACGGGGGAGGTCGTCGTCGTCCTCGGCGCGAACGGCGCGGGCAAGACCACCACGTTGCGCTCGATCTGCCAGCTCACCACCACCACAGGTGAGATCCGCTTCGACGGCGACCTCATCTCCGGGGCCTCCACCAGCTCGATCGTCCGCCGGGGCATCGCCATGGTGCCGCAGGGCCGCGGCACGCTGGGTGACCTCAGCGTCGAGGACAACCTGCTCGCCGGCGCCGTAACCCGGCGTGACAAGGGCGTGGCCGACGACATCGCGTCCTGGTACGAGACCTTCCCCCGGCTGGCGCAGCGGCGCCATCAGACCGCGGGCAGCCTCAGCGGCGGCGAGCAGCAGATGCTGGCCATCGCGCGGGCGCTGATGCTCCGTCCCCGGCTGCTGCTGATGGACGAACCGTCGCTGGGCCTGGCCCCGGTGATCGTGCGTGACCTGTTCGACGTGCTCGCCCGCATCAACCGCGAGCGCGGTGTGGCGATCGTCCTCGTCGAGCAGAACGCCGTGCTCGCGCTGGACATCGCCCAGCGCGGCTACGTACTGGAGGCCGGGAACCTCGTCCTGTCAGCGTCCGCTGACCAACTGCGGCAGGACGACGCCGTCCGGCTCGCCTACCTCGGAAACTGAACCAGGAGCTTGCATGGGCACCGTGTTGTCCCAGGCGGTATCCGGCGGTCAAGCCGACCTCGACGTCGTCGCCGCCCGCCGCCGGCGGGCGCGGCTGCGTGCCGTCCTCGTCGTCATCGTGCTGCTCGCCGCCTTCTCCGTCTGGGCCGTCATCGACGGCGGCGCGCAGCTGTACCTGCAACGGTTCTTCGACGGCATCACCAACGGACTGCTCTACGGCCTGGCCGCGCTGTCCCTGGTGATCGTCTTCAAGGCCACCGGAATCATCAACTTCGCCCAGGGGCCGATGGCCATGCTGGGCTGCTATCTGGCGCTGACCGTGCTGGAGATGTGGCCGATGCCGGTGCTGCCGGCGATCGTCATCGCGATGGTCGTCTCCGGCCTCGGCGGAGCCGTGCTCGAACGCGTGCTGATCCGCCCGTTCGACCCGGACAACCACATGGCGATCATCATCGTCACCCTGGCGCTGTTCCTCGGCTTCAACGCGCTGGCCGCGCTGGTCTGGGGCTTCCGGCCGCTGAGCTTCCCCAGCCCGTTCCCGCAGGGCACCGCGGACGCGATCGAGATCGCCGGGGCCCGCCTGTCCTACCAGGCGATCGGCACGGCGCTGCTGGTGGTGGGCGCGGTCGTGGTGCTGGAACTGGTGCTGAACCGCACCCGTCTCGGCCTCTCCTTCCGCTGCGTGGCCAACGACGTGGCGAACTCCCGGTTGCTCGGCATCGACATCGGCCGCACCGTGCAGTTCAGCTGGGCGCTGGCCGCCGCCGTCGGCACGCTGGGCGCCTGCCTGATCGCCCCGTCGACGTACGTCGACCCCGGGTTCATGAACAAGATCCTGGTGTACGCCTTCGCGGCGGCCACCCTGGGCGGCCTCGACAGCATCCGGGGAGCCCTGGCCGGCGGCCTGCTGACCGGTCTGAGCGTCTCGTTGGTGACCGGATACCTGCCCGGCGTGGGCAGCGAACTCGGCCTGGTGGTGGGCTTCGCGATGATCATCGCGGTGCTGCAGTTCAAGCCGGCCGGACTCTTCGGCAACCGAGCGATGGAGCGTGTGTGATGCCGCTGCGGATCGAACGGGGCAGCCGCCGGCACCGGCTGCTGCGACTGGCCCTGGCCGGCGGAGCGGCGGTGCTGCTGCTCGGCCTGCCGCACCTGCTCGGCACCGTGTCCCAGGTGGACACGCTCTCGCAGATAGCCGCCTACTCGGTGGCCATCCTCGGACTGATCATCCTGATGGGCTACTGCGGGCAGATCTCGCTGGCGCACAGCGCGTTCATCGGGCTGGGCGGCTACACCACGGTGATCCTGGTCGCCGACCACGACTGGCCCTACCTGGCGACCATCCCGGTCTCCATCGTGATCTGCCTGGCCGTCGGCGCGCTGATCGGCATCCCGGCACTGCGCATCCGCGGCCTGTACCTGGCCGCGGTGACGCTGGCGGTGGCGGCGCTGTTCCCGGCGCTGGTCATCCGGTTCGAGGAGCTCACCGGCGGCACCAGCGGCAAATTCGCCCGCGAGGCCATGCAGGCGCCGGAGTGGTTCTTCGTCAACCCCTACACCCGCGTCGGCCCCTCGATCGTGCGCTTCTACGTCATCGCCGCCGTGGCCGTGCTGGTCTTCCTGGTGGCGCGCAGCATCCTGCGCAGCCGGATCGGCCGGTCGATGGTGGCGCTGCGCGAGGCCCCGCTGAGCGCGGCGGCCAGCGGCGTCCAGGTCGCCCGGGTCAAGATCTTCGCCTTCGCGATCAGCGGGGCCTTCGGAGGAGTGGCCGGATCGCTGCTGGCGATCCAGCTGCCACAGGCGTCCGACACCCGCTACACACTCGACCTGTCGATCTTCCTCCTGGTGGCGCTGGTCGCCGGGGGCAGCGGCACCATGCTGGGCGCGATCCCCGGCGCGATCATCTTCGTCACCCTCCGCACGTTCGTCTCCGACTGGGCCGCCGCGCTGCCGGCGTTCCAGGGCAGCGACGGCGGCCAGATCGTCGGCATCATCTCCTGCCTGCTGCTGCTGGCGATCGTCTTCCTGATGCCGACAGGAGTGGCCGGCGGCCTGAAGAAGGCCGGCCGGCGGCTCGTCCAGTTCACCGACCCCGTCCCCGCGGGCTGGCGCAGGTTCCAGCTTTCCGCATCCTCCCAACCGACGCCGTCTGCGGACGCAGGGGGATCCCAGACAGCGTCGTCCCCGCAACCGGAGAACTCCGGTGCACCGACGAAAGGCTGAGCTCGTGTTCTCAACGGTACGACCCGCGGCTGTGGCCGTGGTCCTCCTGGCCGCGGTGAGCCTGACCGCGTGCTCCCATGACAAGCAGGCGGCCACCGCGGAGATGTGCGTCTCCGAGGCCGAGCAGAACGTGACCGCCGCCGCAGACAACCCGCACATCCCCAAGGCCGAGGTCGACGCCTCGCTCGGCCAGGTCGGCGACGGGTGCGTCTTCCGCGGCTCCGGCGGCTTCCAGCTGGACGTGTCGAAGTGTCCCACCGACTACGACATCAACACCGGCATCACCGACAAGGAGATCCGGCTGTTCACCAGCATGCCGCACAGCGGCCCGCTCGCCGCGTACGGCTACATCGGCGACGGACTGAAGAACTACCTCTCGTACGTCAACGCCAACGGCGGCGTCGGCGGGCGCACCATCCAGCTCGACATCCTGGACGACCACTACCAGCCGGACCTGACCCGCAAGAACGTCGACAAGGCGATCCAGGAGAACAAGTACGCGGCCAGCGTGGCGATCCTCGGCTCGTCCAACAACGGCGCCATCCGCGACGTCATGAACGACGAGTGCATGCCGCACCTGCTGGTGGCCTCCTCCGAGGACCGCTGGGGAGACGTCGAGAACTACCCGTGGACCACGGGCATGGGCCTGAACTACGGCAACGAGGCCGGGCTCTGGAAGCGCTGGATCTCCGACAAGTATCCCGACGGCGCGACCGTCGCCGTGGTCGCCATGAACAACGACTTCGGCAAGGCGTACGAGGCCGCCTTCACCGACGCCGCCGAAGGCAGCAACATCAAGATCGTCGCCAAGGAGCTGATCGACCCGTCGGCGCCGAACATGACCGACCAGCTGACCTCGGCGGCGGCCAGCAAGGCCCAGGTCGCCATCTTCGCCGTCGCCGGCACGTTCTGCGTGCAGGCCATCGGCGGCGTCGAGCGCAGCTCGTGGGACCCGGACGTGATCACGGGCAACTCGTGCGCGCAGATCGAGACGTCGCTGGCGCCGCTGCAGAAGGAGGGCCTGACCGGCGACGGCACCATGGTCATCCAGTACTACTACAACCCGAGCGACCCGGCGAACAAGGCGCCGGAGTACGCCGAGCTCTACGCCGAGCAGATGAAGAAGGACGGGCTGGACCCGGAGGTCGCGCAGTACACCAACGGCTGGTTCTGGGGCTGGTACCTCGTGGCGGTGCTGCGCAACGCCGACGCGATGCAGGGCGGGCTGAACCGCGCCAACATCGCCGTGGCCGCGCGCACCATCAGCCAGCCGTACCCGCTGCTGGTCGAGGGGCTGACCTCGAAGATGAACGGCGTGGAGGACGCCTACCTGTTCGAGGGCGGCCAGATGTTCCGCTACGAGGGAGCCACCACCAGCAAGATCGGCGAGTGGAAGCCGATCGGCGAGCTGATCAACCGTGAGGGCAGCACGGGCAACTTCACCAAGCTCAACCTGCAGTGACCGGCGGCCGGGGTGCGCGACGGCGCGCACCCCGGCCATCGACGAAGGAGTGACACATGCCCGAACTCGACTTCGACGGCGCGGTGGCGGTGGTGACCGGCGGCGGGCACGGCCTGGGCCGGGCGTACGCGGGCGAGCTGGGCCGGCGCGGCGCGCGGGTGCTGGTCAACGACCTCGACGCCGAGGCCGCCCGATCGGCCGCGCGGGACATCGCGGACGCCGGCGGCGTGGCGGTCGCCGAGACGAGCAGCGTCGCCGACCCGGCCGGCGGTGAGGCGATCATCGCGGCGGCCGTGGACGCCTTCGGCCGGGTGGACGTCCTGATCAACAACGCGGGCGTCGGACGGCCCAAGGACTTCGGCGACGTGGGCATGGACGACGTGCACCTGTCGCTGTCCGTGCACCTGCTCGGCGCCTACCACCTGATCGTCCCCGCCTGGCGGCACATGACCGCCCAGGGCGGCGGCTCGATCGTGAACACCTCCTCGTCGGTCGGCCTGTTCGGCCAGAAGCGCTCGGCCGTCTACGCCTCGGCGAAGATGGGCGTCGTCGGCCTGACCCGGGTGCTGGCCGCGGAGGGCGCCCCGCTCGGCATCCGGGTCAACGCGATCGCCCCGGTGGCGAGCTCGCGGATGGCCGCCGACGTGTACGGCAAGCTCGATCCCAAGCTGGACCCGGCGCGCGTCGCGGCGGTGGTGCTCGCCCTGGCGCACCGCGACTGCCCGGTCACCGGCGAGGTCGTCTCCGCCGGTGGCGGCCGGCTCGCGCGCATCCTGATCGCGACGACCGACGGCTACTTCTCACCGGACCTGACCGTGGAGGAGGCCGCCGCGGCACTGCCCTCGGTGGTGGCCGGCGAGACGGCGGTGCGGGTGCCGACCTGCGCCATGGACGAGATCGACCTGATCCGGCAGTGCTTCCCGGATCTCGACGGCTTCCCGATGCCGCTGCGCTGACGGCGCCCGCCACGTCAGCCGCGCCGCCGCGGCGGGAGCCGTCCCTGTCCGCCGTAGGGCTGGAGCGCGGCGCCGAGATCGCCCTCGAACGCCGCGGCGACGTCCGCCGCGCTCCACCGCTCCCGTACGGCGTGCGGAGCGCCGGCGAGTCCCACGTGCGGCACGATGCCGAGACGCCGGCCGTCGAAGCTGAAGAACTGCCCGGTGACGCCCTCCGAGGCATCGCTGAGCAGGTAGGTCACCAAGGGCGCCACGGCGGCGGGCGACATCTCGTCGATGCCGTCGAGAGGGGCGCTCGCGCCGTCCGGCGTGGGGGCGCGGCTGATCGCGTCACGGGTCATCCGGGTCAGGGCCTTGGGCGACAGGGCGTTGACCCGGATTCCGTCCGCTTCGAGGTCGAGGGCGGCAGCCCAGGTCAGCGCGGTGACGGCGCCCTTGGTCATGGCGTAGGCCGCCATGTTCGGGTAGCCGAACATGGCCAGTGACGAGGCGTTGACGATGGACCCGCCGCCCGCGCCCCGCATCGCCCGTGCCGCCGCGTCGAGGCAGTACGCGGTGCCGAGCACGTTGACGCCGACGGCTTCCCGCAGCCGGCGCGGGTCCTCGTTCCAGGGCAGCGCCTCGTGGTAGAGCCCGGCGTTGTTGACCAGGCCGTCCAGGCGGCCGAACGCGGCGACGCACTCCTCGACCAGGGCCGCCGCCTGGCCGGGGTCGGCTATGTCGCTCGGGACGGCCACGGCGCGCCCGCCCGCCCTTTCGATCTCGGCGGCGGTCTCGCCGGCGGCCCCGGCGTCGACGTCGTTGACCACGACGGCGGCGCCGTGCCGCGCGGCGTCCACGGCGTAGGCACGGCCCAGCCCCCGGCCTGCCCCGGTCACCAGCACGGCACGTCCGACGAGCATGTCGAACTCCTTCTGTCAGCATTGACGTAGACGCTGACGAAGCTTAGGGTCGCACCCGAAAGGCGGTCAAGAATGCAGGACACCAGGCTGGACCGGCTCTGCTTCGGCTGCGGCCCGATCGGCGGCCTCGCCGCGGCGAGCGGCGAGACCGGGCCGGAGCACGCCGAGGAGATCGCCGTCGCGGCCGTCGAGGCCGCCTGGGAGTGCGGCCTGCGCAGTTTCGACACCGCTCCCAGCTACGGGGACGGCGCCGCCGAACGCCTGCTCGGCACCGCGCTGCGCGGCCTGCCGCGTGACCGGTTCACGGTCAGCGGCAAGGTCGGGCGCCGGACGATGGCGATCGCCGACCCGTACCGGCTGGACGGAGCCGCCGCCCGGCGGGAACCCCGCTTCGACTTCACCGCCGCCGGGGTCCGGCGCACCGTGGAGACCTCGCTGGAGCGGCTCGGACTCGACCGGCTCGACACGGTCTTCCTGCACGACCCCGACGACCTGCTCGGTCCCGCGCTCGACGAGGCCGTTCCCGCCCTGCACGAGCTGCGCCGGGCGGGCGCCGTCGGCGCGATCGGGGTGGGCACGACCCGGCCGCGGGCCGCCCAGGCGCTGGTCGCCGCCGGGGCCGTCGACACCGTGATGATCGCGGGGGAGTGGAACCTCATGCGGCGCTCGGCCGCCACGCTGCTGGCGCGCTGCCAGGAGGCCGGGGTTCCCGTGCTGGCCGCCGCACCGTACGCCTCCGGGCTGCTCGCCGTCGCCCGGCCCGGGCCCGGCCTGCCCTACCTCTACCGCGCGCCGTCGCCGTGGCTGCTGGAGGCCGCCGGCCGGATGGCCGACCGCTGCCGGCGCCACGGCGCCGAGCTGCCCCAGGCGGCGATCCAGTTCCCGCTCCGGCATCCGGCCGTGACCCAGGTGGTCGTCGGCATGCGCGACGCCGGCGAGGTCGTCGCCAACGCCGCGCGGTTCACCACCGATCTGCCCGAGGCGCTCTGGGCCGAGTTGGACACGCTCTGGGCCGGGCTCGGCACACCGCCCGGGGAACCCGTCCCGACATGATCGAGGAGGCCGTACGTGCTGCGCCAGGAGAACTATCGCAGGATCGCCATCGAGCGGCGTGGGGCCGTCACCGTGCTCACGCTGAACCGCCCCGAGCGGCGCAACGCCGTCGACGACGTCATGCACTCGGAGCTGTCGACGCTGTTCCGCGAGGCGCGGCGGAGCACCGACGCCGAGGTCTACGTGCTCACCGGCGCGGGGGAGGCCTTCTGCGCCGGCGGGGACACCGACCCCGGCCGTCCCTATGCCTCGCTCAGCGGCCTGACGCCGATCCAGGAGGCCGCCGAGATCGTCTACGGCATCCTGGAGCTGGACCAGCCGCTGATCGCCGCGGTCAACGGCGACGCCACGGGGCTGGGGGCGATGCTGGCCTCCGCCGCCGACGTGTCCTTCGCCGTGCCTTCGGCCCGCTTCGGTGACGCGCACGTGCAGGTGGGGCTGCCCGCCGGCAACGGCCCCGCCGCGCTGTGGCCGCTGCTCGCCGGGCCGCAGCGGGCCAAGCGGCTGCTGCTCGGCGGCGAGATGATCAGCACCGACCAGGCCGTCGCCTGGGGGCTGCTGCACGAGCTGGTCACCGAGGGTTCCGCCCTGGACGCCGCCCTGGCGCTGGCCGGACGCTGGGCCGAGCTGCCCCGTGCGGCCGTACGCGGCACCAAGGCCACGATCAACGCGGCCGTACGCGCGGCGGTCGCCCAGGTCCTGCCCCTGTCGCTGGCCCTGGAGGAACAGGCGATGGCCGCCCCCGACTTCCGCCGGCGACTCGCCGCAGCGCACGAGACACGGCGAGCCGCCACGGGCTGACGCCCGCAGCGCCGGACGACCTCCGTGACGGCGCTCAGCCGCCCTGCAGCGCCGGACGTCCTCCGTGACGGCGCTCAGCCGCCCCGCAGCGCCGGACGTCCTTCGCGGCGGGCCGCTGCGAGCTGACGGCGCTCAGCTGTTCCGCAGTGCCGGGATGACATCTGTGACGATGCGGCGGACGGTGTCCTCGTCGGCCTGGCCGTGCGGCCAGTAGTCCTGCGGTGGCCAGTAGAAGACGAACCGGTCGATGCCGGCCGCACGGTAGCGGGAGACGAAGCTCGCGAAAGCGTCCGGGCCGGCCCACATGTTCTCCGAGCTGACCAGCGGGCGGCCGGTCAGCAACGTCCGGCCCAGCGTGGCCGGGTCCCGGCCGGCTTCCTCACACGCGCGTTCCATCCGGCGCGCCTGGCGGGCGGTGCGGTCGAGGTGCTCGGCCGCGGACAGGCCGAAGCCGCCGAAGGTGCTCCAGGCGTCCCCGTACCGCGCGGCGGTGGCCATGGCGTGCGGTCCGTGGGCGGCGACGGTGAGCGGCGGACGCGGGGATCGCACCGGCCGGGGGCCGAGCGGCGGGATGCGGGAACGGTAGTACCGCCCGGGCTCGACAGGCTCGCCGCGCAGGACCCGGTCGACGAGCGCGACGGCCTCCCGGAACCGCTCCGCGCGCTCCCGCCCGGGCCACGGTCGCGAACCGGCCAGCGCGTGGTCGGAGTCGGCGTACCCGGAGCCGAGGCCGACCTCCAGCCGCCCCTGGCTGATCCGCTCCACGGTCAGGGCCTGGCGGGCCAGCAGCGCCGGATGACGGACCACCGGGCTGGACACCAGGCTGCCCAGGCGGATCGTCGTGGTCGCGGTCGCTAGGGCCGCCAGTGTGCTCCAGGCCTCCA
This sequence comes from Nonomuraea ferruginea, assembly GCF_039540635.1. NCBI lineage: Bacteria > Bacillati > Actinomycetota > Actinomycetes > Streptosporangiales > Streptosporangiaceae > Nonomuraea > Nonomuraea ferruginea. Next base: position 97,550 of record NZ_BAABFD010000018.1, on the reverse strand, counting down.
GCCAGTCCTGCGCGGGATCCGCCGGGCTGGTCAGGTGGTCGTCGATCCACGCGTGGTCGAACCCGAGCCGTTCGGCCAGCAGGCAGTGATCTCGTAGCGTCTGCCAGGACACCTTCGGAATGAGCATGACGCCGAAGGCCGGACCCGTCGGGGGATTTCTGTCAGCATCCACGTTGACGCAAACTAGGTGCGATGCTAGCGTGACGTCAACATCAATGGTGACGTGCACGCGGAAACCCGGCGCGTACCAGCAGACTCGATCCAACGACCTGGGAGACGAGGCAGATGGTGGTCCGAACCCCGACCCGTCGGCCAGCGGTCGACATGTTCGACTCCGATCGGTTCCGGCAAGTGATGGGCCACGTCCCGACGGGGGTGGCCGTGGTGACGGCGATGACGCGACAGGGCCCGGTCGGCCTCACCGTCGGGTCCTTCGTCTCGGCGTCATTGGACCCGCCGCTGGTCGGCTTCCTGCCGGCCCGGACGTCCACGACCTGGCCGCTGATCGTGCCGCTCGGCACCTTCTGCGTGAACGTCCTCGGCGAGGACGACGAGAGCCTGTGCCGCGGCTTCGCGCGGTCGGGTGGCCGCAAGTTCGACGGGGTCGACTGGACCTTGTCCGAGGCCACCGGCTCGCCCGTCATCTCCGGGGCGCTGGCCTGGTTCGACTGCGCCTTCGAGCACAGCTACCCGGCCGGTGACCACCTGTTCGTCCTGGGCCGCGTGCTCGACCTCGGCGTCCGCGCGCAGGGCCGACCCCTGATCTTCTGTCATGGCCGCTATCAGCAACTGGCCACGGGCTCCACGGCCGGCAGCGCCGTATCCTTTGGAGGATAAATCCCCATGCGTGTAGGTATGACCTGCATCTTCGAAGGTCACGAGAACGCGACCGACGACGAGATCTACCAGACGGAGCTCCGCCTGGCCGACCTCGCGGAACCGCTGGGCTTCGACGCCCTGTGGGGCGTGGAGCACCACTTCACGTCGTACACCATGATCCCGGACGTCCTGCAGTTCCTGACCTACATGGCAGGACGCACCGAGCGCATCCAGCTCGGCTCCGGCGCGGTCATCCTGCCCTGGCACGACCCGATCCGGGTCGCCGAGCAGGTCGCCGTCCTGGACATCGTGTCCAACGGCCGGTTCGTCTTCGGTCTGGGCCGGGGCCTCGGCCGCATCGAGTTCGAGGGCTTCGGCATCCCGATGGGCGAGTCCCGTGAGCGCTTCGTGGAGGCCGCCGACATCATCATGTCGGCCCTGGACACCGGCATCCTGGAGTACGACGGCAAGTACTACCAGATCCCGCGCCGCGAGCTGCGCCCCAAGCCGGCGCGCAGGTTCGACGACCGCCTCTACGCCGCCGCCGTGTCGCCCGAGTCGGTGCGGATCATGGCCGACATCGGCGCGGGCATCCTGATCAACCCGCAGAAGGACTGGATGGAGGTCGCCGAGGACCTCGCGGGCTACCGGGCCACCTTCAAGGAGATCAAGGGGGTCGACGCGCCGGCCCCGCTGGTCACCGGCTGGGTCTGCTGCGACGAGGACCCGATCAAGGCCAGGGACATGGCCCAGGAGTACATCGGCGGCTATTACGAGTACGTCCTGAACCACTACGAGCTGGGCGGGCGGCACTTCGACACCACGCTCGGCTACGAGTACTACCAGCGACTCGCCCGCTCGATCCAGAAGCACGGCTCCGACCGCGTCGTGGACAACTTCATCGAGCTGCAGATCTGGGGCACCCCCGACCAGTGCCTGGAGCGCATCGTCGCCATCCAGGAGAAGGTCGGCAACGACGGGTTCAACGGCGTGTTCAACTTCGCCGGCATGACCCCGGAGACCGCCGAGAAGAACCTGCGCCTGTTCGCCGCCGAGGTCATGCCGCGGGTCAAGGCCCTCGGACCGGTCCGGCCATGACCAGCCCGGGGTTCCGGGTCGTCACCGGCGGCCTCGGCTTCCCCGAGGGGCCGAGCCATCTGGGCGACGGGGCCGTGGCCGTGGTCGAGATGCAGGGTCAGGTGGTCACCCGGGTCGCGGCCGACGGCGGCAAGACGGTGCTCGCCCGGCTCGGCGGCGGGCCCAACGGCAGCGCCCTCGGCGCCGACGGCGCGATCTACGTCGCCGACAACGGGGGCCTGTCGGCGACCCGGTCCGGCGGTTACTGGCACGCGCCCGAGCCGGTCGACGGCCGTGTGCAGAAGGTGCTCGACGGGCAGGTCACGGTGGTCGCCACCGGCCTGCCGGGGCCGCCGCCGCACCGTCCCAACGACCTGTGCTTCGGCCCCGACGGCCGGCTCTACGTCACCGACTCGCACAATTGGGAGGACCTGCGCGGCCTGAAGCCCGGCCGGATCTGCGCGATCTCCCCGGACCGTACGATCACGCAGGTCGCCGAGGTCCCGGCGATGCCCAACGGCATCGCCTTCGGGCCGGACGGCCGGCTCTACGTGGCCCAGTCGATGACCCGCAAGATCCTGGTCTTCGACTGGTCGGCCGGGACGGGCCTCGGCGACCCGCGGGTCTTCGCCAAGCTTCCGGCCGGCTCGCCCGACGGCATGTGCTTCGACGCCGACGGCGACCTCTACGTCTGCGGCAGCGTCGGGCACGTCATCTTCGTCTATGACGCCGTAGGCGCTCTCAAGCGGACCATCGAGGTCCCCACGGGAGCACAGCCGACCAACTGCTGCATCGGTGACGGTCAGCTCTATGTCACCTTCTCCATGACCGGCGAGCTGGTCGCCTACGACCTGCAGGTGACCGCGCTGCCACTGCACGAGGGAGTTATCACATGAAGTTCGGCCTGATGTACGAGATCCCCGTGCCCCGCCCGTGGAACGACCGCAGCGCGTACGACGCCTTCGAGAACACGCTGCGCCAGATCGAGCTCGCCGACCGGCTGGGGTTCCACAGCGTCTGGACGGTGGAGCACCACTTCCTCGGCGACTACTCCCATTCCTCCGCGCCCGAGGCGTTGTACGGGGCCATCGCGGCGCGGACCAGGAACATCCGCATCGGCCACGGGGTCCGGCTGCTGCCCTTCCCGTACAACCATCCGGTGCGCGCCGCCGAGGCCGCGGCCACCATCGACATCATCTCCAACGGCCGCCTGGAGTTCGGCACCGGCCGGTCAGGCACCCGCATCGAGCTGGAGGGCTTCGGCATCAACCCCTCCGACACCCGCCCGATGTGGGAGGAGGCCCTTGACGTGATCATGGGGTGCTGGACCGAGGAGACCTTCTCCTGGGAGGGGGAGTACTTCAAGATCCCGCCGCGGGGCGTGGTTCCCAAGCCGCTGCAGGCGCCGCACCCGCCGCTGTGGGGCGCGTCCTCCAGCTCCGACAGCCATGAGCTGATGGGCGAGAAGGGCATCGGCCTGCTGTCGTTCTCCGTCGCGTCGGGGCCGGAGACCCTGGTCAAGCGGTTCGGCCGGTACCGCGACGGCATCCGCCGCGCCAAGCCGGTCGGCAAGTACGTCAACGAGCAGATCGCCACCTTCACCCAGGTGCACTGCGCGGAGACCACCGAGGACGCCTACGCCGAAGCCGGTCCCCGCTTCGGGTGGTACGTCCAGGAGTCGTTGAAGAAGATCGCCGAACTCGGCGACTGGAAGGACGGCACCCAGCTCGGCAGCTACGAGTACGCCAAGCGGCTCCTCGGCGGTGTCGACCTGAACACGCTGGACTTCGACTACCTGCTCAAGAACGACGCGGTGATCGTCGGCAACCCCGACCAGTGCGTCGAGATGGCCAAGCGGTACGAGGCGGTGGGCACCGACCTGCTGCTCTGCCTCGTGCAGCCCTATGACATTCCGCATGAAAAGGTCATGAAGTCGATCGAGCTTCTCGGTACGCACGTGCTGCCGGAGTTCTCCTGACCTTTGACTCCAGATGGGGTGCCGATGTCCATGCAGCGCACGAGCCGCACCGGTGACTGGATCCGGATCCACGCCCGGAACACGCCGAACAAGCCATGCTTTGTGACCGATACCGATTCGTACTCCTTCGCGGAGGTCAACAGCCGCGTCAACCGGGTGGCCCACGAGTTGCGCCGCATGGGCGTGGTGAAGGGCGACCGCGTGGCGCTGTTCGCCACCGACTCCACGAGCTACATGGAGGTGCTGCTCGCCTGCATGAAGCTGGGCGCGGTGTACGTCCCGCTGAACTACCGCCTCGCCCGGCCCGAACTGCAGACCTTGCTGCGCACCGCCGAGGCCAAGGTGCTGTTCTTCAGCGAGCGGTACGCCTCGATGGTGGAGTCCGTCGACGTGCCGACGCTGACCGCCGCGATCTGCTTCGAGAAGTCCCCCGTCGCCGACCGCGACTACGGACAACTGCTCGCCACCGGCGAGGATCACGAGATCGACACGGTGATCAACGACGACGAGCTGATGTGCCTCGCCTTCACCAGCGGCACCACCGCGCTGCCCAAGGGCGTCATGCACCACCAGCGCATGGTCAAGCACATGACGTTCCAGTGCATCCTGGAGCGGCGGCTGCCGGCGGAGGCGTTCCACTACTCCCCGGCACCGCTGTTCCACGCCGCCGGCATGTGTTACGTGCTGTCGGGCGTGGCCCGCGGCAACCCGTCGCTGATCCTGGACGGATTCGACCCCGCCACGGTGCTCAAGTGGCTGCGCCGTGACGTGCTCCACGGCGTCTTCCTGGTCCCGACCATGATCGAGATGCTCCTGCAGGAGCCCGGCGTCGAGAAGGGCGACTACCACAACCTGCTGTCGATCGCCTACGGCGCGGCCCCGATGTCGCCGAGCCTGCTCCGCAGGGCCATGAAGACCTTCCGATGCGACTTCATGAACCTGTTCGGCGCCGGGACGGAGGCGGGCCTCCAGACCGTGCTCACTCCCGAGGACCACCACCGGGCGCTGAAAGGCCACGAGCACCTGCTCGGCTCGATCGGCAAGCCCGGCATGGGCGTGGACCTGCGGCTGTGCGACGAGGAGCTGAACGACGTCCCGGACGGCGAGGTCGGCGAGATCGTCACCAGGTCCGACGCGGTGATGGCCGGCTATCTCAACATGCCGGAGGCGACGAACGAGGTGCTGGTCGACGGCTGGTTCCGGGGCGGCGACCTGGCCCGGCGGGACGAGGAGGGATACCTGTACCTCTCCGGGCGCAAGAAGGATATGATCATCCGCGGCGGGGAGAACGTCTACCCCGTCGAGATCGAGCAGGTGCTGAGCGAGCATCCGGCGGTGCTGGAGGTCTCGGTGGTCGGCGTCCCGGACGAGCGCTGGGGCGAGATCGTCCGGGCGCACGTGGTGGTCGCCCCCGGAGCCTCCTTCGAAGAGGACCAGGCCAGGGACTTCTGCCGCGCCCGGCTCGCCGGCTACAAGGTGCCGGAGACCTTCCAGATAGAGCCGGACCTCCCGCGCAACGCCAGCGGCAAGGTGCTGAAGCGAGTCCTGCGGGAACGGTGACGGCCACCGCGGCGGGGGCGCCGGCCCCCGCCGCCTGCGCTATCATCAACGTTGCTGTTTATGCGAGTCGAGCTGAGGGAGGGGGACACCGATGGCTCCTCGAGAACGGCGCCCACCGCCGCCGAGCGACATCGCCCGCCGCCGGATGGAGCGACGCCTGGCCAGCGGCCGCAAGTCCGACGCGCGGTGGAAGGAGGTCCTGGAGGGCGCGGGACGCGTCTTCGAGCAGTTGGGCTACGCCCAGGCCACCCTGGAGAACGTGGCGGCCGAGGTCGGCATCAACCGGGCGACTCTCTACTACTACGTCGGCACGAAGGAAGAGCTGCTCGTCGCGCTGCTGCACCAGCCCATCGAGCAGATGCGCGCCGAACTGGAGCGGATCGTCGCCGAGGAGGCGACCGCGCCGGAGAAGCTGGTCAGCGGGCTGCGCGCGTACGTGCTGGCCATGTCACGCCGCCCGGAGCTGTTCATCTTCATGCGGGAGAACCTCGACCAGGTGGTGAACGGGGGCGAGGCGACCGACATCAAGGAGAACGCCGACCGGTGGGGCCGCTTGCTCGCCCAGGTGATCACGGAAGGGGCGAAGGCCGGGGAGTTCCGCGACGACATCGACCCGACCGTGGCCGTGATGGGCATCGTGGGCATGTTCAACTGGACCTACCGGTGGTACGACCCGCAGGGCCCGCGCAGCCTGGTGGACATCGGCGAGGACTTCATCGAGATGTCGCTGTCCGCCCTTTCCCCGGGCCGCTGACCCGGGTGCCGACGCGAGGCGCGCCCGCTCCCGCGAGGGGCGCCCCGTTCACTTCTTGACGTGATCGGGCTCTGGACGCGGAGAGTAATTGCATGGATACTCTTCGTGTCAGGCCCTTTCGCCCCCGTCACCGCTCTCCAGCACCGCATTCGCCGGCGTGTTTCGTGCTGCCCGGAGTGCGTCACCAGGGGCACGCAAGAAGGAGAGTTATGCAGTTCAAGAAGCTCCTGACCCTTCCGCTCGCCCTGCTCGCGGCGGGCGCGTGCGTGACCACCGCCGCCGCGGCCAGCACGACGAACGTCCCCGCCGCGGCGGCCCGCCAGGCGGCGCTGCCCTCCGGCTACCAGCTCGTGACGCTGCCCAACGCCAACGTCCCCAACTTCCAGCGCCGCACGCTCTACTGCCCCGGCGGCAAGAAGGTCCTCGGCGGCGGCGCCGAGGCCCGCGGCAACAGGGCGATCCTGGTCGGCTCGTTCCCCACCGATGACGGACGCGGCTGGATCGGCATCGGCCGCCAGGACGGCTACAACGACGTAGGCATCAGCGTCTTCGCCATCTGCGCCGACTGACCCGCGCGCCGTCGGCCCCGGCCGGACCACCCGGCCGGGGCCGACGCGTATCACCGACGGCTCACGCGCGCTCGTCGTCCCCGTGATCCGTCGCCGCCCGGCGCCGCAGCACCGCCACCGCCGCCGCCACCAGCGCCACGGCCGCGAGAAGCAGCCACGAGAAGCGCCCCAGGAGCCCTTCCAGGTGAGCGGCCGACGCCCCGGCGAACGCGCCCAGGCCGACGTACACCGCCGACCACAGCAACGACCCTGCCAGTGACGCCGGGAGGAACCGGTTGTAGGGCAGATGCGCCGCCCCCGCCGCCGCCGGCGTGAGTGTGCGGACGACCGGGACCAGCCGGGTGAGGAACACCGCCGCCGCGCCGTGACGGTGCAGCGCGTCGGTCGCGCGATCCCAGTGCCGCACCCCGAGCCGTCGCACCGCCCGCGTATCCCGCATGCGACCGGCGTACCGCTGTCCGAGCCAGTAGCCGACGTGGTCGCCGGCCGTGACCCCCAGCGCGACGATCAGCAGCAGGGCGGCGAACCGCCCGGGGGTGGTGGCGGCGACCCCCAGCAGCAGCACGCCCGTCTCGCCGGGCAGGACCGAACCGACCCCCAGCCCCGACTCGGCGAACGCCATGGCTCCGGCCACCAGCCCGAGCAGAGGGAAGGGGAGATCGCTCACCGCCTGAACGCCCTCAGCGATCCAGTCCACCCGGCGCCCTCCCATGCGCTTCCGGGGCCGCTGGTACGAGTGCTGAGAAGAGGAACGGTGGTGCGTGCATCCGGATCATGGTGGCACGCGGCGCGGCGCCTGCCATCAGGGAGAGCCCTGACTCGGGACCTGGGCCCGTACGGAATCATCCCTACGGGTCCTGGGAGTTCAGGCCGGGTCACCACTCGGTGACGAGCGGCGTGTCCCGGTCGTGCTGCCGCCAGGCCGCGGCGAGGCGGGCGAGGCGGGCGGGGGCGGCGATGCCGCGCACGGTCGCGATCTTGCCGTCGGCGATGTCGAACGACATGGTGCCCACGACCCGGTCGCCGACCACGAAGAGGGCCGCGGGGGCGCCGTTGACCACCGCGTAGTGGATGGCGGACGTGCCGCCGGCGAGCCGCCGTTTCGCGGGAGTGGATCTGAGACCGGCCCGTACGACGGCGGCGACGCGCCGCGCAGTGTCGACCCGCAGCAGCGTCTCGGTCAGGCCGGCGCTGTCGGAGACCGCGGTCGCGTCGTCGGTGAGCAGCGCGACCAGCCGCTCGGTGCGGCCCGAGGCGGCGGCGGCGAGGAACTCCTCGACGATCCCGCGGGCGGACTCGGGGTCGATCTCGCCGCCGCCGCGGCGCGCGGCGGCGATGCGCTGCCGGGCCCGATGGAGGTGCTGCTGGCTCGCGGACTCGGTGATGTCGAGGATCTCGGCGATCTCGGCATGGCTGTACGAGAACGCCTCGCGCAGCACGTAGACGGCCCGCTGGACGGGGGACAGGCGCTCCATGAGGGTCAGCACGGCCAGGGACACCGACTCGCGCTGTTCGTAGGTGTCGGCCGGGCCGAGCATCGGGTCGCCCTTGAGCAGCGGTTCGGGCAGCCACACGCCGACCGCGCGCTCGCGCCTGGCCCGCGCGGAGCGGAGCCGGTCGAGGCACAGATTGGTGACGATCTTGGTCAGCCACGCCTCCGGCACCTCGATCCGGTCGCGGTCGGCTGCCTGCCAGCGCAGGAACGCGTCCTGCGCGGCGTCCTCGGCGTCGGCGGCGGAGCCGAGCAGACGGTACGCGAGCGAGGCCAGCCGGGACCGGCTGGCCTCGAACTGCTCGGTGGCGAAGGCGTCCACGCGGCCGACTCTAGGCAACGGCGGCCTCGGCCGAGCGATCGGGCCGGGCGGCCAGGCGGCGCTTCCTGGCCGGCATGCCGAAGGTCGGGTGGCTCATGCTCCAGGCGGAGCTCCTGATGATGCCCTTCTTCAGCAGCGCGGCCGTGCGGCCCCGCAGGGACCAGGCCTTGGGCCGGGCGTCACCGTCGACCAGCTGGAAGATCGCGTCGCGCCGCCCGAGGCTGATGTGGTTGCCGTAGTACTTCAGCGTGGTCGACGGGACCTCGCGGCCGGTCAGCCGCCCGACGATCGCCTCGACCGCCTGGATGCCCGTGAAACCGGCCGAGGCGCACGACATCGGCAGCGGCAGGCCGTTCTCGCCGACGGCGTGGACGCTGTCGCCGGCGGCGTAGACGTCGGGGTGCGAGACCGACCGCATGGTGCGGTCGACGACGATCCGACCGGCCTCGGTGACCTCCAGCCCGGCGGCGGCGGCGATGGGGCCGACCGCGAACCCGGCCGTCCACACGGTCGCGTCGGAGGTCAGGGCGGTGCCGCCGGCGCACAGCACCCGCGCCGCTTCGACGGCTTCGACGCCGGTGTGCTCCAGGACGGTGATGCCCAGCCGGTCGCAGGCCTGGCGCAGGTGGCCGCGGGCTCCGTCGGAGAGCCGGGCGCCCAGCTGTTCGCGGGCGACCAGCGTGACCGACAGGCCGGGCCGGGATTCGGCGAGCTCGGTGGCGGTCTCGATGCCGGTCAGCCCGTCGCCGACGACCAGCACGTTCCCGCCCTCGCCCCGTCTTTCCAGGCCGTCCAGGCGTTCGCGCAGGCGCAGCGCCGAGGCCCGGCCGGTGACGTCGAAGGCGTGCTCGGCCACGCCGGGGACGCCGCCGGCGACGTGGCTGCCGAGCGCGTAGAGCAGCGTGTCGTAGCCGAGCTCGCCGCCGGCGTCGGCCACGGTGACGACCCGGCGCTCGGGGTCGACGGCGGTGACACGGGCCAGGCGCAGCCGTATCCCCGTGCCCGCGAAGACATCTTCGAGTCTCCGGGTCTCCAGCTCGTGCCCGGCCGCGAGCTGGTGCAGCCGCATCCGCTCGACGAAGTGCGGCTCGGCGTTGACCACGGTGATCTCGGTGTCCGCCGGGGACAGCCGCCGGGCCAGGATCCCGGCCGCGTAGGCCCCGGCATAGCCGGCGCCGAGGACGACGATGCGGTGCTTCATGTGGTGCTCCTGTCGGTGCGCTTGCTTCCGGTGACTTGAGCGGTGCGGCACTCCGATTGCTGACAGGAACCGCGTATGGCATGGGTCACACAGACCGCCCGACCTTTGGTGGACACCGCTTACGGGGTGAAATGTCCGTATTGTCGTGACAAGTCAGTATCGGAACCGGCAGAATGCGGGACCACCAGCGTCTCCCCTCCCCTGGAGGAACCCTCATGCGCCGAACCCTAGGGGCACTCGCCGTGGTCGCCGGCCTCACCGCCTGCGCCCCGTCCACCAGCGGAGCGGCGCCCGAGGCGGCCGAGCCGGCGGGCGGCGCCGCGCCGGCGAAGACCGAGGAGGCGACTCCCGAGCCGGCCCCCGAATCGGACGAGTGCCGCGTGAGCGTGGTCAAGCCGGGCGTCTCCGCGCTCGGTATCCGGGCCTCGGCCGTGCGCCGTGGATGTGAGCACCCGGCGCTGCTGCGCGTCCGGGTCATGCGCGCCGTCCCCGGCGACGATCCGGTCATCAAGAGCGGCGCCACCAGGAAGGGCCGCATCACCCTGAAGCTGCCCTGCGAGCCGGGCACGTACTACACGGTCGCCACCGACTACCGGGGCGGCACCGCGAAGTCCAAGGCCACCCGGGTGACCTGCGCCACCCCCACGCCCACCCCCACGCCCACCCCCACGCCCACCCCCACGCCCACTCCCACTTCCACCAGGGAGACGCCGGCTCCCGAGAAGAAGGAGGCCGTCCAGTCCGTCGGCACGGTGCTGGAGAACGAGGTCGTCCGGCTGACCAACGCCGAGCGGGCCAAGGGCGGCTGCGACCCGCTCAAGCACGACGCGCGGCTGCGTAAGGCCGCGTCCGGGCACTCGGCCGACATGGCGGAGAACGACTACTTCGACCACGACTCCCTGGACGGCCGCGACATGGCCGACCGCATCCGTGCGACCGGCTTCACCGGCTCCGCCTTGGCCGAGAACATCGCCATGGGACAACGGTCGGCGGCCGAGGCGGTCCGGGGCTGGATGAACAGCGAGGGCCACCGGCAGAACATCATGAACTGCTCGTACACCCTCATCGGGGTGGGTGCGGCCAAGAACGCGCAGGGGCAGATCTACTGGACACAGAACTTCGCCGCCCGGTGACTCGGCGAAGCCGCTACCAGTTGCCGAGGACGAGGCGTCCGTCGACGGGGCCGAGGGCGTAGGGGCCGGAGGTGTACCACTTGCCGGCGTAGGAGACGCCGTTCTTCCAGACGTGGTAGCTGAAGGTGCCGTCGGAGTTCTGGTAGGTGGCGACGATGTCGTCCTTGCCGTCTCCGTCCACGTCGCCGGAGGCGACGCGGTTGCCGACGTTGGACATGGTCCAGCCGCCGGAGGTGTAGTCGGAGGCGCGGCTGAAGGCGGATCCGCTGGAGGTCCACCGGTAGATGGTCATCGATCCGTCGCCGTCGTCGCGCATCATGGCGGGCTCTGCCTTGCCGTCACCCGTGAGGTCAGCGACGACGAGGCGTCCGTCGACAGGGCCGAGTGCGTAAGGGCCGGAGGTGTACCACTTGCCGGCGTAGGACAGGCCGTTCTTCCAGACGTGGTAGCTGAAGGTGCCATCGGAGTTCTGGTACGCGGCGACGACATCGTCCTTGCCGTCCCCGTCGACATCCCCGGAGGCCACCCGGTCGCCGACATTGGCCATCGTCCAGCCGCCGGAGGTGTAGTCGGTCGCGCGGCTGAAGGCGGATCCGGTGGAGGTCCACCGGTAGATGGTCATGGAGCCGTCGCCGTCGTCGCGCATCATGGCCGGTTCTGCCCTGCCATCACCCGTGAGATCGGCGACGACGAGGCGTCCACCGACCGGACCCAGGGCGTAAGGGCCGGAGGTGTACCACTTGCCGGCGTAGGACACCCCGTTCTTCCAGACGTGGAAGCTGAAGGTCCCGTCCGAGTTCTGGTACGCGGCGACGACATCGTCCTTGCCGTCCCCGTCGACATCCCCGGAGGCCACCCGATCCCCGGTGTTGGCCATCGTCCAGCCGCCGGAGGTGTAGTCGGAGGCGCGGCCGAAGGCCGATCCGCTGGAGGTCCACCGGTAGATCGTCATGGACCCGTCGCCGTCGTCGCGCATCATCGCCGGCCCCTCGGTCCCACCTCCGCCGGCGTAGGGCCAGATCGTGTTGGCGATGATCTGGCCGTCGCCGGCCTGCTGTCCGTATCTTTCGGGATATGCCGACACCTGGACGGCTTGGCACACTTCGCCGATCGGTGCTGTTCTCCAGCTGTTGTTGGGGTAGAGCCGGAGCATCTTGTTCAGGAACGCGTTGGTGGCCCACGTGGGGTCGAGGCGCTGTTCGGCGCTTCCCCAGCTGTCCAGTTGCTGGAACAGTCCCAGGCTGGTGTGGTCGACCTTCTCGCTGATGTTCTGGATGCTGCTCTCGACGATGACGGTGGTCATCGCGATCGCCGCGGCTCGGAGGTCGAGCCCGCGGTCGCGGACGGCTTTGATGATCATTCGCGCGCAGGAGACGCGGTAGGCGGACATGTAACCGCGCATCTTGGCGTTGAGGGTGCTGTTGAGCTGGGTGGCCAAGCTGGCGTCGCGCGCGGTGGTGCCGCGGGGGTCGCAAGGGGCGAGCTGGTACGCGGCCGCCGTGATGGGGGGCGTCGGATCGGCCAGAGCGGGATTCGTCGAGATGGCTAAACCGGTGATGACTGCCGTGCCCGTGATGCCGGCACGGAACATGAGAGATCTGAACATGGGGAGTCCTTCGCAGGGGAGGCGCCGGTGCCGTCGGTGGAGGCACCGGGGGCGGACGTCATCCGCATGGGGCAGGTCCGGGCATCTCCGGCCCGGACCTGCTATCCAGACGTGGTGTCAGTTCCAGTTGCCGAGGACGAGGCGTCCGTCCACGGGGCCGAGGGCGTAAGGCCCAGAGGTGTACCACTTGCCGGCGTGGGAGACGCCGTTCTTCCAGACGTGGTAGCTGAAGGTGCCGTCGGAGTTCTGGTAGGTGGCGACGATGTCGTCCTTGCCGTCTCCGTCGACATCGCCGGAGGCGACGCGGTTGCCGACGTTGGCCATGGTCCAGCCGCCGGAGGTGTAGTCAGAGGCGCGGCCGAAAGCCGATCCGCTGGAGGTCCACCGGTAGATGGTCATCGATCCGTCGCCGTCGTCGCGCATCATGGCGGGTTCTGCCTTGCCGTCACCCGTGAGGTCGGCGACGACGAGGCGTCCATCGACGGGGCCGAGGGCGTAGGGGCCGGAGGTGTACCACTTGCCGGCGTAGGAGACGCCGTTCTTCCAGACGTGGTAGCTGAAGGTGCCGTCGGAGTTCTGGTAGGTGGCGACGATGTCGTCCTTGCCGTCCCCGTCCACGTCACCGGAGGCCACCCGGTTGCCGACGTTGGCCATCGTCCAGCCGCCGGAGGTGTAGTCGGAGGCGCGGCTGAAGGCGGATCCGGTGGAGGTCCACCGGTAGATGGTCATGGAGCCGTCGCCGTCGTCGCGCATCATGGCCGGTTCTGCCTTGCCATCACCGTTGAAGTCGGCGACGACCAGGCGTCCATCGACCGGACCCAGGGCGTAAGGCCCGGAGGTGTACCACTTGCCGGCGTAGGACAGGCCGTTCTTCCAGACGTGGAAGCTGAAGGTGCCGTCGGAGTTCTGGTACGCGGCGACGACATCGTCCTTGCCGTCCCCGTCGACGTCACCGGAGGCCACCCGGTCGCCGACGTTGGACATGGTCCAGCCGCCGGAGGTGTAGTCGGAGGCGCGGCCGAAGGCCGATCCGCTGGAGGTCCACCGGTAGATCGTCATGGACCCGTCGCCGTCGTCGCGCATCATCGCCGGCTCCTCGGTCCCGCCTCCTCCGCCGATGTTGTCGTAGCGGATGGGCGTGTAGAGGCCGGCGTAGCTGGCGGACCAGGTGCGCTCGATGGTGCCCGAGCTGCCGGTCTGCTCGATGACGACCGGCTGCGTGTGGGCGCCGTCCGCCCATCGGACGAACAACGCCACATGATTCTCGGAAGTGTTGCCGGTGTGCCGCAGGAGCGCGTCGCCCGGCTGCAGGGAGCTGCGGGAGATCTGGAACGCCTGGTCCATCAGGTTGCCGGTCCAGAAGGCGCTCCCGGAGCCGCCGAGCCCCCACGCCATCGAGACGAATCCGGAGCAGTCGGTGCGGTAGTCGCCGTACGAGTTGCGATAGCACCTCACCTGGCTGTAGGGGACGCCGCCCACGGCCAGCCAGCTGCGCGCCCGAGTGATCACCTGGTTGCGGGTCAGGGCTTTGTCGGCGCCGTTGTTGTCGCAGGGGACCGGGGTGGTCGACACCGCGTACGACCGTATCGCGCCGTCCGACGGCAGACCCGGGTACTCGGGCAGCGGCGGGTCGCCGGGCGGGGGCTCCTGCTGGACCGGCGAGACGGCCGATGCCGGCGTCGCCGCGAACGGGCCGACGATGCCCAAAGGTAAGAGCATGGCCATGGCGGCCAGTCTGGTTAAGCGTCGCATTGTCGATTCCTCCTGGAATGAGTGCAGATGCGGTTGGTTCTGGGGCTACCAGTTGCCGAGGACGAGGCGTCCGTCCACGGGGCCGAGGGAGTAAGGGCCGGAGGTGTACCACTTGCCGGCGTAAGAGACGCCGTTCTTCCAGACGTGGTAGCTGAAGGTGCCGTCCGAGTTCTGGTACGTGGCGACGACGTCGTCCTTGCCGTCCCCGTCGACGTCGCCGGAGGCGACGCGGTTGCCGACGTTGGACATGGTCCAGCCGCCGGAGGTGTAGTCGGAGGCGCGGCCGAAGGCTGATCCGCTGGAGGTCCACCGGTAGATGGTCATCGATCCGTCGCCGTCGTCGCGCATCATGGCGGGCTCTGCCTTGCCGTCACCCGTGAGATCGGCGACGACCAGGCGTCCATCGACAGGGCCGAGGGCGTAAGGGCCGGAGGTGTACCACTTGCCGGCGTAGGAGACGCCGTTCTTCCAGACGTGGTAGCTGAAGGTCCCGTCCGAGTTCTGGTACGTGGCGACGATGTCGTCCTTGCCGTCACCGTCCACGTCACCGGAGGCCACCCGGTCCCCGACGTTGGACATGGTCCAGCCGCCGGAGGTGTAGTCGGAGGCGCGGCCGAAAGCCGATCCGCTGGAGGTCCACCGGTAGATCGTCATCGATCCGTCGCCGTCGTCGCGCATCATCGCCGGTTCTGCCTTGCCGTCACCGTTGAAGTCGGCGACGACCAGGCGTCCACCGACCGGACCCAGGGCGTAAGGCCCGGAGGTGTACCACTTACCGGCGTAGGACACCCCGTTCTTCCACACGTGGTAGCTGAAGGTCCCGTCGGAGTTCTGGTACGCGGCGACCACGTCGTCCTTGCCGTCACCGTCGACATCCCCGGAAGCCACCCGATCCCCGGTGTTGGACATCGTCCAACCGCCGGAGGTGTAGTCGGAGGCGCGGCCGAAAGCCGATCCGCTGGAGGTCCACCGGTAGATCGTCATGGACCCGTCGCCGTCGTCACGCATCATCGCCGGAGCGTCGAGTCCGGGGGACGAACAGTTGCGGCTGGTGACGTTGCGCCAGGTCTGGCCGTTCGACCCGCCGTAGGTCACACCGTTGAAGGTGGGCCTGACCCGTTCGGAGCCCGCGGTTCCCCAGCTGGCCGAACCGCTTCCGTCGGCGTCGTAGCCGAGCTCGAAGTGCAGGTGCGGATGCCCGTTGGAGGTGGGGCCGGTCTTGCCGACCCGGCCGATCGTCGTGCCCATGCTCACCCTGGCGCCGACGGAGACGGCGCGGGACTCCAGGTGGAGGTAGGTGGTGAAGTAGCCGCCGCCGTGGTTGATCTGGATGACGTTGCCGGCGTTGCTGTGGTAGAAGGACTGGTTCACCGTCCCGGCGGCGGGGGCGACCAACGTGGCGCCGTCGGTGCCGTGCTGGTCGGGTTCCTTGACCATGTCGAGCGCGGGGGCGTGCGCCCACGTGTCCAGCCGCCACTGCTGGCCGCACGGGAAGGGCAGGTGCAGGTTGGGGGCCGCCAGGGCGGGGCTCGCCGTGGTGACCATGCCTAAGGCGATGAGCGTGCCGGTGATGGCGACGCGTAAGACAGCGGACTGGGACACGAGATCCTCCGGGGAAGCATCGATCGGATGTCGACAGACTCCCGGCGGGCCCTGCAAATCCGCTGTAACTTCCCTCCAGACGACGCCACAGCCCCGTGAACGAGGAACGGCGCCTACCGTGAGGCGGTACGACCGTGCCGATCGAGAGGCCGCGAACTCACAGCGCGTCGGTCGTGGCGTACGTGGCGTGGTGTGCCCCGGCGCTGAAGGCCCAGTAGCGGTCGCCGTAGGACCAGTGCCACCACTCGGTCGGGTAGTTGACGAACCCGGCGGAGGTCATGGCCGCGGACAGGAGCCGGCGGTTCTCTCTCGCCTCCGGGGAGATGTCCGCCGAGGCGGTGTAACAGGCCTCGTCGCTCTCCGGCGGAGTGGCGTTGACCGATGTGCCCATCGGGAGCTCGACGCCGTCGGCGGTGCACAGGGTCAAATCGACGGCGCCGCCCGTGGTGTGCGGGGCCACTTCGGGTGGTGCGACGTACCGGCTGGTCTCGATCCGGGCGCGGCCTTCGTCCCATTCGGGGTGCGCGGCCCGGTGGCGGGCGAGGGCGTCGGCGAAATACCGCCTCTGCAGGGCGGGCGGGCGGTAGCCCTCGACGATCAGCAGGCGTAGCCCGCGGGGCAGCCGGGTCTGCGCCGCGACCAGCCGGTCGGCCACGCTCACCCGTACGTGTGCGAAGGCGCCGGCCGGGTCGGCCAGCCTCAGGTCAAGCTGGAGCGCCTCCACGGTGCGGAGATCCAGCAGGGGTTCTCCGCACTCCCTCACCGATGTCTCGGCGATTCGCTTGTCCGATAGAAGCACTATCTCAGTCATGCAAGCCTTCGTGATGGACCGTCGGCGCTCCGCGTGAGACGCCAGGTCACCATGGTGCGGCCAGGTGCTCCAAAAGCGCTGTAGCGGCGTTACAGATCATTACAGCGAGCGGGATTCGCCGTACTCGCGGGCGCCGTACAGCTGGAAGACCTCCACGGCCTCCGACCGGATGGTCTCGGCGGTCGCGTCGTCGCCGAGGGCCTGGTGGACCAGGGCGAGGTCACGCAGGGTACGGGCGCGGAACAGGGCGATGTTCAGCGTTTCCCACAGCCGCAGCGACTCCTCCAGGTGGCTCTTGGCCTGGTAGAGCCGCCCTTCGGCCAGATAGAGCTCGCCCAGGGTGCGCAGGGTGCAGGCCTCGCCCCAGCGGTCGCTGAGAGTGCGGGTGGTGACCAGCGCCTCCTCCAGCGGTTCGCGGGCCTCGTCGTATCTCTCCAGCCGCACGCGGGTCTTGGCCAGGGAACGATGGCAGTAGGCCACCATGAGACGGTCCCCGAGGTCCTCGAAGATCGCCAGCGCCCGTTCGCACAGAGCCTCCGAGCTGTCGAGCTCGCCTCGCGCGCGGTGGTACAGCGACATGCTGCGCAGCGTCAGCCCCTCACCGCGGCGGTTCTCGCCTTGCTGGTAGAGCGTTAGCGCGGCGGTGAGACAGGCCCACGACGCGGCGTAGTCTCCCCGTTCGAGGTGGACCGTGCCCATCAGCCGCTTGATGTGCGCGACGGCCGCCGAGTCGGCGAGGTCGTCCCACAGCTCCTCCGCCTTGCCGAGGAAGTGCAGGGCCTCAGGAAGATATCCCTGCTCGCGGCAGGCGGCGCCGAGTGCCGCGAGGGTGGTGCCCTCGCCCCTGGTGTCCTTGGCGGCGCGGAACAACGGCAGGGCCTGGCTGAGATACTCGCGCGACTCGGCGAAGGAGTCGCGTTCGTAGGAGAGCTGGCCGAGCCCGGCGAGCAGCTTCGCCTCGCCGAGCGTGTTGTCCATCCGCCGCGCCACGGCGAGGGCGGCCTGGTGCGTCCGGTGCCAGGCCGCGAACGGGTTGTCGAAGAGATACTGGCTGCCCTCGAAGGCCACGGCGGACAACGCGGAGGCCAGTTCGACGGCGATCTCGTCGAGGTCCATCGCCGCCGCGAGCTCGACGGCGACGATCAGCGACTCCTCCTCTCTGCGGAACCAGGCGTGCGGGTCGGCGAGCACCGCGCGCACCACCTCGGCGTCGACCGGGTGGGTCAGCCCGGTCGTGGCCCGCATCGGGATCATGCCCGTGGGCAGGGCCTCGCTCAGCTGCTCGACCAGCCACAGCCACCCGCCCAGCACCCGGGTGACCACGGCCGCGCACGCCTCCTCCGTCTCCTCGGCCGCCGCGCGCTCCTTGGCGAACAGCCGGGTGAGGTCATGCAGCCGGTAGCGGACCTGGCCCGTCGCATCCGCGTCCACGAGGTCGACGAGGGAGGCGTCGACCAGCTGCTCCAGCGCCTGTTCGGCGACGTCGAGGCTCTCCTCCATGGCGGAGGCGGCCACCCAGACGGTGAAGTGCGGCATCCCGAGCAGGCCGAGCCGGCGCAGCGCGGTCTTGGCCAGCGGCGGCAGCAGCTGGTAACTCAGGCCGATGCTGGCGCGTACCGCCTGGTCCCCGACGGCGAGCTCGTCCAGCCTGCGGTGCTCGTCGTCCAGCCGGTCGGCCAGCCGGGCCACCGACCACTGGCGGCGCGACGCGAGTCGCGCCCCGGCGACGCGCAGGGCGAGAGGCAGGCCACCGCACTGGTTCACCAGGCGCCAGGCCGCGTCCGACTCGCCGGCGATCCGTTCGGGACCGTTGATCCGTGACAGCAGTTCGAACGCGGACTCCCGCGGCAGCAGGCCCAGATCGACGAACGCCGCGCCGGCCAGCCCGGCGAGCCGATTGCGCGAGGTGATGATCACCGCGCATCCCCTGCCGCCCGGCAGGAGCGGTCTCACCTGGCTCTCGGACACCGCGTCGTCCAGCACGATCAGCTTCTGCCGGCTGGCCAGCAGCGTGCGGTAGCGGGCGGCGCGCTCCTCCAGAGCGGCGGGTATCGGCGTGCCGGGCTGATCGAGCTCGCGCAGGAGCCGCCCCAGCGCCTCCTCCGGGGTGACGGGCGCCTCCGTCGTGCCGCGCAGCTCGACGTAGAGCTGCCCGTCGGGATAGTGGGGGGCGACCTCGTACGCCGTCTGCAGCGCAAGAGCCGACTTCCCGACGCCGCCCTGCCCGGAGATGACGCAGAGCGGCACGGCGTCCGGGCCGGTCAGATATCCGCTCAGCCGGGCCATCTCCTCGGCGCGGCCGGTGAAGTCGGGCACGGGCGAGGGCAGCTGGCGGGGCAGCTGGGCGGCGGCCTTCGCCCTGTGCAGCAGCGTGGTGTCGGAACGCAGGATGGCCGCCTGGGTCTCGCGTAACTCCGGCCCCGGCTCGATGCCCAGCTCTTCGATCAGGACCTGCCTGCCGTGCTGGTACATCGCCAGGGCGTCGGCCTGCCTGCCCGAGCGATAGAGCGCCACCATGAGGTCGCGGCGCAGGCGCTCGCGTCCCGGATACAGGGCGACCAGCTCTGTCAGCTCCTCGATGAGCTGCTGGTCCTGGCCCGCTCCCAGGTCGGCGGCGACCCGTTCCTCGATGACCGCCAGCCTGAGCTCCTCCAGCCGGTCCGCCTCGGCGCGGAGGAAGGAGTCGCCGATGCCGCCGAGCGCCGTCCCGCGCCAGAGTGACAGCGCGGCCCGGAAGGAGGCCGACGCCTCCCGGTGGTGGCCCTTCCGCGCGGCGCCGCGCCCCTCGGCCAGATGCTGCTCGAACAGGTCCTTGTCCAGAGTGCGCGGCGGGATCTGGGCGAGGTAGCCGACGCGGTGGGACATGATGACGGGCGGCAGCCCCGCGGCCGCGAACGCCCGGCGCAGCGAGGCCACATAGGTGTGCAGGATCCCCTTCGCGGTGGCCGGCGGGTCCTCTGCCCAGATCGCCTCGACCAGCCGCTCGCTGGTGACCACCCTGCCCGGTTCGAGGAGGAGCGCCACGAGCAGCGTCCGGGGCTTGGTCCCCCCGAGAGACACCTGGCGCCTGTCGTTCCAGACTTCAACGGGCCCGAGCAGCCGAAATTCCATCGAGCTCTCCCAGCTTCGTGACTGACCGCAGCCGTTCAGAGGTCCGCACCGTGCCATGTGGCAGGCGAGGGCGGGAAGATCGAGGTGCGCCCCCATGCTGTCACAAACCTGCTCGTACGCTCACGGAATGCGTCGCGGGCCGGGCACCCGCGTCCAGAGCCGGCGGATCGAGCAGGTCAGTGATGCTGACGGACCCGGAAAAATCTGTCAACAGCAAAAGTCATCAAAGCGGAATCGTCTGATATGACGATCTTGATCATTATTTTCTGATCTTGGTCCGCATAGGTTGCAGGCGCCGGCAAGTAATGATCACCGCTCCGGCATGACCTCTTACGGGGCTCGACAGAGGAGATTTCATGATCCGTTCCCTGGGCAAGCTGGGTGACCGGCTGCTCGACAAGCTGCTGCCCAAGACCTCCGCCGCCGCGGACACCTGCTGGGACGAGACGAAGTTCGTCGGCTACACCATCCGCAGGACGTGCTGCATCGCCGCCGGTTACACGGCCTGCACCCCCTGGCGCTGATCGAGGTCCTCGCCGAGTGATCGTCATGCGGTACGTGCGCCGGTCGGCTTCGCGCCGGCCGGCGCCGATGGTCGTCACCCGCCTCGCCAGCGCCGGCCGAGCGGTGATCACGTGAGGGGTGCCGGAGGTCCCGCCGGGGTCTCCCTGTTCCGCCGCGGATGGGTGGCGGTCGAGCTGGCCTGGCGGGCGCAGCCGGCCGCCTTGACGGGTTCGCTGGCGACGGTGCTGCTCATGGGGGCGGCGCCGGTGGTGACCGCGTGGCTGACCAAGCTGGTCCTCGACAGGCTGGCGGACGGCGGGGGCCAGGGCGTCCTCCTCCCGCTCGCGGCCGCACTCGGGGTGGCGGGCCTGGCCCTGGTCGTCCTGCCGCACGTCTCCGACTACCTCAAGGGACAGCTGCACCGGGGGCTGCAGACGCTGATCTACGACCGGCTGTTCCAGGCCGTCAACGCCGACCCCGGGCTCAGCCGCTTCGAGAACCCCGCCTTCCACGACGAGCTGCGGCTGGCCCATGAGGCCGGCCAGAACGCTCCGCAGCAGATCGTCGGCTCGTCCCTGGCGATCTGCCAGGGCATCCTGACGCTGTTCGGGTTCGTCGTCACGCTGACCGTGCTCAGCCCGGTCATGGTCGTCGTCGTCATCGCCGCCGCCCTGCCGTCGGCCCGGGTCCAGCTCGCGCTGAGCCGCCGCAGGGCCCGCATGATGTGGGGCATCAGCACCAACACGCGCCGCCAGCTCTTCTACGGCTCCCTTCTCACCAGCCCCGACGCGGCCAAGGAGGTGCGGCTGTTCGGGCTGGGCGACTTCCTGCGCGGCCGGATGCTCACGGAGCTCGGGACGGTCAACGAGGCCGAGCGGGATCTGGACCGGCGGACGCTGCACAGCCAGGGGCTGCTGTCCCTGCTGGGCGCCGCCGTCGCGGCCGGCGGCCTGATCTGGGCCGTGCTCGCCGCCGCCGCGGGAGGTCTGAGCGTGGGGGACGTCTCGGTGTTCGTCGCCGCCGTCGCCGGGGTGCAGACGGCCCTGACCGCGATCGTCAGCCAGTGGGCGGGCGCGCACAACGCCCTGCTGATGTTCGGGCACTACATCGGCGTCGTCCGGGCCGGGCCCGGTCTCCCGGTGGCCCCGGAGCCCGCCGCGCTGCCCCCGCTGCGAACGGGCATCGAACTGCGTGACGTGTGGTTCCGCTACGACGACGAGCACCCCTGGGTGCTGCGCGGCGTGGACCTCTTCATCCCGCACGGCCAGGCCGTCGCCCTCGTCGGCCTGAACGGGGCGGGCAAGAGCACCCTGGTCAAACTGCTGTGCCGGCTGTACGACCCGGTCCGCGGCTCCATCCACTGGGACGGCGTGGACCTGCGTGAGGTGCACCCGGACGACCTGCGCGCCCGGGTCGGCGCGGTGTTCCAGGACTACATGGCGTACGACCTCACCGCCGGCGAGAACATCATGCTGGGCGACCTGGCCGCGGGCGCCGATCCGGAGCCCGTCCGGGCCGCCGCCCGGCGCGCCGGGATCCACGACACGCTCGACACGCTGCCCAGGGGCTACGACACGCTGCTCAGCCGGATCTTCTTCGGCGACGACGACGAGCGCCAGGCCGGGGTGACCCTGTCGGGCGGGCAGTGGCAGCGGCTGGCGCTGGCCCGCGCCCTGATGCGCCACCGGCGGGATCTGCTCATCCTCGACGAGCCGAGCTCCGGCCTGGACGCGGAGGCCGAGCACGCCGTCCACCTGGGACTGCGCCGGCATCGGGCGGGCCGTACCAGCGTCCTGATCTCACACCGGCTGGGAGCGCTGCGGGACGCGGACCTCATCGTCGTGCTGAGCGACGGGAGGATCGCCGAACGCGGTTCCCACGGCGAGCTCATGGCGATGGAAGGGACGTACGCGCGGCTGTTCGGCCTGCAGGCCAGCGGCTACGAGCTCACGCCGGACCCCTCAGCGGGGGAGAGCCTGCGCACGACCACGCCCAGCACCCGGTCCGCCGGGAGATAGCCCCAGTTCCGCGAGTCCGCGCTCGCCGGGCCGTCGCCGATGACGACCAGCCGCCCCTCGGGGACCAGCGCCCCCTCCGGGGCGTTCACCGCGTGCGTGACCTCCGGCGGCACCGGATCGCCGGGCAGCGCGGCCACCCGCTTGATGAGCCACTTCGAGTCCTTCGGGGCGGACAGCGGGCCGGTGCGCCACCGGCCTTCCAGCGCCGATTCGAAGACCACCACCTGACCCCGCCTGAGTCTCGAACCGGCCACGCGGCGGATGAGCACACGATCTCCGGAGCGGTACACCGGGAGCATGCTCGGCCCCGTCACCTGGACGATCACCAGCCGGCGCCGGGCGACGGCGAGACCGCCGGCGATCACCGCCGACAAGATCACTAAGTACCACACGCGCTCACCCTACGTGCCGGACCCCCGCGTGGCGCCACACGAAAGGTTGGCGGATCGGCCATGTCACCCCGTGTTACGCTCGCCGCACAGAAAGCCATAGAGGGGCGCGGCCAGCGTCATCTCCATGATGGGGGAGGGGACATGAACGACAGTTACGCGACAGCGGGCGCGAAGCAGAGGGTCGTGATCGAGGTCGCCGAGGAGCATCTCGGCACGGTCGACGACGTCCGCGCCGCACTGCGCCGGCACATCGACGACATCGCCGACGAGCGACTGGCATGCGCGCGGGGGATCCAGATCCTGCTCATGTGCTGAGCCACATGCCGGCGATCCAGCGAGACGATCTCACCGCGGACGAGACTTCGCGCGAGAACGCCCGCGTCAATCTCGGACTGGCACTCGAGGCGTACCCCTTGTGGGTGGAACGGCTGACCTGCCGAGACCTGAAGCGGGCGTTCCTGGCGGAGTGCTCGGCCGCGGTCCCCCATTATCGGAACCTCTTCCAGGGCGCGGTGCGGGATCTGGACCGGTTCCCGGTCATCGATCGGGCCGACCACGACGACAGGCGCCTCGACTTCATCAGCACCGACTTCGAGGATCCTCGCGGCGAGTTCCTCCGGATCTCCACGAACGGCACCTTCGGCCGGACCCTTCGCGTCGCCTGGGACCTGCCGAGCTTCTTCGATCTCAACCACGCGAGCTACCTCCGCTTCTCGACGGTGCTGCCCGCCTTCTTCTCGTCCCTGGTCCCGGGCGAACCCTCGGTCTTCGTGATCTCCGACTCACCGCGCGATCTCCGTACCTCGGTCGTGATGCCCGCCCTTGACGGCGCGATCCTGCGGAGGCTGATCCTTGGCCGCGACGAGATGACCGACGTCGCGCTCGTCGAGCACCTCCGCCGCGCACGGATCGCCCTGCTGCACGCCAAGCCCTCGGTGCTGCTGGATCTCATCGAGCTGGACGGCGCGCACGACGGAGGCGGGCGCATCGCGCCGGCCTACGTCGTGTGCAGCGGCGAGAATCTCTACCCCGACGACCGCGCGCGCATCGAGGCCGGGCTCGGATGCTCTGTGCTCGACGCGTACGCCGCCAGCGAGGCGGGCCTGATCGCGTACGAGTGCCGGCATCGCACCGGCATGCACGTGGTGACGGATCATCTGACGGTCGAGGTGGAGGCGGGCGACGGAAGCCTCGGCCCGACGGGGACGGGGCAGTTGCTGATCACCAACGCGCTCAACTGGCGCCACGCCTTCATCCGCTACCGCATCGGCGACAGGGCGACGGTGACCTCGGGCGAGTGCGGCTGCGGCCACGACGGCCAGACCATCGTCGCCATGCCCGGACGCGAGCGGGCCGCCTACGGGGACGGCACCGGCTCGATCACCGCCGAGGAGATCGGCGCGGCGGTCGCGGCGGCCGATCCTCCGGTGAAGCAGTTCCAGGTCGCGCCGGGAGAGGACCATCGGATCGTGATCTCCTGGGTGGGACGGCCCGGCGGTGACACCGCCCTGGCCGCGGTCTTGCGCGGGCGCTTCCCCGGCGCCAGGTTCGAGCTCGTCAACGTCCCGGCCATCAACCTGCCGGGCGGCAAGCTCCGGCGGTTCCTGTGAGCTCAACCGGTGAGAACCACCACGTGCGCCGACGCCCGGTCGAGCTGTGAGGCGAAGGCCCGCAGGCCCACCAGACCGGCCGCGCCCGCCGGGGACACGCGGAGACCGGCGTGCCTGAACATGCCGTCACTGGCCAGGACCAGTTGTTCGTCCGTCGCGTCGCAGAAGTGGCCCCCCGTGCCCAGGACCGCGTCCATCGCCTCGCGGGCATGGAACGAGGACCAGTTGACGAGCGGCTCGTTCACCTCCGTCTCCAGCAGCCGCGCCGCGTCCAGCTCGACCAGACGGCCGCTGGCGAGGCTCGCCGTCAGGGCGGTGTTCCCGGCGCTTCCCACCACGCCGATGCGCACCTCGACGCCATGGTGCCGGAGCCGGGCGTGCACCCCGGCCGCGCACGTGCCGTTGCCGACGGGCAGCCAGATCGACCCCAGCGGCACCGGGCACTGCGCCATCAGCTCGTCGACGATCGCCCCGTACGCCAGGATCGCGATCCTTCCCCCACGGCCGACGGGGTTGGCGTCGAACAGCCGGCGCTTCCTGGCGAAGCTCCGGCTGGCCCTGACCGCCGCCTCGTAGTTGTCCCCTTGGGCGATCACCACGGCTCCGAGGCCGGTCATCTCTTCTGAGCGGGTGTGGTGGTACCGGATCGGCACGAAGACGGTGCACGGCAGTCCGCGCGCGCGGCTCGCCCGGCTCAGGGCCACCCCGAGGTTGCCGCAGCTGCCGGCCGTGACGCCGGCCGCTCCGTCGCGGATCGCGGCGAGCACCAGCCCGCCCGCGATCCTGTCCTTGTGCGTCCCCGTCGGGTTCCCCATCTCGCACTTGGCATAGACGTGGGGCAGGCGCAGCCGCTCCTCCAGGCAGGGCAGCCGGATCAGCGGCGTCTCCCGCCTATCCTCCATCGGGATTCCGTACGAGACCCGCCCCGAGATAGGCGAGCAGGTCGGGATGTCCTCCGTCGCCCCAGGAGGGCGTCGTGTTGACGTCGATCAGGTAGAGACCGCCGTGATCATCGCTGACCACGTCGAAAGCTCCGTACTCCACCCGCGCGGCGTCCGAGACGCGGGCGGACATCGCCGCGACGGCGCCGACGTCCGCCGGGAGCGCCGCCGGGCGGCCGGCGTCGGACGTCTTCAGGTAGTAGCTCTCGCGCGTGATGCCCACCGGCATCTTCTTGAAGACCGCCGAGTCGTGCACCCGCGACACGACCATGGCCTCACCCGCGAGATAGACACGATGGAAACGATGGGCCGCATTGGTGATGTACCGCTCGACGACCCAGTGCGGCGAGGCCCAGATTGCTGGGGGAACTTCGTCGCGCCTCATCACCCGATATTCGCCCTCCGCTCTGGAGGACGGCATGTCGTGCGGTGCCTCGTATCCGAGCATTCGCCGCTGCGGAAGCGTCAGTTCGCATTCTCGAACGCCGTGGTAGTTGCAGTTCGTTTTGACCAGCAGCGGTTCGCCGGGATCGCCCTGGCGGGGTGCCGTGGCCGTGGCGACCCCGGCCCGGGCACAGGCTCGTTGGACGGCGCGCTTCGAGATGTCGGTGATCCCGGCGTTTCGAACCGTGACGCCTCGGGCCCGCAGTTCTCCGACGAGTTTTTCCCGGTCGAACGGCACCCGGGCGGAAAGCGTCAGGTTGATATGGAACACGAATAACCGGCAGCCGGCCGGTATTCGTGAAAGCACATCCTGGAATCCCTCTCCGAGGCCGGCGGTGATGCGGCGCGCGCCCGGAAGAACGGCCGGAAGCAGGAACCCCTTCCAGGCCCTGTGTTCGTAGACGGCCACCTGGTCGAAGCTCCGCATATCGCAGTATCGACACACGTCTTCGCGCACGTCAAGCGACATGAACCGATCTCGCGGGGCCGTCGTCAACGGCCGGGCCGTTCGGATGATCTCGGAGCGGCGCGGCCACGGAAATGACTGCTTGTTGGCCGGATAGGGCTGTGATAGTAGTGGTTCAGCCATGTTCCGCCCGCGGCGGATGGTCCCGAAAGACATTTCAGCACCGAGGCCCCGTCGAGGTGGCCGGTATTAGCTGAGGGGGCGTCGGCACATGGACTGGATATGCGGCGATCTGGCGCCATGAAGTTTCCCCGGGCTCCTTATCCGGAACAGGTGTCCTACCAGGTCGGCCTCGACAAGATCCAAGAGGCCGTGATCAGTTCGCATTTCATGCACGAACTCGCCGGCGATCCGCGGCTCGAACTCTACGACGAGGACCGGTTCGTCGCGAAGACGCTGCATATCGACGCCGAGGCCGTCCACGACCGGCTGATTCCCGCCCTGCGTGAAGCCTGCGACGTCTTCTCCGGGCATCGGGCCGCCGCCGCACGGTCGAGGGCGC
Source organism: Nonomuraea ferruginea (assembly GCF_039540635.1). Lineage (NCBI taxonomy): Bacteria > Bacillati > Actinomycetota > Actinomycetes > Streptosporangiales > Streptosporangiaceae > Nonomuraea > Nonomuraea ferruginea. Next base: position 70,886 of record NZ_BAABFD010000018.1, on the reverse strand, counting down.
GCGATAATTACCAGGATTACGGGCTGGCCGATCCACGCCAGGTCGGAACAGCTCAGGTCATCACGGAAGTCATGTTCGACCGGCAGTATCGCGCCGAGCCGTTGCGGAGCTGCTCCAGAGAGCTGCTGTGCGGCACCGTGGCGGAGCGGGTCGAAGCCGGTTCTCCCATCGAGATGGTCATTCCGGCGCTGCCGTTCAAATTCTCCTCACCACTCAAGACCCGCGGCCGGCTGCCCGACCTGGCCGAGCTCAATTTCCTCCTCGGTCTCAACGAGATCGTGTCGACGGTCGAGCAGATCTATCGGGCGGCGAGACCTGATCTCCAAGGGCCTCTGGCGCGATTCACGGTCGTTTCCGACGGGAGCCGCTACAACAAGCTCGTGAACGAGCCGGACAGCGTCGTCGAGCGCTACTGGAATCGTCTGGGCGTCTGGGTCGAACGGTTACGGCTCGACGAGCACATCACCATCCTCGACTACCGGTCGCTGCTCCGGGACTCGATGCCGGCCGGTGACCGGCGGCGGAAAAGCGCGATCGCCGCCGGAGCGCGCACGGAGTACGGCCGGGTGCTGTGGTCGGTATTCGATCCGAACGACATGGTGTCCGCCATGACCATGGCCGCCCGGGTCGAGCCCGATCCGGAATACGCCAATGCCGAGGGCCGGTTCGTCTCCCTGCTGAAATCCCTGATCTACACGATCAAATACGACTCGCTCACCATGTTCGACCCCCTGCCGGCCGATGCCCGCCACGCTCTCTACCGCGACCTGACAGCGCACATCTTCGAACCGTATGTGGCGATCCCGCCCGACGAACTCGCCGGCGTCCGCATCGACGCCCGCGCGGGGCTCGCGCCCACGGATCGGGTGAAGGAGCGCCTGAGGCAGATGATGCTGAGGGAGTCCTGGGCCTGTGCGATCGACTACATGGCCGAGATCAAGAGCGACCGGGAGCTCGCGGAAGACCCCATACTGACCTGTCTGCCAGGCCATCTTCGCTGGACCATCCACGCGAAGGCGGGCCAGCTGGCGTTGTCGACGCCGATCGCCGCCGGGATCAGGGTCCAGGCGTGGGCGGGCGCCGCGGTGTTCAAGCTCACCAGGAGGAAGGACGTCAAGCTCTGCACCCTTCCGGTCCTCGCCCTGGAGGGAGCCGGCGCCATCCCGGTGCGCGTGCGCGGCGTGGACGACGCGCTGGCCCTGGCCGGCCAGCCTCTCTTCTACATCTACCCGGACGTCACGTTCGCCGACATGGACGACTTCCTCGCCGTCGTCCGGAGGTCACTCGTACGCAGGAGGACGAACTAGCGTGTCGAACCGCCCGGGCAAGAGGGCGATCTTCTTCGTCTACGACAGGGGCACCGGCATCGGGCATCTGAGAAGACTCGGTTGCCTGGCCAGAAGGCTCCAAGGGCGTCTTTCGTGCCTCATCGTCACCGGTCACCGGTCAGCGGCGCACTGGTTCGTGCCGGAGGAGTGCGAGTACGTCCACCTGCCGAGCTGGGACAGCCTCCTGGAGGACAAGGCGCGTTACTGGGACCGGCGGCCGTTCGTCGTCCTGGACGAAGCCGGCGCCGTCCGGCTGCGGAAGTCGATCCTGACGGCGGTCGTGGAGGCGTTCGAGCCCGACGTCATCTTCGTCGACCATCTTCCGCTGGGCGCGGGGGAGGAGCTCGCGGAGGTCATCGAGGACACGCGATGCCTCAAGTACCTGGTGACGAGAGGCGTGCTGAACGAGACCGCGAACCTGCGCCGGCTGGTCTTCGGCGGGAAGGCCGGCCGGTATCTGGACGCGTACTATCACCGGATCCTGGTCGCCACCGATCGCAAGGTCTTCGACTTCGCGGCGCAGTACAACCTCGGGCCCGCGATCCGCGAGAAGACGGTCCACACCGGTTATGTCGCGGACGGCGTGCCGCACGACACGGTCAAGACGGTCCGCGAGGACCGCGGCCTGAAGGACGGCGACCTCTGGGTGGTCGCCTCGGCCGGCGGCGGCCAGCTCGGCGAGCCGCTGATCGAGGGCTGTCTGGAGCTCGTCCGCGCGTACCCGGACGTCACCTTCGACATCGTCCGGGGGCCCCGGTCGAACATCGCCTGGCCGCGGCGGCACCGCGACCTCGTCGAAACAGGCAACCTGCGCCTCCACAAGGAGACCCATGAGATGCCCTTTCTCCACGCCGGCGCGGACCTGGTGATCTCCTCGGGCGGCTACAACTCGCTGCTGGAGGCGCTGCAGGGGAACGCCCGCATTCTCTGCTTCCCGTTCTGGAGGGATCGGCGCGATGAGCAATACCGTCATGCGGCCCGGTTGCGGCAGTTCGTGGACCTCGAGGTGTCGCTCGACCTCTCCGAACTGCCGGGGATGTTCGCCCGGGCCATCGGCTCGATCGGCCGTGGCGTACCCGATCGGCGTGCGGAGCTGGACTTCGACGGCGCCGGCGCCATCGAGCGCATCGTCCACCGGGACCTCGGGCTGACCGCCTGAGCGAGCTCGACGTACAGGCAGGGGAGTCGCCATGGAGTTTCCGAACGTCGGCGTCATCGGTGCGGGGACCATCGGGACCGAGGTCGCGCAGTGCCTCGCCCAGGCCGGGCACCGGGTGGTCCTGGTGGACGTCGAGACCGGGATCCTGGACCGGGCACGGTCGGCCATCGGCGAGAACCTGAGGTACGCGTCCCTGTTCGATGCCGGGGTGCGCGAGGCCAGCCATGCCGGCATCCTGTCGCGGATCGACTGCACGACCGACTACGGCCTCCTGGCCGACATCGACCTCGTCGTGGACAACAGCACGGAGAGCCGGCCGATCAAGGAGGAGGTTTTCACCCGGCTCGACCGGATCTGCCCGCCGGACCGCATCCTGGCGGCCAACACCTCCGCGATCTCGATCACCCGCCTGGCCGGCGCGACGCGGCGGCCCGACCGCGTCATCGGGGTGCACTTCATGAACCCCGTCTTCCGGAAGCCCGTCGTGGAGGTCGTCAAGGGCTGGCACACCAGCGACGCGACCGTGGAGGCGGTCCAGGGCTTCCTCGGCGGGCTGGGCAAGCGGGGGGTCGTCACCAACGACATGCCCGGCTTCGTGTCCAACCGCGTTCTCATGCTGGCCATCAACGAAGCGATCAGCGTCGTGCACGACAGGGTCGCCACCCCGGCCGACGTCGACGAGATCTTCGTCAAGTGCCTGGCCCACGAGATGGGACCGCTGGCGACCGCCGACCTGATCGGCCTGGACACGGTCCTCCGTACGCTCGACGTACTGAACGAGAGCTACGGGGACGGCAGGTTCCGCGCGTGCCCGCTGCTGAGGCAGATGGTCGACGCGGGCCTGCGCGGACGGAAGTCAGGCAAGGGCTTCTTCGACTACTCCGGACAGCAGGGGCTCCGATGGACGTGAAAGCCAGGGTCAGAAGCTACCTCAGACAGGCGGTCATGGAGGAGGTCGGAGACGGGGACGACCTGTTCGAGCTGGGGCTCGTCAACTCCCTGTTCGCTCTGCAGCTCGTCCAGTTCGTGGAGAACGAGTTCTCGATCAAGGCGGAGCGGGAAGATCTGGACATCGTCAACTTCTCCTCGATCGATGCTCTGACGGCGTTCGTCCTGAGGAAGACGCAGCCGCCATTCGGGCCCGGCCATGCGGCTGACTGACGTCCAGGCCGGGTGGCGCGACAGGGCGCGGCGGTTCGCCGCCGGGCGGATCGCCCCGCTGGCGGACCAGATCGACCGGCAGCAGGCCACTCCCGCTTCCGTCCTGGCCGCGATGCGCGAGGAGGGTTACCTGGGGGCCGCCCTGCCCGCGCGGTGGGGCGGCGGTGAGCTCGATCCGGTCAGCTACGGCCTGGTCACCGAGGAGATCGGCAAGGCGTGCTCGTCCGTGCGCAGCCTGATGACGGTGCACAACATGGCGGCGCAGGCGCTCACCGCGCTGGGCGACCGGCATCAGCGGCAGCGATGGCTGCCGGAGCTCTGCACCGGCCGCAAGATCATCGCCTTCGCGCTGAGCGAGCCCGGCGCCGGCAGCGCGACCCGGGCGATCGGGACGCGGGCGGTGGAGGTGGGCGACGGCTACCTCGTCAGCGGCACGAAGAAGTGGATCACTTTCGGGCAGATCGCCGACCTGTTCCTGGTCTTCGCGCACTGCGAACGCGAGCCGGTCGCGCTCGTGGTGGACCGGCACAGTGACGGCCTCACCGTGACACCGGTCACGGACATCTTCGGCACCCGGGGGTCGATGCCGGCCGAGGTCCGGCTGGACGACGTCCGGGTCCCGAGATCGCACCAGGTGGGGCCCACGGGCGCGGGACTCGGCTTCGTCGCCAACCTGGCGCTCGACCACGGGCGGTTCTCGGTCGCCTGGGGGAGCACCGGAATCATCCAGGGATGCCTGGACGCCTGCGTCTCGTACACCGGGCAGCGCACCCAGGGGGACCGCACGCTGAAAGACCACCAGCTCGTCCGCCGGCACCTCACCGACATGCTGGTCGCGCACACCGCCGCCCAGGCGGTCTGCTACCGGAGCGCATGCCTGCGGGAGACGGGCGACCCGCGCGCCGTCATGGAGACCGCGCTGGCGAAGTACCACGCGGCCGAGGCGGCGATCCGGGTCGCCAACGACGCGGTCCACCTCCACGGGGCGAACGGCTGCACCACGGACTACCCGGTCGCCCGGTATCTGCGTGACGCCACCGTCATGGGGATCGTCGAGGGGACCCACGAGATCCACCAGGTGACCCTCGCGGACTACGCCTTCCAGCGGCCGTACCTGCGATGACGGCGACGGAGTGTGAGCATGCGGGCTGAGCGGCAGGGGCCGGGCATCAAGTGCGTCGTCTGGGACCTCGACGACACGTTGTGGCAGGGCACCCTGCTCGAAGGCGACGACCTGGTCCTCGCGCCCGGCGTCAGATCCGTCGTCGGCGAGCTCGACGACCGAGGCATCCTGCAGTCCGTCGCCAGCAAGAACGACCACGACCTGGCGTGGGCGAAGGTCACCGAGTTCGGTCTCGCCGAGTTCTTCCTGCATCCGCAGATCGGCTGGGCCGACAAGTCGGCGTCGATCAGGATCATCGCCCGCGAGCTCGGCATCGGCCTGGACACCCTCGCCCTCGTCGACGATCAGGCGTTCGAACGGGACGAGGTGCGGTACGCCCTGCCTCAGGTGAGCGTGATCGACGCCGCCGACCTCGGCGGGCTGCTGGACCTGCCCCGGATGCGACCCCGGTTCGTCACCGACGAGTCGAGGCGGAGGCGGCAGATGTGCCAGGCCGACATCCAGCGCAACCGGGCCGAGAACGAGTCCCCGGGCAGCCGCGAGAAGTTCCTGGAGACGCTCGGCATGCGCATGACGATCCGCCCGGCCGGGGAGCTCGACCTGCGCCGGGCGGAGGAACTCACGCTGAGGACCAGCCAGCTCAACACGACCGGCCGCCACTACGCGTACGAGGAGCTGAACGATCTCAAGGACTCGCCCGATCACCTCCTGCTGGTCGCCGAGCTGGAAGATCGGTACGGGTCCAGCGGGACCATCGGCCTGGCGCTGGTCGAGCGGGGTCCGGACGCCTGGCTGGTGAAGTTGCTCGTCATGTCCTGCCGCGTCATCACCCGCGGAGTGGGCGGGATCATGCTGAGCCACATCGTGCGGTCGGCCCGGCGCCACGGCGTCCGGCTGCGGGCGGACTTCGTCGCCAACGAACGCAACCGCATGATGTACCTGACCTACAGGTTCCACGGATTCCGGGAAGTGGCCGCGTCGGGCGACGTGGTGCTGCTGGACCACGACCCGGGCGTCGTCCGTCCGTTCCCGCACTACGTCGAGGTCAGGACCAGTCAGCGAGGGAGGGGAGGCGGATGAGATTCGCCCGGCCCGGCACGTTCTCCGGGCCCCGCGTCGTGCTGGAGCCGTTGGCGATGCGGCATCGGGAGCCGTTGCGGGCCGCCGCCGGCGACGACCAGAGCATCTGGACGTACTTCACCACCGTACGAGGGTCCGACTTCGACGACTGGTTCGACTACTCCGTGGAACGGGACGCGATGGGGGAGCTCTACCCGTTCGCGGTCCGGCGCCGGGCGGACGACAGGATCGTCGGATCGACGCGGTACTACGACATGGCTCCCGAGCACCGCCGCCTCGCCCTCGGCTCGACGTGGTACACGGGCAGCGCCCGGGGAACGCTCATCAATTCGGAGGTCAGGCTGCTGACGTTGACGTACGCCTTCGAAAGGTTGTCGGTCAACCGGGTGGAGCTGATCACCGACCCGTACAACCTGAGTTCGAGGGCCGCCATGAAGATTCTGGGAGCCGTGCAGGAAGGCGTGATCCGTCAGCACATGATCTACGACGACGGCCGGGTCAGGGATTCCGTGCTGTACAGCATTATCCGGTGTGAATGGCCCGGAGTAAGGGACAGGCTGTTGCGGAAGCTCGGTTATACCGAGGACATGATAAGCGTCGGGACTTCCCCGGCGGGTGACCCGTTTACACGGGTCACCCGCCGGTATAACTTCCCGGCTGTAGGAAAGTCCCGCCTCGGGAGGCCCCATGGGTGAGCTCGACGACTTTCGCGCGGACACCCTCGCCCGCCAGACCGAGGCGATGAGAGCGCTGTTCTCGGGAGACCAGGCGCCGTTCATGAGCATGTGGTCGACGCGGGACCCGCTGAGCCTCTTCGGCGCCTGGGGGTCGTGCACCACGGGATCCGCCGAGCTCAACCGGGTCTACCACTGGGTGGGGTCGAGGTTCTCCCGGTGCGGCGACCTCAGCTTCGACGTGGAGGTCGTCGACATCGTCGGCGACCTCGCCTACACCGTGGGGTGCGAACGCTTCACCGCGTCCGTGGACGGGCGGCCCGCCGAGCCGATGACGATCCGGGTCACCCACGTCTACCGGCGTGAGGACGGCATATGGAAGATCGTGCACCGGCACGGCGACTGGGCCCCCGTCGACGAGGGCCCGCCCCCGCCATGACACCGCCCAGCCTCGACGATTTCAGGACCCTGGCAAGGGAGCGGTTGCCGGCCGGCGTCTTCGACTACATCGACGGCGGCGCCTGCGACGAGATCACCAGCCGGGCCAACCGCCGCGACCTGGACGGGATCCGGCTGCTGCCCCTGTGCCTGCGTGACGTCGCCGACCTCGACCTGCGGACCAGCCTGCTGGGGCATTCGTTCGGCTTTCCCGTCGGGTTCAGCCCGACGGCCTTTCACCGGCTCGTCCACGAGAGCGGAGAGGTCTCGGCCGCGAGAGCCGCGAAGGCCCTGGACATCCCGATGATCGTGAGCTCGATGTCCAGTGTCGCGATGGAGGACGTCGCCAGGGATTCCGGCAACGAGCACCTCTGGTTCCAGACGTACATCTTCAAGGACAGGGCGCTCACGAAGGAGCTGATTCAGCGGGCCGAAGGCTCGGGATACAAGGCGATCGTCCTGACCGTGGGATGTCCGGTCACCGGAAGGCGCTACAGGAACGTCCGCAACCGGTTCGCCCTCCCGGCGGACGTGGTCGCCGCCAATTTCGCGCGGCGGAACGTGGTCGTGCACGACAACCCCATCCACTCGGTCGGCGCGGACCTCGATCCCGCGCTGACGTGGAGCGACGTCGAGTGGTTGCGCGGACAGACCGCGCTGCCCGTCGTGCTCAAGGGCATCATGAACCCGCTCGACGTCCCGCCGGCCCTGGACCTGGGGGTGGCCGCGCTCATCCTGTCCAATCACGGGGGCAGGCAACTGGACACGACGGAGTCGACGATCAGGATGCTTCCCGAGATCGCCGCGGCCGTCGGGAAGCGCACCGGCCTGCTGATCGACAGCGGGTTCCGGCGGGGCACCGACGTCCTCAAGGCGATCGCCCTGGGAGCCGACGGCGTCCTGCTCGGCAGGCCGGTGATGTGGGCGCTGGCAGCCGGTGGGGAGCGAGGGGTCGTCGACGCGGTCGGCCTCCTGGTCGAGGAGCTGCGCATCGCGATGCGGATCGCCGGCTGCCGCAGCATCGGCGAGATCAGGGAGAACGCGTCGACCGTCATCCGTATCAGCTGGACAGCTCGCCGCACCTGTTGACGACGTGGACGAAGAAGGTGTCCAGCGCGGCCGGGTGCAGTATCTCCCCGGCGAAGCGCTGCCCGTTGTCGGCGATCGCCTCCGCCTCCTCCGGATGCTCGGCCAGCCGTTCATGGACTTTCAGCAGATCCGACAGGTCATGCCGGACGGGTGCGTAGTGGACCCACGGTTTCAGCCCCGCGTAGAAGAACTGGCTCCACTGAGCTTGCAGCAGCAGGACAGATCTCGAAGCCAGGATCGTGGGCACGCGTTTCCACGCCGCCACCGCGCCGTCCAGCGAGATCAGGTACTTGTAGCGTACGAAGCCCTCGGCGGGCACTTCTTCCGCGGGGTCGCCGAACATCTCCCGCAGGTGGCGTCGCAGCGCGAGCGCGGACTCGCTGTCGGTCAGGTTGTCGTACGTGACGAGGCGCGCGTCCAGCACCTCGGGGTGCTTGCGCGAGGCCATCAGCAGCGCGTAGCGGGCGAAGTCGCGCCGGTTGCCGAAGTTCGGGTATCCGGGACCCGACAGCGTGCCCCGCCATTTGATCAGGCCGAGGCGCCGCTCGAACGGGATCGCCGCGGACGCCTTCGCGATGGCGGCGAGCTCGCCGGCGTACCGGGGCCCGAGAATGGCGAAGTCGGGGATGAGGATGGAGTGCGCGCTGATGTCGTCGCCGTCACGCCGGTCACATCTCAGCAGCGGCGCCCTCATGAGGAACTCGACGAACTCGGCCCGGCCGGCAGGGGAGACGTACACGCTGTCGCTCAGCAGCACGAAGAAGTCCGCGGGGTGACGTATCCGGGGGAGCAGGCGCCGCAGGGCGGGCAGGAGGGAATCCGTCAGCCTGTGCCGCGATATGGGTTTGTCCACGACCACGCGCACATCGAGATCCTGGGCGCTGATCCGGCAGCGCACGATCAATGACGGGCGGGACAGCGTCCCCGGTGCGGCCAAGAACGCTTCGAAATCGTCCAGGACGGATTTCTCGCAGCCACTCTTGGCGAGATGCCGGAACTGCTCCTGCTGTCGAGCACGAATCGCTGCCATCGCTTCCGAAGGCATGGAGCTCACGACAGAAGATTACCCCGCCGAGGGAACCGATCAAGAGGTCCGGCTAATCGTGGATGACGCGCGCTATCTCGAAGGCCTCGGCCAAGGGGGCGGCCACCTGACTGCCGCGATATGCGGCCAATACCCGCACGCCATTCTCGCTTCGCGGGAGCGGCCATTCCTCCACCTCCCCGCCGTACGCGCGCAGCGCCGCCAGTTTGCGTTCGAGATGCTTCTCGGAGACGACCTGCCAGCAGTTGGGGGAGAACGCCGGCCGCAGGCCGGACGCCTCGCCCCAGTCGGTCGCCGACCGCACCTCGACGCACCGGATCTCGGTGACGCCGGTGCGCCCCGGACGGGCCGCCACCCGCACCGCGGAGCTCACCAGGCGGTGGTCCTGGTTGAGATCGCTGAGGCTGGTGGTGAACACGGTGTCCGGGCCGAAGAGCCGGATCTCCGCCTCGATCGTACGGTTGAGTTCGAGCTGACCTACCTGGTCGAGCCGGTTGTCGCCATAGCCGTGGACGCTGACCTCCTCGATGCCGAGGATGCCGGCGGCCTTCTCGATCGCCCCGGCACGGTCGGTCGCGCCGCCCCCGGTGGGGTCGCGGGAGCCGTCGTCGCGGGTCAGGACGCACAGCCGGATGCGCACGCCCGCTTCGCTCAGCCGCGCGAGTGTGGCGCCGGCGCCCAGGGTCTCGTCATCGCCGTGCGCGACGACCACCAGCAGTCTCCTCAATCCGCCTCCTGCTTTTCGGCCGCCGGGTAATCCGCCGAATGTCCGGGGAGTTTCCGGTCGGCGCGCACAGGCCACGGCTGAGCATTTCGATTATGCTCTATGAATCGTATGCGTCACGGCTGCCCATCCATTTCTGCCAGGAACAACCGTGAGATACCTGATCACTGGAGGGGCCGGCTTCATCGGATCCCATCTCGGCGAAGCGGTCCTCGCACAAGGCCATTCCGTGGTCGTCCTGGACGACCTGTCCACGGGCCACAACCTCGCCGCGCACACGGCCGGCGGGTGCTTCACCTTCGTCAAGGGCTCGGTGCTGGACGAAGGGCTGGTGGCGGAGCTGGTCGAGGGCTGCGACGTGGTCGTGCACCTGGCGGCGGCGGTCGGAGTCCGGCTGATCGTGAGCCGGACGCTCGGTTCGCTGATCACCAACGTGCGCGGCACGCAGGTGGTCATGCAGGCGGCCGACGCCTTTCGCAAGAAGGTCCTGCTGGCCAGCACGAGCGAGGTCTACGGCCAGAGCCGGGAGATGCCGTTGCGGGAGGACGCGAACCACGTGCTGGGCCGGCCCGAGGTCGCCCGCTGGTCCTACAGCCTGGCGAAGGCCGTGGACGAGTGCCTGGTCAACGCCTATCACCGGGAGCGCGGGCTGGACACGATCATCGTGCGCTTCTTCAACACCGTGGGCCCCCGGCAGAGCCCGGCCTACGGCATGGTGGTGCCCCGGCTGGTCCGCCAGGCGGTGGCGAACGAGCCGGTCACCATCTACGGCGACGGCAGCCAAGACCCGGTGCTTCCTGCATGTCAACGACGCGGTGACCGCGATGCTCCTGCTGCTGGAGAACGAGCGGTCGATCGGCGGCACGTTCAACCTCGGGTCGTCGGAGGAGACGAGCATCCTGGATCTCGGCAGACGCGTCATCGAGCTCGCGGGCTCGGACTCGGAAATTGTCTTCGTCCCGCACGAGGAGGTGTACGGACCGCACTCGGAGGAGCCGCTGCAACGGGTGCCGGACACCGGGCGCCTGCGGTCCCTGACGGGATGGCGGTCGACGCACTCTCTGGACGACGTGCTGCGGGACGTGATCGCCGAGGTCCGCGCCGAGGGATGAGAAGCGCCGGCGCGGCCGGCCGTACGAGGCGGGCATGTCGTCGACGTCATGCGCGGGTGCCGGGCGTGTCGCAGACGCCGCCGTTGTCGCGCTGGTGTCCGCGGCGGGCGTCGCGGTCGAAGATGCCCAGAATCTCACACGGTCCGCCTTCGGCGCCGATGGCGTGCGGCAGCATGGTGGGGAACTCGGCGGCCTGGTTGGTCTCAAGACGGAAGCGCCGGTGACCCAGCATGAGGATCGCGGTGCCGGAGAGGACGACCAGCCATTCCCGGCCGGGGTGGGCACGCATGCGGGAGGGGCTGTCGGGTGGCGCGGTCATGCGCTGGCGTACGACGCTCACGCCCGGGTCGCCCTTCACGGGCCAGCGCATGAGGCTGTGAGTGTCGTCGATCATCGGGCTGATGACGACGTCGTCGGTGGCGGTCTCGACGAGCTGGTCCAGGGTGGTGTCCAGGGCGCGGGCGAGGGTGACGAGCTGGTCCAGGGCGAGGCGGCGCTGACCGTTCTCGATGCGGCTCAGTGAGGACTGGCTGAGGTTGGCGCGGGTGGCCAGCTCTTCCAGGGACCAGCCCTGAGCGACCCGCAGAGCGCGGATGCGTTTGCGTACGAGGCCGTCCAGCTCTCCACTTTCTTGCGTCATACGCAACATCCTATGCCTCAACCGCAAGCCACGCTTACCGTCGTGTGCGGAAGATCGCATGCCCAGATGAGGGGAATCCATGACTACGAACCAGCCTCCGCAGGCCGCTAACAGAAGCGGCGGAGGCGCACCGGACGCGCGTCAGCTGCGCAGCGTTCTGATCGCCGTCTCCATCGCGCTGATGGCCGTCATCGCGTCGGTGTCCGGGCTGAACGTCGCCCAGACGCACATGGCCGTCGAGTTCGGCGCCTCGCAGAACACCATTTTGTGGATCATCAACATCTACACCCTGGCCCTGGCGGCGCTGCTGCTGCCGCTCGGCGCGATCGGCGACCGCCTGGGACGCAAGCCCATGCTCATCGCCGGGCTGGGCGTCTTCGGCGTCGCCGGTGTCGCGGCGGGCCTGGCTCCGACGGCCGAGGTGATGCTGGCCGCGCGCGTGGCCGGCGGTATCGGCGCCGCGATGATCATGCCCATCACTCTCGCCGTCATCACCTCCACCTTCCCCGAGGAGGAACGCGGCACGGCGATCGGTGTGTGGACCGGTGTCGCCGGAGGCGGCGGCATCCTGGGCATGTTCCTCTCCGCCCTCCTCGTCGACGTCGCCGACTGGCGGTGGCTGTTCGTCCTGCCCGTGGTCCTGACCGTCGTGGCCCTGGCCATGACGCTGAAGTCGGTCCCCGACTCCCGCGAGAGGTCCGCCCACCGTTTCGACACCGTCGGCGCGCTGGTGTCCGCGGTCGCGGTGGCCGGCCTCATCTTCGTCCTGCAGGAGGGCCCCGAGCGCGGCTGGACCGCGCCCGCGACCCTGATCAGTCTCGCTGCCGGTCTCGTCGCCGCGATCGGCTTCGTGGCCTGGGAGTCGCACCGCCGGGACGCCGCGCTGCTGGACGTGCGCCTGTTCCGGGAACGTGGACTGGCTGGCGGCTCGATCACGCTGCTGGTGGTCTTCGGCGTCCAGGCGGGCATCGCCGTGGTGCTCTTCCCGTTCTTCCAGGCCGTGCTCGGCTGGTCGGGGCTGCTGTCCACGCTGGCCCTGATGCCCATGGCCGTCATGATGATGACGACCTCCGGCCTCGCCCCCAAGCCGGCCGCGCGCATCGGCCCCCGCTCGACCATGGCTGCGGGCATCGCGCTGGCCGCCGTCGGCCTGGCCCTCATGGCCCTGTTCGTCTCCGCCGACGGCGGTTACCTGACCATCCTGCCCGGCATGCTCGCCATGGGCATCGGCATGGGCCTGTCGATGGCCCCCTCCACCGAGGCCATCACCAGCTCCCTGCCGCGCGAGAAGCAGGGTGTCGCCTCCGCGCTCAACGACGTCACCCGCGAGTTCGGCACCGCCCTCGGCGTCGCCCTGCTGGGAGCGCTGCTGTCCGCCGGCTACCGCGGCGCCGTGGACGACCGCCTGCGGGGCATTCCCCAGGGTCTCGCGGACACCGCGCGCGCAGGTGTCGCCAACGCCGTCGAGGTGGCCCGCAGCGCGGGCCCGCACGCGCAGGACCTGGTCCACGCCGCCCGGCAGTCCTTCGTCGACGGCTGGCAGCAGGCCATGTGGGCGGGCGTCGCCGTCATGGGCGCGCTGTTCGTCTACATCGCCCTGCGCGGCCCGAAGACTCCGCCCCCGCGGCTTCCTCATGGGCCTATTCAGTCGAGGACTGCTTCCGCCTCCACCTCCACCAGCACGTCGGGCTCGAAGAGGTAGTCCACGCCGATCGCCGAGAGCGGCGGCAACGGCTGGGGGATCCCCAGTTCGTCCACCACGCTCTCGATGCCCGCCATGAACTCGGTGTACTTCTCCGGCTGCCAGCCGGTGACGAAGAACCGGAGGCGTACGACGTCGGAGAAGCTCGCTCCCGCGCCCGCCAGACCACGGGCCGTACTGCGCAGAGCGTGAGCGATCTGCCCCGCCAAGTCGCCCGTGGCGACCTTGTTCCCCTGCTCGTCTCGCGCGACCTGGCCGGCGACGTGGACGTGTCGCGTGCCTGTGGAGACCGAGACATGGTGGTAGGGAACCGGCTGGAACATGCCTTCTGGGGTGAAAAGCTCAACAGTCATGAGATGGCCTTCTCTGTGCGAAATCAGGTATCTCATGTATACCTAGTACAGAAAGGCCACCTCAACGAGACCAGGTGTCATGAACGAAACCACCGCGGCCCAGGCCGGGCACCCACCGATCGCCCGCGAACATCGGGAGCTGCTGGATCAGGTGCTCGACAAATGGTCGCTGCTGGTGCTCGACAGGCTCTGTGAAAGCCCTCGGCGCTTCAACGAGCTGCGGCGGGTGATCCCCACGGTCTCGCAGAAGTCCCTGACAGCCGCGCTGCGCAGGCTGGAGCGCAACGGCATGGTGGACCGCGTGGTGATCGCCACCCGCCCGGTCGCCGTCGAATACCGCGTCTCCGCGTTGGGAAAGACCCTCCAGGACCTCGTCGACGCGCTGCTGGGCTGGGCGACGGTCACCATGCCGGAGGTCGAGCGCGCCCGCGAGGCATTCGACGCCGAGCACGGGGAGTGACCACCGTAGGTCGTCCTGCTGAATAGGACCCTGCCCCCGAACCGGCAGGATCGGGGGTTCCGTCTTGGTGGGGCCTCACATCCGCGCGCTGCGGGATCCGAACCTGCCCCGGCTTCGCGCGGCGACGGTTCACGCCGATCCGGACGGCCCGCCGGGCACAGGTCCTAGCGCCGCGATCCGGTCCGGTCCTCTCCGGGCGCCGACCCTCCCGCCAGGGCGCCGAAGACGAGGCGGATCATCGAGCGGGCCAGGGCCTCCGGGTCTCCGTCCGTGCTTTCCGGCAAGGCGCCGCTCAGCCACAGGGTGGTAAAGCCGTGGGCCAGCGACCAGGCGGCGACCGTGGTGGTCCGGTCGTGTTCCGGGCCCGGCGACAGCGAGTGGGCGCTGGTGATGAGCACGTCCGCGGCGCGCTGGTGCGCGGACTGGACGCTGGGATCGTCGACGCGGTAGAGCTCGGGCCGGAACATCACCTCGAAGTAGGGCCGGTGGTCGAGGGCGAAGCGGAGGTAGGCGACGCCGACCTCCCACACGTCGGCGGCCGCGCTCTCGAGAGCGTCGGCGAACATGGCGAAGCCCTCGGCGGCCACGGCCGTCAGCAGGCCTTGCTTGTCACCGAAGTGGTAGGCGGGAGCGGCGTGAGAGACGCCGGCGCGGCGGGCCAGCTCGCGCAGACTCCATCCGGCCGGGCCGGATTCGCCGATGGCCTGGAGCGCGGCGTCGATGATGACGCGCCGCAGGTTGCCGTGGTGGTAGGACGGCTGGCTGATGTTCCCCACCTCCGCGTTCCGGTGATCGACGTGACGGCCACACCCTAGCTTGACATTGACAAGATGGCGAACCTCCTCCAATCTATCCGGTGACAAGATTGGAGGACGGGATGGTTCCGTTCATCGCCCTCACCGGCGGCTTCGTCGCGATGATCCCGTCGTCGTTCCCGCGCCCGGCCCTGCTGGTCACTCTCACCGGTGTGCTGGAGCTGGCCGGCGCCGTGGGGTTGCTGTTCGCGCCGGTCGCGCCGTACGCGGCGATCGGGCTGGCGCTGCTGATGATCGCCATGTTTCCCGCCAACGTCTCGGCGGCCCGCCGCGGCCTCACCCTGGCCGGGAAACCCGTGACCCCGCTGCCGGCCCGCACAGCCCTTCAAGTGCTCTTCATCGCCGCCGCCCTCGCAGCGGCCGCGTGACACCCCTCGCGACATCATCAGGAACCGAGCAAGGACGACGCATGACGACCGAACACACCGCCGACATCGACTACATCGACCACACGGTGCTCATCACCACCGACCTCGCCGCGACCTGCGCCCGCTATGAGGCCCTCGGCTTCACCCTCAGCCCCGTCTCGCCCCACCGACTCGCCGAACGGCCCGGGGGTCCGCTCCTGCCCACCTGTACAGCCAACCGGTGCGCCTACTTCGGGCAGTCGTTCATCGAACTGCTCGGCATCGTCGATCCCGCCGCTCCCGACCCCTGGGGCGTCCATAAGCTACGCCGGACGTACCGCGGTCTGCTGATGACCCTCGGCTCGCGGGACGTGGCCGCCACCGAAGCACGGCTGCGCGCCGCGGGCCTGGTCTCCACCGGAATCCGCGCGCTGGAACGGGAGGTCTCCACCCCCGACGGCCCGCGGACCGTCCGCGCCGACAGCGTCCGCATCGATGCCGCCCACACCCCCGAGGGGGCGCTTCAGGCCACCCGGCATCTCACCCCGCAGTACGTCCACCAGCCGCGCTACCTCGATCACCCCAACGGCGCGATCGGACTGCACAGCGTGCTGCTCGTCGTGCCCGACGACGAGATGGACGGCCACGAAGAGCGCTACGCCCGCATGCTGGACGCCGACGTGTGGATCGACGGCCCCAAGCGGGTGCTCCCCATGCGGCACGGACGAGTGGAGATCATCCCGCAGTCCTCGCTCGACGACTTCCTTCCCGGACACGCCGTGCCCGCCCTGCCTCTGCTGGCCGCCCATACCGTCGCGGTCCGCGACCTGACCGCCGCCCGAACGCTCATCGAAGGCAACCTGATCCCCACCCACACCACCCCCGGCGGCTTCTACGTCACCGCTGACGACGCCCATGGAGTGCCGCTCGCCTTCACCCGAATGTGACGAAGTCGGGCGATCGACGTGGGTGCACCTGGAAAGAGCGAGTGGCGGAGCCCTGGTGTGCTCCGCCACTCGCTTTCCCAGGTCATGCAGATCTATATGTGCCCGGCCGCCGGGATCGTCAGAAGCGATGCCAGGTGTTCTTCGTGCGCTGCTGGGACACTCCGGGCCTGGTGTAGTCGCACACCCCCCGAGGGAAGATCGTCCGCAGCCGGTCCCACTGCTCGTCCGTCCACTTCACCGCGTAACCGTCGCGCTTCGGCGTGGTCAGCCGGCACGTGATGATGTCGGCGGTGACGTCCTCTCCCGCCACCTCCCGGGGGAAGGACGCGGTCGGGTACAGCCGCTCGCACTCGCTCGCCGGGTCGCGCTCGAGCGTCTCGGCCACGAACCGCGGCTGCTCGTCGCGGGTGTTGCAGCCCTCGACCAGGGTGTTCGGCCGCGCGGTGGTGATCCGCTGCATCGGCTTGCCCCCGGGGCGGAGGCCGGCGAGGTTCGTCAGCCAGTGGTCCATCTGGGTCACGGCGTGCCGCACCAGCGCGCTCTCGGTGCTGAACAGCCCGTATCGGGCGTCCTCCAGCAGGCTGACGTGGTTGGCCGCCGTCCCGTTGGCCTCCTTCAGCCGTTCCCGCATGGAGAAGGTGTGGTAGCGGACGTGGATGTCGCCCCAGGACACGTCGTCCCAGTACGAGCGGTAGTCGATGATCGGTGTCGTGGCCAGCCCGCGACCGGCGCTGATCACCCGCCCGGTGCGGTAGGCGATCTTGGTGGCCGCCGGGTCGGCCTCGGTCCGCCGCGGCACGACGTTCGCGTCGGCGTCGAGACCGCCGATGCGCTCGTTGAGGTCGAGGAACTGCTCCGGCGTGATGGAGCCGTCCTTCAGGGCGCCGAGCCCGTACTGGATGCCGACGTTGTCCAGCGGCCTGCGGGCGAAGCCGGTGGCCGGGTCGGCGCCGTAAATGTTGATCATGTGGTCGTAGACGCCGCAGCGGACGCCGGCAGGGTTGGTGTCCGGGTTGTAGCGCTGCTGCTCGGGCACCATGTCGCAGTCCAGCCGCGGGTCGATCCGGTTGGCGCCCCGCGACATGGCGGACACCATGGCCGCCGTCGCGAAGCCGGAGGCCTTGCGCTTCTGCTCGTCCGTCCACGGAACCGTCGTGGACGAGGTGAAGTAGGTGTCGAGCAGCCGCGCGTCAGAGAGGAAGTTGACCGTGCCGATGCCGACCTCGGGGAACGAGCAGCCGACGACGATGCCGTCGAAGATGCCCGGGTAGTTGTCGGCGATCTGGTGAGCCTGGTAGGACCCGCCCGAGCAGCCGTAGCCGATCGTGTGCTCGACCGGCCCGTGCCTCTCGACGAACAGCTCCTTCGTCATCATCGCCGTCTCGGCCGCCGTGACGTCGTTGCAGTTGTTGCCGAAGACGTTCAGCGAGGACGACATCAGCGCGAATCCGCGGCCGAGCATGAACGCGTCGGTGACCGTGCCGGTGCCGCTGCCCGACCGGTACCACCCGCCCGCGCAGCCGCCGCCCAGGGTGAACACGGCCCGGCCGTTCCAGCCCGCGGGACGCGCCGTGGGGGACGGCGCGGGCTCGGTCAGCGGGTCGTGCAGCATGCTCATCTGGACCACCGCGCGGTTGGCGGTGGCCGTCTCCATCCGGACGATGAACTTGGTCGTGACGCCGAGCGAGTTGGTCGTGGTGGCCAGGTCGGCGGGGTAGGCGGTGGCGCCGGCCGGCCAGCGCTTGTAGGCGTCGGCGGTGGTCCGGTAGAAGTAGTCGACCCGGGGGGCGATCGTGCAGTCCGCGTCGAGCGGCTCGCCGAGCCTGCCGCCGATCACCGGGATCGCGAACGCCGCGGTCTCGCAGGCGAACGGCCGCTGGTGCGGGCCGGAGAACACCGGGCCCTGGGCGGGGTGGTCGACCAGCGTGATCGAGGCGTGCGGCCCGCCGGGCGCCCGCGTGGTGACCTCGACCGTGTTCTCGCCCTCCCGCAGCCCGGTCACCAGCCCGAGGAGCTCGCCGGTGCCCGCCCCGGTCCGGAACGCCGGTGTGACGTCGGTCTCGCCGTTCAACGTCACTTGAAGGCTCTCGCGCTGGACGGCGCGGGGCAGCTCGATCCGGAGCAGCGCGTCGCCTCCGGTCACCATGTCGGGCCTGCCGGAGATCGCGGAGATCCCGAGCTCGTCCGGCCCCGACTCGTCGGGCGCGGCGGTCACCGTGATCGTGACGGTCGCGGTCGAGCGCTCGGAGTCGTCGCCGATCCCGTACGTGAACGTGTCGACGCCGACGTACCCCCGGTCGGGCTTGTAGCGGAACGACCCGTCCTCGGACGTCGTCAGGGTGCCGTGGGCCGGCTCGGACCACGCCGCCACCGCGGGCGTGACGCCGTCGGGGAAGCGGTCGTTGCCGAGCACGCCGGGCGCGCCGGCCACGAGTTCCGTCCCCTCCGTGACGGTGCGGAAGTCGTCGGCGGCGGTGGGACGCGGCGTGGGCGGTCCCTCGCCGGGCGCCCTGACGACCATCTCGTACAGGCGGGCCGTGTCCGTGCTGTGCCGCGACTTCTTCGTGATGACCAGGCGGAGCGTGTCGGTCACGAGGTCGGTGGTGAACGTGACCACCGGCTTGGTGTTGCCGGCCGCGCTCCCGACGGTCACCCAGCCGTCATCGGTCCGGGCCTCGACGGTGAAGTCCACCAGGACCGTGTCGGCGTACGGGCTGGGCCAGCCTGAACCGCTGTAGATCTCGACGGTGCCGACCGGGGTCCTGGCCGGGAAGGTGATCGTCAGGGTGGGGGTGGTGTCGGCGGCCGACGACATCCAGCGGGAGGACTCCGCGCACACGCCGTCGACGGCGTTCTTCGCGCCGTAGGCCGAGCTGAAGGTCGAGGACGCCGTGACGGTCGCCCCCATCGCCCGATGGCCGGTGCACGCGATGTCCGACGCCTGGGTGGAGTTCTGGGTGGTGGTCTCGGCCGACAGCGGTGGCGCGGTCAGATGGCTCGCTGTCAGCAGGGCGGTGGTCAGCAGCGCGATGACCGAGGACCTCAGGTGCATCCTCGCGGACACGACGTCTCCTCGTCTCAGGGGGTGGGGATGAGGGGCCCGCCGGCCGCGTGGCCGGCGGGCCTGTGATCGCTCAGGGGCCGTCGGGGTAGGCGAGGTGGACGCGGATGTTGGTCCAGTTCTGCAGGCAGTTCGCCGCCTGGCAGGTGCTGGGGTCGTGCACTCCGGTGAACTCCGGGCTCAGCTGCCAGGTCTTGCCGTAGTCGTAGGAGACCTCGAAGTAGGTGGACTCGCCGAGATCGGCCGGGTCGAACGTGGTCCGGGCGTACATGCCGAACACCGGCGCGATCGCCTCCCAGCCGGGGGAGAACGAGGTCTTGCCGTCGATGATGTAGCGCCGGTCGAGCAGCCGCTTCGGGTCGGCGCCGACCGGGCCGACGATGAGCCACTGGGGCCGGCCGATGAACGAGTTCTGGCCGAGGTCGTTGCTGAGGAACTTCACGTGGTTCGCCGGGACGATCTGGAAGCCGCCGCGGACGTTCTCGTCCCAGCTGAAGCCGACGAACGGTGAGGTCGAGAAGGTCAGCGCGCCGGGGTGGTTGGTGTCCATCTGGCCGATGTGGGCGAACTCCGTGCCGCCGAAGCGCCCGGTGCCCTGGACCCGCTGGACGACGTCGGCGACCTTGCGCTTCTCGCCCCGGGCGTAGCCGACGTAGATCCCGCCGTTCTTCTCGTGCGTCTTGCCCGCGACCGTGTCGCCCGCGGCCCAGTTCTCGAACTCGAGGTAGGTCGGCGAGGCGTTACGCACCAGGGGCTGGTACGCGGTGAAGCGCAGCTTGGCGGGGGGCGCCGCGTCCGGATCGGCGCGGAAATGCTCGGCGATGGGGCGCCAGGCCTGCTTCGCCTCGTCGAAGTAGGACAGCGGCGCGCCGGTGGGCAGCGAGCTCTTGCCTCCGAAGATGCCCGAGCCGCCCGGGATGTCGGTGTAGATGGTGTCGGCCAGCCAGTTGCCCCAGTCCGCGCCGATGTACCGGTCGGGCCGGATGTTGAGCAGGCTGGTGGTCCAGTCGCGCTCGCCGGTGGCCGGGTCGAAGTTCTCGTAGCGCAGCGGGTCGTAGCTCTCCTCCGGCCAGACCTTGGAGCGCAGCACGTAGACCGACGTGGCGAGCAGGTGTCCCGTGGTGCCGTCGACGGCGCGCGAGTACTTCGACGCCCAGAAACCGTCGTTGGCCTTGACGGTGGCGGTCGCCGGGCGCTGCACGTGCCCGAGCACGGTACGCGTGCCGTCCAGCGCGACGTGCTCGATGGCGCCGCCGGTGGAGTTGTCGATCTCGACGTGGAACTGCGCGGCGAGGCGCGGGTTGTTCTCCGGCGTGGCGTGCGGGGGGATCGGCGTTCCCACCATGTTGCTGATGCCCGAGGGAGGACCGCTGCGGTTGTCCTCGACGGGCGACGCGCCGGCCGCGGTGGCGGGGGCGAGCAGTGCCACCGTCGCGAGGCTCACGCACCAGAGGCGGGCGCTACGGCGTCGGCGGGTGGTCGTGCTGCGGGGGGTGGCTTGCATGGTGTCCGGGCGGGCTGCTCGGCTATCGGGAACCACGGATGGCTCCTCCTTCTGGTGTTGCGCATTATCGCGGCTGCAAGTGTCGGCAAGTGTTGCGAGCCGATCAGTGCCTGTCAAGATTCGGTATTGACTGATAATGCGCAACACCACCATGATGTTGCGCATTATCAAGCCGGGGGTAGCCCTCAGGAGGTACGGATGATCACAAAATCGCGTGGCGCTTCGCGGCTGGCGGCCGGGCTCATCGCGGTGATGGCGCTGAGCGCGTGCGGCGGCGGCTCCGGCGCCGGCAGCGGTGGCTCCGGCGACGGCGCGAGCACCCTGCGGGTCTGGTTCCCCGGCAATCTCGCCGAGGAGGTCTCCTGGGTCAACGAGAAGCTGGTCCCCGCGTTCGAGGCGGAGCACGACGTCGACGTCCAGGTCGAGTTCGTCGACTGGGCCAACCTGGCCACGCGGCTGTCGACCGCCTTCGCCGGCGGCACCGCGCCCGACGTCTTCGGGCACGGCAACGCCGCGGCGGCCGGATACGCCGCCAACGACCGGGTGATCGCGCTGGACGACTACCTCGCCAAGATGCCAGCCTCCGACGTGGAGGACCTGACCTTCCTCGACCAGGGCAAGGTCGGCGGCAAGCAGATCATCATGCCGCTGCGGGGCTTCGGCCACCTGCTCGCCTACCGCACCGACCTGTTCCAGGAGGCCGGTCTCGACCCGGACTCCCCGCCCGCGACGTGGCAGGACCTGCGCGCGGCGGCGGACAAGCTCGTCGTCCGCGACGGCGACAGGATCACCCGCTCCGGCGTGATCTTCCCGGCCGACGACCCGACGAGCATGTCACAGGCGTTCGGCAGCTTCCTGTTCCAGGCCGGCGGGAACTTCGCCGACGAGAGCGGCCAGACGGTCACCTGGAACTCCGACGCGGGCAAGCGCGCGCTGGAGTTCCTCGCCGGGTTCTACAACGGCCCGAAGGCGGTCTCCACCGGCCTGGGCGAGGCGACGAGCGGGGCGGGGGCGCAGCATCCGCTGGTCACCGGGCGCGCGGCCATGGCCGTGATCGACGAGGCGACGTTCAAGAGCATCCACGAGCAGGCGCCCGACGTCGCCGCGAAGATCAAGCTGGCCCCGCCGCTCAAGGACACCACCGCGGCGTCGTTCGGCGGAGCCGGCAACGGGCTGTTCATCAGCGCCGACTCCGGCCAGAAGGACCAGGCCTGGAAGTTCATCGAGTTCCTGCTCAAGCCGGCGAACGCGAAGGCGTACGTCCAGGCCGTCGGCGGCATCCCGGCGCGCGCCACCCTGGCCGCCGACCCCGAGCTCGCCGCCCAGCAGTACATCAAGCCCTACATGGACGCCGCCGCCCTGTTCCGCGGGAACCCCAACATCGCGACGTGGACGCAGCAGCGCGAGGCGCTGGCCAAGGAGATCGAGGCCGTGCTGCGCGGCAAGACGGCTGCCGCCGAGGCGCTCGACCGCGCGGCGACGGAGGCCGCGGCCCTGGCGAAGCAGAACTGATCGGCCGACTCGAACGGATCTCCCAACGGATGAAGCTCCATCATGGTGACTGAGACCCGGCCGCCGGGAACGTCCTCCGGGCCCGAGCCCGCGACGGCACGCCGGCCGAGGCGGAGCCCGCTCCGCTCGGCCCAGCGCAGAGCGGGCTGGATCCTGGTCCTGCCCGCCGCCCTCGCGCTGTCGCTGGTCACGATCGTGCCGATCGGGTACGGCTTCTACCTGAGCCTGACCTCGTACAACCCCGTCGAACGGGGCGGGCCCAGGTTCCACGGCCTGGACGGCTACTTCGCCGTGCTCCAGTCCGGCGAGTTCTGGCACGCGATCTGGATCACCGTCCAGTACGCGTTCGGCACGCTGATCCTGGCCGTGCCGGCGGCCCTCGCCCTGGCGCTCCTGGTCAACGGCCGGTTCCCCGGCGTGACCCTGTTCCGCGCGGTGCTCTACCTGCCGCGCGTGGTGCCGCTGGTGGCGGTGAGCATGATCTGGCTGTGGCTGTACTCCCACGACGGACTGTTCAACTACCTGCTGGACCTGGTCGGGCTGCCACCGGTGGACTTCCTCACCGACGAGGACACCGCCCTGTTGTCGCTGATCGGGATGCGCGCCTGGAAGGCGCTCGGGGGCAGCATGATCATTTTCCTGGCGGGGCTCCAGGCGGTCCCGGTCTCGCTGATGGAGGCCGCGTCCGTGGACGGCTGCGGGCGCTGGCGGACGCTGCGGCACGTGATCCTGCCGCTGCTCGTGCCGATCACGACGTACGTGGTCGTGGTCGACCTCATCTACCTCGCCCAGTCCTTCTCCGAGATCTACGTCCTGACCTCAGGAGGTCCCCTGTCCTCCACGACCGTCCTGAACATGCTGATCTACAACGAGGCCTTCGAGCACTACCGGCTCGGCAACGCGAGCGCCATGGCGTTCCTGCTGTTCTGCCTGATCTTCGCCCTGGCCTACTTCAGCATCCGCACGATGGCCAGAGGAGGCCGGCGGTGACCGCGCTTACGGCCGGGCCGGGCGCCGGCCGGCGCAGGGCGCTCCTCACCGGGGTGGTCACCCTGCTGGTGGCGATGCCGTTCGTGTGGATGGTGTCGCTGGCCTTCAAACCGGCGACCGAGGTGTTCAGCTACCCGCCGAAGCTGCTGCCCGACCAGCCGACGCTGGACAACTTCGCCTACGTCTGGAACTCCACGAACATCCCCGGAGCGATGGCCAACAGCCTGATCGTGGCGACGCTCACGGTCGCGGGGAACTGCGTCGCGACGACGGCGGCGGGCTACGCCCTGGCGCGGATCGACTTCCGCGGCTCGCGCCTGCTGTTCACCACGGTGCTGGGCAGCGCCATGGTGCCGTCCATCGTGCAGCTGATCCCGCTGTTCCTCATCGTCAAGGGCTTCCCGCTGGCCGGCGGCAACGACCTGTTCGGCCAGGGCGGCAGCGGGCTGCTGGACTCGCACCTCGGGCTCGTGCTGCCGATGCTGGTGCAGCCGCTGAACATCTACCTCGCCCGCCAGTACTTCCTCGACATGCCCGGCGAGCTGGCGGAGGCCGGGCGGCTGGACGGCGCCGGAGAGCTGCGCATCTTCTGGCAGATCTACCTGCCGCTGGCCCGGCCGATCGTCGCCACCATCGCCATCCTCTCCTTCACCGGCGCCTGGGAGGACTTCCTGTGGCCGCTGGTGGCGGTGTCGTCGCCGGAGATGCAGACGCTGCCGCTGGCGCTCAGCTCGTTCGCGGGCAGCGGCGTGACCCAGTACGGCCCGCTGATGGCCGGGACGTTCATCGCCATCGTGCCCGTACTGGTGATCTTCGCTGCCGGTCAGCGGCACTTCGTGCAGGGCCTGGGCGCGGGAGGGGTGAAGGGATGAGTGACAGCGGACCGATCGTGACGCTGCTCCCGCTCGACGACCGGCCGGTGAACACCGGCCACGTCGCCGGGCTGGCCGCCACCGCCGGAACCCGGCTGCGGCTCCCGCCGGCCGGGCTCCTGCCCGCCGGCGGCGTGCCCGCGGACATGGACGGCACATCCCGGTGGCTGGAGGACGCCGCCGGCGACAGCGACGCCGTCGTGGTCAGCGTCAACCAGCTCGCCCACGGCGGATTCGTCGCCTCGCGGCGCACCACCGAGCCGCTGGCCCGGACGCTGGCCCGGCTGGACGTGCTGCGCCGCATCCGGGCCGACCGGCCGGACCTGCCCGTCCACGCCTCCGTGACGCTGATGCGTACCAAGAAGACCGACGGCGCCGGGGCCGAGCCGCAGTACTGGGACCGGCACGGGCGGCGGTTCTTCGCCCTATCCGAGGAGCTCTACCGGGCCGAACACGGACGCCCCGCCGCGGTGGCGCAGGCCAGGGCGGAGATCCCCGAACCGTTCGTCGCGGACCTCTTCACCCGGCGGCTGCGCCTGCACGCCATGCACCTGGCCTGCGTCGAGCTGGTGGCGGAAGGAGTCGTCGACACGCTGGCGATCCTGGTGGAGGACAGCACGGTCGAGAGCGTGTCCACGAGCGAGCGGGAGTGGCTGGAGTCCTGGATCGGCCGCCTCGGCCTCGGCGACCGGATCGGCTGCTACCCGGGCGCCGACGAGGCCGGCGCCGTGCTGACCACCCGGGCCGCGCTGGAGCACGCCGGCCTGCGCCCGAAGGTGGCGCTCGCCTGCCTCGACCCGGACGCGCTCGGACGGATCGCGGCCTACGAGGACGTGCCCGTCCGCGACACGATCGCGGACCAGGTCGCCGCCATCGGCGCGGTCCTCGTCGAGGACGCCGCCCACGCCGACCTGGTGCTCGCGGTGCACCCTCCCGGCCTGCCCCCGCGCGACTGGTGCTCCGGTCCGGACCAGCCGGAGCGGCCGTCCGGCGACGCGGTGCGCCTCGCCGCGCGGGCGCGAGAGCTGCTGGAGGCGGGGCTCCCGGTCGCGGTGGCGGACGTCGCCGACGCCAACGGCGCCGACCCCGCGCTGGTCATGGCGCTGCGCGGCGCCGGATTGCTCCCGCGCCTCGCCGGGTACGCCGCGTGGAACACCGCGGGCAACACCATCGGCAGCGCGCTGGCGCAAGGGTGCAGCCGTCTGCTGGCCACCGGGGACAGGCGACTGGCCGAGCACGCCCGGACTCTCACCCATCGTCTGCTCGACGACTGGGGCTACCAGACCTCCGCGCGGCGCGGGTTCCTCGCAGCCGGTACGGCCCTGCGGCCGGACCAGGTGGAGCGGGAGCTGGGCGAGCTTCTCGCCGACCTCGGCCCACCGGCCGACAAGTTCGGCATTGCGCCCGGCAGCGTCTGCTTTCCGTGGGATCGTCCGTTCGAGATCTCCTTTGCGTTGGAGCACCTTGAGGAAGGGAACGATCGCCGGTGAAAGACACCCCTCACCGCAGGCCGCGTCAGTCCGACATCGCCAAGCTGGCCGGCGTCTCGCAGACCACGGTCTCCATCGTGATCAACGGCAGGCATTCGGACACCATCCGGATCCCCCCGGAGACCAGACGGCACGTCTTCGAGGTGGCCCGATCGCTCGGTTACACCATCGATCCGGTGGCGCGCAGCCTGGCCGGCGGGATGAACCACCTGATCGGCGTCTACACGTTCGAGTCGCTGTTCCCGATGGACCACCACGACTTCTACTACCCGTTCCTGGTGGGGATCGAGGCCGCGGCCGAGGCGCTCGGCTACGACATGCTGATGTTCACCAGCGCCACCGGCTCGGACGGCGGTAGGTCGATCTACCGCGAGGGCGTCAACCGGCTGGGGCTCGCCGACGGGTGCGTGCTGCTCGGCAAGGAGACCAACCGGGACGACCTCGTCCGGCTGCGGAACGAGGGGTTCAGGTTCGTGCTGATCGGCCGTCGTGACGTGCCCGGCCCGATCACGTACGTCACCGCGGACTACGCGACCGCGACCGGCGAGGTCGTCGACCACCTGGTGGGGCTCGGACACGAGCGCATCGCCTACCTGACGGCGGCCGATCCGGGCGAACCGTCCGCCGACCGTGACGCCGGATTCCTGGCCGCCCAGAGCCGGCACGGGCTCGACACCGGCGGGCTCGTCCTGTCGGTCCGCAAGGAGGAGGGGCCGTCGGCCGAGGAGGTACGGCGGCTGCTGGAGGCCGGGGCCACCGCGTTCATCGCCCACGAGTCGGTGGTCGCGCTCAGGGTGCTCGACCTCCTCGCCGGGATGGGCGTCGACGTGCCGGGCGAGTGCTCGGTGGCCGCGCTCAGCGACCCGCCGGACGCCGTGCCGGGCCCGGAGCTCACCTGCTTCCGGATACCGCGGCGGGAGATGGGGATGCGCGCGGTCGAGCTGCTGGTCCAGCAGCTCGAGTCGGAGGAGAACGTCGAGCCGCAGGCCGTGGCGCTGTCATGCACCTTCGTCGCTGGACAGACCAGCGGCTCCAATCGAAAGGAATCCTGAGTGACCGAGTTCCGCGCGGACGTCCTGGTGGTCGGTGGGGGGTTGGGCGGCGTCGCGGCCGCCCTGGCCGCCGCCGGGAACGGTGCGCAGGTGGTGCTCACCGAGGAGACGGCCTGGCTGGGCGGACAGCTCACCACGCAGCTCGTCCCGCCCGACGAACATCCCTGGATCGAGGCTTTCGGAAGCACCGCGAGCTACCGGCGGCTGCGTGACGGCATCCGTGAGTACTACAGGAGGGAATACCCGCTGCGGTCCGCGTCGAGGTCGCTGGCCCACCTGAACCCCGGCGCCGGCCGGGTCGGCCCGCTGTGCCACGAGCCCCGGGTGGCCCTGGCGGTGATCGAGGCCATGCTCGCTCCGTGGCAGGCGGCCGGGAAGATCACCGTGCTGCGCCGGCACGTCCCGGCGACCGCCCAGGTCGACGGCGACCACGTGACGGCGATGGGCTTCCACGACCTGGAGACGGGCGGCGACGTCACCGTCACGGCCAGGTTCGTCCTGGACGCCACGGAGGCCGGGGACGTGCTGCCGATCACCGGCACCGAGTTCGCGACCGGCGCCGAGTCGCAGGACGACACGGGCGAGCCGCACGCCGCGGCCACCGCGCGGCCGGACAACATGCAGGCGGTGTCGGTGTGCTTCGCGCTCTCGCACCACGCGGGGGAGGACCACACGATCGACAAGCCGGACGACTACGCCGCATGGCGGGCGCTGGCTCCCGAGTGGTGGCACGGTCCCCAGTTCGGCTGGGTTGCCCCGCACCCGCACACGCTGGAACCCCGCCGCCACGTCTTCACCCCGAACCCGGACGACGACCCGACGCGCATCGTCGCCGACCAGAGCAAGGACCCGGGGTCGGACGAGCTGTGGACGTTCCGGCGGATCCTGGCCCGCAACCACTTCCGGCCGGGCGCGTTCGACAGCGACATCACCATCGTGAACTGGCCGATGATCGACTACCTGGGCGGTCCTGTCATCGGCGGCACCGCCGAGCAGAACGCCGCCCACACCGCCGCGGCGCGGGCCCAGAGCCTCAGCTTCCTCTACTGGCTGCAGGCCGAGGCGCCCCGGCCCGACGGCGGCACCGGCTGGCCCGGCCTCAGGCCGCGGCCCGACGTCACCGGCACCGCCGACGGCCTCGCGATGCGCCCGTACATCAGGGAGTCGCGGCGGATCCTCGGCCAGTACCGGATCGTGGAGCAGGACCTCGCGGTGGCCGTACGCCCCGAAGGGCCCGTCTCCTACCACGACAGCGTCGGGATCGGCTCGTACCGGATCGACCTGCACCCCTCGACCGGCGGGGACAACTACATCGACGTGCCGGCCTGGCCGTTCCAGGTCCCGATGCGCGCGCTCGTTCCCGAGCGCGTCCGGAACGTGATCGCCGCCGGCAAGAACATCAGCACCACGCACATCACCAACGGGTGCTACCGGGTCCACCCGGTCGAGTGGACCGTGGGCGAGGCGGCCGGTCACCTGGCGTCGTTCTGCGTGGCCAGGGACACCGAGCCGCAGCAGGTCACCGCGACGCCGGCCTTGCTGGCCGAGGTCCAGGAATCGATGGCCGCCCAAGGCATGGAGCTGGGCTGGCCGAATGTCACCTACTACTGAGGCGGGGGATCCTCGAATGCGTTTGCCCCAGTCGCGACTGGCCGTGCTGGTCAGTCTGCCGCGCAACGAGACCGCTCTCGCGCAGGCCGCGTCGGATGCCGGAGCCGACGGCCTGAAGGTGCACACCAACGTGCGTCACCGCGCCTCCGGGACGGACTTCGGGCCGCTGGACGCCGAGCGTGAGGCGCTGCGCGGCATCCTCGCGCTCGGCGTCCCGACGGGCCTCGTCGTGGGCGCGGCCGGATCGGTGTCGATCGCGGAGATGGCCGCCGCGCGGGAGATGGGGTTCGACTACTTCGACGTCTACGCCGCCGACGCGCCCGCGGGGTACGTCGAGGCGTGCGGGCCGGTGACGCCCATGGTGGCCCTGGGGCCGGGCGACGGCCCGTCCCAGGCGCGGGCCATGGTGCGGCGGGGGTGCGGGGCGCTCGAACTGTCCACGCTCGAACCCGACAGGTACGGCACGCCGCTGAGCCTGGCGACCCTGGCGAGGCTGGAGGCGGTGGCGTCGGCGGTCGACGTCCCCGTCGTCGTGCCGAGCCAGCACGCGCTGGTCCCGGACGACCTCGCGTCCCTGCGGGACGCCGGGGCGGCCGCGGTGCTGCTGGGGGCCGTGGTGACGGGGGCCGACACGGCGGAGTTCGGCGCGCGGATCGAGCCGTACGTCGCCGCCGCCCGTTAGGCGGCAGCGCGTCCCGACTCGGTGGGTCCCCGAGGAGCCGCGCCAGGTGGCGATGCGGGCGCGGCGTCCGCCATGACGCCGCCGTCACCGGCCGGCCTCCTCGGCATCGCCGACGTTTCCAGCGGTCACCACGGCCGGGGGCCTGGCGATGTGCCCCTCGTCTTCAACGCGGCAGGCGTGCGGAGCCCCTGGTCAGGGTGTAACCACGCGTGACCGCGGTGAGGTCACCGTCCTCCCTGGTGGCGGCGACCAGGTCAGGAGGTCGGGGGACGAAGCCCGGCACCGCGGTCAGCCCGTCGGTCTCGGCGATCACCGTGAGGCGGATCCGGTCCTTCTCCGGTACGCGCAGGGTGATCTGGACTCCCCGGGCGGGAAGGCCGCGGAAGCGGATCTCCGAGGGCCAGGTGCCGATTCGGGTGCCGGTGACGGGCACGCTCACCGACCCGAACCGGCCGGCCGACGCGGTGGCGTGGCTGATCGGCTGGTCGAGCCGTAGCGTCACCGAGCGCGTGCCCTCCCCGGCGGTCACCCGCAGTTTCAGCGTGTCCCCGCTGTGCGCCAGGACGTCGGCTCGCGGGCCTTCGGCGGCGATCGCCGGTGCCGGTCCGGTCCGCAGCGTGCCGCGTGCGTACCCCGGGGGCAGCGCGGAGGCGTCATGGCCGGACACGTACCGCTTCGTCCACGGCGCCGGGTCCACGTCGGCGCTGACCCAGTGGGCACGACGAGTTTCGGCGTCCATGACGTACGCCAGATGCGTGCGCCGCGGCCGGTCGGCGTCGAAGTCGTCCACCACGAACCCGGCCACGACCAGCCCCGCCGCGAGGAGAACAGCCGTCAGGGGCACCGCGAGGACGGGGGCCCGCTTCGGCCGGGTGGCGGGATCGGGCAGGAACAGCTCCGCGATCGGCACCACGATCATCCCGGACAGGGCCAGCACCAGCGCGCTCGCCCCGCCGAGCGCCAGCCCCATCCCGTCGAAGACGTTCCCGGCCAGGGACGGCAGCAGCATGGCGGCCGTGACCGGGCCCAGCATCGCCACGACCGTCCGCGCCCAGGCAGGCGTGCGGAGCAGGACCGCGGCCAGCCAGCCGAGCGCGCCCGTCAGCGCCGGCAGGGCGAACAGGAAAGACGCCCCGGGAGCGACCTGGGCGCACAGCACGCCCAGCCCGGCGAACCAGGTCAGCGCCCCGACCGCCAGCGCCGCCGGGCCGAGCCTGCGACGCAGCACCAGGTACCAGCCGAGGACCGTCAGCGCGCACAGGACCGCGATCGCCGCCCGGTACGGCTGCGGGCGGTGCAGCAGCCCGCCCATCAGGTCGTAGGCCGGCCGCCAGGACACCAGCAGTTCCCACAGCCCTTGCGCCAAGACGGCCGACGCCGCCAACGGCACCACGGCCGAGGCCGTCGCCACGATCAGCCGTGGCAGGCTCAGCAGCCGCCTGACGCGGGCCAGCAGCGCCAGGCCCGCCACCGCGACGACGGCCAGCACCGCCAGCGGCCAGACGAACTGACCGGGATACGTGATCATCGTGCCGAGCGCGCGGAAGTAGGTGGCGTCGTGATCGGAGTCCAGCGTCCGCAGGTCCGCGCCGCCGAGGGCGCGCGCCAGCGCCAGCATGTTGCTGCCGTGGTGTTGCAGGCTGCCCGGGTTGAGGTTGGCGATGGTGTCGCCCGCCGTGTGATACAGCGAGGAACGCTGGATGTAGGCGAAGTTCATGCCGGTGAAGCCCGCCTTCGTCAGCGGGGTGAAGTCCGTGTTGTTGGGCAGCAGCCGATACACCTCCACCATGGCGGAGTGGCCGCGCGGCGCGGGCACGGCTCCCGCGAAGGTCTCGACCAGGCGGGCGTTGCCCGCGGAGGTCTCGAACATCAGCGAGGGGCCGCTGACCCCGCGGGCCTCCCAGTTCAGCAGCACGCCGCCGGCCTTGCCCAGGGGGTGCTCGCGGACGAAGGCCTCGGCGCCGAGCACGCCGTCCTCCTCACCGTCCGACATGAGCAGCACGATGTCGTTGCGCGGGCCGGGGCCGCCGCGCAGCGCCCGGACGGTCTCCAGCATCGCGGCCACCGCGGCGCCGTCGTCGGAGGCGCCCGGTCCCATGGCCGCGGAGTCGTAGTGCGCGGCGATGAGCACGGTGCCGGTCGAGTCCGTTCCACGCAGCCGTCCCACGATGTTGTCGACCTGGCCGAACGTCGCCAGCCCCGCCGCGGAGCGGGCACCCACCGAGCGTTGGATCTCCACCTCGAGCCCTGCCGCGCGCAGCTGACCGGCCAGATAGTCCCGGGCCCGGTCGCCGGCCGGGCTGCCGACGGGCCGTGGTCCGGCGGCGAACTTCTTCAGGTGCACCAGCGCGCGTCCGGCGCTGAACTGGTCGTCAGGCGCGGTGGCCGGCAGGGGCTGCATGGTGCTGTCCGCCATGGCAGTGAACGTGACCACCGCGCCCAGGGTGAGCAGGGCCGCCAGCCCGGCCAGCAGCCGGCGTGGCACGTCGAACAACTTTCCGATCATGGCCAAGAACGGTAGGCCGGGCCGCTCACCTGGCGGAATGAGGCACCCGCCCGTCTGAACCTGCGGTTTACCGCACCCCGCGTGATCTATGTAAGGGGTATAGTTTCGTTTATTCGGTTACTGAAACGAGGTGCGACATGCGGATCTCCATCACCGACTACGCGGTCGGGGCGACTCTCGCCGGCGATCTGGCCAACACCTCGCCCACCGTGCAGGCCCCGGCGGGCGACGCTCTGCCGACCCCCGGCGCGTTGATGGAACTGCTCGCGGGGCACGGGCTGCGGCTCGACGCCGTGGCGGACGGCCGGCCGCCGACCGACGACGACCTCCGCGAGGTCCACCTGCTGCGCCGGGAGGCCCGCGGCGTCGTGGAGACCGAGACGGAGGAGCAGGCCGTCGCGGGCGGCGCCGTGCTGGCCGGGCGGGCAGGGCTCCGGCCGGTGCTGGAGCGCGATCCCGGCGGGCGGTGGCAGTGGTACGTCCCCACCAGGCCGGGCGCGCCGCTGGCCGAGGAACTGGCCGCGCTCATCGGCATCGGGCTGCTCGGCGCGGTCCGGGCGCTCGGACACGACCGGTTCCGCGCCTGCGCCGCCCCGGGCTGCCGCGGGGTGTTCGTCGACATCAGCCGCGGAGGGCGTCGCATCTACTGCAGGCCCGACGTGTGCGGTAACCGGATCAATGTCGCGAAACACCGCGAACGGCGGCGCTCCGACAGCGCCGCCCACTGAAGAACACAAGGAGAACCCCATGAGCGACCCCATGGACACCCCTGCGGTGGGCGGACCGCCCCTCGCAGGCGCCTTCCAGCTCCCCGACGGCACCTGGATCCGCGGCCGCGGCCTCCGCCATCCGCTGCCGTCGGGACCCAGACCCGACTTCGGCCTCTACCTGGGCTCCGACAAGCTCCGCCGCCACCACGAGAGCGAGCTGCCATGGCCGCGCGCGTGGATCCAGTGGCCCGACTTCCTGCTGCCCCGCGACCGCGACGCGGCCGTCCAGCAGATCCGTGCCCTGTACGAGCGAGCGCGGGCGGGCGCCGCGGTGGAGGTCGCCTGCGGGGGCGGCATCGGCCGCACCGGCACGGTCGTCGCCTGCCTGGCCATCCTGGCCGGCCTCGCCCCGGCCGACGCCGTCGCCTGGACACGCGAGCACCACCACCGTCGGGCCGTCGAAACCCCTTGGCAGCGCCGCTGGGTGCTGCGCTTCCCGCCGTCGCTCCGCTCGGAATAACGCGCCCAGGCCGCTGAACGTGTTGCTGATGTCGGAGAGGGGTCAGCCGGCAGAGCGCGAGGAACTGCGGCATTTCCACCTATGCGCGTCAACGCCCTCGATCGCACGCTACCCAGGGTCCCGGTTCGCCGCCGGGCCCCATCCTGCGGGCCGCGAGTCCCGCCCGGACAAAAGACCAGCTCAGACGGTGTTTGAGCTGGTCTGGACGGCGCGCCCTGCAGGACTCGAACCTGCGGCCGGGACACCCAAGAGCCATACGTCGGCTGGACGAAGAAGACTGCCAGCATGGCGAAGGGCGCCACCAGACCGACAGCCGGCCAGTAGGGCAAGCGCGGCCACCATACTGAGCGGGAAGGGCGCTAGCGCGACGACTGCTCGCGGGCGAGAATCGCACCGAGGGTGGAGGCGAGGAGGGGAAGGCCGACGACGACGGCCACGATCGCCGGCCAGGGAGTCTCGAACGGCACCCGTACCGGTTCTTCCCACGTGATACGCACCGTCAGGGGCCACAGCAGCAACATCCCGGCGGGACATCCGGCGACCGCGCCAAGCACCGTGCCGTACAGGGTGCTCAGACCCGCGCGGAAAGCGTAGAACCACCGGAAGGCCGTGGCTGATCCGTTGCCGGCTCGCTTCAGGACGCGGGCCTGGCGCGCGTTGGCGGCCTTTCCGAATCCGGTGGCCAGCGTGCACGCGAGGGCGATGAGGAGCGCCACGGCGACGACGGGCATCCACCAGGTCGAAGCTTCGAAGCCCCGCTCGACGTAAGTTTCCGCGACCGCGTCATCCAGGCGGTCGTCGAGGCGCTCCTGCTCCTGCACCGTGACCCGGCGGAGGGTGGGGTCGACGATCAGTTCGTTTGGTTGGAGCTGGTAGCCGAGATCCTGGACGATCTTCGAGGGGATGAAGATCGTCTGCATGTGCGGGTCGGCGGTCCTGGTGATGACCGCCGGGACGGTCCTGGTCGTCGCTGTCTCATCGTTCTCGTTGATCTCGTAGAAGAGTTCGACCGAGTCGACTTTCACCTCGGCTGACGTGATCACCACGGCCATGCTCTCGTCGTACGGTGTCGACTGATCGCCCGTGATGTACCGCAGCAGCTTCTCGTTGCCGATGGCATAGTCCCAGTAGACGGCCTCCTCTGGTATTTCGACGTTTTCCGCCCTCGCGTCGAAGTACCAGGATTCGCCCGAGGGGCGCTCGCTCTGGGCGATCGGCACCCCGGGTAATTCCTGCTCGATCGCCGCTCGTACGGTGTTCGCATCGGCCGCCGAGAAAGGTTGCTGCACGAACAAGGCGGTTGGCCGGATCAACAAGCTGCCCGGCCGGGCCTGGGGGGAGTATTCGGCCCTGCTCTGCGTTGTTTCGCCGACCGCGATGATCGTCAGTGCGATGCCAAAGGCTGTCGCCATCATCGTCAGCGTGATCGCGAGCACCGCGCGGCCACGACGGTGGGCCAGGTCGCGGGCCGCCAGGCGGAGGGGCAGCGGCAGCCGTTCCCCGTACGGACCTGAGAGCTGCAGCAGCCACGAAGGCAGCGGGCCGAGACCGGCGACAAGCAGGCCCGCGCCTATGAGGGAGATCAGCAGCATCCCGAAGAATTCGATGGCGCCGTAGCGCGAATCCTCCCGCCCCAGCCAGGCGCCGAGCCCCATCAACAAGATGCCGGCGACTGACACGAACAGTCCCACGACGACGAAGCGCAAGCGCATGACCTTGTGGCGGTCAGGCGGGGCGGTGAGCATCGCGGCAGGGATGGCCCCGGCCGCGGGAAGGCCCGCGAACAGGACGAAGAACGCGGTCAGGAAGGCGTACCCAGCAAGATCGAAAAGCATGGCGGAATAGTAGTGAGCCGCAACAGGCCGTGCCGGTACAGCAGCGGCAGCACTTCGCCGATGGGGGAGGACTTGCGGGCCCAATCGGGCAGAATCGCCGAGAAGAACCGCCGCCGCTGGCCTCGTCGATGCGCTTGTCGTTGAGGCGTAGGGCCGTGACCTCGATTGCGTCGGCCGCGGTGAGTATCTTTTGCGGTTGGTGGCCGTTGCGCACGACCAGCCGGAGGCCCTTCTCGTCACGCTCGCCGGAGAAGGCGGCGATGTAGCCCTCGACCTCGGCCTGCAATGCGGTCGCGAGCATCTTGCGGGCGCCCTCACGAACAAACTGGTCGATCAACGAGGGCGGCCGAGCCGTCGTGGTCGTCAGCGGGCAACTCGGGCACTACGGTAAGCGGCACGGGTGCGCTTCCCGACCGACGTTGGCGCGTCGGCCTTATCCCGAAACTCTGATCAGATGATTCGGGAAGGTACACCCCTTCCCGTCAGATCCACAGGTTTCGCCGCCGGCTTCATCATCTCGGCGGCGGGCGGTCCGCCAATAGTCCAAAAGGAACCCCTTGATCGATAAGAGCTACTATCGCTGGTTCAATGGGTACACCAATAACGTCCTCGCGCTCACATGGTGCTCCGCCGCGACGGTCGATGACGTCCTGGCGGCCTGCCGTATCCCGCCCGAGATCACGGAGCCGATGAAATTCCTGGGTGGCGATATCGACATGCTCATCGGGCGTCTCGGCACAGGGACTGTCATCCTGGACTACAGCGTCGATTGCCCCACGCCCGGTGCTCTTCCCGCCCTGGCGCGGCAAGGGCCTTGCCTGAGGGCTGCGTGGTGCGACGAAGTCCCGGCGATCGTGTCCTATCACCATCAAGACGGCCGCATGATCGAGTTCGACGCGGCAAGTCGCGACTGGTACCCGAACCCCGATCTCGCCAGTGTCGAACGGTGGATCGCCACCACACCTGGCGGCAAGGAATCATGGGACAATCGCTGGGGCCGCGCCGTACTCGTCACGGCCGAAGCATTGGTGGAAGCTTCTGTCGATGAAGAATGGATGCGATCCATGCACGTCGGCGTCACCTTCCCCGCCTAGTACTCCAGTTGACACTTGGCGATCTTGAGGCGTCGAGGTCGCATGCAAACGGCCCGTCGCGCCGCGAATGCGTACGTGTGTGGACAGGAAGGGCGGGCCAAACCGAGGGCAGCGACGCGCCGGTGGCTCTCGACCCGGGGACCCTGGCCGTCCTGCGGGCGCACCACCGGCGCTGGCATGAAGAACGGTCGGCGTCGGCGGGAGCATGGCGTGAGTCGGGACGGATCTTCACCCGGGAGGACGGCAGCGAGCTGAAGCCGGACTGGGTGTCGGAGTATTTCGAGCGGCTGACCTTCGCCGCCGGACTGCCTCCGATTCGGCATGATCTTCGGCATGGCACGGCAACGCTGGGCTCTGGCGGCGGGCAATGACAAGACCACGAGCGCGATGACGCGGCACTCCAGTCAGGCGATCACGTCGGATATCTACACCAGTGTGTTGCCGGAGATGGCTCGGGCGGCGGCGGAGGCTAGGGCGGCTCTGGCTCCCCGGAGCGTTCGCGTGGGGGAGGCGTCCGAAACTGGCGGTCCCCCTTCGGTCCCCCAAGCGGCTCCGCTGGCCTGCCAGATCCAGAGGCGCCGAATACTCGCAGGTCATAGCCTCGCGATAAGCGCGCCCTGCAGGATTCGAACCTGCGACCGTCGGATTAGAAGTCCGATGCTCTGTCCAGCTGAGCTAAGGGCGCTCTCGCCTTATTGTGCATGATCCGGCGACGTGTCATGCACACGTTTTCCACCGTGTCAGCCCGCCCTCACCGCCCTCGTGCGCTCCTGTCCGTCACCTCCTCATCCCCAGATCCCCTCTCCCATCACCCTGAACTGCATGAAAAACCCCACGCGAGGGGGTGGGGGAGGGTCTAAGCTGTCGTGGCATGTTCGCGACGCTCCTGCATGAGATCCCCTTGCAGGGCGGGGATGTGACCGATGGCGTGGTGCGCGTCGGTGACACGGTGCGCAGGCCGGCGAGGTCGTCGACGCCTGCCGTGCATGCCCTGCTCCGCCATCTGGAAGCCGCAGGTTTCCGGGGAGCGCCGCGCGTACTCGGGTTCGACGCGCTGGGGCGTGAGGTGCTCACCTACCTGCCGGGTGCGACGGGGGTGAGTCCGGTGTCGGTCTCCGACGGCGCGCTGGCTGATCTGGCGCGGTTGTTCGCGGGTTCCACGACGCGGGCGAGGGGTTTCCGCTCGCGCGTGGCGGGTGGGACGGCGGGTCGAACGACGACGCGCCGCCGGAGGTGATCGGTCACTGCGATCTGACGCCGGCCAACGTGGTGTTCGCGGACGGGGTCCCGTACGCCATGATCGATTTCGATCAGGCGCGGCCGACGACGCGGGTGTTCGACGTGGTGACGACGTTGCGTCACTGGGCGCCGATCGCGGATCCGGTCGATCGGCATCCGTTGCTGCGCGGGGTGGACGTGGGGGAGCGGCTGCGGCTGTTCTGTGACGCGTACGGGTTGCGGCCGAGGGAGCGGCGGCGGCTGCTGGAGGTGGCGCGGTTGCGGTTCCATCGCTCGTACGAGGTGATGAAGGCGCGGGCGGCGGGCGGCGGGAGCTGGGCGACGCTGTGGGACGGTGGTGCGGGTGAGCGGATCCGGCGGGCGTCGGCCTGGCTGGACGCGCACGAGGACAGGCTGCGGGCGCACCTGGTCTGACCCCGCAAGCACCTTCCGAAAGGACCGTTCGCCGGGACTCCGCCAAGGAACCTCCGCCAGAACCCCCCGGAACCCTTCGCGAAGGCTGTCCGTCAGGATGTCCTCCATGAGATCTGGTCGTGCCGCCGGGCTGGCGCTAGGGGTGATGCTCGACGCCGTGTTCGCCGACCCCAGGAGGGGGCATCCGGTCGCGTTGTTCGGGCGGGCCGCGTCCTGGTTCGAGGGCAGGGTGTACGGGGACGCGCGGGCGAACGGCGTGGGGTACGTGGCGGTCTGCGTGGGGGTGGCGGCCGGGGCCGGGTTGGTGGCGGAGCGGGCCCGGAGCCCGCTGGCGCGCACGGTGTCGACCGCGGCGGCCACCTGGGCGGTGCTGGGCGCGACGACGCTGGCGCGGGAGGGGGCCTGCATGGCGTCCGCTCTGGAGGCCGGAGATCTGGGGGCGGCGAGGGAGCGGCTGCCGCATCTGTGCGGGCGCGACCCGTCGGGGCTGAAGGCGCCGGAGCTGGCCAGGGCGACGGTCGAGTCGCTGGCCGAGAACACCTCCGACGCGGTGGTGGCGCCGCTGTTCTGGGGGGTGGTGGCGGGGGTGCCGGGGCTGCTGGCCTACCGGGTGATCAACACGCTGGACGCCATGGTGGGTCACCGGTCGCCGCGGTACGAGCGGTTCGGGTGGGCGGCGGCGCGGCTGGACGACGTGGCCAACTACGTGCCGGCCCGGCTCACGGGGCTGATCACCGTGCTGGCCGCGCCGGACCGGCGGCGGGCGCTGGCCGTGCTGGCGCGCGACGGGCACCGTCATCCGAGCCCGAACGCCGGGCGGTGCGAGGCCGCCTTCGCGGGCGCGCTCGACGTCACACTCGGCGGCGCCAACGTGTACGCCGGCAGGGTGGAGCACCGGCCGGCCATGGGTGACGGGCCGCCGCCGGGCGTGGGCGACATCCGGCGGGCGGTGCGGCTGACCCGGGCGGTGAGCATGGTGGCGGCCGGCGCGGCGGTGCTCGCCGCGTGGGGGATGGCGCGGCGGCGGGTCACATCAGCCGGTTGAGGTTGGCCACCAGCCAGAGGACGAACCCGGTGACGACGGCCATCCACAGCATGGACCTGGTGGCGTTGGCGGCCACCTGCCTGCGCGCGATGACCAGTCTCATCGCGTCACGCCACGCCTGGCGGGTGGCGACCAGCGTCTGGTAGCGGCGCCCGGCGATGAACAGCGCGATCGCGATGACGAGGAACAAGATGACGCGGCCGTCTGCGGCTTCCACGAGAGCCTCCTTCGACATCCACATGGAGTGAGGGCTCCGCAGCTTGATACACCCGTGAGGCGATCAGATCCGCTGGATGTTCGCGGGGGCGCGGTGGACGAGACGCAGGCCCAGCTCGACGAGGGTCCAGCCGACGCGCCAGCTCATCGTGGGGCGGCTGTCGCGGGTGGCGCGCCAGTGGTCGGCGCGTTCCCGTAACTCGGCGTCGCGGATCTCCATGAGCCGCAGGTGGATGTCGGGGTGCATGGCCGTGACCTCCTCGGTCAGGGGCGGCGGGCGGGGAATCCGTACAGGTGGAGGTTGACGTTCTCGCGGCCTTCGGTGTCGCCGGCCTCGATGGCGGCCTCGCTGTGGCGCTGCCACCTCCTGACCACTTCCAGGAGCTCCTGGTTGAGCCCGTTCAGCTCGGCGGCGGTCAGGCGGGGCAGCGACTGCGAGCTGAAGGCGGCCGCGCGCCACTCGGGGGACCAGGCCGACTGCTCGTCGAGGTAGCGCTCGTACAGCTCGACGTGGTCGTGGAAGGCGGTGCGGGTGAACGCGGTGTAGGCGGCGGCCCGTTCGGGGGCGTCGCGGAAGTCCTTGTCCTGGACGCTGTAGTGGCGCATGACGAGCTGCCACCAGCGCTCGCGGCCGTCGCTGCTCTGCGGCTCGGCCTCCTCGATCACGCCGTGGGCGGCGAGCTTGCGCAGGTGGTAGCTGACCAGGGAGACCGCCTCGTCGACCTGGTCGGCGAGCTGGGACGCGGTGGCGACGCGGGCCTGGAAGAGGGCCCGGTAGAGCTTGAGGCGCAGGGGGTGGGCCATGGCCTTCAGCGTGTCCAGGTCGGTGATGCGCCTGCTCTCCATGGCGTCAGCCTAGATGGGAAGGATTAATTGCGCAACTTTTCTTTCCTATCTGGAGAAGAGTAAGGCGGGAGGGTGTGGCACCCTCCCGCCCTTGACCGGTCAGGAGGCGCGGGCCGCGTCCAGCACCTTCCGCGCGTCCCGCTCGAAGGAGGCGCGGGCGCCGAGCGTGAGCAGGCCGCCGATCACCATCACGGGGACCAGCGCGTACATGCCGGTCAGCAGCGAGCCGGTCCGCTCGGAGACGATGCCGACGATCAGCGAGCCGAACGCGCCGAAGCCGGCCATCAGCAGTTGCAGCACGGCGAAGCCGAGCCCCCGGGCGCTCGCCGGCACCACGTCCGCCAGGCAGGCGGTCATGTTGGGGATGGCGATCGACATCGAGGTGCTGGCGAGCACGGTCAGCACGGTCAGCCAGGCCAGCGAGTCCATCGACAGGGCGAGCGCCAGGATGAGCGCGCCGATCGTGATGCCGCCGCCGCCCGCGAGCAGGCGGCCGCCCTTGCGGGTGCCGTGCCACTTACGGCCCAGCCAGGAGCCGATGAGGGTGCCGCTCAGCGTGCCGGCCACCGTGATGAGACCGCTCAGCGACCCGGCGACGTCGGTCTCCACACCGAACGAGCGCACCATGAGCGTGGTCATCCAGTAGAAGACGCCGGCCAGGCCCAGGGTGAGCAGGCCGAGCCCGACGCACACGAAGATCAGCGTGGGGATGCGGATCACCTGGCGGAGCTGGGTGCCGAACGGCACCGGGTCGTGCACGGGCACCTTGTCGGGCGTCGGCTCGGGCACGGGCTCGGCGTGCACGGTGGCCCGGGCCTCGGGGGCGGAGCCGGTGGCGACGAGCCGGTCCAGCTCGCCCCGGCGCGGCTCGCGCAGGAACCACACCAGCAGGGCGGTGAGCACGCCGGGGATGACCATGATGAGGAACGCCTGCCGCCAGCCCAGCTGCGCCGCGAGCACGCCGCCGATCAGGGTGCCGACGCCGCCCAGGTAGGTGGTGACGCGGACCAGCCCGTACGCCTTGGCCCGGCTGGAGGGCGGGTACCAGTCGGCGAGCAGGCTGCCCGAGGCCGGGTTGTCGATGTTCTCGGCGGCGGCGAGCAGCACCCGCATGCCGAAGAACATCGCGAAGCCGGTCGCCAGGCCGGAGCCCGCCGTGGCGATCGCCCAGATGAAGACGACGATGGCGATGATGCGGGTGCGGCTGCGGCGGTCGGCCAGGTATCCGGCGGGGATGGCGACGATGGCCCCGGCGATCGCGGCGGCGGTCGGGATCGCGCCCGCCGCGACGTCGCTGATTCCCCACTCCTTGATGATGTGCGGGAGGACCCCTGACAGGAGGTTGGCCTCGATGCGGTCGACCAGGCCGACGATGAAGAGCACGACGAGCGGCGTCCAGCCGAACGGTGCCTGTGACGTGGCGTCGATCCTGCCGGTACGAGGCGAGCCCAGCGTTCCGACCATGCCCCACCTTCCAGTAGATAACTCTAGAATCGCGTTCTAGTTAGAGTGGCAGAAGTCACAGGATTCGTAAATGGGCGATTTCAGGCGAGTCACCGTTACGGTGGTGCGCGTGAGAGGGGCGCTGCTCGTCGCGGGCACCACATCAGACGCCGGCAAAAGCGTCGTCACCGCCGGGATCTGCCGCTGGCTGGCCCGGCGGGGCGTGCGCGTCGCCCCGTTCAAGGCCCAGAACATGTCGCTCAACTCGTACGTGACCGCGGACGGCGCCGAGATCGGCCGGGCCCAGGAGGTCCAGGCGCGGGCCGCCGGGCTGGAGCCGGTGGCCGACATGAACCCGATCCTGCTCAAACCGGGCAGCGACCGCCGCAGCCAGGTCGTGCTCATGGGCCGCCCGCTGACCGACGTGGACGCGACGGAGTACGGCGCGCTCAAGGACCGCCTGCGGACGGCGGCGCTGGAGTCGCTGGACCGGCTCAGGAACGCCTACGACGTGGTGGTGTGCGAGGGCGCGGGCAGCCCCGCCGAGATCAACCTGCGGGCCGGCGACCTCGCCAACATGGGCCTGGCCAGGGCCGCGAACCTGCCGGTGATCGTGGTCGGCGACATCGACAGGGGCGGAGTGTTCGCCGCCTTCTACGGCACGGTCGCGCTGCTGGACGCCGCGGACCAGGCGCTGGTCTCCGGGTTCGTGGTCAACAAGTTCAGGGGCGCGCGGGAGCTGCTCAGGCCGGGCCTGGACATGATCGAGGAGCTGACCGGGCGGCGCGTGTACGGGGTGCTGCCCTGGCTGGACGGGCTCTGGATGGACGTCGAGGACTCGCTCGCCCTCGACGGCCGCCGGGTGGTGACCGGGAAGCCGCACGGCAGGCAGACGCTGCGGGTGGCGGTGGTGCGGCTGCCGCGCGTCTCCAACTTCACCGACGTGGACGCGCTGGCCGCCGAGCCGGGCGTGGTGGTGCGGTTCGTGACCGGCCCGGCCGAGCTGGACGACGCCGACCTGGTGGTGCTGCCCGGCTCCCGCGCCACCGTCGCCGACCTGGCCTGGCTGCGTGAGCGCGGGCTGGCCGACGCGCTCGCCGCCCGCGCCGGGCCGGTGCTCGGCATCTGCGGCGGTTTCCAGATGCTGGCCAGGGAGATCGTGGACGAGGTCGAGTCGGGCGCCGGCCGGGTGGACGGGCTCGGGCTGCTGCCCGCGCGGGTGACGTTCGGGCCGGACAAGGTGCTCGGCAGGCCGTCCGGTCAGGCGTACGGGCATCCGGTGGACGCGTACGAGATCCACCACGGACGGGTCACGGTGGAGGGCGGCGAGCCGTTCCTGGACGGCTGCCGGGCCGCGAACGTGTGGGGCACGACCTGGCACGGCGCGCTGGAGAACGACGCGTTCCGTCGGGCCTTCCTGGCGGACGTGGCCGGGCGGGCGGGCCGCGCGTTCGAGCCCGACCCGGCCACCGACTTCGGCCGGTTGCGCGAGCGGCGCCTGGACGCGCTCGGGGACCTGGTGGAGCGGAACCTGGACACCGGGGCGCTGCTCGACCTGATCGAGAACGGCCCGCCGCAGGTGCCCGGCCTGCCGCCCGGGGCCCGGTGACCGTCAGCGGGGGTGGACCACGTCCGTCGCCGCGGCGATCATGGCCAGCACGGGGAAGATCGCCGAGGGCGGCACCCGGTAGACGCCGCGCTCCGGCTGCTCGACCAGCCCGGCCGAGCTGAGCGTCTTGAGATGGTGGTAGAGCTGGCCCTGCGAGGCCGGTGACAGCTCGGTCTGCAGCTCGGCCGCGGGCCGCGGGCCCCGCACGAGCAGTTGCAGGATGCGCAGCCGGGCGGGGTGGCCCGCCGCGGCCAGCACGGCCGCCATCGGGCCGGCCGGCTGCTCGACCAGCCAGCCGGGCGGCCGGGCCATCTCCCAGCTCCACCGGTAGCCGCCGAACCTGGCATGCCCGCCGTACACCAGCTTGCCGGACTCCTCGACCTCGCCGCCGGGCTCGGGCGCCCGGCCCTCCAGGGCGGCGACCCGGGCCTCCAGCGCGGCCACGCGCTCCTCGATCGTCGTCACAAGCGAAAGATACCCCGGAAAACCGGAATTCCGGAGTCAGCGGTTGCCGGGTGCCGGAAGCGAACCGGCGCCGAACCTTCCGGAGCCCGCCGGTGACGGCGGCGGCCCTCGGCGGGCACCATGGCGGGCATGACAGCAGTGGTGCGGGCCGAAGGGCTGACCAAGTACTACGGTAAGCGCCG
Source organism: Nonomuraea ferruginea (assembly GCF_039540635.1). NCBI lineage: Bacteria > Bacillati > Actinomycetota > Actinomycetes > Streptosporangiales > Streptosporangiaceae > Nonomuraea > Nonomuraea ferruginea. The sequence goes on along the minus strand of NZ_BAABFD010000018.1, from coordinate 27,791 downwards.
GGGGCTGGAGGACCTCGACCTGGAGATCCAGCCGGGCGAGATCTTCGGCTACCTCGGGCCGAACGGTTCCGGCAAGACCACCACGATCCGGCTCATGCTCGACGTCATCCGGCCCACCCGCGGCACGGTGAGCGTCCTCGGCGCCGGCTCGCGGGAGGCCGCCGTACGGGCCAGGATCGGCTACCTGCCGGGCGAGCTCGCCCTGGAGGGCAGGGAGAAGGCCCGCGACTACCTGGAGTTCCTCGGGAAGGTGCGCGGCGGGGTGCCCGCCGGCCGGATCGGCGCGCTGGCCGAGCGGCTCGACGCCGACCTGGGCGTGCCCATGGGGAAGCTCTCCAAGGGCAACAAGCAGAAGGTCGGGCTCATCCAGGCGTTCATGCACGAGCCCGAGTTCCTCATCCTCGACGAGCCGACCAGCGGCCTCGACCCGCTGGTGCAGCAGGAGTTCCTCACCATGCTGCGGGAGGTGCGCGCCTCCGGGCGGACCGTGCTCATGTCCTCGCACGTGCTGGCCGAGGTGGAGCACGTCTCCGACCGGGTCGGCATCGTACGGGCCGGGCGGCTGGTCGCGGTGGAGAACGTGTCCGCGCTGCGCGAGAAGGCGGTGCGGCGGGTGGAGCTGCACTTCGACGCGCCCGTGCCGGCGGAGGCGTTCGACGGGCTGCCGGGGGTGCGGGACCTGCGGGTGGCGGGCGCGAGCGTGCGCTGCACGATCGACGGCCGGCCGGACGCGCTGATCAAGACCGCGGCCAGGTTCACCGTGGTGCACCTGGCCAGCGAGGAGCCGGACCTGGAGGAGATCTTCCTCGCCTACTACAGCGACGAGGGGAGACACGATGATCGCCAAGACGTTGCGTGACTACCGGCGGGCCCTCATCGGCTGGACGATCGGGATCAGCGCCTTCATGGGCCTCTACCTGGCCGTGTACGGAAGCGTGAAGGAAAATCCCGAGGTGTACGGCCCGCAGGCGATGGCGAAGTTCCCCGGCGCGCTGAAGGACCTCATGGGCGGCATGGAGGACTTCACCAGCGGCGCCGGCTACCTGCAGTCGGTCGTCTACCAGCTCTTCGTGCCGTTCCTCTTCCTGGCCTGCGCCATGCTCATCGCCAACCGGGCGCTCGCCCAGCCCGAGGAGGACGGCACGCTGGAGCTCGTCGTCACGCTGCCGATCGACCGCAAGCGGCTCGTCCTGGAGCGGTTCGCGGCCCTGGTGATCGGGCTGGGGGCGGTGGCGGCCATGACGCTGCTGGTCACCTGGGTGATGGCGGAGACGATGGAGATGGGGGTGCCGTTCGACCGGATACTCGCCGCGCACACCGGGGTCCTGCTGGTCGGGCTGTTCTTCGGGGCCGTCACCCTGGCCGTGGGCGCCGCCACCGGCCGCAAGGGCCCCGCCATGGCGGTCACCGGGGTGTGGGCGGTGCTCGGTTACGTCGTCGTCACCGTCGGGCGGAGCGTGGACGCCATCGCCTGGCTGAAGTGGCTGTCGCCGTTCCACTACTACGCCTCCGGCCAGCCGCTGCAGCAAGGGCTGCCGGTGGGGGAGTACCTGGTGCTGACCGGGGCCGCCGCGGTGCTGGGGCTCACCGCGGTGCTGGCCTTCGACCGGCGCGACGTGGGGGTGTGATGTCGCCGCGGGTGCCCGCCGAGCTGCTCGGCGGGCACCTCCGCACGCTGCGGGAGGCCGCCGGCACCGGCCGGCTGCCCGGCAGGGACGAACTGGACGCCTACCGCGCCGGCGGCCGCCGCGCCGCCGAGCTGGGCGTGCCGTTACGGCACCTGGTCGACGCCGCGCTGGCAGCCGCCGAGGGGCTGGCCGCGCCGTCGGTGCTGCCCGCGCTGCGCAAGGCCGTCGCCGCTCTCATGGAGGGGTACGAGAAGGCACAGCTCGCCGCGCTGCGCGAAGCCGAACGGGAACGCCGCGCGTTCGTCGACGACCTGCTCCACGGCAGGGCCGAGCGGCTGGCGGAACGGGCCGAGCACTTCGGGCTGCGCCTGGCCGAGTCGTACGTGGTGACCGTCGCCCGCGGGCTGGCCGGCACCGGCGCCGACGGCATCGAACGCGACCTGACCGAACGGTTCGGCTCGCACAACATCCTGGTCGCGGTACGGGACGGGCTGCTGGTGTGCGTGGTCCCGGCCACGCTCCCGGCGGCGGTCGGCGAGTTCACCCACCATGTACGCTCCCGCTTCCCCGCCGGCTGGCGGGTCGGCGTCGGCAGGCCGCAGCGCGGGCCCGGCGGCATCGTCGCCTCCTACCGGGAGGCGGCCGGCGCCCTCGACCTGGCCGACCGGCTCGGCCTGAAGCACGACGTGGTCAAGGCCGCCGACCTGCTCGTCTTCCCCGTACTGCTGCGTGACAGGAGCGCGATGGAGGACCTGGTGACGAGCGTCCTCAGCCCGCTGCTGCATGCGCGCGGCGGGCACGAGCCGCTGCTGGAGACGCTGGAGGCGATCTTCGCCGCGCACGGCAACCAGACCGCCGCCGCGCGCCGGCTGGGCGTCAGCGCCCGCGCGGTCACGTACCGGCTGCAGCGCATCAACCGCCTGACCGGCTTCTCCCCTGACGATCCCACCCAGCGGTTCACGCTGGAGACGGCCGTGCTCGGCGCGCGCCTGCTCGACTGGCCCTGGGAACAGCCGGGCGGCGAGTGACATTCGACGGCGGGGCCGAAGTCGGTAAGCTTACGCGCCGTGAGCGGTGAAACCTCCCACATCGGGCGCTACAGGCTGGTGCGTGTGCTGGGCCGGGGTGGGATGGGCACGGTCCATCTCGCCGAGGACCCTTCCGGGCAGCAGGTCGCCATCAAGGTGATCAACCCCGAGCTGAGCCAGCACGAGCAGTTCCGCATGCGCTTCCGCAGGGAGGCGGACGCCGCGCGGCGGGTGCGGCGGTTCTGCACGGCGGCCGTGCTGGAGGCCGCGCTCGACGGCGACCAGCTCTACGTGGTCACCGAGTACGTTCCGGGGCCGAACCTGGAGGAGGCGGTGCGGCAGTCCGGGCCGCTCCGCGGGTCCAGTCTCGACGCGCTGGCCGTGAGCGTGGCGACCGCGCTGACCGCCATCCACGGGGCCGGGGTCGTGCACCGCGACCTGAAACCGTCCAACGTGCTGCTGTCGCCCGTCGGGCCGCGGGTGATCGACTTCGGCATCGCGCGGGCGCTCGACACCCTGGGCGGCGTCACCGGCACCGGGGAGCTGATCGGCACGCCCCGATACATGGCGCCCGAGGTGCTGCGCGGCGAGCCGGTTTCGCCGGCCTGCGACGTGTTCTCGTGGGGCTGCCTGGTGGCGTACGCCGCGAGCGGGCGGTCGCCGTTCCCCGGCGACACCCTGCCCGCGATCGTTTACCAGGTGCTCAACACCGAGCCGAGCCTGGACGAGGTCGAGCCGGGCCTGCGCGAGCTGGTCCGGGCCGCGCTGCACAAGAACCCCGCCATGCGCCCGACCGCGCAGCAGCTCCTCGACCACCTGGTGGGCCGGGCCGCCGGGCCGGAGCAGGTGGCGCACACCGTCCAGGTGGCCTGGCAGCAGGCGACCACGCCGGTCACCGCCGCGACCTCGTACGCGCCACGCGGCCCCGGCAGGGCCAAGCTCATCGCGGGCGCCAGCGCGGCGGCGGCGCTGCTGGTGACGGCAGGCGTCGTCGCGTGGGCGCTGATGCCGGGCGGGCCGCCCGAGATGTCGGTGCTCTACCGGGAGGATTTCACCCAGACGTCCGGCGGCTGGAACGGCAGGTACGACCCCTCCTCGGGCTCCAGCTACGGCTACCGCACCGACGGCACGTACGGGCTGGACGTGGAGCCGAACTACGAGGAGCGCTGGGCGGAGGCGGCCATCCCGTTCCTGACCAAGACGCCGACCGCCACCCCCGACCCGTCGGCGACCCCCACGCCGATGCTCCCCGAGACCGTCCTGGTCGCGGTGACCGCCGAGGTCAAGCAGGTGACCGGCTCGGGCGAGTACGGCGTCTACTGCCACGCGGCGGACGACGACACCTACTACGAGTTCGGCCTCGACACGGCAGGCAACGCCCGCGTCCGCCGCATCTACAACGGCTCCGGCGGCACCATGGCGGAGCCGGCGCAGGTCGGCGAGCTGAAGGGCAAGGTCCGCATCGAGGCCGCCTGCGAGCAGACCGGCAAGGCGGTGCGGCTCACCCTGTGGGTCAACGGCAAGAAGGTCGTGTCGGTCGACGACCCGAACGGCATCGGCAACGGCTCGGTCGGCATGTTCGCCCGCACGCCGAAGGACGAGAAGTCGGTGCTGAAGATGGCCTACGACGACTTCGAACTCCGCGGCACCCCCGCCCAGTCGTAGGCGGACCGCCCTGTCCCATCACGTGACCGACGGCCGGAGGGCGGAGGGGAGCCGGGTGGTGGTGGCGGCGAGGTGGCGGAGTCGGGCTTCCGACGCGGAGCCGGGTTCGGCGGCGTACAGGTCGAGGCCCTGGAGCTCGGGGTCGCCCGGCAGGGACACCAGCTCGGCCGACAGGCGGAGTTCGCCCACCACGGGGTGGTCGAGGACGTAGTCGCGGTGGGTGGCGGCGGCGACGTGGTGCTCGGTCCACAGGGCGCGGAACTCGGGGCTCCGCTTGCAGACCGCGTCCACGTGCGCCATGACCCGCGGGTTCTCGGGGTAGCGGGCGGCCAGGACGCGGAGCCGGGCCACATGCTCCCGGGCGAGCCGGTGCCAGCCGTCGCCGTGCATGCGCCTGACGTCGTCGTCCAGGAAGATCAGGTGCCCGAGCGTCCGCCGCTCCTCGGGGATCGCGGCGAGGTCGGCGAAGACCGCGGCGGCGAGGGTGTTCCAGGCGATCACGTCGGCGTGCCGGCCCAGGACGAGGGCCGGGGTGAGGACCAGGGAGTCGAGCAGCCGCTGCAGCCCCGGCCTGATCGGGTGCTGCGGGAAGTCGCGGCACCGGTGCGCCGGGTGGGCGAGCGCGTGCAGGTAGGACCGCTCGTCATCGCTGAGCCGGAGCACGTCGGCGATCGAGTCGAGGACCTCGGCCGAGACGTTCTGGCTGCGGCCCTGCTCCAGCCGGGTGTAGTGGGCGACGCTCACCCCGGCGAGCAGGGCCAGCTCCTCGCGGCGCAGCCCCGTCACCCGCCTGGTGCCGTTGGTCTTGAAGGGCAGCCCCGCCTCGTCCGGCCGCAGCCGCGCCCGCCGCGACTTGAGGAACTCGCTCAGCTCGACATCACGCTCCATAGGTCGCCAGCCTAAGCAAAGTTTGCGTACGCAGAACACGGGGCTGGCTGACGTCCGGGGCCGCGGCGAGGCTGACCGGCATGAGATTCGCGTTCCCCCTCGTCCTCCTCGGCCTGGGCAGCATGATCACCGCCCTGGACTTCACCGTCGTCTACGTCGCGCTCCCGCACATCGCGCGGGATGTCGGTTTCTCCCCGTACGCGCTGCAATGGGTGGTGAGCGCGTACGCGGTGCCGTTCGGCGGCTTCCTGTTGCTCGGCGGCCGGCTGTCCGACCTGCTGGGCAGACGGCGGATGTTCGTGCTGGGCATGCTCCTGTACGGGGTCGCGTCCATGCTCGGCGGGCTGGCCACGGGGCCCGGCCCGCTGATCGCCGCCCGTGCGCTCCAGGGGCTGGGCGGGGCGGTGCTGCTGCCGGCCACGCTCTCGCTGGTCGTCACCATGTTCGACGAGGGCCCGGCCCGCAACCGGGCGATGACGGTGTGGGCGGTGTGCGGCGCGAGCGGGCTGAGCCTCGGCGCGCTGCTCGGCGGCGTGCTCACGGCGACGTTCGGCTGGCAGGCGGTCTTCTTCGTGAACGTGCCGATGGCCGCCGCCGGGATCGTGGCCGCCTTCGCCGTGCTGACCCCGGACGGTACGCGACGGCCGGGCGGCTTCGACCTGCCCGGAGCGGTCACCGGCACCGCCGGTGTCACGGGGCTGGTGTTCGCCATCGCGCACGGCGCCCAGTGGGGCTGGACCTCGCCCGGCGTGATGGCGTCCCTGGCCGCCGCCGTGGTGCTGCTCGCCGGGTTCGTCGCGATCGAGGCGCGCAGCCGTAACCCGCTGCTTCCGCCGCGCCTGCTGGCGAACCCGCACACGCGCACCGCGACTGGGGTCATCCTGGTCTACGGCATGGCCCTGCAGTGCGTCCCGTACTTCCTCACCCTGCACTTCCAGGACGTGCTCGGGTACGACGCGATGCGGTCGGGCCTGGCGTTCCTCGGGCCGACGCTGGGCATCACGGCGGGCAACATCATCGGCGAGCGCCTGATCCCCCGGCTCGGGCTGCGCGGCACGCTGACCCTCAGCCTGCTCGTGGGCGCCGCCGGCACGGCGCTGCTGGCCTGGAGCCTGTCCGCCGACGGCTCCTATCTCGGCCTGCTGGCCGGGCTCGTCGTCTTCGGGCTGGGCTCGGGGCTGTCGTTCACCACCATGTTCATCCTCGCCACGACCGGCGTGGCCCCGCATGACCAGGGAGCGGTCTCGGGGCTGTCCTCCACCTTCCTTCAGACGGGCGGCAGCACGGGCCTGGCCGTGCTGGTGGCCGTGGCCTGGCGTGACACCACCGGCCTGACCGGCGAGGCGCTGCGTGCCGCCACGGTGGACGGGCTGCGTTCCGCGCTCTTCGTCGCCGCGGCGATCGCCGTGGTCGGTGTGGTGGCGGCGGGCAGAGTCCCCCGCCGGACGGCCGACGCGGTTTCCCGGTCCTGATCCCTCACCCTGAAGTCGAGGGGACCCCGCCCTCTGGCGGGGGAACCTCGTCGCCCTCTGAACCTCCATCAGGGGTGGCCCCGAAGGGGGCTTCTCCCCTCCGCAAGGCGAGAACCTGGTCCAGACCGAGCGCCGCGGGTGGCGCGTGCCGCGGGTGACCGGAGGCGATGGCATGCCGGAAGGCTTGCTCGGCCGCTTCCAGCTCCCCCCGGCTGGCGAGCACTATCCCCAGGTTCAAGGCGGCATGAGGCGCGCTGTCCGGATGGTTCGAAGCGATCACCCGCCGGAAGGCTTCTCCGGCGGCGCTCAGCTCCCCCGCATGGGCGAGCAGGGCACCCAGGTTCAGTTCGGCCCTGGGCGCATGGTCGGGGTGGTAGGAGCGGATCGCCTGCCAGTAGGCGTCTTGCGCGGCGTCCAGATCTCCGTGCTCTTCGAGCATTTTCCCGCAGACGAGTGCGGCGAGCGGTGCGGTGTGGGGATTACGCGAATGGATCACTTGGTGGAAGGCGTCTGTGGCGGCTTCGATCTTCCCCTGATTGGAAAGCGCTATTCCCAGTTGAAGGGTGGCCATGGACGAACGATCGGCGTTCTGCGAGCGGGCCGCTTGCCGGAAGGCGTCCGCGGAGGCTTCCACCTCTCCCTGCCCAGCGAGCAGAATGCCCAGATAGCCCGCGGAGACGGCCGCCTCTTCAAGGTGAGGTGAGGTGGCCGCCTTGCGCCCTGCCGCGATGGCGTGCTCTCGCTCCCCGCGGTTCTCGGCTCCGTACATGATCGCGCGCGCATCGGACGGGTTGACGATCGAGATGAGTTCGGCCCAGAGGCCCGGATGGATCGGCCGGGCTCCTTCGTCGGCGGACACGATGTGGTCAAGAGCCTTCCACCCTGCCTCACCGTCGCCGGTGTCCGCGGTGAGCAGAGCGACCTGGGAGGAGACGGGGACGGCCGCCCAGGTGCGGAGGCCCTGCTGGAAGGTGTCCGGAGTGGCGGGCACGCCTGCCCGTATCGCCGGTAGATAGAGAGCGAACAGCCGCGAGAGCTCAGCGTCGGTGACAGGACGGGTGAGTCCCGCACGGCGGCAGTCGACCGCTGCTTGGACGATGGCGCAGCCGGCCGGATCGTCATCGGGCCCGGCCTTGTACTTGGCGAAGAGCTCGATCGCGCCGACGAGGGTCTCGGCGATGCTGCCTCGGAAGGTCTCCCCAGGGTAGAGAGCTTCGGCTTGCTCACGCTCGGCGTCGGTGGGCGGGCGGAAGACCAGTTCGTGGCCTTGGCCGTCGCGGTGCGCGCGGCTCAACGCCGTTCGGGCGACGCGCGTGCTGTCGGTACCGGACTTGAGGATCTGACCGCGCCTTCCGGCGGTCATGGTCGCGACCAGTACGGCCTGGCGGGCGACCGCGTCCAGCACGGCAGGCGTCAGGACTTCGAGGTCGGCGACGGTGATGTCGTCGAGGTGGACCACGGCCGGTCCCTCGCCGGAGGGGAGAGCTTTATCGGAGAGAGCGAGTTCCGCGAGAGCGGCTCCGCTGGCAGGCAGCAAGACGACGGTGTCTTCGGGGAACACCGCCCGGATGGCTTCGGCGGTGATACGGGACTTGCCCGCCTTGGTGTTCCCCCACACCAGCACGAACGGATAGGGCGGGCCGGGCGCGCTGAGGGCGTCACGGATCTGCGTGTCGTCAGGCTCGCGGGGGACATAGGGGTCGCGCCCGCTGGTGGTGTACTGGGTGGGGGTGACTCCGAAGTCGGTGGCCGAGAGCTGACCGAGCCGGGGAAGCTCGCCGGCGCTTCCTCGCAGGACCCGGGTGGTGACGTACCGCCGCTTGTCGTCGAGTTCCTCCGCCGTCCGGGCCTTCCGCTCGACGCGCGCCCCGATCAGGGGGAGAACGACGGAAAGGGCGGCGAGGAGGAGCACGATCCCGATGCAAGCGGTGATCACCGAGTCGGACTGACCGGGCAGCTGCATCAGCATGGTGGTGATGGCGAGAAGCGCGGCCTGGGTGGTGGTCGCGACGGTGATCCAGATCGTCAGGTGTCGCCGTGCCCACACCGCCAGTCTCGTGGCTGTCGAGCGTCGAGCATCCTCGCGGTCCGCCACCGCCCCTCCCCATGACCTCTGCCGTCATTTTCGGCAACCGGATCAGGAATCGGCCCGGAAGGAAGAGAACAGATACTCATCTGCAACATGGGTCCGAGCCGCCACGCTGTCCGTGCTCGGGCAGGGCATCGAGCCAGCGGATGAGGCGGTTTCCCTCCCTGGTCATGATCTCCGGGTCGCGCAGGGCGTTGGCCAGCAGGGACATGCCCTGGTAGGCGCCGACGAACGTGAGCGCGAGGTCGTCCGGGTGGGGCAGCCCCACTTCGCGGAACTGACGTTCCACCCAGTCCAGGAGCGACCGGATGACCTTGCCCGCCTCCAGGTCCATGTCTCCCTCGGCGCGTTTGTCCAGCTCGACGGCGAGGGTGCCGGTGGGGCAGCCGTACCGGGCCGCGATGTCGCGCTGGCTGATCCACCCGGCGACCAGGGCCTTGAGACGTTCGAGGGGGTCGGGCATCCGGTCGAGCTCACCGGTGAGCCGGTCGAGGTGGTCGGCGTGCTCGGACAGGGCGGCCCGGACCAGCTCGTCCTTGGTCTTGAAGTAGTAATAGACGTTTCCGACGGGGACCTCGGCGGCGTGCGCGATGTCGGCGATGGTGGTGCGCTCCACGCCCTGCTGGTGCAGGACCCGGGCGGTCGCGGTCATCAGGCGCCGCCGTTTGTCGGCTCCTCGCGCTCGCGCCTTTGAGTCAGTCACCCGACTGACTATAGACGGGCCATGCTAGGGTCGTTGTTAGTCAGTCAACTAACTAACGGGAGATTCTCATGATCGTGGTGACGGGAGCCACCGGAAACGTCGGGCGGACGCTGGTGCGGCTGCTGACAGAGGCGGGCGAGCCGGTGACGGCCGTGTCGCGGAAGATCACCGAGTCCGACGTGCCCAGGGGAGTGCGCGTGCTCGCCGCCGACCTCGCCGACCCGGCCGGTCTCCGGCCCGCCCTCGACGGCGCCGGCGCGTTGTTCCTGCTGATCTCCGGCGACTTCGTGGCGGCCGCCGACAGCCCGGGCGGCGTCATCGGCCGCGTCCTCGACGACGCCAGATCCGCTGGAGCCGGGCGGGTCGTGCTGCTGTCCTCCCAGGGAGTCGCCACCCGCCCCGGCTCGTCCTCCCTCGGGAGCACGGCGCGGTCCATCGAGGACGCCGTCCGGCGGTCGGGCATGGACTGGACGATCCTGCGGCCCGGCGGCTTCGACTCCAACGCCTACGCCTGGGCCGAGTCGGTCCGCGCCCGGCGCGCCGTCGCCGCGCCGTTCGGGGACGTCGGCCTGCCGTTCATCGACCCGGACGACATCGCCGAGGTCGCGGCCGTGGCCCTGCGCGAGGACGGTCACGCGGGCCAGGTCTACGAGCTGACCGGACCCGCCCTCACCACGCCGCGGCAACGGGCCGAGGCGATCGGGGAGGCGCTCGGCGAGCCGATCCGGTTCACCGAGCAGACCCGCGAGGAGGCTCGCGCGCAGATGCTGCGGTTCATGCCCGAGCCCGTGGTCGAGACCACCCTGTCCATCATCGGCGAGCCCACCCCGGCCGAGCGGCGCGTCAGCCCCGACGTCGAGCGGCTCCTCGGCCGGACGCCGCGCACGTTCGCCGAGTGGGCCCGGCGCAACGCCGCCGCCTTCCGGTAGCGGGCGACGGGTCAGAGGATGCCGGCCCGGGCGGCGGCCAGGGCGGCGTCGGCCGCCCGGTCCGCGTCCGCCGCCGTGGCCGGCTCGTGGGTGACGAAGAGACGGTAGTAGATCGGGGCCACCGCGGCCCTGATCACCTCGTGGGCGTCGACCGCTGCGGGCAGCTCGCCGCGGTCGACGGCGCGGCGCACCACCTGGGCCGACTGCTCGTGGCGGGCCTGGAAGAAGTCGTGCAGCGCCAGGGCCGCCTCGGGGCTCTGCATGGCCGCCGCCACGAACGCCGACGACACCGGACCCAGCTCCGGATCGGCGAACCCGCTCTGCACGAGCCTGGCCACCCCGCGCAGGTCGCTCTCGACGGCGCCGGTGTCGGGGACGGGCCAGGGCTCGTCGCGGGCCAGCTCCAGCGCGTCGGAGATCAGCCCTTCGACGCTGCCCCACCGCCGGTAGACGGTGGTCTTGTGGACGCCCGACCGTTCGGCGACGTTGTCCACGGTGAGCCCCCGGAACCCCTTCCCGGCCAGCTCGGCGAGGGTCGCCTGCCGTACGGCGTCGCGGACGCGGGCGCTGCGCCCGCCGGGTCGCTTACTGGGCTCCACGGCCACTCCTAAGGCAACTGGCGTTGCGTTTACTTTAGAACCCATGCCACACTAAAGCAACACAGGTTGCGATTGGAGCGTCGCGGCTCGGAACTCACGGGGGACCCTCATGTTGATCAAAATTTCCGAAGGAGCCCCGTACGGGGTCGCGACCGGCGCCGACGGGGCGGTCTGGTTCACGCTGGTGCACCAGGGGATGGTCGGGCGGCTGGTCCCCGGCGAGGAGCCGAGCTTCCACCGGCTCGACCCGGCCGACGGCGGGCCGACGGTGATCGCGCCGGGGGCCGACGGGGCGATGTGGTTCACCGAGTACCAGGGCGACCGGGTCGGCCGCATCACCCCGGAGTTCGAGGTGACCTCGTACGAGGCCGAGGCTCCGTACGGAATGGCGGCCGGTCCCGACGGCGCGATGTGGTACACGTGCATGCGCTCCGACAAGATCGGCCGCATCGGCGCCGGCGGGGAGCGGGACGAGTTCGCGGTGCCGGTCGAGGGCGGGATGCCGTCAGGCATCGCGGCCGGGGCCGACGGGGCGCTCTGGTTCACGCTCAACCAGGCCGGGGCCGTCGGCCGGATCACGCCGGGCGGTGAGGTGACCGTCCACCCGCTGCCCACCGAGGGCGCGGCGCCGGTGCACATCACGGCGGGGCCCGACGGCGCGCTCTGGTTCGCGGAGATCGGCGCGGGCCAGGTCGGCCGCGTCGATCCGGCCGGGAAGGTCACCGAGCACCCGCTGCCCGACCGCGCCTGCCGGCCGCACGCGATCGTCACCGGGCCGGACGGCGCGCTCTGGTTCACCGAGTGGGCGGCGAGCCGGCTCGGCCGCATCACGGTCGACGGCGCGATCAGTGAGTTCGAGCTGCCCGGGTCGGAGCCGCACGGCCTGGCCACCGGACCCGACGGCGCGATCTGGGTGGCGATGGAGTCCGGCGGACTCGCCAGGGTCATGCCGGACCGGCTCGCCGGACGGTTCGTAGTTGACTAGGGGCATGCGTGCAATCGTGCTGGCCGCCCAGGGCGGCCCCGAAGTCCTGGAGTACGTCGAGCGGCCCGACCCGGAGCCGGGTGACGGCGAGGTGGTGGTCGACGTCGCCGCGAGCGGCGTCAACTTCATCGACATCTACCATCGTTCCGGCGCCTACCCGCTGCAACTGCCCTGCACGATCGGGTCCGAGGGCGCGGGCGTGGTGTCCGCGGTCGGGCCAGGCGTCGAGGGCGTGGTCGTCGGCGAGACGGTCGCGTGGGCGATGGCGCTCGGCAGCTACGCCGAGAAGGCCGTGGTGCCCGCCCGCCTGGTGGTGCCGGTGCCCGAGAGCGTCGCGCCGGACGTGGCCGCCGCCGTGATGCTGCAGGGCATGACCGCCCACTACCTCACCCACTCCACCTACCGGGTGCAGGAAGGCGACACGGTGCTCGTGCACGCCGCCGCGGGCGGCATGGGGCAACTGCTCGTCCAGGTGTGCAAGATGCTCGGGGCGACCGTCTACGGGACCGCCTCCACCCCGGCGAAGGAGAAGCTGGCCAGGGAGGCGGGCGCCGACGACGTGCTGACCTACCAGGACTTCGCCGAGAGGCTGCGCGGCAAGGTGGACGTGGTCTACGACGGCGTGGGCGCGACCACGTTCGACGGCGGGCTGGAGGCGCTGCGCCGGCGCGGGCTCATGGTCCTGTACGGGGCCGCGAGCGGTCCGGTGCCGCCGGTGGACCCGCAGCGGCTCAACCGGGCCGGGTCGCTCTTCCTCACCAGGCCGACGCTGGCCGACTACACGGCCGAGCGTGACGAGCTGCTGTGGCGGGCGGCCGACCTGTTCGAGTGGATCGGCTCGGGCCGGGTGCGCGTCAACGTGTCGCACCGCTACCCGCTGGCTGACGTGGCCAAGGCGCAGGAGGACCTGGCCTCGCGGCGGACGACGGGCAAGCTGCTGCTGATCCCGTGACGGCTACGCTCGACGGCATGGACCTGACCACTTCGGTCGTCTCGTTCGCCGCCGTCGTCGCGTTATTGACGATCACGCCGGGACTGGACACCGCGCTCATCCTCCGTACGTCCCTGTTGTCCGGGAAGCGCCCCGCGTGGGGGGTGACGCTGGGCATCCAGCTCGGCACGCTCGTCTGGGGCCTGCTGACGGCGGCCGGCCTGGCCACGCTGCTGGCCGCCTCGCAGCTCGCCTACGACGTCCTCCGCTACGCCGGGGCCGCCTACCTGGTGTGGCTGGGGCTGCGCATGCTGCTGGTCAAGAAGGACGCGCACGTGGACGAGCCGGACGCGCGAGAGGTCCGCTTCCGCACCGGCTTCCGGCGCGGGCTGGTGACGAACCTGCTCAACCCGAAGGTCGGCGCCTTCTACGTGGCGATGCTGCCGCAGTTCATCCCGCCGGACGCGCCGCACGCGGCGGTGGGGCTGCTGCTGGCGGGCGTGCACGTGGCCGAGGGGCTGGTGTGGAGCGCGGGCCTGATCGTCTTCGCCGGGGTGATGAGCGGCGTGCTGCGGTCGCCGTCCGTGCGCCGTCTGCTCGACCGGGTCACGGGCGTGGTGATCGTCGGCTTCGGGGTACGGCTGGCGGTCGACTGATCTTCACGCGATCGACCGGATCTCGCGGAGCGTCGGGAGACCTGTACGGGTGACGACCACGACGTGGCAGCCGGCGGTGCTGGCGGCCGTGACGCCGGCCGGGCTGTCTTCCAGGGCGACGCAGCGGGAGGGATGGGCGCCGAGGCGGCGGGCGGCTTCGAGGTACGGGTCCGGGTGGGGCTTGCCGCGGCGGGTGTCCTCCGCGGCCACCACCTCGTCGAAGCGGTGACCGAGGCGGGGGAGCACCAGGGCGGCGATGCTGCGGGGCGAGGCGGTCACCAGGGCGGTGGGGATGCGGGCGGCGGTCAGCTCCCGCAGCAGGGGAGTGGCGCCGGGCATGACGTCGAAGCTGTGGGCCAGCTCGCCGGCGAACGCGCGGGTGAGGGCGTCGCCGGTGTCCCCGGCGTCCCCGGCGTCGTGGTAGCGGGGGGCGCGGGAGAGCAGGTGGGCGGCCGTGTGCTCGACCGTGCGGCCGAGCACGTCCGGCTCGTCGTCCGGGCCCAGGTCGACGCCCAGGCCGCGGGCCACCGTCGCGGTGGCCCGCCACCAGTGGGGCTCGGTGTCCACGAGGGTGCCGTCCAGGTCGAACAGGACGGCCGCGGGCACCTCAGACGGCATCGGGCACGGGGGCGGCGCGCGCGGCCACCAGGACGGGACGCTCCACGAGGCGGATCGCGACGCGGGTGCCGGGGGCGAGCCGCGCCGCCTCGTGGCCGGGCACGTCGGCGAGCACCTCGTGACCGTCCAGCAACAGGCGGAGACGGACGGACGCGCCGCGGAACGACGCCGTCACCACCTCGCCGAGACCGGACCCGGACCCGGTGCCGGAGCCGGTGCCGGAGCCGGGGCTGAGGTCGGGGCCGAGGTCGGGGCCAGGGCTGGGGGCGGAGTCCGGGCCGGGGCCGGGGTCGGGGGCGGCGAGGGTCACCTGGATGGCTTCCGGGCGGATGAGGACGGTGACGTCGGGGCCGGTGGGGGCGGTGCCGTCGACGGGCAGCGTCTGGCCGAGGACCGTCACCTTGCCGTCGCCGGCGAGCCGGCCGGGCAGGTGGTTCATGGTGCCGACGAACTCGGCGACGAACGGGGTGGCGGGCCGGTCGTAGACCTCGGCGGGCGGGCCGGCCTGCTCCAGGCGGCCGTCGCGGAGCACCGCGACCCGGTCCGCGATCGACAGCGCCTCCTCCTGGTCGTGCGTGACGAAGATCGTGGTGATGCCCAGGCCGAGCTGGAGCCGGCGGATCTCCTCGCGCAGCGCGACCCGTACCTTGGCGTCGAGCGCGGACAGCGGCTCGTCGAGCAGCAGCACGCGCGGCTCCAGGGCGAGCGCGCGGGCCAGCGCGACGCGCTGCTGCTGGCCGCCGGAGAGCTGGTGCGGGTAGCGGTCGGCGTGCCCGGGCAGGCCGACCAGCTCCAGCAGCTCGTCCGCCTTGGCCCGCCGGGTCGCGGTCGGCACCCCGCGCACGCGCAGGCCGAAGGCGACGTTGTCGCGCGCGTTCAGGTTGGGGAACAGCGAGTACGACTGGAACACCATGCCGGCGTCGCGCTTGTTGGCGGGCACGTCGGTGATGTCCTTGCCGTCGACCAGCACGGCCCCGGAGTCGGGACGCTCGAACCCGGCCACGCAGCGCAGCGCCGTCGTCTTGCCGCAGCCCGACGGGCCGAGCAGGGCGACGAACTGGCCGGGCTCGATGGTCAGGTCCAGGCCGTCCAGCGCCACCGTCTTGCCGAAGACCCGGCGCAGGCCGCGGAACTCCACCTTGGACGTCACTTCTTCTCCCTCCCGAAAGCGGTGGAGACCGCAAGCAGCAGCAGCCAGATGAGCAGCAGGCTGAGGATCGAGACCGCGACCGACACCTGACCGCGCGAGCCGGAGATCGTCACGATCCACACCGCGAACGGCTGGTAGCCGAGCAGCCTGGACACGGTGAACTCGCCGAACACCAGGGCGAGCGTGAGGAACGAGGCGCTGGCCAGGGCCGAGCGCAGGTTGGGGATGATCACGCGGAACATCACGTGCGGCCACGACGCGCCGAGGCTGCGCGCGGCCTCCACCAGCGTCCGCACGTCCATGGTGCGCAGCCCCGCGTCCAGCGAGCGGTAGACGAACGGCAGGACGAGGACCACGTACGCGAGCACGAGCACGACGGGGAAGCCCGGGTCCTGGACGGCGATGAGCGTGGCCCAGAACGGGGTGGGCGCGAGCACGTCGGCGCCGACCCGCAGCGAGGTGCTCAGCCCGGCCACGTACGTGATCGGCGGCACCACGAGCGGGAGCGTGCAGAGCACCTCCATCAGGGGCCGCAGCCCCGGCGCGAACAGCCGGACGGCCAGCATCGCGGGCAGCGTCAGCAGCAGCACCAGCGCGATCGTGGCCAGGGCGAGCGCCAGCGACAGCGACAGGCTGGACGCGAAGCCCTCCGCCGTCAGCAACTCGGCGTAGGGCTCGAAGGACAGTCCGGTGGTGGGCGTGTAGATCGTGTACCAGAGCGACGCCCCGAGCGGCACCAGGAAGTACAGCCCGGCGATCACGAACACGGCGGCCCGCCAGGCGCGCGGGCGGGCCGGCCGGGCGGGGGCGGTGACGAGGGGCTGCTCCAGGCCCGTCACTGCAGCCATCGGGTGGTCCTCCTCTGCAGCGGCAGGTAGATCAGCATGACCAGGCCCGCGATCACGATCATGTCCAGGCTCAGGGCGAGCGCCACGTTCTCCTGGCCGATCAGCACGTCGCTGGTGAGCGCGTTGGCGATCTTGAGGGTGACCAGCGGCACGACCGTGCCCGCGCCCATGGCCGCCGCCGTGGCGTAGGCGGCGAAGGCCGAGCCGAACAGCAGCACCACCCCGCCGAGCAGGGCGGGCGTCAGCACGGGCAGGCCGACGTAGCGCCAGTAGTGCCAGGCGGTGGCGCCGTTGTTGGCCGCCGCCTCCCGCCACTGCGGCCGCAGCCCGTCCAGGGCCGGCGCCATCACCAGCACCATCAGCGGCACGCTGAAGTACAGGTAGACGATCACCAGGCCCCAGAACGAGTACAGCGACCCCGACGGCAGCCCCAGCAGCCCGCTCACCACGCCGGAGTTGCCCAGCGTGGCCACCCAGAAGAAGGCCAGCGGGACGCCGCCGAAGTTGGCCAGCACGCCGGAGGCGGTCAGCACCGCGTTGCGCAGCGCGGTGGACCGGGAGGTGACCACCGCGTAGGCGAGGAACGTGCCGAGCACGGCCCCCGACAGCGCCACCACGGCCGAGACCTGCACGCTCCCGGCCATGGCGGTCAGGTTGCCGCCTTCCAGGCTCTGCCGCACGTTGGCCAGCGTCGGTTCGCCGCGCGAGGTGAAGGCCCCCGCCAGCAGCGCGGCCAGCGGGATGCCGAACACGAACGCGTAGAAGGCGAGCAGGGGCAGCGTGCCGAGCCACCCCGGGGACCGTCTCATCCGGAGATCGCGGCGTCCCAGCCGCTCGCCAGCTTGTTCTTGGCCGCGTCGACCTGCTCCGTGGTCGGGAACGCCGGCTCGCCCTCGACGGCCGGCAGCGCCTCGGCCGCCGCCTTGTCGATGCTGCCGTCGGCCTGCATGGCGGGCATGAGGACCGGGCGGGCGAAGCCCTTCAGGTAGAGGTTCTGGCCCTCGGGGCTGTAGAGGAACTCCTGCCACAGGCGGGCCGCCGCCGGGTGCGGGGCGTCCTTGTTGATCGCCTGGGCGTACATCTGGAAGTACTGGCCGTCGGAGGGCACGTTGACCTGCCAGTCGAGGCCCTTGGCCGCCATCTGCGGGGCATAGGCGGCGTTGTTGTAGTCCCAGTCGATGCTGATCTGGGTCTCGCCCTTCTCGATCGTGGCGGGGGTGGTCTCGACCGGGTTGAAGTTGCCCGCGTCCTTCAGCTTCTTGAAGAAGTCGATGCCGGGCTGGATGTCGTCGAACGAGCCGCCGTTGGCGATCGAGGCGGCGTACACGCCGGCGAAGGCCGAGCCGGACTTGGTGGGGTTGCCGTTGAGCGCCACCTTGCCCTTGTACTCGGGCTTGAGCAGGTCGGCGAAGCTCTTCGGGCAGGTGGTGATCTTCTTGGCGTCGCAGCCGATGGAGATGTAGCCGCCGTAGTCGTTCACCCAGAGGCCGGTCGGCTCCTTCTGGCCCTCGGGGATCTTGTCGAAGGTCTGCACCTTGTACGGGGCGAACAGGCCCTCGGCGGCGCCGCTGATCGCGAAGGACTGGCCCAGGTCGAGCACGTCGGGGGCGCGGTCCTGGCCCTTGCGGGTCTTGACCGCGTTGATCTCGTCCGCGCTGGCGGCGTCCGGGTCCTCGCTCTCGATCTTGATGCCGTACTTGGCCTCGAAGGTCTTGATGATCTCGCCGTAGTTGGCCCAGTCCGGCGGCAGGGCGATGACGTGCAGGTCGCCTTCCTTCTTGGCGGCCTCGACGAGCTTGTCGAAGCCGCCGAAGTCGGCCGCCGAGGTTGCGGTGCGCGCGTCCACCCCGCCTTCGGCGGCCGTCGACGTCTGGGTTCCTGGCGCGGCGCCGCACGCCGCGGTGACTACCGTAAGGGCGGCGATGACGCCTGCCGCACGAGCGCGAGGTGTGAACACGTGGCCTCCACTCCGGGGGTGTGGGAGGAATGTAGGGGAACTTGTACAAACAAGCGAGCACCAGTAAGTCGCATATACGTTGCTCTTTCATGAACTGGGGTGGTCGGTAATGGTTGCGCGCTATGAACTGATCGCCGATGAGCTGCGGGGCGAGATCCTCTCGGGCGTGCACCCGGTGGGCTCGCAGCTCCCGTCCGAGTCGGAGCTGGCCGCCCGCCACGGCGCCGCCAGGGGGACGGTCCGTCAGGCGGTCGCCGTGCTGGCCGCCGAGGGCCTGGTCGGGTCGCGGCAGGGGGCCAGGCGCATCGTGCTCGGCACCGCGCGCAGCCAGAGCTTCGCCGAGCTGCACAGCTTCGCCGAGTGGGCGCGGGCCAACGGCTACCGGTACGGCGGCCAGGTGATCGCCCAGCGCCGCCGCCCGCCCACCCCGGCCGAGGCGGCCAGGCTCGGCTCCGGCGAGGTGCTCGACGTGCTGCGGCTGCGCACCCTGGAGGACGAGCCGGTGCTGCTGGAGCGGACCGCGTACGCGGAGTGGATCGCCGGCGCCGTCGAGAGGCTGCCGCCCGGCTGCGGGTCCGTGACCGAGGCGCTGTACGAGTCGGCGGGGCTGGTGTTCGCCTACGGCGAGCACCTCATCGACGCGGTGCCCGCGAGCACACGGGACGCGCGCCTGCTCGGGGTCAGGCGGGGCAGCCCGCTGCTGCGCCAGCGCCGGGTGACGACCACGCACGAGGGCAGGGCGGTGGAGTGCTCGGACGACCGCTACCGGGCGGGGAGCGTGGCCTTCAGCATCCGCAACTCGATCGGGGCGAACCCGCTCGTGCGGCACGCGGGCGACTTGCGTTTCGGCGCGTAAGAACATATGTTCGAGTCATAGCGCCCGCCTTCCCCCGGGTGGCTCAGCATAGGCACCAGAGCCGCGGGGAGAAGCGACTTGAGCAGACTCTATGGCGATCCGATAGAGGTGTGGACCAGAGACGGGGAGCCGACCCAGTTCGTCTGGCGTGACCGGCTCTATCTCGTCCGCCAGGTGCTCGATCACTGGGTGGTGGCCCGCGAATGGTGGAAGATCAGCGAGAGCGACCCCGGTGAGCGCCGGTTCTGGCGGGTCGAGGCCAGCCCCGGGCGCGAGGCCGGCACGTACGAGCTGAGGTTCGACACCGCCAGCGGCGGCTGGCTGCTCCTGCGGGCGTGGGACTGATGGGCGGCCGGACGGCGGGGCCGTTCCCGCACCTCAACGTGAGCTCCGCCTACTCGATGCGCTACGGCACCGCGTTCCCGAAGGCGCTGGCGGAGCGGGCCTTCGAACACGGGATGGACATCCTGGCGCTGACCGACCGCGACGGGCTGTACGGCGCGGTCAAACACGCGCAGGCGTGCGCGGCCGCCGGGATCGCGCCGGTGTTCGGCGTCAACCTGGCCCTCGGCGATCCGGAACCGGACATGTGGCCGATCGCCCCGCCGAGCCGGACGAGCGGGCGTGACGCCCGGCCGCGGACCGGGCCGGGGGCGCAGGACCGGGTGACCGTGCTCGCGCGCTCGCGCGGCTGGTCGCGGCTGGCGCGGCTGGTCACGGCCGCGCACTACGCGGGCGAGCGCGGAGACCCCCGCATCACCCGCGGGCTGGCCGCCGAGTGGGACGCCGCCGGCGACGGCGGGCTGGCGGTGCTGCTCGGCCCGCGCTCCGACGTCGGCCGCGCGGTGGCCGAGCGGCGCGACGACCACGCCCGGACACTGCTCGGCCGGTGGCGCGAGGCGCTGCCGGGCGTGGTGATCGAGCTGGTCGACCAGTACGCGTTCCACGACGCCGCCACGGCGCTGCGGATGCTCGCCCTGGCCGAGTCCATGGACGTGCCCGCCGTGCTCACCAACGCCGTCCGCTACCTCGACCCGGCCGACCACCAGGTCGGCGACGTGCTCGACGCGGCCCGCCAGCTCGTCCCGCTGCACCCGCGCCACCTGGAACGCACCACTTCCCACGCCTACCTCAAGAGCGGCAAGGAGATGGCCCAGGTCGCCGCCAAGATCTGCGGCCACGACGGGGACCGGATCGGCAGGCTGCTGCGCACCACCCGGCAGATCGCCGAGGCGTGCGCCGCCGACCCGGTGGAGCTGCTCGCGCTCCGCCAGAGCCCGCCCCGCCTCCACCTCCCGGAGATCGGCGGCGACCCGGTGCCGCTGCTGCGCCACCGCGTCGCGGACGGCCTGGCCGAGCGCGGCCTGCGCCGTTCCCGCGAGGCCAGGGAACGGGCGGCCGCCGAGCTCGACGTCATCGAGCGCAAGCGGCTGTCGGGCTACTTCGTCGCGGTGTCCGGCATCACCGACATGATCCGCGGGATGGGGGTGCGCTGCGCCATCCGCGGGTCCGGCGCGGGCAGCCTGGTCAACTACCTCATCGGCATCGGCGAGGTGAACCCGATCGACCACGGCCTGCTCATGGAGCGGTTCCTGTCGGAGGGCCGGATCGGGCTGCCCGACATCGACGTGGACGTGGAGTCCGCGCGCCGCCTCGACTGCTACAGGGCGATCTTCGACCGGTACGGGGAGTCGCGGGTGGCGTGCGTGTCCATGATGGAGACCTACCGGGCGCGCAGCGCCATCCGCGACGTGGCGGGCGCGATGGGGCTGCCGCCGCACGAGATCGACGCCATTGCCAAGGCGTTCCCGCACATCCGTGCCATGCAGATCACCGCGTCCCTGCGCGACCTGCCCGAGCTGCGCGAGAGCCGGCTCGGCGACGCCGGTCTGGAGCGGGTGTTCCGGCTGGCGGAGAAGCTCGACGGGCTGCCCAGGCACATCGCGCTGCACCCGTGCGGGGTGCTGGTCGGCAACTCCGGGATGCGCGACCTCACCCCGGTCGAGCGCAGCCTGCTGGAGTTCCCCATGTCGCAGTTCGACAAGGACGACGTGGAGGAGGCCGGGCTGCTCAAGCTGGACGTGCTCGGGGTGCGGATGCAGTCCGCGCTCGCGTACGCGCTCGGCGAGATCAAGCGGGTCGACGGCGTCACGGTCGAGCTCGACGCCCAGAGCGGCGACGATCCGGACGTACGGTACGTCCCGCACGACGACCAGGAGACGTACGACATGATCCGGGCCGGCCGGACACTCGGCTGCTTCCAGATCGAGTCGCCCGGCCAGCGCGAGCTGGTCTCCAAGCTGGAGCCGCGCACCATGCACGACCTGATCGTCGACATCTCCCTGTTCAGGCCGGGGCCGGTCAACTCCGACATGGTGACCCCGTACCTGGAGGCCAGGCACGGCTGGCGGCAGCCGTACTACCCGCACGAGCGGCTGCGCGAGGCGCTGAAGGAGACGCACGGCGTGGTCGTCTTCCACGAGCAGGTGCTGAAGATCATCCAGGTGATGACCGGCCGCGACCTGTCGTTCGCCGAGATGCTCCGCCGCACCCTCGGCACGCCCGAGGGCCGTGACCGGGTGCGCAACCACTTCGTGCCGCTGGCCAGGGCCAACGGGTTCGGCGACGAGGAGGTGGAGCGGGCCTGGAAGGTGCTGGACGCGTTCGGCGGGTTCGGGTTCTGCAAGGCGCACGCGGCGGCGTTCGCGCTGCCCACCTACCAGTCGGCGTGGCTCAAGCGGCACCACGCGGCCGCGTTCTTCGCCGGGGTGCTCACCCACGACCCCGGCATGTACCCGGCACGGGTGATCATCGACGAGGCGCGGCAGTGCGGGGTGCGGATCCTGCCGCTCGACATCAACAAGTCGGCCAAGGACTGGCGGGTGGAACGGCTCGGCCCGCGGGTGCGGGTCCGCGTCGACCCGGCCCGGCTGGAGGGCTCCGGCCGGCCCCGGCGCGCGTTCGAGGCGGGGGAGATCGGCGAGGGGTACGCGCTGCGGGTGCCGTTCTCGGCCGTCAAGGGGGTCAGCGAGGCCGAGGTGGAGCGCATGGTGGCGGGCCGGCCCTACACCTCGCTCGCCGACTTCTGGGACCGGGCCCGCCCGTCCCGGCCGACGATGGAACGGATCGTGCAGGTCGGCGGGCTGGACGCGGTGCACGGGCTGCGGCCCGGCGACGGCGAGCGGTGGCGGCCCGGAGAGCTGACCAGGCGCGACCTGATCGCCCAGGTCGGCGCGCTGGAGCGGGCCTCGTCGATCGGCGTGCGGGCGGGGCCGCGCCGCGGCAGGCGGTACGCGCCCGCGCCGCCCGCCGAGAGCCGCCACCTGGCGGCCGTCCAGCTGCCCCTCGGCTTCACCGAGCACGTCACCCCCGGCGAGCTGCCGGAGATGACCGACGCGGAGATGGTCGAGGCCGAGCTGGAGATCCTCGGCATGGACATCAGCCGGCACGTCGTCAGCTTCCACGACGAGCTGCTGGACGCGCTCGGCGTGACCCGCGCCAAGGACCTGCTCGGCCCGCGCAACGGGGCCGAGGTGCTGGTGGCCGGCGTCAAGGTGGCCACCCAGACGCCCGCGATCCGCTCCGGCCAGCGCATCATCTTCGCCACCCTGGACGACTCGACGGGGCCGGTCGACCTGACCTTCTTCGAGTCGGTGCAGGGGCGGTGCGCGGCCACCGTGTTCGGGTCGTGGCTGCTGCTGGTGCGCGGCGCGGTCCGCCGCACCGGCGCCCGCGCGGTCTCGATCCGCGCCCTCGACTGCTGGAACCTGGCCGACCTGGACGCGCTGTGGCGGGCCCGCGGCCTCGACGCCGTCCGCGCCGAGCTCGCCCGGCCCCCGGCCGACCAGGGCCCGGTGGGCGGCCGCGCCATCGAGTACGGCAACGGCTTCCGCCTGTCGCCCTACGCCGACCTGGGCCCGGCCGTCACCGACCCGCCCCGCCGCCTCTGGCACGCCAGCCCGGGCAGCTCCGGCCCCACCGCGGCCTGATCCTCGTCAGGAGGCCCGGCCCAGGCGGGTGACCGCGGTGACGGGGGCCGGTCGGCCGGAGGACCCGGCGCTGGGGCGGACGGCGGGGGAGCGCTGCGGGGTGACGCGGCGGACCGTGGCGGCGCAGAGGGCGGCCGACAGGGCCAGGCACGCCAGCTCCAGGAAGCCCAGCCCGGTGAGGCTGTCGAGCGCGTCGAGCGGGAGGACGATGGTGAACACCGCCAGCGTCGCCAGCCAGCTCAGCCACCAGCCCGTCACCAGGGCCACCCGGCCGCGCCGGCTCTCCTCCGCCGGGCCGGTCGCCCGCCACGTCTCGTACACCAGCACCGCCGGCGCTACCAGGTTGACGCCCGGGATGAGCCAGGCGGCGGCGACCGTGCTCCGGGCCGCGGGCAGGGCGCCGGCCTGGCGGACACGCACCAGCCACGTGGTGTGGGCGGCCGCGGCGGCGATCGTGGTGGCCAGGGCGATCAGCAGCAGCACCGCGAACACCGTCGCCGCGCCGGCCAGCGCGTCGGCGTCGGGGCCCGACGGCCGCCCGCCGAACTCGGCCAGCTCGGCGGCCAGCTGTCTGCCGCGCACCTGCTCGAAGACCACCAGAGCGCCCAGGGAGAGTACCTGCGCGGCGAGTGTCACGTAGACGGTGGTGGCGGCCTTGCCGACGACCTTGCTGGCGGACGTGGTAGCGGCTTTGGTGGGCGGTGCCTGGGCAAAGCGCACGATGTTCTCCCCCGGGCCATACGGTGGGTTCTGATTCACTTGTATCCCGGAGGCTGACCCGCTAATCAGCTCACGACACCCGATTCCCAGGCCCACGCGGCGATCTCCACCCGGTTCCTGGTGCCCAGCTTGGTGAAGATGCTCCCGAGGTGCGTCTTCACCGTCGACAGCGACACGAACAGCTCGGCCGCCACCTCCTGGTTGGTGCGTCCCCTGGCGACCAGCCGCACCACGTCCAGCTCGCGGTCTGTCAGCGGTTCCGGCAGGGGCGCGGGGGAGCGGCGGGGCCCGGACAGGTGCCGCAGCAGCCGCACCGTCACCGACGGCGACACCAGCGACTCGCCGCCGGCCGCCGCCTTGACCGCCTCCACCAGCAGCGTCGGCCCGCTGTCCTTGAGCAGGAACCCGGTGGCGCCCGCCCGCAGCGCCCCGTACACGTACTCGTCCAGGTCGAAGGTGGTGACGATGACCACCCGCATCGGGTTCTCGACGCCGGGTCCCGCCAGCGCCCGGGTCGCCTCCAGGCCGTCGAGCCTGGGCATCCGGATGTCGAGCAGGCACACGTCCGGGCGCAGCCGCCTGGCCTCGGAAACCGCGTCGGCGCCGTCGGCGACGGCCGCCACCACCTCCATGTCCGGTTGCGCATCCAGAATCATCTGAAATCCGGTGCGTACCAATTCCTGATCATCGGCGATGAGAACCCGAATAGTCACGCCCAAACTCTAGAGTCAACCGAACGGCCGATGCGGACCGTACGCATGGCCGATCCGCCGCCCCCGTCCGTCCCGGCAGGCTCGGAGCCATGAACGACGTGCTTGTGGGGCGGGCTCTCGCCAAACGGTTCGGGCAGACGGTGGCGCTGGGCGGGGTGGACATCGCGGTGCGCGCCGCGGAGGCGGTGGCGATCATGGGGCCGAGCGGCTCCGGCAAGTCGACGCTGCTGCACTGCCTGGCCGGGATCATGAAACCGGACGCGGGCGAGGTCCACCTGCTCGGTCAGCGCATCGACGACCTGGGCGAACGGAAGCGCAGCGCGCTGCGCCGCACCCGGTTCGGGTTCGTGTTCCAGTTCGGCCAGCTCCTGCCGGAGCTGCCCGCCGAGGAGAACGTGGCGCTCCCGCTCATGCTCGGCGGCGTCGCCCGCCAGGACGCGGTGCGGACCGCCCGGCAGTGGTTCGGCCCGCTCGGGCTGGGCGGCATGGAGGGCAGGCGGCCGGGCGAGCTGTCCGGCGGTCAGGCGCAGCGGGTGGCCATCGCCAGGGCGCTGGTGACCAGGCCGGCCGTGGTGTTCGCGGACGAGCCCACGGGGGCGCTCGACCAGGCCACGGGCCACGAGACGATGCGGCTGCTGGTGGAGGCCACCAAGCACAACGACGCCTCCCTGATCGTGGTCACCCACGACCCGAACGTGGCGGCCTGGTGCGACCGCACGGTCGAGGTCCGCGACGGCAGGCTGCTGGCGGGCGGGGTGCCGGCGTGAACCTCGATCTGACGTGGCGGCTGCTCAAGGGCGGCGGTCGCCGCGGCCTGCTCGGCACCTGGCTGACGCTGGGGGCGGTCGCGGTGGCCACGGCGCTGCTGCTGTTCGCGGTGACGGCCAACTTCGCCTTCCAGGCCAGGGGCGACCGGGACGCGTGGCGCAACCCGGTGGCGGCGGGGAGCGGCGCGACGGCCGTGGAGGCCGCCCGGTTCGACTACGTACGGGACGAGCGGATGACGGTCGTGGACGTGGCGGCGCTGCCCGGGAAGGCCCCCGCGCCGCCGCCGGGGCTGGACCGCTTCCCCGCGCCGGGCGAGGCGTGGCTGTCGCCCGCGCTGGCCGAGCTGGCTCGCGAACTGCCCGCCGACCAGCTCGCGGCCCGCTTTCCCGCCGTGACCGGCGTGCTCGGCGAGGAGGCGCTGGCCTACCCCGGTGAGCTGGTGGCCGTCGTCGGGCACCGGCCGGACGCGCCCGTCATGACCGCCGAGCGCAGCGACGACTGGATCGCCGGCCGGCCGCCCACCCCCGTCGCGGACTTCACCGGCAGGGTGTCGGAGGACGCGGAGGCGTACCAGGTGCTGGCGCTGATCGCGAGCGTGCTCATGGTGGTGCCGCTGCTGGTGTTCGGCGGGGCCGCGGCCCGGCTCACGGTCGCCAGGCGCGACCAGCGGCTGGCCGCGCTGCGGCTGGTCGGCGCGACGCCCGGGCAGGTCGTCGGGATGACGGTGGCCGAGGCGGTCATCGTGGCGTTCGCCGGCGCGGTCGCCGGGACCGCGGCGTACGCGGCGGCCGTGCCGCTGCTGACGCGGATCGAGATCGGCGGCGGGCCGTGGTTCGCCGCCGACCTGTGGCCGCACCCGCTGGTGCTGGCCGGCGCGCTCGTCGCGGTGCCGCTGCTGGTCGGGCTGTCGGCGGTGGCCGGGCTGCGGCGGGTGGTGGTCAGCCCGCTGGGCGTGGCCAGGCGCCAGACGCCGCCCGGCATGCGGGCGCTGCGGGTGCTCGCGCTGCTGGTGGTGCTGGCAGCCTTCCCCCTGCTGGGCCTGGAGGCCAGTGTGACGGTCATCGCGGTCGCGATCGCGCTGGCCCTGCTCTCGCTCAACCTGGCCGGGCCGTGGGTGGTCGGCCTCATCGGCCGCGTCGCCGCCGCCTTCGCCCGGACGCCCGCTCTGCTGCTGGCGGGGCGCAGGCTCGTGGACGATCCGCGCTCGGCCTGGCGGACGGTCAGCGGGGTCGCGCTCACCGGGTTCGTCGCCGGGTTCCTCGGGATGCTCAGCCCGGGGGCGTTCTCCAGCGGGGCGTCCCACGCGGAGTTCCGGCTCGCCGTGGTGGAGGGGCGGCCGGCGGTGGTCGCCGAGCAGGCGCGCGAGCAGATGCGGGACGCCGGGCTCGCCGCCCGGGTCGAGCACTCGGAGAAGCTCGTCACGGTGACGGTGACCGGCGACGCCGCCCCGGCCGCAGGTGACGCGGCTGCCGGTGACGCGGGCAAGGGCGACGCGGTCGCCGGTGACGGGGGCGGTGTCGGGGTGGTGGTCGTCGATCGGGCGCGGACCGCTCTGGCGGGGCTCGTTCCCGGGCGGACGCCGACCAGTGAGGCCGACGACCAGCGGTTCGGCTTCCAGTTGCTGGACGACGTCCGGGTGGGCACGGTGGTGGTGCTGTCGGTGTCGTTCCTGGTGGCCATCGCCAGCGCGGGCATCACCGCGGCCTCGTCGGTCCTCGACCGGCGTCAGACGTACGGACTGCTGCGGCTGGCCGGCACCCCGCTGACCGTGCTGGACCGGGCACGGCGGGCCGAGACGCTGATCCCGCTCACCGTGATGGGCGGCGGCACGATCGCGGCCGGGGTGTTCTGCGCGACGCCGTTCATGCTGGGCGCCCCGAACCTGAGCGGGGCGGTCATGCTGGGGATCTGCGTGGCGCTGGGCTTCGCGGGCGTGCTCGGGGCCGGGGCGCTGAGCAGGCCGCTGCTGGTGGCGGTCACCACCGACCCGTCACCCCGCCCCGACTGACCGGGCAGGAGGGACCCAGGCCTCGATGCGCTCGCGGGTACTCGTCGATCGGGAGCGGGCAGTCGAGCGCCTGCTCGATCAGGTCCTCGGCCGCCTGTGCGCGGGCGACGCGCCGCTCCGGCTCGGCGATGTGATCGCGGAGCACGTCCTAGGCCCGCAGCACGGTGACCTGGCGGCCGGACGGGGTGGTCGCCTCCTCGAAGGCGCCTCGTTGGTTCCACGGCGGGGCCTCGGGGCGCCGGTCGAAGATCACCAGGACGCCGGTGGTGAGGCTGAGCCGGTCCAGGTAGCCGTCGAGCTGGGCCAGCCCTTCGGTCAGCGGGTCGTCCTTGCCAGCTCGCCAGACCTTGAGCTCCATCGCTTCGCGCTGCATCAGCCGCTCGCCGCCGGGGCCGGTGTAGGGCCAGCGGACGAGTACGTCCAGGCGTTTGGTGCCGGCGGCGTACTCGCGATCGAGATAGCCTCCGCCGTTGACCAGGCGGTGCAGGAAGGCCATGAGGATGATCTGGCAGGCGGCCTCGTGGTAGTTCTCCTGACGGATGAGCACCTCGCCGTGCTCGCGCCAGAAGACCACGAACTCCTCCAGCAGCC
>NZ_BAABFD010000017.1:0-239852 GCF_039540635.1 Nonomuraea ferruginea | reverse complement strand
CATCTACCGGAGGCTCCACGCTCATCTCCGGCCTTCGACGACTCCTCCCGAAAGGCCCGATACGTCACCGCCTGCGTCCCAGAAATCCCCAATCGCCCTGAATTATTTCTCTGAGATCACCTCAGTGAGCGGCCTAATCCATTTTCTCACATAGACTCAGGCGAGTATCTACGCGGTGAACTGCGCCAGAAATTCGAGCCGAGTGGCAAGCTGTATACCTGGGCACAAGAGAACGGACTCCTCTCTCCGGACCGTCGCTGGATCATGTTCGCGGACGAGAGCAACGCCCGGCTTCTACCTAATCCCCTGGCCATGGCCGCGGGAACCATCGTCGCCCGGTATAACGTTCAGCACCTGCGTGGGCTGACACACGGCGACCTGCATACAGGCAATGTCCTCCTGCAGCGTATGCAGCAAGGGGAGCTCCTGCCGCAGCGGTTCAGGTTCGTCGACCTGACTACCTTCGACATCAGCGCGCCACTGACCCGAGACCCGGCTATGCTCCTGCTCTCCATTGTCGCCGGACGCATACCCCTGGACGCACGCGCTCAAGAGGAATTGTTTGACCAAATCGTACGAGGTGAGGGACACCACGAACTCTTCGCGCCGCTGATGCGTTCAATCCGCGACATCGACGGCAAACTGATCAGCGACGACTTCCGTGAGGACTGGATCAATCAGCTGCCTTTGTCGCTGCTGGCCACCGCGCTTCTGTACTGCACGTTCAGTAACCTGGACGAGCGTACACGCTGGTGGTTCTTCCGTCTGGCTGCGCGATGTGCGGCGGAATACCTTCAAGTCACCGGTTCATGGCCGACCTCCAATGAAAGGCCCTTCATGCTTGGGCTGGAGGACATGGGAGGGTTCCTCATGTCACCGGCTCGCCCGTGACTGTACAGACGAGTTCACCCTGACGTGACTGTGGGTAAGGCGGACGCACGTCACGGCCTCGATAGAACGACGTCCGGGCCGCCACGCAGTTCGTGTTCGAAGGCGTTGCGGCCGCGGGCCAAGCGGGCGGTGAACACCATGCCGTTGTCAGTCAGAGTGGAGGCCGCAACGCCGAAGGCCGCGGAGAGCACGAGGGTACGCCCTCAAGGGAAGACGTCATCGCTCGACAGTGGGACTCCTGGACGTGCAGACCAAGGAGCGCCCCCGCTGTTCCGGGGCGACGGCCGGTGAGCGGAGAGGATATTCGAGAACGGCATGACCGCCCACAATCCTGAGATGGGCCTCGAAGAACACATGACCGGCGGAAATGGTTTGATTGCAGCTTCCGAAAGCAAGAAAGTGGCGCGAGGGTTCGCGATCGAACATAAGGACGGTTGTCAAGTGTCTGTTTCCTGAGCAGGAAGTTGCGTTCAAGCGGATCGAGCCTGGCCAGATCAGGAGCGCTTGGCGGTTAGGCCGATTCGATCAACCGGACACATGGATACCTCGAACTATGAACCGAGGTGAGCATGTACCGGCTTGAAGCAGTGAATCTCGCAGATGAGTCACGCGTGCCATGCGTCGTGACCCTCCGGGACATCGAAGACGACGATATTTGCGGACTCCGCTTCGACCGGCAGAACGCTGCGCCCATGGTGTTCCGCTCGCAAGTGGACTTTGAGGACACGCTGATGGAATTGAGGCACGAACTGGAGCGCCAAGGCCTGCTCTTGCTGTGCAACAGATTCCGCCGGAACGCGTTCGTCTCCTCAATGGCCCGCCAGATGAGCACCGGCCTGTCCTACTATCTCGTGAGTCCCGGCCAGCCTGTAGATCCTGAGAAGCTCGTCGACTCTCTCGTGCCGGCCCCAAAGAGGCCGTGGTTCTCGCCGAGGAAGCGGCGAAGTACATCGAAGATTGGATCGACGGCTTCGGTGAGTGATGGTGCTGACTATCGACCGTAGATCTGGTGGCATACCCGGTTACGCAGGCGGAACGCTGGGCGGGAAGGCGGGAACAACTCGTCGCACCTCGCGATGATCAGAGGAACCTGAGTCTTCCGGATACCGCGATGTGCGCCCTTGCTCCCGGTCGCTCTATTGTGGCCCGCAGTTGCGGAAGGCTTCCTACGCGGTTCGATCCGAACCACGTGCTGCCTACGGTTACGGATCATGCCCGATTCGTCTGCCCGTTCATGCTTCACGCTCTTCACTGGCGTAGGTTTCGTACTCGGCACGGCGGAGGCCAGCACGCTGTTCGTGGGCTCCGGCGACGGGGAAAGCGATACGACCGGCTTCTCTGCCGTACTCGGGTGGTGTATTGGCCCGGTAGGACCACTCGGCTCCTCAGAGGCTCCACCGGCGCCCAGGCGCTTGACCAGATGCCGAAAACGACGCAGCTCAGGAACCCTGTGGTGCGTGGGGGGGACGGTTGGCAGGAGCCGTGGCAGACCACACGGGCGACGGTGTTGCGGGTGGACGGTTCCGATCGCACCACTGTGCCGGGAGACGCGCTCATGCAGAGGCCACCGATTCGTGACCGACTCGCCCTCCTCAGGGTTCCCACGGTCGAGGGAGACGACTCGATTCCTAGGAGTTGGGGGCGTCGACACTCGGACACGTCGCCCAGGGTTTCGACCGCTGCACGGGCCGCCGCCCTCCTCGGGACCCACAGCTCTATGCATGAGGAGATGCCCTGGACGGAGATCAAGACCGGCGTATGGGCCCCGGACGGGCCACTTCTGTACTGGAGAACTGACGGGGATCAGTTCGTGGTCGCCGACTTGGGCGGCATCGACATCGCCTCCTCCCCGTGCCCGGCATGAGGCTGCCGGAGGACGACGCCGCCGCGTCAACGATCAGCGACCGGCAGGTTTAGCGGCAACCATCTTCGGTATCCGCACCTGGGACTTACCCGCGCCTCAGGGGCAGTCAGCACCGACGGAGAGAGACGATGCACATCAGCGACAACGGGCCCCGGCCGAACGCCTTCGATATCGAAGCGGCTACGCGGCAGAACGAGAACTACCGAACCACCGCATGGACCGGGAAGTATCTGCAGGTCACCCTGATGTCCATCCCGGTCGGTAAGTCGATCGGCCTCGAAGTACACCCGGAGACCGACCAGTTCCTTCGTCTGGACGCGGGGCAAGGCACCTGCGTCATGGGCCAGGCCAAGGATCGGCTGGACTTCGAGCAGCAGGTCTCCGACGGATGGTCGATCCAGGTCCCGGCCGGCACCTGGCACGACGTGATCAACACCGGTGACGAGCCACTGCGCCTCTACGCGATCTACGCCCCGGTCCACCACTCGCGCGGCATCGTCCAGCCTTCGAGCACCGACGCCGAGCGCGACGAATCACTCGGCGTAGACGAGCCTCCCGCCTGGACTGCGCAGCCCCAGGACCGCGTCCCCGACCAGCATGACACCCTCTGAAATTTGATCAGTAACTGAGAAGTGCTGCTGAATCAACACTTATCAGTAGTCATGCCACCCGGCGCACCCGTACCGCCAGCACGATGAGCACGACGGGAAGGAGCGTGAACAGCGCCCACGCGAACGTGATCGGATCGGCCGGGTCCGTTGACCGGGTACATCCGAGCAGAGGCATCCAGGTCATCATCAGGTCGGCGGCCAGCAGGGGCGCCAGCGTCAACCAGCCCACAGCCCGGCCCAAAAGCCGGTGACCGGTGCGGGCCAGCAGCGCCCAGAGGGCGAAGCCCAGCGCGACCACCAGCGGCTGCGGGAGCAGGATCACCATGGCCATGGCAGGCCAGAGCAGGATTTCCTCCAGGGCGCCGAAGCAGGAGCCGTCCATGACGATCATCCCGTACTCGGCCGTACCGGCGGCGAGGACCACCACCGTCTGAGGAACGCTCACCAGCAGCAGAGCCACGCCCCACATGACCAGCGGCCACCGCCAGCGCAGCGGACGAAGCTCGCGCTGTCCTTCCTGATGGACGGCTCGGCCGAGCGTCAGCACGAGTGCCGCCGTGGCAAGGCAGGCGACGGCGAGCAGCAGCAGATCGATGTCGTCCCAGGGGAGGGACCCCAGAGCCCCGCCATGGAGGTCGACCGGTCTGCCGAGAGCGACCTGGACCGCGACGTAGTGCTGGATCTCCTCCGAGGTCGGCCTGCCGAGCCCGGAGACCGGCGGCACGGCGGCGGCCACGGCGAGCAGCGTCAGCAGCGCGGCGCCGGTGCGCGACGCCCAACGTTTACGGCGCAGCGCCACCACGGGAGCCACCAGCAGGACGGTGATGACCGCGCCGGCGACGACGTTCGCGGTCTTGGGCACGATGACCGCGGGGGCCAGCGGCATGAGGATCGCCAGGGCGGATAAGGCGGGCACGGAGGTTTTTGACGACACCACCGACGCGTTTATCGCTCGCGAGGGGATCATGTCAAACCGCCTCGAAGCCCCTCTCCGACCAGCACCTGTCAGGCTTTTCCCGACAAATCATCAATAACAGCATCATTGCATTGCAATTCCGGCATTGCCGGGAGGGGATTTGCGTCGCTACAACCCTCTTTGAGCAACTGGAGGGGTGTATGTCGGGGATGACTGGCCGGCGCGTGGTCCGGCTGATGGCGGCGGCTGCCGGGGGAGCGGTCGTGGCGGGGATCGTGGTCGGGGGTGCGGCGCGGCTGCTGATGAGCCTGATCGCGATCGCGGCGGCCGAGCAGAGCCAGTTCAGCCTGATGGGGACGGTGGGCGTCTTCATCGCGTTCACGGTGCTCGCCGTGCCGGCGGCGGTGACCGGTGCCGCGCCGAGGGTGGTGCGGGTGGCGGGGCGGTGGGTGACCGCGGCCGTGACCGGGTTCGGGGTGGCGTCCACCGGGTTCGCCGACGGCGCCGCGGTCATTCTCGCGCCCGACGGGCGCATGACGTACATCGCGATGGTGGTGGTCGGGTTCGGCGCCGTCGTGGTGGCTCATGGCCTGTTCGCCCAGTACGTCACGCGGCGCCTGGCCGGAGCTCCGTCCTAGGTCAACGGCGGGAGGCCAGCTCGTTCAGCGTCTGGGTGACGCGGTGCAGCCAGTCGGCGATGACCTCCAGTTCGGCCTCCGAGTAGCGCTCGTGCATCGCGAGCATGGCCTGGGCGATGCCGAGCTGGTCGCCGGTGGCGGGGCCGGGCTCGGGCTCGGTGGCGGGGCGGACGATCACCTTGCGCCGGTCGTCGGGGTGGCGGTCGCGGGCGACGAGGCCGCGGGCCTCCAGCCGGTCGATCAGCGCGGTGACCGACCCGGTGGCCAGCCTGAGCCACTGGGCGAT
The DNA here is from genome assembly GCF_039540635.1 of Nonomuraea ferruginea. Lineage (NCBI taxonomy): Bacteria > Bacillati > Actinomycetota > Actinomycetes > Streptosporangiales > Streptosporangiaceae > Nonomuraea > Nonomuraea ferruginea. The sequence goes on along the minus strand of NZ_BAABFD010000017.1, from coordinate 234,646 downwards.
CTCGCCGGGGGTCATGGGGCCCTGGATGCGGAGCAGCGCGTACGCCTGGAAGTCGGTGGGGTTGAGGTCGAGGCCCAGCGACATGGTGTGGAGCAGCCGGACGAGCCCGGTCGCGAGGCGCTGCCCGTCCTGCTGGATGTCGAGATAGAGGCGCTCGCGGGATCCGGAGCGCGAGGTGTCCATCTTTCTCCCTACCGGCCGGCGCGGTGTCGCCCGTCATTGTAGGGGCAGCTCAGGGGGGCGGTGTGGGGGCCCGTTCGCGCGTCATGTATCTTGATTTTCAAGTAACTTGATTATCGAGGGAAGGCGCAGGATGTCCGTTCACGACACCCGCACGCGGACCGGTACGGAGCGCCGTCATGCCCGGCCGCGGCGGCACCGAGCCTGGTACGGCGCGGCCGTGCTGATCGCCGTGGTCTGGCTGTTCGGAGCCGGCCCGCTCGGCATGTTCATGGGCAAGCTGACCGAGGTGCAGACCAACGACCAGTCTGCCTTCCTGCCCATCGGCGCCGAGTCCACGCAGGTCCAGGAGGCGCGCGAGGCCTTCGAGGAGAGCGACGCGGTGCCCGCCTTCGTCGTCTACTCGGCCGACCAGCCGCTCTCCCGGGAACGGCTGGCCGAGATCGCCCAGGACGCGCAACGGATCTCCGCCGAGCCCTGGATCCAGGGCAAGGTCGCCGGGCCCATCCCGGGGACCGAGGACCCGAGCGTCGCCCAGCTCGTCGTGCCGATCAGCGACCAGGTCGAGGCCGACGTCGCCGTCGACGAGCTGCGCGCCCTGCTCGGTGACAGCGCGGCCCAGGGCACGACCGTGCAGGTCGCCGGGCCCGCGGCGCTGGGCGCCGACCTCGGCGCGGCGTTCGGCGGCATCGACGGCACGCTGTTGCTCGTGGCGCTCGGCGCGGTGCTGGTCATCCTCATCGCCGTCTACCGGTCGCCGCTGCTGCCGCTCGTGGTCATCGTCTCCGCCATGCTCGCGCTCGTGCTGGCCGCCTTCGTCGTCTACCTGATGGCCGACGCGGGCTGGATCGAGCTGAACGGGCAGAGCCAGGGCATCCTGTTCATCCTGGTCGTGGGCGCGTGCACGGACTACGCCCTGCTGCTGGTCGCGCGCTACCGGGAGGCGCTGTACGAGAAGGAACGGCCGATCGACGCCATCAGGGTGGCGGTGCGCGGCACCGTCGAGCCCATCGTCGCCTCCGGCGGCACCGTCATCCTCGGCGTGCTCTGCCTGCTGGCCAGCGACCTGGCCTCGAACCGCGGGCTGGGCCCGGTGGCCGCGCTCGGCATCGCCGCCGCCCTCGTCTCCGCGCTCACGTTCCTGCCCGCGGTGCTCCTGCTGCTCGGCCGGGCCGCGTTCTGGCCGCTGCTGCCGCGTACCGGCGCCCAGGAGGCCGACGCCGACTCGACCGCCGCCATCGTGCGCCGTCACCGGCTGTGGGGCCGCGTGGCCAGGTCCGTGGAACGGCGGCCGCGCGCGTACTGGGTCATCACGGTGGTGGCGCTGGCCGCGGCGGCGGCGTTCGTGCCGCAGTTCAAGGCCGAGGGCACCTCGCAGCTGGACGTGTTCCGCACCGAGGTCGAGTCCGTCGCCGGGCAGCGGACGCTGGAGCGCGGCTTCGGCTCCGCCGGCTCGGCCACGCCCGCCACCATCCTCACCTCGGCCGACCAGGCGGATCAGGTCAAGGCCGCCGCAGAAGGGGTGGCGGGCGTCACCGAGGTCACCCGGGTGGACAAGGTCGTGGACGGGCGGACGCTGCTGCACGCCACGCTCGGCGAGCCCGCCGAGTCGACCGCCGCCGTCGAGGTCGTCCGCGACCTGCGGGCCGCCGTGCACGCGGTGCCGGGAGCGGACGCGCAGGTCGGCGGCACGGCGGCGGTAACCCTGGACACGCTCGACACCTCGGCGCGCGACCTGCGGGTGGTGATCCCGCTCGTGCTGCTCGTCGTGCTGCTGGTCCTGATCGCGCTGCTGCGCTCGCTGGTGGCCCCGCTGGTGCTCATCGCGACCACGGTGCTGTCCTTCGCCACCGCCCTGGGCGTCGGCGCGCTGATCTTCAACCACGTGCTCGACCTGCCGGGCGCCGATCCGGCGGTGCCGCTGTTCGCGTTCGTCTTCCTGGTGGCGCTGGGCATCGACTACAACATCTTCCTGATGACCCGGGCCAGGGAGGAGACGATCCGGCACGGCGAGCGCGAGGGCACCCTGCGCGCCCTCACGCTCACCGGTGGCGTCATCACCTCGGCCGGCGTGGTGCTGGCGGCGACGTTCGCGGCGCTCGCCGTGCTGCCGCTGCTGTTCCTGATCCAGCTCGCCTTCCTGGTGGCGTTCGGCGTCCTGCTGGACGCCCTGATCGTGCGCTCGCTGCTGGTGCCCGCGCTGTCGCTGGACATCGGCCGCCGCATGTGGTGGCCGAGCCGCCTGTCCCGCTAGACCGCCTGGCGGGGGCGGAAGATCTTCCGTACGCCGGCCGCGATCCAGATCGTGGCCAGGGCGGCGTACAGGGACAGGATGGCGGGGGCGAAGGCGGAGGTGGCGACCGCGACGGCGATCGTCACCGCGAGCGCCCCCGCCCAGACGGCCAGGATGCGCCGGCCGGCCGCCGAACCGGTGTGGACGGCCTCCTGGACCGGGGTGACCAGGGCCATGGTCGCCACGCCGGCGGTGCCGAGGACGTCCAGGCCGAGCCCGATGCCCAGGCCGAGCATGACCGCGCCGGCCACAGGCAGGGCCAGGCACAGCAGGGACACCCGGCCCGCCGCCCCCTCGAACAGCAGGCGGGTGGCCTTGGCCCTGGCCAGCCGGAGGGTGGTCCAGGACTCGGCCACCCACGCCGCCCAGTGCAGCAGCGCGCTGATCACGAAGACCGCGATGACCGGCGGCAGCGCGGGCAGCAGGAACAGCAGCCGCCAGCTCACCCGGAACCGCAGCTTCGCCAGCAGGCGGTAGACGGGGTTGCGCTGCTTCAGCGCGTACACCAGGAGGTCCCTGGCCGCGTCGAAGCCCGGGTCCAGGCGGAGCACCTCGCGGAAGGACTCGGCGGCCGTCTTCGGGTCGCCGGCGGCCAGCGCGGCGCGGCCGTAGGCCCAGTGCGCCAGCGCGCTCTCCGGGTCGTTGCCGACCGCCTGGGTGGCGACGGCCCTGGCGCGCTCGTTCTGACCGAGCATGACCAGGGCGATGGCCAGCAGACTGGCCAGCTCGGCGTGCTGCGGGTCCAGCCCCAGGCCGCGGCCGGCGGTCTCGGCCATCTGGGGCCAGTCGTGCCTGGTCATATGGACGCGCGCCAGCAGCTCCCAGGACGGGGCGTGCTCGGGTGAGAGCGCCAGCCCGGCGACGACCGCGCGGACCGCCTCGTCGACCAGCCCCGCCTGGAAGTGCACCTGGCCGGAGAGGTAGTGCGGAACGTAGTGGTCGGGCGCGAGCCGCACCCCCTCGCGCGACTCCTCCAGCGCCTCGTCCGTACGGTCCTGCTGGACCAGCGCCAGGCCGAGCAGCGCGTGCGCGCCGGCGTGCTGGGGCTCCTCGGTGAGGACGCCGCGCAGCTCCCGCTCGGCGTCCGCCGGGCGGCCCATCTGCAGTAACAGCCGTGCCCGCTCCAGCGAGTCGCGGACCGTCACCATTTGCGCTGGATGTACGGCATGAGGTCGTCCCAGGCGCCCGACTCGTTGGCGTGCATCACGTAGTTGCGCGCGGTCGCCATCCACTCCCGCACGGACGTGGGCCTGGCCGTCTTGGCAGCGGCCAGCAGGTCGCGGGTCGACAGCGGGACCGGCCGGCCCGCGCGGATCGACTCCTGCAGCTTGGCCTCGACCGCCCGGTCCACCACGCCCTTGAGGTCGGCGCCGACGAACTGGTCGGTGACCTTGGCCACGGCGCCGAAGTCGACCTCCGCCAGCGGCTTGTCGCGGCACAGGATGCGCAGGATCGCCGCGCGCGCGTCCGCGTCCGGCGGCGGTACGAAGACGAGCTGGTCGAACCGGCCCGGCCGGCGGAACGCCACGTCGATGTACCAGGGCGCGTTCGTGGCGGCCAGCACCAGCACGCCCTCGTTGGCGTTCTGGTCCACGCCGTCCAGCTCCGCCAGGAACTGGTTGACGAGCTGCCGGTTGTGCGTCTGGCGCATGTCGGAGCGGCGCGCCGCCAGCGCGTCCACCTCGTCGAAGAACAGCACGCACGGCCGGTGGCGGCGCGCCAGGTCGAACGTGGCGCGCAGGTTCCGCTCGCTGGAGCCGATGTACATGTCGAGGATGTCGGCCAGGCCGACGCTCACGAACGCCGCGCCGAGCTCCCCGGCTGCGGCCCTGGCCAGGTGCGTCTTGCCGGCTCCCGGCGGCCCGTACAGCAGGACACCGCCGCCGGCGCGCTTGCCGAACGCGGCGAACAGCTCCGGCTGCTGCATCGGGAGCAGCAGCTTGACCCGGAGCGCCTCCTTGACCTCGTCCATCCCGGCGACGTCGGCGAAGCTGAAGCCGGACCGCTCGACCTCCGCGGTCGAGCGCTCGTGGGTGACGGACGAGGGCGCCATGTACGCGGACGGGGCGGGCGGGTTTCCCGCGGGCGGCCCGGCGGGTTCCGCGACCACCGGTGGCGGGGCCACCAGGCGGCCCGCCAGGTCGGCGTCCGCGACGGACGGGTCACGCGAGACCGCCTCGTGGTAGCGGTAGGCCGCCTTGTGCACGTCGCCCTCACCCAGCAGGGCGCGGGCCGCCAGCACGCCCACCTTCGGCGGGTACCCGCCCTCGGCCAGCAGCGGCTCCAGCGCCGACAGCGCCTCTCCGTACGAGCTCTGCCGGACGAACGCCTCGGCCAGCCCGGCCACGATGTCCGGGTCCTTAGGGGCGAGCACGAGCGCGGCACGGAACTCGGCCTCCGCGTCGGCGAGATATCCCTTGCCCAGCAGCTGCTCGGCCAGGTGCCGGCGCAGTGGGAGGTTGTCCGGGGAGAGGCGCGCGGCCTCGCTGAGCGCCCTCAAACCGGGGTCGTCGACCACGTGCCGGGTCCCTTCTGTCGCGATTCCGGTGGTTCAGAACTACGTAAGCTACCGAAATCGGGACAGGACCTCAGCCCTTGTCGCGTGTGGCGCCGCTCAGCACCTGGTCGATGCGGGCCGCCAGTTCCACGTCCTTGGGCGTGACGCCGCCCGCGCTGTGCGTCCAGAGGCGGAAGCGGACGCCGCTGTCGGTGCGGTCGATGTCCGGGTGGTGGTTCATCTCCTCCGCCTCGTTCAGCACCGCCTCGCTCAGCCAGCCGAAACTGTCGGGCGTGATCGGGACGTCCTTGACCAAAGCGTTCCCCTCGCTGTGCCAGCCTTCCAGCGCGACCAGCGCGGTGTCGATCTCGTCACGGTTGAGCAGTTCGGTCATGATGTGCTCCCTGCTGTAAGTGGCCGTCACCCTTGGCGTACCACCGGAACGGACCTTCACACACCGGGTAGATTGGCCGCCCATGCGAAGCTTCCGCGTCGTGACGGCGGCGGCGGTGCTCACGGCCGCCGCGGGCTGCGCCGCCCAGGAGAGCGCCGCCCCGCCGTCGGTCCCCGCGCCCACCACCGCGCCCACCACCGCGTCCCCCGCCCCGGAACCCAGCCCTGACCTGCCCGATCCGGACGAACGCATCCCGAAGGATCCGGCGAAGCTGGCCGCGGCGCTGGAGAAGACCACCGAGGCCCTCGCCGAGGCCGTCGACGGCTGGGACAAGAAGCGGGAGCCGCCCGAGGACGTCGAGCTCCTCGCCCTCCACCACCAGCGCATCCACCGGTTCGCCGCGCGCAACCCGGAGATCGCCGAGAAGGCGTTCGCCCGCCTGCCCGAGCGGCTGGCCGCCGGAGCCAGGGACGACACCCGGGCCATCCGCGAGCTGCTGGCCCTCGCCCATCCCGTCAAGAGCACGTCGGTCATCAGGACCCGCGACGCCCGCCCCGCCGCCGAGCTGCTCCGCTACTTCAAGCAGGCCGAGCGCCGCTTCGGCGTGGAGTGGGAGGTGCTGGCGGCGGTCATGTTCGCCGAGACGAAGTTCGGCCGGGTCAGGTCGGCCAGCCACGTCGGCGCGCAGGGGCCGATGCAGTTCATGCCCGCCACCTGGAAGGCGTACGGGATGGGCGGCGACGTCCAGGACCACCGCGACGCGGTCATGGCCGCCGCCAACTACCTGCGCGCCACCGGCGCGCCCCGCGACTACGGGCGTGCGCTGCACGCCTACAACCCCTCCCAGCGGTACGTGAACGCCATCCAGTCGCACGCCCGCCAGATCAAGCGGGATCCCCTGAACTACTACGTCTACTACAACTGGCAGGTGTACGTGATCACCACCAAGGGGGAGCGGCGCGTCACCGGCCCGTCAGAGGGCTGACCGGACCGCCTCCTCGGTGCGGGCGACCACGGCGGCGCCGTCGGCGGCGGTGATGATCGGGCGCTGGATCAGGATCGGGTGACCCGCCAGCGCGCCGATCCAGCGGTCGCGGCTCTCCGGGGTGCGCGGCCAGGCCTCCAGGCCCAGCTCGGCGGCGACCGGCTCGCCGTGGCGGGTGATGTCCCACGGCTCCAGCCCGAGCCTGGCCAGCACGTCGCGGAGCTCCTGCTCGGTCGGCGGGTCGTCCAGGTAGCGGCGGACGGTGTAGCCGGCCTGCTCGGCGTCCAGGATCGACAGGGCGGCGCGGCACTTCGAGCAGTCGGGGTTGATCCAGATCTCGATCATTTCGGCAGTCCCGTGAGAGCGAAGAACTCGGCCCGGGCGCGGGCGTCGTCACGCAGCGTACCGAGCAGCGTGGAGGTGAGGGTGCGCGATCCGGGAGCCTGCACGCCGCGCAGCGTCATGCACGTGTGGTCGGCCTCGATGACGACGCCGACCCCCTCGGGGTCGAGCTGGTCGTGCAGCCATCCGGCCACCTGGCGGGTCAGCCGTTCCTGCACCTGCGGGCGGCAGGCGAAGTGCTCCACGACCCTGGCCAGCTTCGACAGCCCCACGATGCGCTTGCCCGGCAGATAGCCGACGTGCGCGAGCCCGGTGAAGGGCAGCAGGTGGTGCTCGCAGATCGACCGCAGGGGGATGGACCGTACCAGGACGAGCTCGTCGTAGCCCTCGTCGTTGGGGAAGGTGGTCAGTTCGAACGGGCGCGGGCTCAGCATCTCGGCGTACGCGTGCGCCATCCGGCGCGGGGTCTCGCGCAGGCTCTCCTCTTCGGTGTCGACGCCCAGCGCCGCCAGGAACCGCTCGGCCGCGTGCTCGGCCTCGGCCAGGTCCATCAAGGGACCACCTCCTATTTTCACCAACAAGTGTTAGTCATATCCCTATATTTGGTCAATAGTGACCCGTTTCGCCAGCGGTCTTGGGTGTTAACCTGACGGCGTGACGATGTCGGAGCAGGCCCGTGCGGCCGTCGCGGTGCTCAGCGACGACCTGCGGCGGCGCATGTACGACTTCATCAGGCGCGCCGACCGGCCCGTCACCCGAGACGAGGCCGCCGAGAGCGTCGGCATCTCGCGCAAGCTCGCCGCCTTCCACCTCGACAAGCTGGTCGCGGTCGGGCTGCTCTCGGCCGGCTACGGACGTCCGGGGGAGCCGCGCCCGGTCGGCCGGGCGCCCAAGGTCTACCAGCCCACCGGCCTCGACGTGCGGGTCAGCATCCCGCCGCGCGAGCACGAGCTGCTGGCCGGCATCCTCCTGGAGGGCCTGCGCGTCCAGGGTCCGGAGGAGACGGGCCGCGAGGCCGCGCTCCGCGCCGCCGCAGCGCGCGGGCGCGAGCTGGGCGCGGCCGAGCGCGACCGGGCCAAGCCGGGCAGGCTGGGCGCCGAGCGCGCGCTGACGTGCGCCGGGCAGGTGCTCGAACGCCACGGGTTCGAGCCCGTACGAGAGGGCCCGACCCTGCTGCGGCTGCTCAACTGCCCCTTCCACCCGCTGGCCGCCAAGGACCCCGATCTGGTGTGCGCGATCAACCACGCGTTCCTGGCCGGGTTCCTCGAAGGGCTGGACGCGTCCACCGCCGAGGCCGTGCTGGCCCCGCGGCCGGGCGCCTGCTGCGTCGAACTGAGAGGAGCCTGACCGATGACCTACGTGATCGCCGGCGGCGGCCTGGCCGCCGCCAAGGCCGCGGAGGCGCTGCGCGAGCAGGGCTACGACGGCCGCCTGGTCCTGGCGGGGGCGGAGCCGCACCTGCCGTACGAACGTCCCCCGCTCTCGAAGTCCTACCTCCAGGGCAAGTCCGAGCGCGACAAGATCTTCGTCCACGACGCGGCCTGGTACGCCGAACAGCAGGTGGAGGTGCTGACCGGCACCTCGGTCACCGCCGTCGACCGCGCCGCCCACCAGGTCACCCTGTCCGACGGCGCGCGGCTCGACTACGCCAAACTCCTGCTGGCCACCGGCGCCACCCCGCGCCGCCTCCCGGGCGACGCCCTCTACCTGCGGTCGGTCGACGACAGCGAGCGCATCCGCGACGTCCTGGCCCGCGCCTCCCGGGTGGTGATCATCGGAGCCGGCTGGATCGGCCTGGAGGTGGCCGCCGCCGCCCGCGCCGCCGGCGTGGAGGTGACCCTGCTGGAGTCCGACGGCGCGCCGCTGCTGCGCGTCCTCGGCCCGCGGCTCGGCGCCGCCTTCGCCGACCTCCACCGCGACCACGGCGTCGACCTGCGGCTCGGCGTCAAGGTGGAGGAGATCGCGGGAGGCGTCCGGCTGGCCGACGGCACCCGCGTCGAGGCCGACGCCGTCATCGCCGGCATCGGCGTCGAGCCCGACACCCGGCTCGCCGTCGCGGCCGGGCTCAAGGTCGACGACGGCGTGGTGGTCGACGCCTCGCTGCGCACCTCCGACCCCGACGTCTTCGCCGCCGGCGACGTGGCCCGCGCCTATCATCCGCTGCTCGGCACCCACATCCGGGTCGAACACTGGGCCAACGCGCTCAACCAGCCGGCCGTCGCCGCCGCCGCGATGCTGGACAGGGAGGCCTCCTACGACCGGCTGCCCTACTTCTACACCGACCAGTACGACCTGGGCATGGAGTACACCGGCTACGTCCGCCCCGGCGAGGCCGACGACGTGGTGATCCGCGGTGACCTGGACTCCCGCGAGTACATCGCGTTCTGGCTGGCGGAAGGCAGGGTCGTGGCCGGCATGAACGTCAACGTCTGGGACGTCACCGACGACATCAAGACCCTGATCCGCGCCGCGGCCCCGGCCGACCGGGCCAAGCTGGCCGACCCGGCCGTCCCCCTCACCGAGGCCCTGGCATGACGAGACGGCCGGGAAGCCCGGGCTACCCTGGCTTCCCGGCCGCCCGCGTCACACGGTGATGGCGATCTTCGATCGGGCGTGCCGTTCCTCGAAGTGACGCAGGGCGTCGGGGACCTCGCCCAGCGGGTACGCGCACTCGACGTGCGGGCGGACGGCGCCGGACTCGATGAGCTCCTTCAGCGTGGCAAGGTTGCCGGCGCTCCGGCCGACGACGGACGACCGGAGCGTACGGTCGCCGAACGGCGACATCACGACGGCCCGGAGGATGCGGCCCATGGGGCCGAGCCACGTGCCGCCGCCTCCGGAGGAGAGCACGAGCACGCCGCCCGGGTTCAGCAGGCGAGCCAGCTCCCGCAGCGACCGGTTGCCGACCAGGTCGAGGATCACGTCGAAGCGCCGCCCCGCCTGAGCGAAGTCGGCACGGGTGTAGTCGATCACCTCGTCCGCTCCCAGCGACCGGACCAGCTCGACGTTCCTCGTCCGGCACACCCCGGTGACCTCGGCGCCCAGCGCCTTGGCGACCTGCACCGAGAACGTGCCGACGCCCCCGGACGCGCCGTTGACCAGGACCGACTGCCCGGCCCGCAGCCTGCCCGCGTCGCGCAGGCTCTTCAGCGCGGTGTTGCCCGCGACGGGGACCGCGGCCGCCTCCTCGAAGCTCAGCCCGCCGGGCATGGCCGCCAGGAACTTCTCCGGCACCCGCGCGTACTCGGCGTAGGCCCCGGCCACGACCTCGCCGTACACCGCGTCACCCGGCCCGAACCGCGTCACGCCGGGCCCCACCGCCTCCACCACGCCGGCCAGGTCGTGGCCGGGCACCCGATGCCGGGGCCGGCGCGGGCCCAGCACCAGCCGGGCCGCGTACGGCACGCCCCTGGTGGTGACCAGGTCGCCGAAGTTGACCGACGAGGCGCGCACCCGTACCAGCACCTCGCCGTCACCGGGCGCCGGCCGGTCCACCTCTCCGATCCTTAAGATCTCGGGCGGGCCGTACGCCCGCTGCACGATCGCCTTCATGCCTTCCTCCTCCGTGCCCGGACGAACCCGTTGATCGAGTCGTTGACCGCCATGAGGACCACGACGATCACGACCACCCACGTCACCACGCCCTCGGGCCAGCCCATGGCCTCCAGGAACGCGTCGTTCAGCAGCGCCCCGCCCGCCGTCACCCACACGCCGAGCACGACGAACGCCAGTCCCATCACCGCGTGCGCCACCGCCTGGGGGACGCCCCAGCCCACGTAGTAGCCGACCAGGTCGAAGCCGATCCGTACGGCGGCGAACACCACCGCCAGGTACAGCCAGCCGGACTCCCACAGCCCCGGCGAGATCACCGGGACCGGCCCGTAGAGCTGGACCAGCACCAGCAGGCAGATCAGGACCGTCGCGACCGAGGTGCCGCCGATCAGCGACGTGCGGTCGATCCGCCGCGCGGGCAGCTCGGGCAGTGTGGCCGGATCCCACCGGGCCGGCCGTCTGTCGCGCATCGACGGCGCCCGCTGGACGGCCGCGAACACCAGGGTCACCCAGAACGCGACGTGCATCGCCACCGTCAGCGCGGTCCCGGTCGCCTCCCACAGCGCCCGCCCGGCGGGCCCGCCCCGCGCGAACCCCACCACGCTCGCACCCAGGAACACCAGCGGGACGGCGGTCGTCAGCAGCGTCTTCAGCAGGCGCGTGTAGCTCAGGTAGAGCGCGGGCCCGATCAGGTGGAGCGGCCGGCCCGCGTACTCGGCGGCCAGCCGGGCCGGGTCGCCGAGCGCGGCGAGCGCCTCCACCTCGGCCCGCGACTCGTCCTCGCCCGTCCGGAGCCGCACCTCGACGGCGTCCGCGATCGAGGAGCGCAGCTCCAGCTCGATGTCGCGGCGCTGCCCTTCGGGGATGCCGCGCAGCGCCTCGGCGACGTAGCGGTCGGTGAGCGTGGTCATTCGTCGTCCCTGAGCTTGGTGAAGGCGGTGTGCAGCTCGTCCCAGTCGCGGGACAGGATGTCGGCCAGCTCGGCCCCGTCGGGGCTGGTCACGTAGTACTTGCGCGGGCGCGACTCGTCGGTGTTCCACTCGGCGGTCAGCAGTCCCTGCTTCTCCAGCCGGCGCAGCAGCGGGTAGAGCGTGTTGGCGTCGACCGCGAACCCGCAGCTCTCCAGCGTCTCCAGCAGCGCGTAGCCGTAGCCGGGGCGGCGCAGGATCAGCAGGCAGGCCAGCACGATGGTGCCCCGCCGGATCTCCTGGCGGTGCGTGGCCAGTACGTCATCCTCTATCACGTCTCACACGATACTGTGTGCCGCACAGTACGGACAAGAGGGAAATTCCCGGCATGCCGCGGACGTTGATCAGGTCATGACCCAAGGACCGGCGCCTCGGCCCCTCTCTGACGAAGCCCTCTCCGACCTGCTCGGCAAGCAGCGGTTCGGCACGCTCGCCACCGTCAAGCGCAGTGGCCACCCCCATCTGACGACCATGCTCTACAGCTGGGATCCCGAAGCCCGCATAGTGCGCTTCTCGACGACGGCCGACCGGATCAAGGTCCGGCATCTGCGGCACAACCCGCGTGCGGCACTGCACGTGCAGGGCGGCGACGTGTGGTCGTTCGCCGCCGCCGACGGCGAGGCCGAGGTCTCCGAGATCACGACGGTTCCGGGCGACGCGGTGGGGCGGGAACTGCTCGCGATGATCCCGGAGGACGCGAGGCCCGAGGACGGAGACGCGTTCCTGGAGCAGTTGGTCGCCGAGCGCCGGGTGGTCATCCGCTTGAAGGCGGACCGGTTGTACGGAACGGCGCTCGACGGTTAGGACCTGTCGCGTCCAGTCAGGCTCTCATTGATCCACAACCTGCTTCCAAGGCCGGCCGGAGATCCTTTCGTGTGTCTTACTCACGAAAGGAGATGACCGAATGAACAGAAAGCGCAAGGCCGTCATGGTCATGGCCATGTTCTTCTCGGTGGGCGCCGCGACCCTGATCAGCGCCGGTCCCGCCGCGGCCATGCCGCCGAACTGCGACTTCTATGTGTGCGAGGGGCAGGGCGGCGGCGGAGGCGGCGGCGGCACCCCCGGCGGAGGCGGAGGCGGAGGCGGTGGTGGCGGCGGTGGTGGCGGCGGTGGTGGTACGCCGCAACTGCCCTCCGACGGCGGGACCCCCGACGGCGGGTCAGGTGGCGGCGACAGATACCCCGATGGGCCGCCCCCGTGGGACATCTGCGACATCGAGCGCAACGCCCCAGGATGTCGCTGAACACGCGACTCCGCTGAAAGCGCGTAACGCTTTCTGGTGATACGCGGAGAGTGCGAACCCTCTTCAGGTGCTGTCGAGGCGTCCGCACTCTCTGTCGTCTCTGCTCTAACGGCGAAAGTCCTGTCGTCCATGACAAGTCCTTTTATGTCGCCCCGCTCTGGTAGGACAGGACGCGCCGGACCCCCAGCAGAGGAACCTTCGATGATCGAATACGACCACGTCTTCGGCTACCAGCAGCCCCATAACGACACCTACGCCGGTCTGCCCGTGGTGCATGTGCTCGCGGACGACGACGACCTGCCCGCCGCCGATGCCGCCGCCTGGCGGTTCCAGGCGAACGACTGGGGCGACGGTCCCGACACCATGGACGAGGGGTTCGACTGGTTCTTCGAGCACGTCGACACCAGCCGGGTGAAGGCGGTCGTCATCGGCGCCTGGGAGGAGTGCTACACGAAGAACTCCGCACACATCGTCAGCAGGCTCGCCGACAACGCTTCCCGCCTCCCTGAGCTCCGCTCGCTGTTCCTGGGGGCGATCACGTCGCAGGAGGCCGAGATCTCCTGGATCCGGCAGTCCGACATCACCCCGCTGCTGGAGGCGTACCCCCGGCTGACGCGGCTGGAGGTCCGCGGCGGCAGCGGACTGGGGCTGAGCCCCGTGCGCCACCAGGCCCTGCGCATCCTTCGCGTCGAGACCGGCGGGCTGCCCGGCGAGATGACCCGCGCGATCGCCGCCAGCGACCTGCCCGCCCTGGAACACCTGGAGCTCTGGCTCGGCGAGGAGAACTACGGCGGCGACACCGCGGTCTCCGACCTCGCCCCGATCCTGTCCGGTGAGCGCCTGCCCGCGCTGCGCCACCTGGGCCTGCAGGACAGCGAGATCCAGGACGAGATCGCCGCCGCCGTCGCCACCGCGCCCGTCGTCGCCCGCCTGGAGTCGCTCGGCCTGTCCATGGGCGCGCTCACCGACGCCGGCGCGGAGTCGCTGCTCACCGGACAGCCCCTGACCCACCTGCGCGCGCTCGACCTGCACCACCACTACCTCACCGCATCGATGATGCGCCGCGTCGCGGACGCGCTTCCCGGCGTGCGGGTGGACCTCAGCGAGCAGGAGACCCCGGAAGAGGACTGGCGCTACATCGCGGTGAGCGAGTGACCGTGCGGCTCGCCGTGGTCGGCACGCCCGGTGACCGCCGTGTCTCGCTCTTCCGCGACGCCGCGCTCGCGTACGGGCTCGCCGAACCGCACGTGATCTCCTGGCGCGACGTGCTCGCGGGCCGGGAGGTGAGCGCGCCCGCCGGCGCGCTGCTCCGCGTCGAGTCGCCGGGGGAGGACGCGGGGACCGACGCGCTGCTGCGCGGGCCCGGCGACCCGAGCCGGGTCGGCGGAGGCGCCGCCTGGTACCGCGCGTTCCTGGCGGGGCTCGGCACGGTCGCCGCCATCCCCGGGGTCACGCTGCTCGCCGACGTGGACGAGATCGGGGTGATGTTCGACAAGCGGCGCTGCCACGCCGTGCTGGAGCGCGCGGGCGTGCCCGTCCCGCCCGCCTTCGAGGCCCGCTCGTACGAGGAGCTGCGCGATTCGATGGCCGGGCGGGGCTGGACCCGGGTGTTCGTCAAGCCGGCCCACGGCTCGTCGGCGTCCGGGGTGATCGCGTTCGAGGCGGCGGCCGGCCGGGTCCGGGCGATCACCTCGGCCGCCCGGACGGGGACGGGGTTCCACAACTCGCTGCGGGTGCGCGATTACCGGGACGAGGCCGACGTGCGGTGCCTGGTCGACCACCTCGCGCCCGACGGGCTGCACGTCGAGCGGTGGTTCCCGAAGGCGTCGACCGGCGGCGCGCCGTACGACCTGCGGGTGGTGACGGTCGGCGGAGCGCCGACGCACGCCGTGGTGCGGGTGGGGAACGCGCCCATGACGAACCTCCATCTGGGCGGCCGGCGCGGCGACCTGGAAACCGTCCGGTCCCGGCCGCGGCTCTGGGAGTCGGTGCTCGACGCGGCCGCGCGGGCCGCCGCCTGCTTCCCCGGCAGCCTCATGACCGGGGTCGACGTCATGATCGGGTCCGGCCGGCAGTCCGTCGCCGTGGCCGAGGTGAACGCGTTCGGCGACCTCCTGCCCGGCCTGACCGACTTCTCCGGCAAGGGCCGGTCGACGTACGAGGAGCAGGTGGAGGCGGTGCTGGCCCGGTGGACATGAACGCGGTGGTGGGCAGCCACGACATCCTGTTCGTCACGCTCGACACGCTCCGCTACGACGTGGCGGCCGAGCTGGCCGAGGCCGGGCGGCTGCGGAACCTTCTTCCGCCAGGGGTGCGCTGGGAGCGGCGGCACAGCCCCGGCAGCTTCACCTACGCCTCACACGCCGCCATGTTCGCCGGATTCCTGCCCACGCCCGTGACACCCGGCCCGCATCCACGGCTGGTCGCCGCGACCTTCCCCGGCAGCGAGACCACCGCGCCAGACACCTGGGTGTTCGACGCGCCCGACCTGCCCGCGGGGCTGGCCCGAGCCGGCTACCACACGGTGTGCGTCGGAGGCGTCGGCTTCTTCAACAAGCTGACCCCGCTCGGCTCGGCGCTGCCGGAGTTGTTCGCCGAGAGCCACTGGGAGCCCGCCTTCGGGGTGACCGACCCGCACTCGCTGGAGCACCAGATCGACCGCGCGGCCGAGGTCATGCGCCGGACGCGGGGGCGGCTGTTCCTGTTCGTCAACGTGTCCGCGCTGCACCAGCCGAACCGCTGCTACCTGCCCGGCGCCGCCGAGGACTCCAGGGAGAGCCACGCGGCCGCCCTGGAGTACGTCGACCGGCACATCGGCCGGCTCTACGCCCTCATGCGCCGCCCCTGCCTCGTGATCGTCTGCTCCGACCACGGCACCGCGTACGGCGAGGAAGGCCACGCCGGACACCGGATCGGCCACGAGGTCGTGTGGACCGTCCCGTACACCCACTTCATCCTGGAGCCCCATGCGCCCCTATGAGGGATACGTCTACGCCTATCCCCACAAGACCGCCTACCGCCCGCTCGACCCGCGCCCCCCGCTGCGCGAGGTGTGGGCGGGGGAGCGGCCCGGCGCGCTGTACATGCACATCCCGTTCTGCGAGATGCGCTGCGGGTTCTGCAACCTGTTCACCCGCACCGGCGCGCCCGAAGAGCTGACCGGCGCCTACCTCGACACCCTGGAACGGCAGGCCGCGCAGGTCAGGGACGCGTTGCCGGAGCCACCGGCGTTCACCACGGCCGCGTTCGGCGGCGGTACCCCCACCTACCTCACCCCCGGGGAGCTGACGAGGCTGTTCGACCTGACCGAACGGGCCATGGGGGTCGACCTGACGGCGATCCCGCTGTCCGTCGAGACCTCCCCGGCCACCGCCACCCCCGACCGCCTCGCCGTCCTGGCCGAGCGGGGGACGGCGCGGATCTCGATCGGCGTGCAGAGCTTCGTCGACGCCGAGGCGCGCGCGGCCGTGCGCCCGCAGAAACGCGCCGAGGTGGAGGCGGCGCTCGACGCCATCCGCGCGGCGGGCGTCCCGGTGCTCAACATCGACCTGATCTACGGGATCGACGGCCAGACCCCCGCCTCGTGGCTCCACTCCCTGGAGGCGGCGCTCGCCTGGCGGCCCGAGGAGCTCTACCTGTACCCGCTGTACGTCCGGCCGCTGACCGGGCTCGGCAAGCTGGGCCGGGCCTGGGACGACCAGCGGCTGGAGCTGTACCGGATCGGCCGCGACCGGCTGCTGGCCGAGGGCTACGAGCAGGTGTCGATGCGCATGTTCCGGCTGCCGGGCGGCGATGCCGGCCCGGCCTACTGCTGCCAGACCGACGGCATGGTCGGCCTGGGCTGCGGCGCCCGCTCGTACACCAGCCGGCTCCACTACTCCTTCGAGTACGCGGTCGGCGCGCGGCAGGTGCGCGCCATCATCGACGACTACGTGAGCCGGGACGACTTCGGCGTCGCCAACGTCGGCTTCGCCCTCTCCGCCGCCGAACGCGGGCGGCGGCACCTCATCCAGTCGCTGCTCCAGGTCGAAGGGCTGGACCGGGGCTTCTACCGCGCCCGGTTCGGCACCGACGTGCTCGACGACTTCCCGCTGGACCGGTTCGGCGACCGCCTGGTGGTCGAACCGTCCGTCGTGCGGCTCACCGCCGAAGGGCTGGCCTACTCGGACGGGATCGGGCCGGCGTTGTTCTCGCCCGAGGTCAAGGCGCTCATGGAGGGCTACCGGCCGTGCTGACGATCCTCTACCGGGGGCCGCTGTCGAGCTGCGACTACGACTGCGCCTACTGCCCGTTCGCCAAGCGCCGCGACACGCCCGAGCGACTGCGCGCCGACCGGGCCGCGCTGGAGCGGTTCGCCGCCTGGGCCGCCGCGCAGGACTTCGAGCTCTCGATCCTGTTCACCCCGTGGGGCGAGGGCCTGGTCAGGTCGTGGTACCGGCGGGCGCTGGTGGCGCTGTCATGGCTGCCGAACGTGCGCAGGGTCGCCATCCAGACCAACCTGAGCTGCCGCACCGGCTGGCTCGCCGAGGCATCGGACCGGGCCGCGCTCTGGGTGACCTACCACCCCACGCAGGTGCCCTACGAGCGCATGGTGGCCAAGATCCGCTCGCTGCCGGTACGGCACAGCGTCGGCATCGTCGGCGACCCGGCGCACCTGGAGCACGCCCGCCGGCTCAGGGCCGACCTGCCCGCGGAGACGTACCTGTGGGTGAACGCCGAAGAAGGGCGGCTCTACACCGACGACGAGGCCGGCGCCTGGGCCGAGATCGACCCGCTCTTCTCCTACAGCCGCTTCCCGCACGCCAGCCGGGACCTGCCGTGCCGGACCGGGGAGAGCGTGATCTCGGTGGACGGCGAGGGGACCGTGCGGCGCTGCCACTTCGTCCCCGAGGTGCTGGGCAACCTCTACGACGGGTCGTACCGGCCGGCGTTGCGCCCCCGCGGCTGCCCCGCCGGCTCGTGCGACTGCCACATCGGGTACGTCCACCTGGAGCCGGTCGGTCTGTACGACGTCTTCGCCGGGGGGATCCTGGAGCGGATCCCCGCCTCATGGCCTCACGTCTCGCGCTCGGGGTGGTAGCCCTCCTCCGTCAGGCCGAACGTCCACGCGACGCCCTGGCGTGCCCGGCTCACCCACGGCGGCACCCGCAGGAAGTAGGTGCGGCTGGTGCCGTCGGGCTCGGGAGTGGAGTTGACCACCTCGACCATGGCGATCGGCTCGTCGTCGGCCAGGTCGATGCGCCACAGCCGCCCGGTCTCGTCGCGCTGCACCGGCCGGGCGCCGGAGTCGGCGAGGTAGCGCTCGAACCCGAAATGCTCCAGCATGACCCGGCGCAGCTCAGCGTTCTGCTCCTCGCGGATGCGCTCGGCGGTCAGGCCGGTCATCGCGGCGCCGAAATCGGCCGGGACCGGCATGCCGTGCCAGGCGTGCAGGGCGAACCCGTCGGGGTACGCGAGGGCGGGGCCGTCGGCGCGGTGGAGCCGCCCCAGCTCGTCGAGATGGATCTCGGCGGGCCGCCCGGTGACGATCGCCACCCGCTCGAACGGCCACCACCACCCGGCGCACCCGGCCACCCGCCCGAGCCCGTCGAGCCCGTCGAAAGCTGAGAGCCACGGGGCGTCGTGCTGGCCGAGCACGGCGTCCAGCGTGTGGTGACGCAGGGACTCACCGCCCAGGTCGCCCACGGCGCGGCGGATGTCGCCGACGATCCGCTCGACCCGGGGCCAGATCCGCCCGCCCGTCTCCGCCCACCGCGCGGACCACCCGTCATGCCCCAGCGCCTCACAGGCCGCGGCCCTGGCCGCCGCCCACGGCCGGGTGCGGATCTCCTCCCGCACCGACCGCCCGGCCTCCAGCCCGTTGCTCTCACCCATCCGGAGCAGCACGTCCGCCACCAGGCCGGTCTCTGCCAGTGTCCGGCGTACGGACGCGTCGCCGGTGAGCCAGGCGGCGGCGAGCGCTCCCGCCGCCGGCGAGCCGAGCGTGATCACCCGCTCCGGCTCGGCCAGCCCGGCCTCGCGGTAGGCCTGCCGCACCGCGGACTCCGGGTCGCCCCCGGGCCCCGTCGCGAACGCGACCCGCTCCCACGACGCCACCCGCTCGAACGTCAGGGTCTCCATCAGTCGGCCACCACCCGGTAGGAGCCCGGAACGTACTCGCGCTGGCGAACCACCCGATACCACCCCTTCGGCAGGGAGATCGGATCGTGCTCCTCGTGCACGAGCCGGCCGCCGTCGGGCAAGTGGAGGAACCCGCCGGACAGCGTGCCGGGCCCGGGGATGGCGTGGCAGTGGCCGGTGGCCTCGCCCAGGGCCAGGACCAGGCGGCCGCGCGCGTCACGCGGCTCGGGCCGGAGCGTGGCCGGCGCCGACTCCTCGGGCACCGGGATGATCAGGATGTCGCCCTGACGGTACATGGACCAGCCTCCGTGGTTGGGGGATGATCGCAAAGTACCGGCGCCCACTGACAGTTCCGCTACCGTACGCGCAGGTCGGCGAAGAGCGCGCGGTGGTCGGAGCCGGGCACGTCGTGGACCTGCGTCGCGACCGCCCCGCCGCGGCCGTCGGTCAGCACGTGGGAGATGGCCACCAGCGGCGGCAGCACCCGATTCGGCCAGGTCGGCGCCAGCCCGTTCCCGGTGGCCGCCGCCGCGTCGGTGTAACCGGTGCCGAGCAGCCGCCGGAACACGACATGGTCGAGCGTCGCGTTGAAGTCGCCGGCGAGGACGCGCGGCGGACCCTCGGCCTGGGCGGGCGGCAGGTTCGAGAGCCCCGCCTCCCACTCGTCCACGGTCCACGGCACCGGCGCGACCGGGTGCACGACCACTACTTCCACGGCCGGGCCGCCGGGCAGCGCCACCTGCGCCACCGGCATGTGGTGCCCCACCCGCCGGAACAGCCCCGAACGCTCGCGCAGCGGGTGACGCGCGTAGATGCCGCTGCCTTCCGGCCCGCGCGGCATCGGCTGGGTGACCTCGTACGGCAGCAACTCCTTCAGCCCCGCCGCCGTCAGGCGCTCCCGCGCCGCCCAGGTCAGCTCCTGCACGCTGAACACGTCCACGTCGAGCTTCCGTACGAGGTCGACGATCACCTGGGCGTCACCCCGGCCGCCGTTGAGGTTCGCGGTCAGCAGCCGCAGCGGCCGTCCCCCGGCGGGCGCCTCGCCCGCGACGGCGCGCGGCACCACCAGCCAGGCCAGGCAGACGCAGACCGCCAGCAGCACCGCCACGGCCGCCCGGCTCCTGGCCCACAGCGCGCACGCCAGCGCCACGAGCGCCGCCACCCCGAAGTACGGAGTGAACGACACCAGCGGCACCAGGAGGAACCCGGTCTCCAGCCCGCCCAGCCGCATCGCCGTCCCGCCCGCGAACACCACCGCCACCACGACGGTCAGCCGCGCCGTCCGAGCCCGCCGCGGCCGGGCCCGCACCGGCCCCTCCACAACCTCTTGCTTGAGCACGGCCACGAATCTAGGCGGCCATTCTTAAACTCCCATGAGCGTCAGGCGGGTGCGGGCTCCTCGACCAGCGCGACGCGGACGGCCGACGGGTCGTCCCCGGTGAGGGGCACCGCGAACACCGCCGTCCGGGCGCCCGCGCCGTAGACCACGAACCGGGTCCCGTCCTCGTCCCACGTCTCCCGGATGTCCGAGGAGAGCCGCGAGGACGCCGAGCAGTACGCGGGGCTGAGGTAGAGCAGCCGCAGCGAGGTCTCCAGCGGCACGTCGCCCGGCGGCGGCACGGAGAGCGGCCCGCGCATCCGTACGAGGAAGCGCCGCGACGGCGTGAGCCAGTATCGGTCCAGCTCCGCCGAGAGCGCCAGCAGGATCACCACCTCCACCACCACGAGCGCCGCGACCGGCGGGTGCGGCCCCGCCGTCGTCGACAGGAGTCCCGCGGCGAGAAGGAGCCCCGCCCTGCCGAATCCGCGCCGGTCGGCAGGGCGGGAGTGGGCGCCCAGGCAGCCGCACGACGAGGTGGGCGCGGCGACGTGGGCGTAGCCGAGATACGCCAGGAACCCGGCGGCGAGCACGGCGGCGGCCGCGCCCTCGGCGGCGGAGTACGGCGGCAGCACCAGCGCCGCGGCCACCGCCACCTCCACCAGCCCCACGGCGACGAGCGCCGGGACCGCGCGCGCCGCGCCGACGAGCCGGGCCAGTGCGGTCTGCCCGGCCTGGGCCCGCGTCCGGCGGCTGAACAGCTTCAGCAGGCCCGCCCAGCCGAGGAAGAAGGCCAGGACGTACGGCTGCGACGCGGCGATCCCGTGCATGCGGTGCCTCCTTAGTGGGGGGAGAAGACGGTGGCGATGTCGACCTCGTTCGTGTCGGGCCGCCAGGCGCCGAGGATCTGCACGTGCTGGCTCACCTTGAGCATCGACAGGTCGGCGGTCGGCGGCGCCTGCGCCTGGATCGCGACGGACTTGCCGGGCACGACGTGGCACAGCACTTCTTTGCCGTGGTGGTCCAGGTGGAGCTTGCCGTCGGTGATGTTCTTGATGTGGCCCTTGATGTTCACGATGTTGAGCCAGACCGACTCGGCGGCGAGCATCCCGTCGGGCATCCGCACCCCGCGGGCGTAGAGGCCGTCACCCGGCTTCGCCGCCTCGAACGGGACCGGGCCGAGCTTCCACAGGCTGGTCCCGTTCACGATCCGGATGGTGTGGAACACCATGTTCGAGCCCAGGACGAGCAGCGTGTCGTCCTTGATCGTACGGATCCTGCCCTCGGCGAAATCGGGGTCGGGGGCGCCGGGTTCGGCGTCGTACGCGGTCTCCGCGAAGGCCGCCTCCGGCCCGAGCGAGCCGAGCGCGGTCGCGGCCACGACGGTGGCGCCGCCGCCGAGCACGGCGGACTTGAGCAGGTCTCTTCTGCTGGTCATCGCCGTCTCCTCAGCCGGTCGCGATCTCGCACGGCCGCAGGCCGGCGGAGAGGCTGGCGATGCGGCTGAAGGCCGCCGGGGTGAGGTCGATCAGCCGGTTGTCGGCGCAGGTGGCGCCGCAGCAGCTGCGCTCGCCGCAGAACAGGTCGGTCTGCGGCCCGCAGTCGGCGATCGTGGTGACGACGCTGGCGCCGCCGCACAACGCCGTGGTTCGGTGGCGGAAGCCGCAGGTCCGGCGCGACAGCCCGACGCCGCACCGGTCGGGCCGGGTGATCGACCAGCAGGCGTCGGAGGTGTTGGGCCAGGCGTGCTGGAGGCTGCCGGAGTTGCAGGTGCCGCACGCTCCCTTGCCGGTGCTGCTGCACGGCCCCCACGCGGTGCCGCAGCAGAACCAGGAGACTTCGCCTGTGACGGGGCCGAGTAAGTCGGCGGGCGGGTCGGGGGACTTGCTTCGAGCCATGCGAGTTCCTCTCTACGGGTGCGCTCGCTGCTGAAGGTTTCTGACTTGATCCATGAATAACATGTAAGAATTTTTCGTCAATGCCCCGTTCCTGAAAACACAACGCGCCCGGGGTCGCCACCCGGGCGCGTGATCGACGGCGTGTCAGTAGCTGAACGTCGTCGCCCCGTCCCCGATCCAGCGCCACATCGGCACCGTGCCCTCCCAGCTCGGCGGACTTGAAGGACGCCGAGGCCGCCCACCGGCGGTGGTGGCTCGTGCTGTCCCGGTCGCGCGGCGTCGACGTGTGCGACAGCGACCCCGGCTTCCCCATCGGCGTCTGGCTGGAGACCGAGGTGCCGGTGCTCACCCGGGTCTGGCTGGGGGAGACGACGTGGGCGGCGGCGCTGCGGGCCGAGGCGCTCCGGCTGACCGGCGACAGCGCCTCCTGCCGGGCGCTGCCCGCCTGGCTGGACGTCAGCCCGTTCGCCGCCGTCGAGCGCGCGCCCGAGCCGCTGTCGCGCTGGCCGCGCGGGTGAGGCGACCGTTACACTGAGTGGGCGATCCATCTCTCTCAGTGACCTCGGGAGTTCGCATGCGTAGGTCCCCTCGCTCGCTCGCCGTCCTCCTGACGGCCCTCTGCGTCGCCGTCACCCCGGTGACGCCCGCCGCGGCCGACCTTCTCGGCAAGCGCTACATCGCCTCCTACCACTCCGAGGCGGGCTGCCTCAAAGCGGGGCAGGAGGGCGTGCGCAAGCGGCAGTGGACCAAGCCCCAGTGCATCAGGTCCTTCTACGCGCTGGGCACCTGGGACCTTTGGGTGGGCTAGCGCCCGCCGTGCGGTGGCAGGCGCGCGGCCCCCACCTCGCCGGGATGGCCGCCGCGCTGCTGCTGGCGGTGCTGGTGACCAGGGCCGCGGTGACGCTGCCGGAATGGGGGCGGCTCTCCTCCGGCGCGGCGCTGATGACGGCCGAGGTGACCCGGCTGGTGGTGGGCCTGCCGGTGTGCGTCGTCGGGGTGCTGCTCCTGGCCGACCGCTACGCCCGGCGCAGGGGCGCGCTCGTGCTGGCCGCCGGAGTGGTGTGGATCGTTCCGCCCGCGATGTCCGACGTGCTCGCCGCCGTGGAACACCCGGGGACGCCCGTCGCCGCCGCCGCGATCCTGCTCGCCGCGGCCGGCACCGCCTGCCAGCCGCTGACGGTGCTGCTCTTCCCGCTGTGCCTGCTGCCCCGCCCGGCCGTGCGGTGGCCGAGGACGGCCGTGATCGTGACCGCCGCCGCCGCGAGCATCCAGTACGCGGTCGTCTGGGGGCTGGGCACCCCCGGCTCGGCCCGGTTCGCCAGCCCGTGGGCCGGCACCGCGCCCGCCACGTGGGCCGCCGGCCTGCTGCACGACAGCCAGGTCGCGCTCGACTGGCTGGCGCCGGTCGTGACGGCGGCGGTGACCGCCGAGCTGGCCCGCGCGGCGTCGAAGGCGGGGCGGGGGAGCGCGGCCCGGTGGGTGATCGCCGCGGCCTGCCCGCTCTACGCCTGCCTCCTGCTTTCCGACCTGTGGGGTGAGAGCTGGACGATGGTGGCCCGGTCGGCCGGGGTGGTGCTGTGGGTCGCGATGATCGGGCTGGCCGCCTCGCACGGCGGGCTGTGGCGCCTGGAGCGGGTGACCAGCCACCGCATGGCCCGCGCGTTCGTCCTGGCGGTGCTGGTCATCGCCGTCACCTGCGCCGCCATGGCGGCCTGGGCGGCCCTGCTCACCGGGCGCACCACCGTCACGGCCGTGGTCGCGGGCTGCGCGCTGGTGACCGGATGGGCCGCCCGGCCGCTCGTCCGGCACGCCGTCCTGGCCGTCGAACGCGCCTTCTACGGGCCGCGCGCCCGGCCGCACGAGGCGGTGCGGGCGCTGGCCGTCCGGTTGCAGCAGGCCCCGCACCCCGGCGACGTGCCCGAACAGATCTGCCGCGGCGTCGTCGAGGATCTGGGGTTGTCGGGCGCGCGGATCGCGCTCGAGACCCGCGCCGGCGCCCGCCTGCTGGCCGCCGCCGGGGGCCCGGTCGACGGTCCGGCCCAGGTCTTCCCGCTGCGCCACCACGGGGAGGTGGTGGGCAGGCTGGAGGTGGCCCGCGACGGGGCGAGCACCCCTGCCGAGCGCGACAGCGAGCTGCTGGCGCTGCTGGCCGACCAGGCCGGGCCGGCGCTGGCCGCGCTGCGGTTCGGCGAGGAGGCGCAGGCGGCCCGTGAGCGGCTCGTGCTGGCGCGTGAGGAGGAACGCCGCCGCCTGCGGCGCGAGATCCACGACGGTCTCGGCCCTCAGCTCGCCGCGGTGCAGCTCCGGCTCGGCGTCGCGCAGGCGTGCGGGCAGGCGTCCCCTGCCGCGCGGGCCCATCTGGGCACGGCGGCGGAAGTGCTCGTCGAGGCGCTGGCCGAGATCCGTCGCATCACGGCGGGGCTGGCTCCCGCCACGCTGGTCGAGCGCGGCCTGCTGGACGCCACCCGCATCCTGGCGCACCGCCTCACCACGGACGCCGTACGGGTCACGGTCACGGCCGGGCCGCTCCCCGCGATGGCCCCGGCGGTGGAGACGGCCGCGTACCGCATCGCCGCCGAGGCCGTGACCAACGCGGTGCGGCACGCCCGCGCCCGCCACGTCGAGGTGGCCTTCACCACCGCCCCCGGCACCCTCACCGTCACCGTCACCGACGACGGGACCGGCTTCGGCGCGGACACGATCCCTGGCACCGGCCTCCTCTCGGTCACCGAACGCGCCGAGGAGGTCGGCGGCCACGCCGACCTCCACCCCACCCCCACCGGCACCACCATCACCGCCACCCTCCCCACCCCACCCCCACCGGCCCTTCCAGACCACCCCGGACGTCCGGACCGTGGTCATCCCCCCGCCCCCAGCAGTGGGATCGTGGTCGTCCCCCGGACCACCCCGCCTCCGGCGGTGGGGTCGTGACCGTCACCCCCTGCACCTCCGGACTGACCTCGGCGGTGGGATCGTGAGCGCAGCCCTCCCGGTGCTCCGGACCGACCTCGGCGTCCGGATTGTGACCGTCACCCTTCCGGACCTTCGCCCCGTCCTCGGCGTCACCTTCCGGCTCCTCCGGACTGACCTCGGCGGTGGGATCGTGAGCGCAGCCCTCCCGGACCTCCACCCCGCCTCCGGCGGTGGGGTCGTGACCCTCACCCCCTGCTCCTCCGGACTGACCTCGGCGGTGGGATCGTGAGCGCAGCCCTCCCGGTCCTCCGGACCGCCCCCGGCGTCACCTTCCGGCTCCTTCGAACTGACCTCGGCGGTGGGGTCGTGGGCGCCGCTCTCTCGGTCTTTCGGACCGTCCTCGGTGGCGGGATTGTGGCCGTTGCACTCCCGGTCCTCCGGACCGCCCTCGGTGTCCGGATCGTGATTGTCCCGATCCCGGACCTAGGCCTCGCCTCCGGCGGCGGGATCGTGACCGTCACCTCCCGCACCTCCCTGACTTCGGCGGTGGGATTGTGAGCGCTGCCCTCTCGATCCTCCGGACCGCCCTCGGCGTCCGGAGGGTGATTGTCCCGCTCCTGAGCCTTCGCCCCGCCGCCAGCGGTGGGATTGTGAGCGCCGCTTTCTCGGTCCTCTGGACCGCCCCCGGCGGCGGGGGCGCTGGGCTTTTTGGTTCCGTTGGTGTGCCGGGGTTCTTGGTTCGGGGGAGGGTGTGGATGAGTGAGGGTGGGTCGATGGATGGTGCGGGGCCGTGGCGGGTGTTGGTGGTTGACGATCATCCGCTGTTCAGGGAAGGGCTGGCGGCGGCGCTGGGTCTGGACGGTGAGTTCGTGGTGGTGGCGCAGGCCGCCACCGGGGAGCAGGCGCTGGTGGAGGCCGAGCGGACGGGCCCGGATCTCGTGGTGATGGACCTGGGCCTGCCGGGACAGTCCGGCATCGAGACCACCCGCCAGTTGCTCAGGGCGCGGCCGGAGGTCAGGGTGCTGGTGATGACGATGTCGGAGGACGACGACAGCCTGCTCGCCGCCATGCGCGCCGGCGCCCGCGGATACCTGCTCAAGGGCGCCGTACGCGAGGAGATCCTGCTCGCCCTGCGCACGGTCGGGTTGGGGGGCGCGGTGTTCAGCCCGCACATGGCCGGCCGGCTGGCCGGGTTGTTCGCCGCCCACTCCGCCGCGCCGGTCAGGGAGGCGTTCCCGACCCTGACCGGACGCGAGCGCGAGGTCCTCGACCTGCTGGCCCGCGGGCTCGGCTACGGGCAGATCGCCCAGCGGCTGTTCGTCACCGACAAGACCGTGCGCAACCACGTGGGCTCGATCTTCGCCAAGCTCCAGGTCCACGACAGGGCGGCGGCGATCGCCCGGGCGAGGGACGCGGGGCTGGGCTCGGGATGACCGGAGGGCCGCCATCCCGGGCCCGCCGGGTCACCGGTCGGTCCACAGGTTCCACAGCCAGCCCTCCGCGCACTGGTACCGCGACCAGTGGCCGCGGTCGATGCCCTGCTGGCCGGCGGTGATGCAGTCGCTGTGGAAGAGGAACTTGCCCCGGTGGATCGGCAGGTGGTCGGCGGCCGCGGAGGCGGCGAGAGGGGCGGCGGCCATCGTGACGACGAATCCGGCGATGGCGAGCAGCTGCTTCATGGTGATGTTCCCTTCTGGATGTCGGGGCCGGTGGTCACCGGCTCTTCCGGACATCCGAAGCTTCGCCCGCCCCCGTTCCCGGGCGCATGGGTCACCTGACCTGTCCGTTCCCGGGTTCTGATACACCCTTTTTCGTACCAGTGTTGTGACGGTGCGTTCACGAGCTGCCGCAATTCAGAGTGATTACGGTATTTGGCGTGGCAGGATTGTCGGTGAAGGGGTGGGGCGACGGAGGCATAGAGGAGCGCTTATGCCGACTTATCGCAATATGAGAGGTCTGACCGAAATCGTGGGCGGGGATTTCCAGCGGACCGGGCCGACCGCGTTGCGCATATTGGTGGGCTCGCAGCTGCGCAGGCTGCGGGAGGAGCGGAACATCACCCGCGAGCGTGCCGGTTACGCCATTCGCGGATCGCATTCCAAGATCAGCCGGATGGAGGGCGGGCGCTGCGGGTTCAAGATCCGCGACGTGGAGGACCTGCTCACCCTGTACGGCGTCGTCGAGCGGGCCGAGCGCGCGACGCTGCTGCTCCTGGCCGAGCAGGCCAACCAGCACGGCTGGTGGCACGACTACCGCGACGTGGTGCCCGACTGGTTCGAGGAGTATCTCGGGCTGGAGCAGGACGCGGAGCTGATCCGTACGCACGAGATCCAGTACGTCCCCGGCCTGCTGCAGACGGAGGACTATGCCCGCGCGGTGATCGCCAGGGGCCACGGCGGCGAGAGCCGTGAGCGGGTCGAGTCGCGGGTCCAGCTTCGGATGCGCCGCCGGGAGCTGCTGGATTCCTCCGGCCGCAGGCTCTGGGCCATCGTGGACGAGGGCGCGCTGCGCCGGCTGGTCGGTGGCCGCGACGTCATGCGCGCCCAGCTCGGCCACCTCGTCGAGATGGCCGGGCTGGCGCACGTCACCCTGCAGGTGCTGCCGTTCAGCGTCGAGGTCGCGGTCGGCGGCGTCGGCCCCGTCACCCTGCTGCGCTTCCCCCAGGCCGAGCTGGACGACATCGTCTACCTCGAACAGCTCGCCAGCGCCCAGTACCTCACGAAGGACGCGGAGGCGCACCCGTACCGGCATCTGCTGAACGAGCTCAGCGTGCACGCGCCCCCGCCGAAGGCCACGCCGGGCATCCTGCGCCGGATCATGGAGGAGCTGTAGGGCCTACGGCTTGCGGGCGACGCCGACCAGGGCGTCCACCTCCTTGAGCTCGGCCAGCGGGTCCGGGTCGGGCCGCCAGAAGGGGACGGACGCCACCCCGGGCTCCACCAGCTCCAGGCCGTCGAAGAACGCGCCGAACTCCTCCCTGGAGCGGAGGTTGTAGGGCACCGCGTCGCCCTCGTTGTAGTCCTCCTGGGCCTGGTCGAGGGCCTCCCCGGTGACGAGGTTGACGCCGTCCCACAGGGCCAGGTAGCTGCCGGGCGCCAGCCCGTCCATCAGCCTGGCCACGATCGCGTGCGCGCCCTCCTCGTCGGTCACGAAGCCCACGATGCCCATCAGCATCAGCGCGACGGGCTGGGTGAGGTCCAGCGTCTTGGCCGCGGCGGCGAGGATCGCCTCGGGGTCGCGCAGGTCTGCCTCGACGTAGTCGGTGGCGCCTTCCGGCGTGCCGACCAGGAGCGCGCGGGCGTGGGTCAGAACCAGCGGGTCGTTGTCCACGTAGACCACGCGGCAGGTGGGGTCGGCCCGCTGCGCGACCTCGTGGGTGTTGTCGACCGTCGGCAGTCCGGTCCCCACATCGAGAAATTGGCGGACACCTGCCTCATTGACCAGATAACGCACGATACGGGCGAGCAAGTGACGAGATAGCCGAGCGATATGCACAATGTCTGGAAATGCTTGGCTGAACTGGTCACCCGCCACGCGATCGACGTCGTAGTGGTCCTTGCCGCCGAGCCAGTAATTCCACATCCGCGCGGCATGGGGAACGGTGGTGTCGATTCGGGAGCCGGGGGGAGGGGTTTCACCCGTCATGTGAGTTACTCCTCTTTTGTCGGGATGCGCCGATCTTCAACGTAGCCGCCGCACCCCTCCCTTTTCCAGCGGCCGGTGTCAGAGGGCTCCGGAGTTCTGCGCGGCCTGGTAGACCTCCATCGCCTCGTCCCCGAAGAAGGGGCCGAACATGAAGCCGGGCGCGAAGTCGTACGTGAAGCTGTTGACCGAGTTGAGCATGCCCAGCCCGGTCGACTCGTTGAACCCGAGGAACCAGCCGCCGCCGCTCGACCCGCCCGTCATGTTGCAGCGCACCCCCTGGCCCCTGGTCGCGACCGGGTCGTTGAACGCCCGCCCGCTGCAGTAGATCAGGGTCGAGCCGTCGAACGGCGCCGCCGCCGGATAGCCGAACGCGAACATCTGCCGCTGCCGCGCCTGGTTGAACGCCACCCCCTGCCCGCCCACGACGTCGGTCAGCGTCCGTCCCTGCAGCGGCGCGACCACGGCGGCGGCGATGTCGAAGTTGATGTCCTCGCGGGCGTTCCACTGCTGCGTGGTGAACAGCCTGGTCGCCACCCAGGTGCCGAAGGGGCGGCGGCCGTTGTCGAAGGCCGGCACGAAGGCCACGTTGCGGTGCGCGGCGCCGTTCAGCTTGACGCAGTGTCCCGCGGTCATCACCACGCTCTCGTTCGCGCTGGTCACGGCCGTTCCCGAGCAGGAGGCGTTGGCGCCCTCGGCGGTGGTGAAGAACAGCCGCCCGCTGGTGCGCACGACGGCCCCGCCGTCGGTCCACCGCAGGCCGGGGCTGTTGGGCACGGCCTGCTGGGTCTGGGCGCCGCGGGCCTGGTTCCCGGAGCCCTGGGTGCGCCACGGCGTCCGTTGTGTGGCCCGCTGCCCCGTCCGCGCCGCGTCGCCCCTGGCCGCCCACGGCTCACCCCTGGTGGGCCCGCCCGACCGGGTGGCGCGCCGGGGCGCCGCCATGGTGTCCATCGGCTGCGCGGCCATCATCCGCTGCGTGGTCCAGTACTGCAGGACGGTCCTGCGCTCCGATGACGAGTCCGCGCCGGACCACCGGACGGGCCGGTGATCGGCCGTACCGGTCGCCTGTGCCTGTGCGGGGACGAGCGCGCCCGCTAAGGCGAGCGCGGCGACGGAGAGCAGGGCGACTCTGCGGTGCATGAAGTACCTCCCGAAGACCGGAATCTGCCATCAGGAGGTACGCACGAACCCGCCCGTCTTTCTCAAGCCGATCACAGATGGGTATGGCGGGACGCTCGGGGACGGGGCGGTCCTTCGGCCGTGAGGTAGAGTGGGGTCACCGCGCAAGCCGTTCCGCTCACCTTGGAGCCCCAGCTCAGGTGACCGGCTTCGGGTGGCCGCCATCGCGCCAGTCTCCGGCCCGACCCGGTTGCGCGCCCTGACGTTTTTTCTGTTCAAGTCTCCGATCGGAGAACCGCATGACCATCCGTACCGGCCCGCCGGTTCCGACCACCGTCCAGTTGTCCGGTGAGATCGACCTTCATACGGGCGCGAAGCTGCGCCGTCAGCTGCTGAACGCGCTGTGCCACGCCACGGGCACGCTCGTCCTCGACCTGTCGCGGGTCACCTTCTGCGACGCCTCCGGGCTGTCCGTCCTGGTCGAGCTCCGCAACCGGGCCCGGGCCAGGGGCGTCACCGTCCAGCTGACCGGGCCGAGCCCGTTCATGTCCCGGCTGCTGCGCATCACCGGCCTGGACGGCGGCCTCGTCGAGGCCGCCTGACCACGACCCCGCGGCGGCGGCACTTTGTCCAATCGGACGCGAAAGTCGGTCATCCTGCCGCCGATTGGGTCCTCCTCTATCGGCGTAACCCGGGTTACATTCACGTTGATCTGCCCTCACTTATCCCTCACGTTGACCGAAGGGAGAGGCATGAGAGCGAGAACCGCGATCGCGGCCATGACTGCTGCGGCGATCCTCATGCCGGCCGCGGCCGCCCAGGGCGCGGAGACCACCAGCGCCCCGCCCCCGGATGACCGGTTCCAGAAGGTGACGCTGAACGACAACCCCGGCGAGCCGATGGACCTGGCGGTGTTACCCGACTCCAGGGTGCTCCACACGACCAGGAAAGGCGAAGTCTGGTTACACGACCCGAAGACCGGGCTCAACACGCTGGCCGCCGACCTCGACGTCTACCAGCATGACGAGGAGGGCCTGCAGAGCATCGCCCTCAGCCCCGGCTTCGGGAAGGGATCCAAGAAGGACGACTGGGTCTACCTCTACTACTCGCCGCCGCTCGACACCCCGATCGACGACCCCTCGACGCCCGGCGTGAACGAGGGCGACGCCCCGTTCACCGGCGCCCCCGAGGACTTCGAGCCGTTCGAGGGCCTGATCCGGCTGTCGCGGTTCCGCTTCACCGGCGCCACCGTCGACCTGCGCACCGAGCAGCGCATCCTGGACGTGCCGGTGGACCGCGGCATCTGCTGCCACGTCGGCGGCGACATCGTCTTCGACGCCAAGGGCGACCTCTACCTGTCGACCGGCGACGACACCAACCCGTTCTTCTCCGACGGCTACACCCCGATCGACGAGCGCGCCGACCGGAACCCGGCGTTCGACGCCCAGCGCAGCTCCGGCAACACCGACGACCTGCGCGGCAAGATCCTGCGCATCAGCCCGCGCGACGACGGGTCCTACGCGATCCCGTCAGGCAACCTCTTCCGGCGCGGCACCCCCGGGACCCGGCCCGAGATCTACGCGATGGGCCTGCGCAACCCGTTCCGCATCGAGCTGAACCGGTCCAACGGTGACCTCTACGTCGCCGACTACTCGCCCGACGCCCGCAACGCCGATCCCGCGCGCGGCCCGGCCGGCACCGGGAAGTGGACGGTCATCCGCAAGGCCGGCAACTACGGCTGGCCCTACTGCGCGACCGCGCGGCTCCCGTACACCGACTACGACTTCGCGACCGGGACGTCCGGCGCGGCGTTCGACTGCGCCGCGCCCGTCAACGAGTCGCCGCACAACACCGGGCGGCGCGAGCTGCCTCCCGTCGTCCAGCCGGACGTGTGGTACTCCTACGGCCAGTCGGCGGAGTTCCCCCAATTGGGCACCGGCGGCATCGGGCCGATGGCCGGCCCCGCCTACGCCTTCGACGCGAGGGACACGCGCGGCCGCGACGCCGTGGGCTGGCCGCGTCACTACGACGGCGTCCCGCTGTTCTACGAGTGGACCCGCGACTACGTCAAGGCGTTCCACCGGGGCGGGCGGATCGAGGACGTGCTCCCCTCGTTCGTCTTCGACAACCCGATGGACATGGAGTTCGGCCCCGACGGGGCGCTCTACGTGCTGGAGTACGGCGACGGCTTCTTCCAGGAGAACCCGGACGCCCAGCTCGCCCGCATCGACTACATCGGCAACACCGGCAACCACACCCCCGTCCCGGCCGCCGCGGCGTCGGTGACCGCCGGGCAGGCGCCGCTCACCGTCCAGTTCACCGGCGCGGGCACCACCGACGCCGACGGCGACAGGCTCCGGTACGCCTGGGACTTCGACGCCGACGGCAGGGTGGACTCCCGCAGCCCCGAGGCCGCGTTCACGTTCACCGAGAACGGCCTGTACAACGCCACGCTCCGGGTCAGCGACCCGAGCGGCAGGTCGGCCTCGACGTCGGTGCGGATCGTGGTCGGCAACGACACCCCGGTCGTCGAGATCCTCCGCCCGGCCGAGGGCGACGCGTTCGCGTTCGGCGACGTGGTCGAGTTCGAGGTGCGGGTCACCGACGACCAGCCGGTCGACTGCGCCCGCGTGACCGTGGACTACATCCTCGGCCACGACGACCACGGCCACCCGCAGACCACGGCCCGCGGCTGCACCGGCTCCATCCAGACCACCGAGCCAGGCGGCCACGACCCGGAGAACGACGACCTCACCGGCGTCTTCGTCGCGGGCTACACCGACCCGGGCACCGGTGGCCTCCCCGAGCTGACCGGCACCGACCAGGTCGTCCTCCAGCCCACCCGTTAGGAGAACCCCATGTGCTACGGCTACGGCCCCAGCCGGCGGTCGCTGCTCGCCGCCGGGCTCGGCCTCGGCGCGGGCGCGCTCGCCGCCGCCTCCCCGGCCGCCGCGGCGTCGCCGCACCGGCCGCACCACAGGCACCGCGTCCCCCCGGGCCAGATCAGCATGCAGCTCTGGACCGTACGCGACGACCTCGCGCAGAACTACGACGCCACCCTCGCCTACCTCGCCGAGATCGGCTACCCGCGGATCGAGGTCGCGCTCGGCTACTTCGGGCGTACGGCGAAGCAGCTCCGCGAGTTCCTGGACGGGCTCGGCATCCGGGCCACCTCCAGCCACGACGGCATCAGCCCCGACGACGCCGCCCTGGATACCAAGATCCAGAACGCGCTGACCCTCGGCCAGACCTACATGGTCGTGCCGTACCTGAACTCCGACAGCCTGGACCAGTGGAAGGCCTGGGCCGAGCGGATGAACGTCGAGGCGCGGGCCGCCCGCAAGGCCGGGCTGAAGTACGGCTACCACAACCACGCCCACGAGTTCACCATCGACCTCGGCGGCGGCCGGACGCCGTGGGACGTGCTCACCGCCGAACTCGACCCGCGCCTGGTCCACCTGGAGATCGACATCTACTGGGCGGTGACCGGCGGCGTCGGCCGCGGTGTCCGTGACCCGGAGCGGTTCGCGATCGACGTCATCAAACGGGCGCCGCAGCGCGTGCTGCAGTACCACGTGAAGGACCGTCACCTGGACGGCGACATGGCCGACCTGGGGACGGGCACGATCGACTTCCGGAGGGTGTTCGACGCGCACCGCGTCAACGAGTACATCGTGGAGAACGACACCCCGGACGTGACGCCGAGGCAGACGTCCGAGGTCGGCTACCGCTACCTGAGGAAGCTCCGTTACTAGGGACGGCGACCGGGCGGCCCCCCGCGGGCCCGCCCGGTCCACGACCTGCCGCGCGTTTGACCCGGTTTAGTACCGGTTGGTAGCTATACGCTGTCGCGCGTGACCATCGCCGTACCCGCCCAGCTGGGCTCCCGCCGCTGGACGGCGGTGATCGTGCTCGGCTTCGTCGGCCAGCTCGCCTGGACCGTCGAGAACATGTATCTCAACGTGTTCCTGTACGACACGATCAGCGACGACCCCACGGCCATCGCCACCATGGTCGCCGCCAGCGCGGTCACCGCGACGGTCGCGACGCTGCTGATCGGCTCGTTGTCCGACCGCACGGGCCGCCGCCGGGTGTTCATCGCCGCCGGTTACGTGCTGTGGGGGCTGTCCACGGCGGCGTTCGGGCTGGTCACCGTGGACACCGTGGCGAACCTCGCGCCGGCCGCGAACGCCGTGCTGGTCGCCATGGTCGCGGTCATCGTGCTGGACTGCGTCATGTCGTTCCTGGGCTCCGGCGCGAACGACGCCGCCTTCCAGGCGTGGGTGACCGACGTGACGCGGCCGGCCAACCGGGGCCGGGTGGAGTCCGTCCTGGCGATCATGCCGCTGGTGTCGATGCTGGCCGTCTTCGGCGCCCTCGACCCGCTCACCAGGGCCGGGCAGTGGCGGGAGTTCTTCGTGCTGATCGGCGCGGTCATCACGGTGGTCGGGGTGGCGGCCTGGTTCCTGGTCCGTGACCGGCCGTCCGTGCCCCGGGCTCGCGACGGGGCCCTGGGCGCCGTCTTCCACGGCCTGCGCCCGAGCGCCATGCGCGCCAACCCCGGCCTCTACCTGCTGCTGTCGGCGTGGGCGGTCTGGGGCGTCTCGACGCAGGTCTTCCTCCCGTACCTGATCATCTACGTGCAGCGCTACCTGCAGATCGAGGCGTACGCGGTCGTCCTCGGCGTGGTGCTGACCGGCGCGTCGGCGGTCACCGTCGGGTTCGGCCGGCTGATCGACCGCGTCGGCAAGGCGCGCTTCCTGCTGCCCGCCGTGGCCGTCTACGCGGCCGGGCTGCTGGCGATGTGGGCGGCGCGCGGGATGGTGCCGGTCATCGCGGCCGGGCTGGTGATGATGTCCGGGTTCATGCTGGTCGCCGCGACCATCGGCGCGCTGGTGCGCGACCACACGCCGCCGGAGCGCGCCGGGCACGTGCAGGGGCTCCGGATGGTGTTCGCGATCCTCATCCCCATGCTGATCGGACCGTACGTCGGGGCCCTCGTCATCCGGGGCGCGGACGCGTACTACGAGGATCTGGGGGTGCTCAGACAGGTGCCCACTCCCGCGATCTTCCTGGCCGCCGCCGCGGTGCTGCTGCTGATCGCCGTCCCCGTCCGGATCCTGCGCAAGAGAGAGATCGCATGAGCACGCTCACCCGCTGGGGCCGGGACCTCGACCCCGACGCGGTCCTGCCCGAGTACCCGCGCCCCCAGCTCGTCCGCGACAGCTACCTCAACCTCAACGGCCGGTGGGAGTACGCCATCACCGGCGACGGCGAGGAGCCGGTGACCTACGACGGGCCGATCGTGGTGCCGTTCTCGCCCGAGTCGGCGCTGTCCGGCGTCGACCGGCGGCTGATGCCCGGCCAGACCCTCTGGTACCGGCGCGGCCTCACCCTGCCCGACGGCTTCGGCACCGGCGGCAGGGTGCTGCTGCACTTCGGCGCGGTCGACCAGACCTGCCGGGTGCTGCTCAACGGCGTCGAGGCGGGCCGCCACACCGGCGGCTACCTCCCGTTCGGCTTCGACGTCACCGACCTCCTGCGCGACGGCGAGAACGTCCTGACCGTCGCGGTGCGCGACGACACCGACACCGGGCAGCACGCCCGCGGCAAGCAGAAGCTGGAGCGGGGCGGCATCTGGTACACGCCGCAGTCGGGCATCTGGCAGACCGTGTGGGCCGAGCGCGTGCCCGCCACGCACGTCGAGCGGCTCACCCTCGTCCCGCACCTGGACGAGTCGTGCGTCGAGGTGACCGTGCACGCCGCCGAGGGGGAGGCGGACGTCGAGATCCTCGCCGCCGGGACCGTCGTCGCCCGCGCCACCGCCCCCGCCGGTCAGCCGGTGCGGGTCCCGATCCCGGACGTCCGGCCGTGGAGCCCGGAGGACCCCTTCCTGTACGACGTCACGGTGGAACTGGGCGCCGACCGGGTGCGGAGCTACGTGGGCATGCGCTCGTACGGGGTGGGGACCGACGCCGACGGGGTGCCCCGGCTGCTGCTCAACGGCCGCCCGTACTTCCACGCCGGGATCCTCGACCAGGGCTACTGGTCCGACGGCATGTACACGGCGCCGTCCGACGAGGCGATGATCCACGACATCGCCACCATGAAGCGGCTCGGCTTCACCATGCTGCGCAAGCACATCAAGATCGAGCCGCTGCGCTGGTACCACCACTGCGACCGGCTCGGCATGATCGTCTGGCAGGACATGGTCAACGCGGGCGGACGCTACCATCCGCTGGTGGTCACCGCCCCGGCGGTCGTGCCGTTCCATCTGCCCGACCGGTTCTTCGGGCGGGCGCACCGGGAGCGGTTCCTCGCCGAGCTCCGCGAGACGGTGGAGCACCTGCGCAACGTGGTGAGCATCGCCGTCTGGGTGCCGTTCAACGAGGGCTGGGGCCAGTTCGACGCCGCCCGCGTCGCGGCGGAGGTGGCCAGGCTCGACCCCACCCGCACCGTCGACCACGCCAGCGGCTGGCACGACCAGGGCGCGGGCGACCTGCGGAGCCTGCACGTCTACTTCCGCCGCTTCCGCGTGCCGCGCCGCCGCGACCGGCGGGTCCTCGTGCTGTCGGAGTACGGCGGATACGGTCTGCGGGTCGACGGCCACACCTTCAACGACCGCAACTTCGGCTACCGGCGCTACGACACCCCCGACCGGCTGGGCGCGGCCTTCGCCCGGCTGCACGCCGAGCAGATCGTCCCGGCCATCCCGCGCGGCCTGAGCGCCACGGTCTACACCCAGTTGTCCGACGTGGAGGACGAGCTGAACGGGCTGCTCACCTACGACCGCGAGGTGCTCAAACTCCCCGAGGACCTGGTCCGCGCGGTCAACCTGCGACTCACGCTCGACCGGACCCCCTGAGGAGAGCTCTGTGGACAACCCCCTGGACCTGCTCCGCGCCGACGACCGGACGGCCGCCTGGCTCGCCGGGCTGGAGGCCGACGACTCACCGGACGTCGAGGTCGTCCTGCCGGACGCCTTCACCCTGCTCGACCTGGCCGTGCCGCACGAGGACGTCAACGAGATCCTCGCGCTGGCCCGGACGATCAGGACCGACCCCGGGCTGTGGTGGCTGCTGGAACGCTGCGCCCGGCGGCTGGTGCGCGGCATCGGGCTGATCGACCACCCCTTCGACCTGCCGTACCTGCCCGCCGGGCTGGGCGCGGCCGGGCGCTACTTCCACCTGTTCGTCTTCGTCGCGGCGCTCCCGCACGTGCGCGCCTACCACCGTGAGCGCGGCGTCCCGGCGGACGTCTCCCGGCACACGCTCGCCGACCTCGGCCGCAACGTCGCCGTCCACCGCAGGCGGCACGGCGTCGGCGGCGTGATCCAGCCCTCCTGGATCAAGATGCACTACCGGGGCGAGATCTACCAGCTGGGCCGGCTCCAGTACCAGCGCGCCACCCTCGGCACCCGCATGGGGACCCTCATCGAGGGCGTCATGCCCGGCGCCCCCTCACTGAATCTGCACATTCCCGACTTCTCCGGGCCGTTGACGCCCGCCGCCTGCGACGACTCGCTGGCCCGCGCCCGCGCCTTCTTCCCCCGCCACTTCCCCGACGAAGAGCCCACCGTCGCCACCTGCTACTCCTGGCTCCTCGACCCCCAGCTCGCCGACCACCTGCCGGAAAGTTCCAACATCGTCGCCTTCCAGCGCCGCTTCCGCCCCGGCTACCCGGCCGAGCAGCCCAACGACGGGGGCCCGATCGAGTTCGTCTTCGGCGACCCCGACCTGCCGCCCGACCAGCTCTCCCCGCGCACCACGCTGGAGCACGCGATCGTCGCCCACCTGCGCGCCGGCGGCCACTGGTACGAGGGCAACGGCTGGTTCCCGCTCTGACGGGGTCCGGAATCCCCCCGTCGGCAGGCCGTACAGGAGCACGCGGACGTGGTCCGTGGCGTCGTCCATGCCGCGCCGCAGGTCGCGTAGCAGCGTGTCGGTGGCGTGCGGGCAGTCCGCCGGCCCGCCCCGGGTCAGGTCGATCGTCCTGGCCATCGCGACGAGCGTCCGGCCGAGCCCGTCGTGCAGGCTGCGGCTCAACCGGCGACGCTCCTCTTCCCGGGCGGCCACGTCGAGCTCCTCGGCGCGCTTCAGCTCGCCGGCCGTCCACAGGGTGTGGGCGAGGCGGGCGGCGTACGGCACGAGCGCGGCCAGCGCCCGGTCCCGGCGCGCCCAGGGCAGGCGCCGGGGACCGACGAGCAGCCGTCCGACCCGTTCGCCGTGCCACATCAGCGGCACCTCGCGGGCCTCGGCGCCGACCCGCCCGCTCTCCACGGAGGTTTCGCCGTCCGCCACCTCCACCGCGACCCCTCGGACGGCCAGCGCGTCACGCGACACCGCCACCACCGAGGCCAGCGCCTCCTCCGGGGCGCTGTGCCGCAGACACCGGTCCAGCCGATCGGTCAGTTCCCGGACAGACATCCAGGGGAGGACCGGCAGCCGGGCCAGGCCCTTGCGCAACGGCAGGCAGAGCGTGCCCGCGAGGAGCACCGCCGCCAGGTCGTATCCGGCGACCAGGCCGCTGATGCCGACGTAGAGGGCGCCGGCGATGGCCGCGGGCGCCAGCCGGTCCGTCACACCCGCGTGGAGATCGGGCTGCCGACCCCGCCGCGCCACTCGGCGTCCGGCATGCGCAGCACGCGCAGCGCGATCCAGCCGTAGGCGGCCAGGTGCAGCAGGGCGCCGGTGGACTGCACGACCGGCGCCTGGTCCATGGTGACGAACGGCACGATCGTGCCCGCCAGCGCGGCGACCGGCACCCACCAGGGCGCGACCTTGACCACGGCCAGGGTCACGAGCAGCGTGATCAGGCCGACGTGCAGCAGGAACCCCGGCAGCAGCATCCCGAACACGAATCCCGGCAGCTCGCCGGCCCGCTGGGTGACCGCCTCGGCCTGCGCGTCGGGCAGGACCTGGGCCAGGGCGAGGTCGTAGAAGTCGGTGGTGAAGAGCGTCAGCCCGTGACCGGCGCCGACCAGCCCGAGCGCCGCCCCGATCCCGCTCGCCCGGGGGGCGCGCTCGCGCAGGAGGTGGGCCAGGGCCAGCACGACGGGGATGAGGGCGAGCGCCGCCCACACGTAGAGCAGCGCGCTGACCTGCACGGCCGTCTCGTGCGTACGGAAGACCTCGGGCGCGTGCTCGGCCCCGGGAGGCGAGGTCAGGAAGGCCAGGAACTCGAAGACGGGCCAGGCGAGGAGGGCGATGCCGGCGACGATCCGGCGGAACGAATCAGGATTTTTCAACACTCGCCCAGCGAATCCGAACCCCGTCCCGCCACGCCCGGGCACTCGTCCCCGTCCATCCGGGAGAAATGCCACGGAACTCCCGGGACACCGTCCCGGTGAACCGGGACACAGGACGTATACCGTTTGTCCCGAAATATGGTTTGACCAGGGCTGCGGCAGGCGTCCTGGACGGGAGGGACGGATGGCGACGGCGCGTGTCGCGTGGGCGTGGTGTGCGCTGACCCTGGTCCTGGCGGCGACGGCCGCCACCCTGGCCTTCGCCAACGGCGCCGCCCCGCTCCCGGTGGTCCACCTGCTGTTCGTGGCGGCGTGCGCGGTGGCGGGCGGGCTCATCGGCGCCCACCGCCCCGGTCACATGGTGGGCCGGCTGCTCGCGCTGAGCGCGTTCTGCTTCGCGCTGATGGAGGCCTGCGGCCACTACGCGATCCTCGGCCTCACCCACCCGGGCCTGCCGCTCGCGGCGGCGCTCGCCTGGCCGCAGACCTGGCTGTGGATACCGGCCAACCTGGCGGCCACCCTGATCCCGCTGTACTTCCCCAGCGGGCGGCTGCCCTCCCCGCGCCTGCGCCCGCCGGTCAGGGGAGTGGTGTCCGCCGCCGCGCTCGCCGCCGTGCCGAGCGCGCTCCGCCCGGGCGACAACCTCCAGGTGGGGATGGGCGCGGCGGTGCCCAACCCGCTCGGCGTCCCCGCCCTGGCCGCCCCCGCGTCGGCGGCCGAGGCGGTGCTGACCGTCCTGCTGGCGGCCGTGTTCGTGCTGGGCGCCGCGAACCTGGCCGTACGGGCCCGGCGCAGCGAGGACGCCGAGCGCCGCCAGATCGCGTGGCTCGTGTACGTGGTCGCGCTGGAGACGGTGGTGATCGGGGCGCGGCTGGTCGCCGGACTGACCGACGACGACCCCGCCTCGGTGTGGCCGTCGACCAGCGTCCTGTGGGAGCTGGTCGGCATCGCGGGCGCCACCCTCATCCCGGTCGCCATCTGCGTGGCCATCCTGCGCCACCGGCTCTTCGACATCGACCTGGTCATCAACCGCACCCTGGTGTACGTGCTGCTGTCGGGCTGCGTGACCGGCGGCTACATCCTCGTGGTCGGCTACCTCGGCGCGCTCTTCCCGGCCGGTGACCTGCAGATCTCCGTGCTGGCGGCCGGGCTGGTGGCGCTCGCCTTCGCGCCGCTGCGCGAACGGCTGCAGAGCTGGGTCAACCTGCTGACCTACGGCGAGCGGAACGACCCGTACGCCGCGCTCACCCGGCTGGGCCGCAGGCTGGAGAGCACCGCCGACCCCGGCACCGTGCTGCCGGGGATCGCCCGGTCCATCGCCGAGGCGCTGCGCCTGCCGTACGTGGCGGTGGAGACCAGCCAGGGCGTCCGCCACGAACACGGCGAGCCGGCCAGGGCCGCCGATCCGGTGCGGCTGCCGCTGACGCACAACGGCGAGCGGGTCGGCGGCCTGGTGCTCTCGCCGCGGCCGGGCGACAGCGGGTTCGGCCCCCGCGACCTGCGCGTGCTCCAGGACCTGGCCCGGCAGGTCGCGGTGGCCGTGCACGCCGTGCGGCTCTCCGCCGACCTGCGGCGCTCCCGCGAACGGCTGGTCATGGCCAGGGAGGAGGAGCGGCGGCGGCTCCGGCGCGACCTGCACGACGGGCTCGGCCCCACCCTGGCCGCGCTGACCATGCGGGCCGAGGCGGCGCACGACCTGGTCGCCGACGAGCGGGCGCGGCGGCTGCTCGCCGAGATCGTGGACGACGCCGAGACGGCGCTGGCCGACGTGCGGACCCTGGTCGACGGGCTGCGCCCGCCCGCGCTCGACTCCCTCGGCCTGGCCGGGGCGCTGCGCGCGCACGCCATTAGGCAGCCGGCCGGCCTGCGGGTGGACGTGCACGCGCCGCAGGACCTGCCCGCGCTGCCCGCCGCCACCGAGGCCGCTGCCTACCGGATCGCGACCGAGGCCCTGGCCAACACCCGCCGCCACGCGGGCGCGACCCGCTCGTGGCTGCGCGTCGAGATCGCGGAAGGGACGCTCAGGCTGGAGATCTCCGACGACGGCCGCGGCATCGGTCCGGAGGACCGGGACGGATCCGGAGTCGGGCTCGCGTCCATGCGCGAACGGGCCACGGAACTCGGCGGATCATGCACGATCGAGGAACGCCCCGGAGGCGGCACCCGCGTCCGGGTCGAACTCCCCGCGGCCGCGGAAGGGACCGGCGATGACCCAGGATCCTGGTAGCCGACGACCGTGCGGGCAGGGAAGGGGAGGGCGATGATCAGGGTCTTGGTGGTGGACGACCATGCGGGGTTCCGCGCCGGGCTGCGGACTCTGCTGGCGATGGCCGAGGGGATCGACGTCGCGGACGAGGCGGGCAGCGGGGAGCAGGCGCTCGCGCTGGCCGGGCGGATCCAGCCGGACGTGGTCCTGATGGACCTGGACATGCCCGGCATGGGAGGCATCGCGGCGATCGAGCGGCTGACCCGCGACCACCCGCACATCAGGGTCCTCGTGCTCAGCATGTCCGACGACGACGACTCGGTGTTCGCCGCCGTCCGCGCCGGGGCCCGCGGTTACGTCGTCAAGGGCGCGCGCCGGGCCGAGCTCGTCCGGTCGGTGCAGACCGTGGCCGAGGGCGGCGCCGTGTTCGGCCCCGCCCTCGCCTCCCGCCTCGTCGGCTACTTCTCCGCGGGCGAGCGCGCCGAGCCCGCCCTGCCCGGCCTGACCCCGCGCGAGCGGGAGATCCTCGCCCTGATCGCCGGCCACCTCACCAACCCGCAGATCGCCGCCCGGTTGGGGCTGAGCCAGAAGACCGTGCGCAACCACGTCTCGGCCGTCTTCACCAAGCTCCAGGTGGCCGACCGCGCACAGGCGATCATGCGCGCCCGGGAGGCGGGCCTCTGACGCTCAGCCGATCAGGCCGCGCCGGAAGGCGACGGCGACGGCCGCCGCGCGGTCGTTCACGCCGAGCTTGGCGTAGATGTGCAGCAGGTGGCTCTTGACCGTGGCCTCGCTGATGAACAGGCGCGCGGCCACCTCGCGGTTGGTCGTGCCCTGCGCGATCAGGTCCAGGACCTCCAGCTCGCGGGCGCTCAGCGGGTCGGCCGGCGTGCGCACCTGCCCCACCAGGCGGGTGGCGACGGACGGGGACAGCACCGACTCGCCCCGCGCCGCCGTGCGCACCGCCCTGATGAGGTCGTCGCGCCGGGTGTCCTTGAGGAGATAGCCGGTCGCGCCGGCCTCGATGGCGGGCAGGACGTCCCTGTCGGTGTCGTACGTGGTCAGGACGAGCACCCGGGCCCCGATGCCGAGCCTGGTGAGCTCCTTGATGGCGGCGACGCCGTCCATCCCCGGCATGCGCAGGTCCATGAGGATCACGTCAGGGCTCAGCGCCCGCGCCAGCTCGACCGCCCGGGCGCCGTTCTCGGCCTCGGCGAGCACCTCGAAGTCCGGGTCGCCGGCGAACATGCCGCGGATGCCGTCGCGCACGATGGGATGGTCGTCGGCGATCAGCAGCCGGATCGGGTCGTCAGCCACGCGCCACCGCCGGGACGCTCGCGGAGATCGCGGTGCCGCCGCCGGGCTCGGTCTCGATCTCCAGGGTTCCGGCCAGGCGGCTGACGCGCCCGCGCATCGAGGTCAGGCCGAAACCGCCGCCGTCCCGTACGCGTTCGAGGTCGAAGCCCGCGCCGTCGTCGCGCACGTCCAGCGTCACCATGTCCTCCATGTAGGAAAGCGTCAGCCCCACCCGGGACGCGCCCGCATGCCGGGCCGCGTTGGCCAGGGCCTCCTGCGCGGTGCGGAGCAGGGTCTCCTCCACCTCCGGGTGCATGGGACGCACGGTGCCGGTGGTGGTGAAGTCGGCGCGCACCCCGTTGAGCTCGCTCCACCGGGCCACCACCTCGCGCAGCGCCTCGGGCAGCGGGGCGGCGTCCAACTGGCCGGGGCCGACCGCCTGGACGGAGCGCCGGGCCTCGGCGAGGCTCTCCCGCGCCAGCCGCAGGGCGTTGTCCACGTTGCGGCGCCAGTCGCCGGCCTGGTGTGCCGCCTGGAGCTGGGTGATGATGCCGGTCAGGCCCTGGGCGAGGGTGTCGTGGATCTCCGCCGCCATCCGCTGCCGCTCGTCCATCACGCCCGCCTCCCGGGCCTGGATCAGCAGCTGCGCATGCAGGCCGGCGTTCTCCCGCAGCGTCTCCTCCAGCCGCGTCACCATCTGCTTCCGCTCGGCGCTGCGCGCGGCCGTGATCTCGCCGACGAAGCTGAACAGCCCGACCGCGGCCACGATGGCGGCGGTGAGCAGCAGGTACGAGAGGATCTTGGACGGGACGGGGTCCGGCGGCCCGCCGAAGAAGGCCGTGACGCTGATCGCCGCCGTGGCGGTGACCCCGGCGAAGCGCCACATCCCTTTCAGGTACTCCCATGAGTGCAGATAGCCGATGAAGCCGAAGAAGCCGGCGAACCACACCGCCTGCGTGCACAGCACGCCGATCAGGACGATCAGCCCGATCACGTAGACGACGCCCCGCGGGACCAGCCGGAGCCACAAGGCGGCCAGCGCCGCCAGCGCCACGACCCGCCATGGCGGGCCGTCCTCCGTGAGGAGCGCGAGCATCGTGCTGGCTGCCAGCAGGACGTACGGTGCGGCCGTCAGCTGGCGCTCCAGCAGGCGCTCCCATCGGTCGAGCTGCGCCGTCATGCCTTACTCCCAGCGAAAGAACCTGGCCGCGATCATACTGACGACCAGCGCGTACCCGGCCATCACCAGCAGCGGCAGCGGATCGGCCGGGCCGCCCGCCCAGATGTCCTGCAGACTCTGCCGGAAAGCCCCCAGAGGGGTGTATTCACCGACGCGCACCAAAATATCGGGCATCTGGTGCGTCGGCTGCATCAGCCCGGCCAGGAAGGCCATCGGGAAGTACAGCAGGACGCCGATCCCGTTGGCGGACCGCCCGTTCGGGGCCAGCGCCGCGATGAGCAGCCCGATGGCGAACAGGGAACCCGCCCCGAGCAGGAAGACCAGCGCGACCAGCGGCCACCGGGAGGGCAGGTGAGCCCCCAGGACGCCGCCCGCCACGCCCAGCAGCAGGCCGCAGGCGGCCACCGCGAGCACGAGCTGCAGGATCAGCTGCACCACCAGCATCCGCACCGGGCGCACCGGCGTGGCCGAGAGCCGGCGCAGGATGCCCCGCTCACGGTAGGTGGCCAGGGTGGTGGGCAGCATGTAGAGGCCGACGAGCCCCACCGCGATGGCCAGCGCCATCGGCACCAGCACGGTGTCGCCGGGCTCGATCGAGCTGCCGAAGACCACGAGGATGAACAGCGGGATGAGCAGGGCGAAGATCGCCCCGGGCTCCCTGGTGAGCAGCTTCAGTTCGACGAAGGTCAGCTTGGTCACGGGTCCTACTCCTTGGTGCCGAAGGAACGGCCGGTCAGGGCGATGAAGGCGTCGTCGAGGGTGCGCTTGTCGATGCGCAGGTCGCTCACGAGGACGTGGTGCCTGGCGAGGTGGGCGGTGACCGCGGTGGCGAAGTCGGCCCGCCCGCTGACGACCACCCGGTCTCCGGTCCTGCTCACCCCGGTCACCCCCGGCAGGTCCGCCAGCCCGGCGGGCTCGCCGTCCATCAGCGTGAAGCTCATCCGGTGCTCGGCGTCGATCCCGTCGATCAGGCCCGCCGGGGTGTCGAGGGCGACGACGCGGCCGCGGTCGAAGACGGCGACCCGGTCGCAGAGCTCCTCGACCTCGTCCATGAAGTGGCTGACCAGCACCACCGTCACGCCGCTCGCCCGGACCCGCTTGATCAGCTCCCACGTGGTGCGCCGGGCCTGCGGGTCGAGCCCGGTGGTCAGCTCGTCGAGGAAGGCCACCCGCGGGTTGCCGACCAGCGCCAGGGCGATGAACAGGCGCTGCTTCTGGCCGCCCGACAGCTTCCCGAACCGGGCGTCGCGCTTCTCGTCCAGCCCCCACTCGGCCATCAGCTCGCGCCAGTCGCGCGGCTGGGCGTAGAAGGAGGCGTAGAGGTCCAGGGCCTCCCACACCTTGATGTTCTCCGGCAGCTGCGTGTGCTGGAGCTGCACGCCGATCCGCTCGCGCAGCCGCCTGCCGTCTTTGGCCGGGTCGAGCCCCAGCACGCTGATCGACCCGTCGTCGGGCTGCCGCAGCCCTTCCACGCACTCCACGGTGGTGGTCTTG
Organism: Nonomuraea ferruginea; assembly: GCF_039540635.1. Lineage (NCBI taxonomy): Bacteria > Bacillati > Actinomycetota > Actinomycetes > Streptosporangiales > Streptosporangiaceae > Nonomuraea > Nonomuraea ferruginea. The sequence goes on along the minus strand of NZ_BAABFD010000017.1, from coordinate 189,759 downwards.
CCGGTGCCGTTGGGGCCGAGGATGCCGAAGATCTCGCCCTCTTCCACGGAGAACGACACCCCGTCCAGAACCGTCAGCTCCCCGTACGACTTGCGGAGGCCGTTGACTTCGATGACTGCCATGGCTCAAGCGTCGTCCGCCGGCGGCTCCGGCGAATCGACCCGCCGGCCATGATCCGCCGCGGATCCGGCTGGCGCGGAAATCAACCGATCGGTTGATGCGCGGCCGAATCCGGAGCTGAAAGTTTCACCGGCGGTTGACGAACGCACCGCCAGCCGCACATGATCACGCTTGTCTCCTGGTCAGGAGGAGGCGTCGAGTGATGACCGTCCAGTGATGACCGTCCAGTGATGACCACTGCCACGGCGAGGTGCACCGATGCCGAGAACCCTGCTCCGGGCCGCGTCCGCGATCGTGCTGACGCTGGCCGCCCTGAACATCCCTGCCGCCCATGCCCAGGACGCCGCCCCTGTCGAGGTGACCGTCAACACCCGTGCCGCCCTCGCGGCCGTACCCGAGACAGGCATCGGCACCAACCATGCCATCTGGGACACCCACCTGGGCTCGGACCAGACCGCCGACCTTCTCAAGGAGGCGGGCGTGAAGCTGCTGCGCTACCCCGGCGGCTCGTACTCCGACATCTACCACTGGGCCGACCACACCGCCCCCGGCGGCTACGTCGCGCCGAACACCGACTTCGACACCTACATGGCCGGCGTGCGCCGCACCGGGGCCAAGGCGATGGTGACCGCCAACTACGGCACCGGCACGGCCGAGGAGGCCGCCGCCTGGGTCAGGTACGCCAACGTCACCAAGGGCTACGGCGTGAAGTACTGGGAGATCGGCAACGAGAACTACGGCAACGGTCACTACGGCGCCGCCTGGGAGGCCGACGACCACCCCGACAAGAGCCCGGCCGAGTACGCCCGCCACGTCGTCGCCTACGCGGACGCCATGAAGGCCGTCGACCCCACCATCAAGATCGGCGCCGTGCTCACCACCCCCGCCAACTGGCCCGACGCGATCGTGGCCGAGGGCGACGCGGGAAGCTGGAACCAGGTCGTCCTGTCGGCCGCCGGATCCAAGATCGACTTCGTGGTCCTGCACTGGTATCCGGGGGCCCTCGACCGTACGGGACACGTACCCGACATGGTCCAGCTCGCCCGCGAGCAGATCGCCCGGTACGCCGGTCCCGGCGCCGAGCGGATCGGCATCGCGATGACGGAGTTCAACACCGGCTCGAGCAGCAACGGCACCAACACCCAGCCGGGCGCCCTGGCCGCCGCCGACGCGTACGCGACGCTGCTGGCCAACGGCGTGTTCACGATCGACTGGTGGAACGTGCGCAACGGCATCGGCGCCGTCACCGAGGTCGAGGGGCACACCGACTACGGCGACTTCGGCCTGCTGTCGAGCGCGGCCTGCACGTCCGACGGCTCGGTCTGCGAGCCCGCGCTGAACACCCCCTTCGCGCCCTACTACGCGCTCCAGATGGTCAGCCGGTTCGCCCGTCCCGGCGACCAGTTCGTCCGGGCGGCGGCCGACCAGCCCGCGGTCTCCGCGCACGCCGCCCGCCGCCCCAACGGCGAGCTGGCGGTCATGCTGATCAACACCTCGCGCGACACCTCGTACGCGGCCGCCCTCGACTACGAGGGCTACACCCCCGCCGCGGGCGCGCCCACCGTGCTCACCCACACCAACGGCGCCACCGCGATCACCACCGAGACCGCGGGCACTCCCGCCGGCCGGCTCCTGCCGCCGCTGTCGCTCACCACGATCGTCCTGCGTCCCGCCGCCCCGCCGGCCGGCCCCGGCGCCCCCGGTCAGCCCACCGCCACCGCCGTGACCGACACCACCGCCACCATCACCTGGCCGCGCGCCACCCCCGGCGCCCGCCCGGTCGCCAAGTACGAGATCCACCGCCAGCACGGCGCCGTCACCGAGCAACTCGGCGAGACCGGCGGCACCTCGTTCACGGCCGCCAACCTCAGGCCCGGCACCCGCTACACCGTCAACGTGATCGCCCGCGACAGCGGCGGCGGCCTCTCCTGGTCCTCCCCGCCGCTGACCTTCACCACCAAGGCCCCCGCCACGAGTTCCTGCACGGCGAAGCTGACCGTCCAGTCGGACTGGGCCAGCGGCTACGTCGGCAGCATCGAGATCACCAACATCGGCGCCCCGGTCAACGGCTGGACGCTGAACTTCGCCTGGCCGAGAGCCTGGCAGAGCCTCGGCAGCGGCTGGAGCGCGACCTGGACCCAGAACGGCCAGGACGTCAAGGCCGTCAGCGAGCCCGGGAACGGCGCGCTGGGCACGGGCGCTACCACCACGATCGGCTTCGTCGGCAACTACACCGGCCCGAACGTCCTGCCGTCGGTCTTCACCTTCAACGGAAGGGTCTGCGGCACCGGCTGACACGTCATGAAGGGCATCGAAGGCCGCCATTCGATCGACGGCCTTCGATGCCCTTCAAGTCTTTTTGAAACCGGTGGATTTGTAGTGATTGATCCCCATTTGGGTGCTAGCGTCCTAATTGAAGGATCAATCGAAAAGGGGGAGACGTCGTGAGTAGCGGATATGGCGGCTGCCGCCGCCGTCGGTACCGTCGCTGCCGCCGCAGAAGGTGGTGGGGCTACTGGAACGACTGGGACCACTGGGACGACTGGGACTACTGGTGGTGACCAAGGTCCTGACCTGACGGATCGCGACGGTCAACGCTCGGCGTTAGGTCGCCGTGATCCGTCCTCAACACCGGCCGGCTGCCGTTCGAGCAGGGTTTTGAGTTCGGACAGCAGGTCAGGCCATCCCCCCTTGATCATCTCCAGAACGGTGCTGCCCGGCTCGAACCCGTCGTGGACGACGGTGAGCTTGACCCGGTCCCCGGCCGGTTCGAGATCGAAGGTCACGCGAGAGCGGGGCTCGGCGGCGATCTCGGCGAGGACGTCCGGGGCGACGCCGGCGTCATCGGCCCACTCCCGGGTGAAGGTGTGCCAGCTGTACGAGAGCCGCCGGTAGGGGTCGGACTCCAGGACCACGCTGCCGCCGTCGTCGACGACCGAGCCCTCGGTACGCCATGTGACGGGGGCGCCCTTGGTCCAGGCCGACTCCAGGGTGAGACCCCAGTAGGCCCGGGTGAACTCCGGCTCGGTCAGCGCGCGCCACAGGCGCTCCGGCGTGGTGACGATGTAGGACGTGTAGACGAACTCGGGCTTGGACACAGCCGTCTCCTCAAGGGCTCGCTTCAGCGCCGACAGCGACTGGACGCGCCGCCGGTCGTAGCGGCGGATCCAGCGCTCGGCGATGTCGTTGATCGGGGCGGCGTTGAGGTAGTGGAGCTTCTCCCTGCCGTGCCTGACCGTGGTGATCAGCTCGGCGGCCTCCAGGACGGCCAGGTGCTTGCTGACCGACTGGCGGGCCATGTCCAGCCCGTCGCAGAGCTCGCTCAGGGTCTGGCCGTCACGGGCGTTGAGACTGTCCAGGAGCATGCGGCGGCTGGCGTCGGCCAGCGCCTTGAACACGTCGTCCACAGCTACCACCTCGAATGCGCAGCCGTTTGGCTGCCTATGAACGATAGGCAGCCAAACGGCTGCATGTCAACAGGTGCGCAGCATGTTGAGCAGGGCCGTCTTCTCCTTGCGGGTGACGAAGAGCCGGTAGTGACGCTTCACGGTGATCCATGACGTCGCGTACCGGCACCAGTGGGCGCGGCGCGGCGGACGCCAGCTTTGCGGGCCCTTGGCCCCCTTGGCGATGTTGGCGGAATGGCTCACGGTGAGCAGTTCGGGCCGCCTGATGTCGTTGGCGAACGCGCGCCGCTTGGCCGGGCTCCACCGCTTGGCGCCCGACCGCCAGGCGTACGCGAGCGGCACCACGTGGTCGACGTCCACGTACCTCTCGCTCTTCAGCTTCTTGCCGTCGTACGGGCTGAACCAGACTCCCTTGACCGGGTGGCAGGCCGCGTTCCGGCGGACGCGCCGCCCGTCGCGGGCCAGGACGAGCTCCCGCGTACTGCACCTCCCCTTGCGGTCCGCCCAGTGGGGGCGGAACTTCTCGCGGCTGTAACCGCGGATGGACAACGGCCTGGCGACCTTGAGCTGCGCCAGCATGCTCCGGGCCCGGGCGGCGGCCTGCTTGCGGGATTCGGCCGCCGCGGGCGGGGCAGTGAGAACGGCGGTGATCGGGAGGACGAGGAGAGTGAGCACGGCGACGTTGGTCGCCCGCCGCAGGAAGATCATGGTTTCACCCATGACGAGCGGCATCCCCGCTCGCGGCGCGGCTAACCTCGCCGTGAAAGGATCGATGACGTGACGCGCCTGCTGATCGTGCACCACACCACCTCGCCCACGCTCCGCGAGCTCTTCGAGGCCGTCCGGGAGGGCGCCACCACCGACGAGGTCGAGGGCGTGGAGGTCGTCACCCGCCCGGCGCTGGCCGCCACCGCCGTCGACGTGTTCGCGGCCGACGGCCTCATCCTGGGCACCCCGGCCAACATCGGCTACATGAGCGGCGCGCTCAAGCACTTCTTCGACACGATCTACTACCCCTGCCTGGAGGAGACCCGCCGCCTGCCGTACGCCCTGTACGTGCACGGCAACAACGACACGACCGGCGCCGTCCGCGCGGTGGAGTCGATTGCCACCGGACTCGGCTGGGAGCGGGTCCGGCGCCCGGCGTCGGTGACGGGCGCCCCCGGCAAGGACGACCTGGAAGCCTGCTGGGAGCTCGGCGCCACGGTCGCCGCCACGATCAGCCCCGGCTGACGGCGGCTCAGCGGCTCACCGCGGTCTCCCGCTCCATGCGCGACAACTTCTCGGGATTGCGCACGGCGTAGAGCCCGGTGATGAGGCCGTCCTCGACGCGCACCGCCATGACGGTCTCGACCTCGCCATCGGCACGGATGACCAGCGCGGGGCAGCCGTTGACCAGCGCCGGCTGCGGCGACGCCGTGCGGGCGACCCTTTTCAGCAGCGCGGCCACCTGACCGGCTCCCACGACGGGCGCGGGCGCGGCCGGCACGAGCCCGCCGCCGTCCGCCAGCAGGACGACGTCGGGCGCGAGGACGTCGAGGAGCCGCCGCAGGTCGCCCGTCTCGACCGCCCGCCGGAACGCCTCCAGCACGTCGCGGGTCTCGGCCGGTGAGGCGGCCCCGCGCGGCCGGCGGGCGGCGACGTGGGACCGCGCCCGGTGGGCGATCTGGCGGACCGCGGCCGCGCTCTTGCCGACGGCTTCCGCGATCTCGTCGTAGGCCAGGTCGAACACCTCACGCAGCACGAACACCGCCCGCTCGGTCGGCGTCAGCGTCTCCAGCACCAGCAGCATCGCCATCGAGACGCTCTCGGCCAGCTCGACGTCCTCGGCCACGTCGGGCGCGGTCAGCAGCGGCTCGGGCAGCCACGGGCCGACGTAGGACTCCTTGCGCCGGCCGAGCGTGCGCAGCCGTTTCAGCGCCTGCCGCGTGACGATCCGTACCAGATAAGCACGCTGATCCCGCACCGTACCGAGATCGACGCCCGCCCACCGCAGCCAGGTTTCTTGCAGGACGTCCTCCGCGTCGGCGGCCGAGCCCAGCATCTCGTAGGCGACCGTGAACAGCAGGTTGCGGTGGGCGAGGAACGCCTCGGTCGCCGGATGCTCGCTGCCTTCGCCCATCACTGCTCCTCGCCTGTCCGTTCCCGACCGTGCCACGCATACGATCCCGGCCGCCGCCGCCGTGTGACACCCGGACTCGGTGACATACGTCACACCCGCCGTGCTGTCACAAGCGTCGCGCCGCCGGGATCTCTTGCTCGTCAGACCGCGTACGGAAGGAACATCATGAGTTCAGCACTGGAAACCCTGCGCCGCGACTTCGGCGGCGACATCGTCGAACCGGGATCGGCCGAGTACGCGTCGGCCAGTCGTTCCGTGCTGGTGACGGGCAGTCCTGCCTGGGTCCTGCGGCCCAGGAGCGTCGGGGACGTGCGGGCGGGTGTGAGATTCGCCGCCGGCGCCGGCCTCCGGCTGTCCGTACGAGGAGGCGGCCACGCCTTCGCGGGCTTCGGCACCAACGACGGCGGCGTGGTGATCGACCTCGGCGCGCTCGCGAGCGTGGAGGTCACCGACAAGGAGCGTCACCTCGTACGGATCGGCGGCGGCGCCACCTGGGGCCAGGTCGCGACCGCGCTGGCCCCGCACGGCCTGGCGATCTCCTCGGGTGACACCAAGGGAGTCGGGGTCGGCGGGCTGACCTTGAGCGGGGGCATCGGCTGGAAGGTCAGGAAGCACGGCCTGGCCCTGGACAACCTGGTCGCCGCGGAGCTGGTCACCGCCGATGGGGAGACCGTGCGGGCCTCCGCGCGGGAGAACCCGGAGCTGTTCTGGGCGATCCGCGGCGGCGGCGGCAACTTCGGGATCGTGACCGCCTTCGCGTTCGCGGCACACCCGACGACGGACGTCTTCTTCGGCCGGATCGCCTTCCCCGCGCGGGAGGCGGCGGCCGTGCTCCAGGGCTGGGCGGACCTCCTCCGCACCGCCCCTGAAGAGCTCACCTCCGTCGCGGAGTTCGCCAACCCCTTCGCGGGCGGCCCCGAAGCGCCCGTCGAGATCCGCGTCGCCTTCGACGGCGACGACCCGGAGCGCGCGGCCGGAGCCATCGACCCGATCCGCCGCCTCGGCACGGTCATCGACGACGACGTCGCACCGCGGCCTTTCGCGGACACGCTCGTGGAGGGCGCCACCCCGCCGCCGGGTTTCCGCGTGTTCACCCGGAGCGCCTTCACCGGCGGTGACGCGGCGCCCGCCGCGCTCAAGGTGCTGGCCGAGGCCGGGGCGTCGGAAAGGCCGCCGTTCATCGCCGTCCGCAGCGTCGGCGGCGCCGTGTCCCGCGTGGCCCCCGACGCCACCGCCTACGCGCACCGCCAGGCGGAGCTGATGTTCACGACCACCGTCGCGGGCCCCGAGCCGGTCGTCGAGGCCGCGCGTCCCGCCCTGGAAGCGCTCTGGGCGAAACTCGCGCCGCACGCCGGCGGCGCCTACGCCAACTTCCTCGCAACCGCCACCGAGGAGGACGTCGCCGCCGTCTACCCGGCGCCGACCTACGAGCGGCTCGCCGCGGTCAAGCGTCAGTACGACCCCGGCAACCTGTTCACCGGCAACCACAACATCCGGCCCCGGTAGACAGGAACCGGCCGGCCATGTCAGTGGCCGGCCGGCCGCGTCACTGGCGTTTGCGATCGATGAAGCGCTGGAGCACCAGGAGGACGATCGGCAAGATCAGCCCGAAGGCGAACTCCGTCAGCTGGATCAGCCGCGTCGCCAGCCCCACGGCTCCTCCCGCCACGAAGAGCGCCAGCGACACCCAGGCCCAGTGCCTCCGCAACCACCGCAGGGACCCGGCCCACCGGCGCCGCGGCAGCAGAGGACGCAGGACCTTCTCGATCGGCAGGTTCTTCCCGTCCTTCTGCCGGATCACGATCGCGCCTTCCATCCAGACGATCTGATCCCCGGCACGAGCGAGCCTGACGCTCCTGAGCGACGCCAGAGCCTCCACGCAGGGCCACACCCCCCACAGAGTGATGTGCGTGCTCATGCTGTTGGGCCAGGACCCGTCCTGACACTGCTCGGTGACGATCGTGTCGAAGGACTGCGCCAGCTTCCCCGCCACGTCGATGCTCTGGAACCGCGGATGGTGCATCAGCGCCGTGGTCGCCACCGGCAGCGCGTAGTGCGTCAGCGACGGCGGGAGCCAGTATTCCTCGCCCTTGTCCGTACGCAGGAAGAGGACGTTGGACCGTTCCTCCCGGTTGCCGATCTCCACCAGGGAGGAGGTGTCCAGGTTGGCGAGGAGCCAGTCGAAGCCCTTGGCCACCTTCTCGGACGCCGGGTCGACGCCGGCCTTCACCAGCGTGGTGAGCGCCGACGCGGTGTGGGCGACGCGTGCCTGGTTCTGGCGGGGCTCCGGGGCCCAGCCGCCGGAGGGCAGCTGCTGCTCGATCAGCCACGCCACCCCCTTGTCGACCGCCGGGTCCTGGGGCGCCGCCTCCAGCAGGGCCCGCAGGGCCAGGCACGTCAGCCAGACGCGGGGCGGGCAGCCGTGGAAGGAGCCCCAGCCGCCGGACCTGTCCTGGTTGTTGCGCAACCAGGACACCGCCCGTGAGAGGTCGGGAGTCGTCGGCTGGTCGTCGCACCGCAGCGCGGCCAGGCACCGCACCACCCAGGCGGTCGCCTCGACCACCGGCTTGTCCTTGCTGGTGTTGGTCCACCAGCCGCCGTCGACCTTCGGGTCCTCGTCCTTGATCTGGCGGACCCTGAGGAAGTTGAGCGCGTCCTCCAGGTGGGGCGGAGACTCACCCGCGACGTGGAAGGTCAGCAACGCCACGGCGGTCGCGGTCGCCCCCGGCGGGACGGTGTCGAGCAGGTGGTACCAGCCGCCCCCACCCGCGGGACTTTCGTTGTACATGTGGCGCAACAAGTCCATCGACTTGTTCAACGCGCTCTCGGACTGTGACAGATCGATCTCGTGCAACAAGGCCGTTCCCCCGTCGCCGCTTTTCCCGGAGCGTACCGTTCCCCCCATTGCAACTAACGTCACGCTTTGATATAGCCGAAGTGTCCGGTCGCCATACCTCATTCGGGACGGTGCAGATCGGTGGTTTCTGGCTTTCATATTGAGGACGGCGATATCCTCGCGATCGGCGGCACGACCGAGTGGGCCCGATCCCTTCCCCGGCGGGCTTCCCTGGCCCATCTCACCACCGCCACCGGGACCTGGGCCGCGGAGGAGGGCATTGTTACCCGCCCGATCCCGGGTGCCCTGCCGTATCCAGCGGGTTTCTACCGGCGCATTCACTGCGACATGGAGACGGCCGGTCATCTGCTGCCGGAAGCCTTCGAACTTCTCCCGCCCGGCGGAGTCCTCATTCCACGGTACGGCACGCCCGAAAATCGAGACGGCGCCGTCATGCTTTCTGAAAACGTGTCAAAAACCGGCCAAGAGGAGGATTGTGTATTTTGCGGTCGTTTCCGGTTTCGGATGAACCAGGACGCCGGTGTTCCCGGTGCGGCCGCCCTGCTGTGGGGTGACGAGTTCCTGTGGTGCGCGCCGGATCTGGCTCCTCTCACCGAGGGCCATCTCCTGCTGGTCTCCACCCGCCACTTCCCGTGCTTCGGCGCGTGCCCGCCCGGCCTGGCGCGGGAGGTCGCCCGGCGGAAGCGGGAGGTCACCCGGTGGCTGGAGGCGGTCTACGGCCGCCCCGTGACGGTCTTCGAACACGGCCCGGCCGGCCCGCACGGCGCGGGCTCCTGCATCGACCACGCGCACCTGCACTTCCTGCCCGGGGCCGGCCCGGTCCGCGCCGGGATCGAGCGCGAGGCCCTGTCCGGCACCTCCGCCGGCCCGGCGGAGCTGTTCCGGAGCGGCGTCTCCTACCTCTACCTGGAGGACGCCGAGGGAACGACCACCTACCCCTGCCCGGGATCGTTGCCCACGCAGTTCCTCAGGATGTGCGCCGCGCCGCCCGGCGAGCGGTGGCGCTGGCAGGACATCTACGGGCTGCCGGAGACGCGCGAGCGGTTCATGGCGACGCTCCGGAAGCTGCTCCCGTCCGCGGAGGCCGGGGCGAGCCCCGTTGACAGCAGCCAGCGCAGCTCACGCGCGGTGAGCAGGTCGCCGAAGCCCATGGGATCGGAGACGCGCTCGTAGCCGGTGGGGTAGTCGACGTGCAGGCGGTCCTGTTGGTAGATCGTCGACCGGCTCGCGCCACCGGCCCCCGAGCGGATCATCCACACCGGTGCGGCCTTGTGCACCGCGTCGAGCAGGGGAAACAGAAGTTCGGGGCCGCCGTCAGGGGCGTCCACCACGCCACGCAGCGTTTCCAGCTCGCCCACCACGACGTCCGCCGCCTCCAGGAGCGGCAGCAGCCGGGCCGGGGGGATCCTGCGGTGGATGTCGTGCGGCACCAGGTCGAGGCAGATCACCGTGGAGTGCGACCGGGCGACGGCCGCGGCTTCCAGCACGGCTTCGGCCGACCGGGCGTGCAGCAGCTCGTATCCCGTCAGGAAGAGGGCGTCCGCCGCGGCGATCTCCCGGATCGCCGCCCGCACGTCCGACACGCCCAGCATCTGGAGGTCCGACAGCGGTTCGGCGACCATCAGGCGGACCCCGTGCCCCTCCGAGGTGTCACGCATGACGAGCACCCGCGCGGTCGAGGCGCCTTCCACCACGGTCAGCCGCGGCGTCACCCCCATCGCGGTCACCTGGGCCCGTATCGGATCGGCGAACTCGTCACGCCCGATCCTCGACACCAGCGTGACGGTGGCGAAGAGGCCGATCGCCTGGCGGGCCATCTGCAGCGCGACGCCCGCCGGAGTGATGCGCACCGGCGCGTAATGGAACTGGTCGCCGCACACGTCGCGAAAGCGAAGGGAGTCGACCCGCACGCGGACGTCGATCCGGATCTCACCGATCGCGACCAGACTGAACCGGCGCTCTCCGTCGGCGGGAATCATGGTCAGCGGCGGCAGACGGCTTCGGACGGATGCGCGCCGCGCAGCCGCAGGAACCGCTCGACCGCCCCATCGATCCCGGGAATGAGCGGATAGCGGGCGACGGCGTCGAGCGGCACCCACCTCACCTCGTCGATGTGGTCGCCGGAGATCTGGCCGGAGGTGGTCACCTCGTGCGACAACGCCCGACACTGCCGGGCCACGGCGATGACCCGGACACAACCGCCGTCGTCGGCCGGCATGGCCCAGTCCCACATGTGAAAGGGAGGACCGGGCTCGATCTCGATGCCCGCCTCCTCGCGGACCTCGCGCACGATGTGCTCGTCGAGCCCTTCGTCCGCGCCCCGCATTCGCCCGCCGGGCACCTCCCACAAACCGGGGTTGTAGGGGTCGGATGGCGATTTGCGGACGAGCAACAGGCGGTTCCGGTCGGCCATGAAGGCTTTCTGCGCGACGACGATGCGCACTTTTTCCTCATTCGCCAGATCAGCCTCTGTCAGGCCGCCCAAGAGCCGGTCCACCATTGACTTCACCTTTGCCGAGCGGGAACGCCTGAACGCCGGTCGCGACACGGCCGGCGCCCCACACTAGCGCTTCTACCTCGTCCGTCAGGCAGTTTCCACCAGTCGTGAAGCGTTCGACAGCGCCTTGGCGGCGGTGGATCATCCGAAGTGCGGCTTTTTCAGTGTGGCAGTTCGGATCGCCGACATCCAGACTCCGCAATAATGTTGCCCGAAAGCGACTTTATGTTGCCTGCCCTCTGAAGCCCCGTTTAAGACGCCCTTTCCACGCGGCATCCGGGAACTCTTCGACGCCGACAAGCGTGAAGCCTTTCACCTATCGCCGGCCGCTCGGCCATGAGGATGAAGGGCTCATGCCCTTACGGGTTTCAGCAGATCTTCGTGGTCTCGTAGACCGCTGGGGGAGTCGACTCGCTCCGCCGCGTCTCGCCCTGCCGGAGCAGCTTGCAGGTGCTGTCGGGGCCCTCTTCATCTGAAGCCTCCCGATTCTTGAAGATCGTTTGCGCTCGGGCCACAGGGTACGGGAAGGCCCTGGGAACCGCTACGGAGATCACTAAAAAGGCCGTCCGGCGCGCCTCTCCGCTATAACCGCAGCTCAGCGGGCTCGTCACGAAGGGCGGGCGCTAGCGAGGCCCGAGCCCGGTCTTCCCGTCGATCAACTCGCGCACGACGTCGAGGTGTCCGGCATGACGGGCGGTCTCCTCGATCATGTGCAGCGCGATCTGCCGTAAGTCGGTGATCTGATCTCCCGGCGGATGAGGATGGCGCCCCCGGGGCCGCATCGACAGCGGCATGGCGGCCAGGACGGCGTCGGACCGCTCGCACTGGGCGCGGTAGAAGGCCAGCACCGTCGACGGCGAGCGCGGGGTCGTGAGCGGCTCGTGGTCGTCGGCCGGCCAGGGCAGTGGGTCGGCCGAACCCAGGGCGACCTCCTGGAACCAGTGCCGCTCGGCGTGACCGAGATGCTCGACGAGACCCAGCGGCGTCCACCCCGAGGGCAGGACGGCGGTCGTCAGGGCGTCGTCGCCGAGACCGTCGATGATCGCCAGCACGGCGGCGCGCTGCGCCTCCAGGAACGTCAACAGGGCCTGCTTCTCGCTGTTGCCCACCGGCCCACACCCTTCGCCGACCAGCCCGCCGCACCGCAGGCTAGCGGCCGCCCCTGACAGTTCTCGGGTTACGCGGTTGTGGTGGCTGGGCGCGGTGGATAGGTTGGCCCACCGTGCACTATTTGGACGTGGCCTGTCGGCTGCTGCTCGCGGCGGTCTTCGTCACGGCGGCCTGGACCAAGGTCTCGGGGAAGGCCGGCTGGGCCGCCTTCGTCGGTTCGCTGCGCCAACTGGACCAGGTGCCCGGCCCCCTCCTGCGGCCGGCGGCGTTCGCCGTGGTCGCGACCGAGATCGTCGTCGCCGTGCTGCTGCTCGTCCCCGTGCGGGTGGCGGGGTGGATCGGCTTCGCCCTGGCAGGCTGCCTCCTGCTGTCCTTCACCCTGGTGATCGGGCGGGCGCTGTCGCGCGGCAACCGCGCCCCCTGCCGGTGCTTCGGAGCGTCGAGCACGCCCCTGGGTCCGATCCACATCGTGCGCAACCTGATCCTCGTCTGCGTCGCCGTCCTCGGGCTGGCGGGCGCCTCCGCGCCGGGCGCGTTCGAGGTGCCGTACGCCCTGCTCGCCGGTGTCGCCGGACTGGTCGCCGGCATCCTGATCACGGCGTTCGAGGACCTCGTCGCGTTGTTCAAGCCGACGGCGAGATAACAGCCGGTTTGATCCCTATGTCGTGTTATGCGCAGAGAATGCCCTGTCGATAATCATGGACCGCTTCGCCTGACTAGACCTGTACTATCCTGGCCGCTCCGAAAACGATCAACTCGGAGGATTACGCCGTGTCAGTCTTGTGGGCCGCGTTAGCGATCGTCTTCATCATCTGCCTGCTCAACCTGGTGCTCACCGTCGCGGTGATCCGGCGCCTGCGCGAGCACACCGAGCTGATCAACCGAGGGGGCGGGCATCCCCCCGGACAGGAAGAGATCACCCTGCCCGCCGGCGCCCGCGTCGGCGAGTTCAGCGCCGTGACGGGCGACGACCGGACGGTGACCCGTGACGATCTGCGGCCGGGGATGCTCGTGGCCTTCTTCTCGCCGCGCTGCCCGACCTGCGAGGAGCAGAAACCCGCCTTCATCCGGTACGCGTCCGGCCTGCCGGGCGGGCGCGACCAGGTGATCGCGGTGCTCCTCGGCTCGCCCGAGGAGCTCGGCGGACTGCGCGAGGAACTGGGCGGGATCGCGCAGATCGTCATCGAAGGGGACGTCGACGGTGCCATGGCCGCGGCGTTCGGCCTGCGCGGATACCCGGCCTTCTGCCTCATGGGCCAGGACGGCGTCCTCCAGGTGACCGGTTTCAAGGTCGACGTCCTTCCCGACTCCGTGGCCCTGTGACGGCCGGCAGGCGGGTGGCTCTCGCCGCCTGGCGGCTGGCCTGGCGGTTCGCGGCGCGTACGACCATCGCCCAGCTCGTGCTCACGGTGCTGGGCGCGGGGGCGCCGGTCGCCGTCGCCTGGCTGACGAAGATCGTCTTCGATCAGCTGAGCGCCCCCGGCGGGCCCGCGGACCTGACGGGGCCGATCGCCGGCCTGGTCGCCGCGGGCATCCTGACGGCGCTGCTGGCGCAGGTGCTGCGCTACCTGCGGGCCGAACAGGGACGGATCGTCGCACTCGCCGCCCTCGACCAGCTCTACGCCGCGGTCAACCGGCTGGTCGGTCTGGGACGGTTCGAGGACCCGCAGTTCGCGGACCGGTTGCGCTTCGCCCGTCACGCCGGCGGCTCAGGACCGGCAGAGATCGTGGCCGTGAGCCTGAACCTGCTCCAGCAGGTCCTGGTGACCGCCGGGTTCGTCGTCTCACTGGTCACCGTCAGCCCCGTTCTGGCGGTCGTCGTCCTGGTCGGCGCGCTGCCCGCGGTCGGCGCCGAGTTCGCGCTCGCCCGCCGGCGGGCCGAGACCATGAACACCGTGGGGCCGCACGAACGGCGTGAGCTGTTCTACGGCCAGCTGCTGTCCGACGTCGAGGCGGCCACCGAGGTGAGGCTGTTCGGCGTCGGCTCCTTCCTCCGGGGACGGATGCTCGGCGAACGCCGTACCGCGAACCGGGTGGAGCGGGCCATGGACCGGCGGGCCCTGAGCACGGAGGCGCTGCTCACCATGCTCTCGACCGGGGTGGCGGGCGGCTGCCTGGTCTGGGTGGTCAACGCCGCGGCCGCCGGAACGGTCACCGTCGGCGACGTGGCCATGCTGGTCGCCGCGGTGGCCGCGGTGCAGGCGGCGCTGCTCGGCGTCGTGCGCGACCTGGCCGGAGCGCACACCCAGCTGCTGATGTTCGGTCACTACCTCGCCGTCGTGGAAGCGGAGCAGGACCTGCCGGTGCCGGCCCGCCCCCGTCCGGTGGAACCGCTGCGGCACGGCATCGAGCTGCGTGACGTCTGGTTCCGCTACCGGGAGGACCTCCCGTGGGTGCTGCGCGGCGTCACCGTGACGATCCCGAAGGGCCAGGCGGTGGCCCTCGCCGGATACAACGGCGCCGGCAAGAGCACGATCATCAAGCTCCTGTGCCGCTTCTACGACCCGGACCGCGGCGAGATCCTCTGGGACGGCGTCAACCTGCGCGACCTCGACCCGGCGCAGCTGCGCGCCCGGATCGCGGGCGTCTTCCAGGACTTCGTCTCCTACGAGCTGTCGGCCGCCGAGAACATCGGCATCGGTGACGCGGAAGCCCTGACGGACCGCCCACGCATCGAGGCCGCCGCGCGGGACGCGGGGGTGCACGACATCCTCAGCGGGCTCCCGCACGGGTACGACACGCTGCTCAGCCGCATCTACTTCGCCGGCGACGAACTCAACGGGACGACCCCGGGCACCACGCTCTCCGGCGGGCAGTGGCAACGGGTCGCCATCGCCCGCAGCTTCCTGCGCGGCGGCCGTGACCTGCTCATCCTCGACGAGCCGAGCGCCCGCCTCGACGCCGAGGCCGAGCACGAGATCCACCAGGGCTTCCGGCGGCTGCGCGACGGTGGCACCAGCCTGCTGGTGTCGCACCGGCTCGGCACGATCCGGGACGCGGACCTGATCCTGGTGCTCGACGGCGGCACCGTGGCGCAAGCCGGGCGGCACGACGAACTGGTCGAGGCAGGAGGGCTCTACGCCGAGCTGTTCTCCCTCCAAGCCGCCGGATATCGGGATTGACCCGGACCTGAATGGATCTTTACTGTAGGTCGAAACGGGTCAAGATCGGGCGACGCCTACCGGCGTCAAGGAAACGGCCCGTGAACCTCACAAGGGAGTAGAGCATGCTGCGACTCTTCAACACCCTCGGCGACCGTATGTTGTCGGCTTTCGTGCCCAAGGTCACCGCTCAAGCCGCCTGCACGACCTGGAAGGAATTCTGCTACTGCAGCGGCGTCTATTCCATTTCCCGGTGGTGCGACCGCGGTTGCGACAGCAGCCAGACGACCTGCGGCCCCTGCAACGTGAGAGGGGCCAAGTACAGCTGCTAGCCGACACGTAGGCGCGAGTGGCCGCCGGCACGGAGCCGGTGGCCGCTTCCGCGTCAGTGTCCCCCTACCCCGCAGTTCCGCCGACGAGTGAGGCGCCTTCCGTGCAGGTCGTGATCGCAGTGCTCCTGGCCGGTGCCGGCGTGGCGGCCTTCGCCGCGGTGCTGCGGCGCAGGTTCGTGCTGGCCACGGTCGCGGGCTTCAGCATGGCGCCCACCTTGCGCCCCGGCGATCGTCTCCTCGTACGCCGCACGCCCCTGTCACGCCTGAGCGTGGGCGACATCGTGGTGGTCGTGCCGGACGCCCGGATGGCGGACCCGCGCCACCCCGCGGGGTACGTGATCAAACGGCTGGCCGCCGTACCGGGGGACCCCGTACCGGATCACGTACCGTCGCCCGCGCACGAACGCATCCCACCGGGCCGGATGGCGATCCTGGGCGACAACCCCGACGCCAGCCGCGACTCGCGGGACTACGGCCTGGTCACCCAGGAGCAGCTCGTCGGCGTCGTCGTACGCGCCATCGGCACCTGAACCCCTGACGCCGATTCTGCGGCGAGAATTCTCGCGGAACCTGTCGAGGATCGGTGCCGCCCGTTCGTCACCCGGACGACGCAGTTCTGTCGACCACGAGGAGTGACGATGAAGTACGCGATGCTGATCTTCGGCGACGACCGCGAGTGGAGCGGGCTGTCCCCGGCCGAGGAGCAGGACGCGATGAAGCAGGTCTACGACTGGTACGAGCGGTGGCAGCCGACCGGCAAGATCGCTGACGGCGGCGCCGAGCTGCAGCCCCGGGAGACGGCGAAGACCGTGCGCGCCGACGGGACCGGTCAGCCGATGATCAGCGACGGACCGTACCTGGAACTCAAGGAGGTCATCGGCGCGGTCGTCATGCTGGAGTGCGACGACATCGACGAGGCCGCGCGGATCGCGGCCACCTGGCCGCTCACGGCCGGGATGAGCGCGCTGGAGGTCCGTCCCGTGATGAGCCGCGAACAGCTCTGACGCTGGGCGCCGGTCTCACAGCCGGCGCCTCAGCTCACCCACTCGACGCGACATCAGCTCCCGTTCTGCCGGGTTGGTCGCCAGCTCCAGAGCCCGCTCCGCCGCCGTCAGCGCCTCGGCCGTACGGTCGAGCGCGGCCAGCAGGTCGGCCAGGGCGGCGTGCCACAGGTGATAGCCGGCGAGCCGGGCCCCGAGCGCGTCGACCTCGTCCAGCGCCGGAGCCGGGCCCACCGCGAACCGCGTGGCCACCGCCCGGTTCAGCAGCACCACCGGAGACGGGTCCAACGCGTACAGCCGGTCGTACAACCCCCGCACGCCGGCCCAGTCGGTGGCCTCGTACGAGACGGCCAGGGCGTGGAGCGCGGCGATGCCCGCCTGCACCTGGTACGGCCCGGGCCGGCCCTGGCGCACCGCCGCCCGCAGCCGCAGCGCCGCCCGTCCGATCGCCGCCCTGTCCCACAGTCGCCGGTCCTGCCGGCCGAGCAGCACGATGCGGCCCCGCGAGTCGAACCGCGCGTCGACGCGGGCTTGGTGCAGCTCCAGCAACGCCGCCAGACCCGCGGCCTCCGGCTCACGGGGCAGCAGCCCGGCGAGCTGGCGCGCCAGCTCGACCCCCTCGCGGGCCAGCTCGCGCCGCTGGGCGGACCGGCCACTGGACAGATAGCCCTCGTTGAACACGAGATAGATCACCGCGAGCACGGTCGGCAGCCGGTCGACGTACTCATGCGGCTGGGGCACCTCGAACCGGATGCCCCGCTTCCGCAGCAGACGCTTGGCCCGGGAGAGCCGCTGCGCCATCGTCGGCAGCGGCACCAGGAACGCGGCCGCGATCTCGGCCGTACTCAGGCCACCGGCGGCGTACAGCGTCAGCGCGACCCGGGCCGGCTCGGGGAGGTCCGGGTGGCAACACGCGAACACCATGGCCAGCCGATCGTCCACACCCGGTTCAGGCGGCGCTTCCGCCGCCAGCCGCGCCATCTTCTCCCGGCCGACGGCGTCTCGGCGCAGCCTGTCCAGCGCCCTGCGCCAGCCCGTGGTGACCAGCCAGCCGGTGGGGCTGTCCGGCACGCCCTCGTCGGGCCAGCGCCTGAGCGCCTCGGCCAGCGCGTCCGACAACCCCTCCTCGGCCCGGTCGAAGTCGCCGAGCCGCCGGCTGAGCGCGCCGAGCATGCCGGCCGCGTCCGTCCGCCAGATCCGGTCCAGCAGTTCCGCCACGTCACTCACCGCACCAGTCTGCAGTCCTCGCAGGACGGCGCGATCACCTACCGCGGACGCGGTAGATTCGCGGTTCCTGCGGCGTCCGCGGTAGGGAGAGATGTCTCCGTCAGCGGGATGACCGGCGGCGGGTCCAGCGGACATAGTTCTTGGCGTCCAGTCGCGGGAAGCGGAGGAGCGCCTCATGTCCGTCCTATTCGACCTCGCCGCACAGGTGGTGTCGCCCGTGTGTACGACACCGGCAGAATGCGCGGGTCAAGGTGTCGACACGTTCCTCGGGACCCCTGAACGCGTCTGGGCCAGCGTGGCCGCACTGGTGGCGCTGGGTGGCGTGGTCATCGGCTGGCTGGCGTTGCGCTCCGTCCGCCGGGCAGGCAGCGGCGGGAGGAGGAGAGCCATCGCGGCCCTGGTGGCAGGGCTCGTCGGCGGGCTCAACGGCGCGGTGAAACTGGCCGTCGCCGACGGCGGTCTCGGCACCGGCAACGGAGTGTTCGGGGCGGCCATGGCCCTGGCGCTGGGGCTGGCCGGCGCGGCCCTCGGCGGGCTGGCCCTGGCCCGCTCCCGCCGCGCTGAGCCACACCCCGCGTCTCCGCGGGCTTCTGCCGGCAAGTGAACGGCCGACCGCCCAGGGCCACGCCGCCACGGAGATCGCCATTACATTGGCCGCATGACCGAGCTCGGACCCGTCGCCTGGCCGCCCGCCCCCATCAGGACCGAGCGGCTCGTCCTCCGTGAGCCCGAGGCCCGCGACCGTACAGCGATCATCGAGCTGTTCACCTCGCCCGAGGTGGGCGCCTACCTCGGCGGCCCTCGACCGCGTGAGGAGTTCGAGCGCGCGTTGCCTGCCGTGCCCCGGCGCCGCCCCGGCCTGTTCGTGGTCGATCTCGACGGGTCGATGATCGGCGTCGTCGACATCAAGCGGCGCGAGGCCGATCGTCCGGGTCGCGTCCGTCCGGACGGCGGTGAGGTCGAGCTCGGCTACATGTTCCTGCCGGAGGCGTGGGGATTCGGGTACGCCGCCGAGGCGTGCGCGGCGGCACTCGACTGGGTCGCCGGCGCGCTTCCCCGCGAGCCGGTGGTGCTCACCACCCAGACCGCCAACGACCGCTCGATGCGCCTCGCGGCGAAGCTGGGGTTCACCGAGGTGGCACGGTTCGAGGAGTTCGACGCCGAGCAGTGGTTCGGCGTGTGGTCCGGTTGAGCGGAGCCGGTACGTCACGCCCGCGCGGCCACAGGAGCCCCGCCGGTCGTCTCCAGCACGAACAGCCGTGCGGCCAACGGTGCCAGCGCGACACCCATCAGAGCGAACATCATGATCCCGGACACGGCGTCCGGCGCCGCGAAGTCGGCTGCCAGCGCCACCACCAGTGTCGCCGCCGCCCACCGCGGTGCCAGCCGCGT
The DNA here is from genome assembly GCF_039540635.1 of Nonomuraea ferruginea. Classification (NCBI taxonomy): domain Bacteria; kingdom Bacillati; phylum Actinomycetota; class Actinomycetes; order Streptosporangiales; family Streptosporangiaceae; genus Nonomuraea; species Nonomuraea ferruginea. The sequence continues at coordinate 170,593 of NZ_BAABFD010000017.1, read as the reverse complement.
CCGCCAGAAGGCGACGGCGAGGGTGAGAGTGCCCACGACGGTCGTCAGCAGCACCGGGACGATGAGCACGGCGAAGGGCGGCGCCGCGAACATCGCCCCGGCGATCTCGGCCGCACCCGCCCGGTCCGCGTGGTGGGCCAGCGGGTACTGGGCCATCACGTACGCGACGGGACCGATGTGGAGCGCCCACCCCAGCGCCGCGAGGACCGCCCCCGTGACGCCGAGCCGCGAACCCCGGGCGCGGAAGAGCCCGGTGAGCCCGAGCAGGGCACCGGCGAAGCACAGGAACGAGACGACGAGCAGCACGTTCGCACCCATCCAGAGGGCGGGCCGAGCCTCGATCAGGGCGAGCTGGGCGGCGGCGTCGGCGGACGACGGCAGGAGGATCGTGCCGGCCAGGCCGGCGACGGCGGCGGTGAGCAGTGCGACGGCGGTGCTTCGGCGTGACATGTGGACCTCCGGGGGAGCAGTGGTGGTGCCGCCGACGCTAGGGACGACCGGCGCCGGAATCGTCGGAGGTCACGCCGAACCGCGTACGAGCCCGCTCGTACGCGCCTACCTCCCCGGGGCGATGCCGCACGGGCAGCGCGCCGCTATGGTTCGTGCCATGACCGACGACGGCGCCGGCGCCCTGGCGCGGTGGCTGCGGGCCCGGCCGCGGCTCGTCGACTTCACGATGGCCGCCGTCCTCGTCGCGCTCGGCGCCGGGCAGGTGATGGCCGGGGACGGCGGCGCGACGGCGCTGATCTTCTCGGTCGCCATGACGGCGCCCGTCGTGTGGCGGCGGCGACGGCCCCTGCCGGCCGTCCTGATCGGGTGGTCGGCCCTCTTCGTCGCGGAGGGCCTGGGCGCGGACGTCACGAGCCAGGGGTACGCGGCGGTGATCGCGCTCGTCATCACCGTCTACTCGGTCGCCGCCCACGCCCCGCTCCGCCAGGCGCTCGCCGGCCTGGTCGCGGCCCTGGCCCTGGTGTGGGGCGCGATCCCGTTCGCCGCGTCACAGACGGTGGCCGACTTCGCGTTCACCGGGCTGATCACGCTCGCGCCCTGGCTCGCGGGCCGCACCATCCGGGACCGGCAGCTGCGCATCACCGAGCTGCGACGCCTGGCCCGCGAACTGGAGCACGAGCGGGAGGAACGGGCCCGTGAGGCGAGGGACGCGGAACGTTCCCGCATCGCCCGGGAGATGCACGACGTGCTCGCCCACACGGTCAGCGTCGTGGTGGTCCAGCTCGGCGCGGTCGAGCGCATCGTGGAGTCCGACCCGGTCAAGGCCCGCTCAGTGGTCGCCTCGGTGCGCGCCACCGCGAAGTCCGCGCTTTCCGAGCTGCGGTTCCTGCTGGGCCTCGACGGCGCTCCCGCGGCCGGGCCGCGTCCTTCCCTGGCCCGGCTCGGCGATCTCGCCGACGACATGCGCGCCGCCGGCGTGCCGGTCGAGCTGACGGTCACGGGTCCGGTCGGCGGGCTGCCGCCGGCGGTCGACCTGGCCGCCTACCGCATCGTCCAGGAGTCCCTCACGAACGTCATGCGCCACGCCCCGGGCGCACCCACCCGTACCCTCGTGGTCGTGGACGAGCATGCCGTGCGTCTCACGATCGAGGACGACGGCGCCACCCGGCCAGGGACACCCGAGCGGGCCGGTTACGGCCTGATCGGGATGGCGGAGCGGGCCCGGCTGTGCGAGGGCGACCTCGAGGCCGGGCCCCGGCCGGGCGGAGGCTTCCGCGTCCACGCGCGGCTGCCCCTGGTGCGGGCCGTGAGCGTGGCGTGATCCGGATCCTGCTGGCCGACGACCAGTCACTCGTACGCGCCGGGTTCCGGCTCATCCTGGAGACCGAGGAAGATCTCGAAGTCGTGGGCGAGGCCGCCGACGGCCGGCAGGCGGTCGCCGCCGCCCGCGAGCTCCGACCGGACCTCGTGCTCATGGACATCCGGATGCCCGTGCTCGACGGGATCGGCGCGACACGTGAGCTGGCGAGGGCCGGAGCCACGGCCAAGGTCCTGATACTCACCACCTTCGACGACGACGCCCTCGTCCACGACGCGCTGCGCGCCGGCGCCAGCGGGTTCCTCCTCAAGGACGTGGACCCTCCCGACCTCGTCCATGCCTGCCGTACCGTAGTCCGTGACGAGGCGCTACTCGCGCCGGCCATCACCCGCAGGCTCATCGAACGGTTCCTCGCCACCCCGCCTCCGGGCCGCCCGCCGGCCGCGTTCTCCCGGCTGACGGCGCGCGAGCTCGAGGTGTTCACGCTGATGGCTCGGGGCTTGGACAACCAGGAGGTCGCCGACCGGCTGGTGATCTCCGCCACGACCGTCCGGACGCATATCACCCGCATACTCGCCAAACTCGGCCTGCGCGACCGGGTGCACGCCGTGGTCCTCGGCTACGAGTCCGGGCTGGTCCGCCCCGGCGAGGGCGGCTGATCAGCCCGCTGCCGGTGATCGGACCTCGCTGCGAAAGCACTCCTGCAGCGCTTTTCAGTACTGCCACTTCTCATTTCGGCGGTGCCTGGTCGGCTCCGGCTCCTCACCCCGTAGCAGGGTCAGCCGCACGCGCTGCCGGGCCTTCCGCTCAGCGATGTTCGCGTCTTTCCCGATGCCCTCATAGGACCCGCCGACGTCATGCCTGAAACGGCGGCCGTCCTGCTCCTGAATGCGTAGCGGCATGGTGTTATCGGTCCGGCTCACACCGGGAATTCTGGCAGCCGCACAGATGCACATGCCACCACCTGTTGCCGTCAACACAACGCAAACGCCCCGGAGCGACAATCGCTACGGGGCATTCTTGCTGTTCAGATGAGGTGGTCAGGGGCGGGGCCGAACCGCCGATCCGCGGCAACGTGATCAGTCGACGCACATCGCGTTATGGGTGGACTCGAAGACCCATGTGCCGCCACCTGGAGAGGAATAGATCAACAGCGTGCTATAGGTCCCAGGGGTGCAGTCGTGGCCGACCGCGAGGACGTCTTGTCGAGCCCGCTGTTCGGCCGCCGCTAACCCGGCCGCGTAGGTGTTGCCCGCCCCCCGAGCAGTGGCGCTGCGGGGAGTGTCATAGCCATCGGCGTGCGCGGCCATGGGCGCGGTCGCCAGGCCGACCGCCACCACCGCTGAGACGAGACCGAGCCGGCGGAGCCAACTGACTTTCTGCATGCTTCTCCTTACGAGGGACGGGCATTTGATATCGATCAAAACAGATTTAGCGCATATCGATCTAGCGGCGGTATCGGCCACTTCGTCAATAAGAATCCGGCGGCCGTTATCCTCACGGTGAAACGCATGGCCAAGGGCACTTTGGGGAGTCAGCCTTTGATTGTTCGTACGGGCCGGTTCCCGCACCCGATGATGTAAGTTTCATCCCGCCGTCGGAAGTCATCCAGGACAAGGGGAACAGCGGGCAGCTAATGCGAGGACGCCGTCCGCAAAAGCCTCCCGATTGAGCGCCTCGGCCGCATCGGCCATCTCCACGTCGACTTCCCAACCAGTCACTGCGGCGAAACCCGTTCGTCAGAGCAACTTGTTCGTCGGCATGGTTACGAACATGTTGGCGAGCAAGCTCGGGATTCACGTAGAGTGCGGCCAAGAGGGTCCAGAGGCTTGTCCTCATGCACGGATCATTGAGGCCCTCGCTCCTGTCGCGGGCCGGAACTCGGGATCTCCTCCTCCGGATGACCGCCGATCACACCATCTGACAAAGCGGGCTGGGCCGCGTCCATGTCCGAGACATACGAAGGCGGTCGATGAAGCGCTACATCCTGACCGGCACCCCTGGAGCCGGGAAGACGACGATCCTGCGTTGGCTGGAGTGTGACGGCTACACCGTCGTCGAAGAGGCCGCGACGGACGTCATCGCCCTGGAGCAGGCTCGGGGTGAACCCGAGCCGTGGACGAAGCCGTCCTTCGTGGGGGCGATCGCCGCCCTGCAGCGCCGACGGCAGGAACAGGCCGCGGCCCTTCCCGGTGATGTACAGATCTACGATCGATCGCCCGTCTGCACCTACGCCCTGGCCACTTACCTCGGCCATCCTGTCTCTCCGGCTCTGTCCCACGAATTGGAACGCATCCAAGCTCAGCAGATCTACGCCAAGAAGGTGTTCTTCGTTCAGAGCCTCGGGTTCGTCACACCAACCGACGCGCGATCGATCACCTTTGAGGAGTCGCTGCGATTCGAGCAGATCCACCAGGACACCTACACCTCACTCGGCTACGAGTGCGTGCCGATCGCTCCAGGCCCGCTGCCGGACCGGGTGGCGACGGTCAAGAAGTTGCTCGAAGCCGCATCTTGACCAGCCCGCGGACTCTGCGCATGTTGTCCTGCCAGCGGACCGCTCAGCTTGCCACAGGCCGAACTTCCACCTCAGCCAATAGGCTCTCGGCAAGCTGGAAGACGCCTCAGCTGATCGTCACTCCGCCACAACGCCCCGCGAGCTCACCCGCTCCGAGGCATTCTTGCTGGTCAGATGAGGTGGTCAGGGGAGGGGGCGAACCGCCGACCTTCCGCTTTCAGGTGCGGCGATCGCCCTGCTGACATGCCGCGGCCTGGAGGTCGAAGGCCGTCAACGGTGCCTCACGTATGGCTACGGTGATGAACGTTGCCATCAGGGTTGCCGTCGGTATTCAGCGAGGAACCACCTGAGCGCTCACGCCGGGGAGATCGTCGAACGCGGCCGACGCGTCCATCGTCAGCACCGTTCTCGCGGTGGCCGCGGCCGTAGCCGCGATCAGCAGATCGTACGCGCCTCGCGACTTCCCCTCTCGTCGGACATGCGCCATCAGACGGGCATGGACTCTGGCGACGTCCGTCGTGTACTCCTCAACAGGGATCAACGCGAGAACTTGGTCCACAAAGGTCTGCCGATCGGGCCGTCGTGCCGCATCGGCCAGCTCCACGCCGACGAGCAGCTCGGCCACAGTGATCGCCGAGATCGCAACATCATCGGCGTCTCCTATCACCGCGTCAACGGATGCCTTGCCTCGCTCGGCCGCAATGAGCACACCGGTGTCAAGGATCAGGCGTCGGGCCATGTGCCCCTCATCTCGCTGTCGATCGCCTCGCGGGCCGCCGCCACGTCAGCTTCGAAATCGGCGTCCAACGTCCCGGCTCTGCTTGCCAAAAACGCCTTGACCATACGCCCCGGCGCTGTCGGTGCGGGCCCGATCACAGCGATCTGCTTCCCACCGCGAGTCACCACGATTGTCTCCCCGCGCTCGGCCTCGTCGAGCACCGACGCAAAGCTTCGAGACGCCTCAGTGGCAGTCATCACCTTCATAGATATCAGATTATCTGATCCCATGAGGATGAGCCAGCCGAACCGATGACGACCCTCCATGTCAGCGGACACCAAAACGCCCGCGGAGCGATGATCGCTACGGGGCATTCTTGCTGGTCAGATGAGGTGGTCAGGGGCGGGGTCGAACCGCCGACCTTCCGCTTTTCAGGTGTGGCGATCGTCCTGCTGACATACCGCGGCCTGGAGGTCGACGGAGGAGGGCCCAGCAGGCGATCGCCCTAGCCAGGTACGGCAGGCACCGAAGTCGGCGATCGTCACGGCCTCTGCAGAACACTTGCTTACGAGCTTGGCTGCGGGGCCTAGTGATCCAGTTCTTACAGTCGCACCGTGCCGTCCACGCAGCACGTGGAAGCCGCATCTTCGTAGGCAGGCTGTTCAACGAAGGTCGGGGCTGCGTTCGCCATTCTTCGCAGGGCTCCGGTTTGGCGATGAGGCCGGCCACGCAACGTCGTCGATCGCGAGCCACGGCGCGGCGGCCACGGCCGTGGGCGTGAGCCCGGCGAACGTCTTGACCTCACGGTGGAGGTGGGATTGGTCGACATAGCCGCTCTCGGCGGCGACGCCGGCGGCGGCGTTACCCGCTGCGAGAAGGTGGGCGGCGTGGTCGAAGCGCACCAGTTGGGCGGCGCGTTTGGGGGTGATGCCGAGCTGGGACCGGAATCGGGACCACAGGCGTTTGCGGCTCCAGCCGACCTCGTCCGCCAGGCCGTCGACTCGCACCCGCCCCCGGCTGGTGAGCGTCCGCCGCCAGGTGTAGGCGACTTCCGGATGAACCGGCGGGCGGGCGCGCAGCCGCCAGCCGAGGATGTCCGCCACGATCGTGAACCGTTCGTCCCATGACGAAGCGGCGCGCAGCTTGTCCTCGGCTTGCTCGGCGTCGCGACCCCAGACATCCTCAAGGGCTACCAGCGTCCCGGTGAGCTCGATCGATGCGCCGAACACCGCGGCCGCCGCCACCGGCTCGAACCGGATCTGGAGGCACTGTCCGACTCCTCGGCCGGTTGCTCGAAAATCGCCTGGGAGGAGCCCGACGACGACACTGCCGCGCTCGCGTCGGCCGTGGATGTCGTAGACGATGCCTTCTCCGTCGCTCAGATCGACGAGCAAGGTGACGGACGGGTGCGCGACCATGGCGATGTCGACGGGTGCGGGGGAACGGTGATGGAACCCGGCCATGCTGATCCCCGGCAGCCGACCTGATGGGCGCGGGACGGCGACCTCCACCTGCGCCCAGTCGGGTGGTGCCCCTGTCGACAGCACATGACCACTCTAGGCGTCAGGGATCGCGGGCCTGGTGTCAGTGGCATGTTCCCGTGAAGTCCAGCAGCAGTTCGCTGGTCGTCTCGGGGGCTTCCAACATGGGTAGGTGCCCGACGCCGGGCAGCAGTTCGACCCGGGAGCTGGGCACCGCGTCGTACTGGTGCGCCGACGACGGCTTCCAGCGGGGGTCGGCGGCGCCGAAGATCACCATAACCGGTACCTGGAGGGCGGCCAGACGCTCGGGCACGCTTCGCTCGGCGATGTACGCGCTGTTTCGGCGCAGCACCGTCCTGAACACGCGGTAGGAGATCCCTCGCAGTTCGGCGACCATGTCGTCCGGGATCTGCACCGGGCGAGCGGCCGTCGCGCTGAGCCCTCTGCGGATCATCGCGTCCGAACGCCTCGACCACAACAAGGGACCGAGAGGCGGGCCCAACAGGACCCGGAGGATGAACGGCTGCGGAAGCAGCGCATCGGGACTCGGGCCGGTGCTGATCAGCACGAGCGACCTCACCAGGTCGGGGCGCTGTTCTGCCAGCGCGGTGGCGACGTAGCCGCCGCTGGAGTGCCCCACCGCGGCGACGGGACCAAGGCCGAGGTCGTCGAGCACCGCCGCCACCCGGACTGCTTGGTCGGGCACCTCGTACGATGGCGCGGGCGGGGACTGGCCGCAGCCTGGGAGGTCGACCCGGATGAGGTGATGGTGGCCGGCGAGTTCCGGGACCATCGGGCTCCAGGAGGCGCCCGAAGCCCCCGATCCGTGGATGAGCAGCAGTGGCGGCGCCTGTCGCGGGCCGTTGTGGATCACGTGCATCCGATGCGAGCGCTCGAACTCGTACTTACTCATGCACGGGACTATGCACGGACGCTCGACCATCAGTCTTGGACGAATGTTCCCGCAGGCTCGACGACCGACGGACCAGCATGGGGCACGATCGATCAACCAGCACTGCGTGCCCGCGGGCAGGGCGCGTGGGGACGGTGGCGCGGATGCGTCGGTGTGTGGGGACGTTGCTGTCAGCGCTGTGTCACCGCAGCCATGGTCACCGGATGACCAGCCACGGCGAGCGGCTGTTCGTCTTGGGCTGGGCTTGGGCGTTGTGCCAGCGTACGTAGGCGCCGATCGCTGTGTTCCGCTCGTCATGACTGCGGTGGTCGGTGCCGTTCAGCGCGGTGCGACTCGGCTCCGTCCCGGGTCGCACCTCAGTGGCATGTCGGCTGACGGTCGCCGTCGGCGCCGAAGGTCAGCAGGCGCTCGGCCAGGCGCTGGACGGCGGTCCGCAGTTCCCTCGGCGACACGATCGTGAACCGGAAGCCGAGCCCGGCGAGCATGGCGGCCATGCCGTCCAGGGACTCGGCCCGCATCCGCAGGAGGACTCCGTCCGGGGCCTCGGTGAGGGTGGCCACCGACGGCGGGACGCGGCGGGCAGCCTCGGCGAGGGGAACGTGCAGGACGACCTCGACGACGTGCGCGTACGGCACCTGGGCCAGCGACGCGGTCACCTGCCGCACCGGGTCGGACTCCTCGGGAATCTCGTAGGAGGCAGCCCCCGGCACGACGGTGGAGATCCGGTCGAGCCGAAAGGTGCGGGTCTCGCCGGACCGGTGGTCGTGACCGGTCACGTACCAGCGGCCGGAGTGGAAGACCAGGCCGTGGCCGTCCAGTTCGCGTTCGGTCTGGTCGCCCTTCCAGGAGCGGTAGCGCAGGGTGACCCGGCGGCGGTCGCGGATCGCGGCGGCCAGGGTCAGCACGGCCCGGCTCGCGGGTGTCGGCGCCGCACGTTCGGCGAGGGTGAAGCCCAAGGTCTCCTCCAGCGCGCCGACCTGTTCCCGTAGCGTGATCGGCAGCACCCGCCGGATCTTGGCCAAGGCGGCCTCGGTGGCCTCGGCGGCGAGGCCGAGGCGGCGTCCGGCGAGCAGGCCGAGAACCACGGCGGTGGCCTCGTCGTCGGTGAGCATCAGCGGGGGCAGCTTGTAGCCGGGCATCAGGTGGTAGCCGCCGTAGCGGCCGCGCTCGGCGGTGACCGGGATGCCCAGTTCGGCGAGCCGGGCGGCGTAGCGCCGGACGGTCCGCTCGTCCACACCGAGGCGCTGCGCCAGGTCGCGGCCGCCCAGCTCGTGGTGTGCCTGGAGCAGTTCGAGCATCGCCAGCATCCGGGTCGCCGGATATGACACAGGTCACCTCTTAATCCGGGCGGGTTCTGTCCGCTATCAGCTTTAGCGTAGCGACGTCGGCTCACTGGAAGGACGATGAGATGGCGAACTACGTGCTGGTTCCCGGCTTCTGGCTCGGCGCCTGGGCCTGGGACGAGGTGGCGCAAGAGCTGCGCGCCGCGGGACACCAGGTGCGGGCGGTCACCCTGACGGGGTTGGCGGAGCGGGCCGGGGAGCTGTCGCCGGAGGTCGGCGTGGAGACCCATGTCCTGGACATCCTCGCGGCGATGGACGGATGGGAGGAGGTGGTCCTGGTCGGGCACAGCGGGGCGAATGTCCCGGTGACCGCGGTCGCCGACCGGCATCCCGAGCGGCTCAGCCGGGTGGTCTATGTCGACACCGCGCCGCTGCCGTCCGGTGTGGCGGTGATCGACTTCAATGACGAGGCCACGCAGAAGGCCTGGCGCGCTCAGGTCGGGGACGGCTGTGCGCTCGACCCGCCCGCCTTCGAAGAGGGAGAGGGGATGTTCGCCGGACTGACCCAGGAGTATTGGGCGCAGATCAGCGCGAAGGCGACGGCGGAGCCGTGGGGCGCGGTCACCCAGTCGGTTCAGCGGCCGGGGCGGATCCCGGCGACGCCGAAGACCATGGTCGCCTCGACGATGCCGGTGGCGGTGATTCGCGAGCTGATCGCCTCGGGGAATCCGGCTTTCGCCGAGCTCGGCACACCCCAATGGACCTTCGTCGAGCTGCCGACCGGCCACTGGCCGATGTTCACGCGACCGGCGGACCTCGCCGCGTTGCTCTGACAATCTCCTCGTTCACCCTCGTGAGAAGCCTTACGTGGTGACGCGGACGAACCTCAGTGAACAAGCGGGCCAGGGATCAACGCGAGACGTCGTCCCCGAAAGCCTGATCGTTGGGCCGTCGGCCACATCGAGGCCATCTCCACGCCGACAAGCAACTCAGTCACAGCGATCGCCACGATCGCGGGTGCGGCGTTGTTCGGCGGGCCGTCTCCTCCGCGCACGTCGGTGGCAGCCATCGCAGTCCGAACGTCCGATACCGCCGCACCCAGCAGGAACCGCTCTTCCCCCGCGCAGCTGAAGCGTCGACACCGCGCTCTGCCTCGGCCTGCGCCGTGGGGAACTCCTCGGGATCACAAAGCTGTCTGACTATATTAATTTACCACTCTATAAATCGATGTCAAGCTATTGATTGCCCCGTAAACACATGAAATATCGGAGGCATCCCCTCAAGTAAGCACAGAGGAGCCTCCGGTGAAAATCCCCCCAATCACCGCACGCCTGGCAGTGGCGCTGGGAGTCGCCTTCGCCATGGTCGCAGTGGGCGCCGTCCAGGCCACCGCGGCCCCCGCCGCCGTCAAGGACGCCGCCGACACCGCCGAGGTCCCGGGTGGTTTCGCCTCCTGGAAGGATCTGGTGGCCACCCAGGAGAAGCTGGTCAAGGCCGCCGACCGCGTCACCGCCGCCGTCAAGACGCGGGGCGACACCGGGTTCGCCGGCATCGTCGCGGCGCCGGAGAACCGTGAACTGCGCGTCTACTGGAAGGGAGACACCCCCGAGCGCATCGACGACCTGGTCGGCCGACTGCGCCGGGACGTCCCGGTCAGTGTCCTGCCCGCGGCCTACTCGGCCCGGGAACTGGAGAGCGAGATGAACCGCCTGGTTCGCGCCTCCGGCGGCGCGATCACCTCGATCGCGCCGAACGTCGACGGCTCGGGCCTGACGGTCTCGGGCGCCGACCACGGCCTGACCCGCTCGAAGGTCGCCGGCTCGGCGGTGCCGGTCACCGTGGAGGCCGGCGTCACGCCGGCCCCGGCCAGCCGCTGGAACGGCGACGCACCCTGGCTGGGCGGCGCGGCCTGGCGCAACGCCGGCACCGGGCTCGGCTGCTCGACGGGCTTCGCCGTCACTCTCGGCGGGGTGAGCTGGATGCTGTCCGCGGCCCACTGCGGCAGCGTCGGGCAGACGGCCACCGACCCGACCGGCCAGGTGATCGGCCCGATCGCCTATGCCAACACCAGCCGCGACGTGATGCTGATCCGCGCGAACACCGCCGGTCGTGTCTACAACAACGACCCCGCCGCCACACCCCCGGAGTTCAGCAACCCGGTCGTCGGCACCTCCGCCTCCTACGTGGGCATGTGGCTCTGCACCTCCGGCGCCTACTCGGGCACCGTCTGCCTCTGCCAGGTGAAGGCGATCAACGTCACGATCTTGGGTCCCAGAGACACCTTCCGTGGCCTGGTCCGCGTCGAGAGTCCGACGTACAAGAACGCGGCCGGCCAGGGCGACAGCGGCGGCCCGGTGGAGACTCCGGAACCGTCCGGCATCACCCAGCAGTACGCGGTAGGGGTCATCTCCCTCATCGACACCAGTGCTCAGGTGCCCTGCACCGGCTACGTCGTCACCGGCCGGGTCTGCTCCTGGCGGCTGTACTACGCGCCGTGGAGCAACGCGACCTCCGCATTCCCGGGAATCGCCGTCATGACCGGCTGACGCCTCGACCTGACGAGAGGCCGAACGGGTACGCGGGCGGGACCGAAGAACGCTCTTTGAAAACCGTCGGGTGTGGTGATGAGCAGGACGGGTGTGCCGATCGTCGTCGTCGCCGCCCGTGCCCTGTTCGTCACCGTTGTTCCTCCTCGGCTCGTCGGTGCGCGTCGCTGCCCTCTCGGTAGAAGAGGTAGCCCCCGTGGTGCAGTACGTCTCCGTCGAACGTCCCGTCCGCGCTGAATCCGGTGTCGTCGGCGTACTCGATCCGGGTCCCGGAGACCACATAGGAACCCGTGTAGGCGCTCTCCCGCTCTCCGCGGGCCTCGTCGTAGCGGCCGTTCGCGAGCAGCTCCTGGCGGATGTGCCCGTCGGCCGTCACCCACATTCCGACGTACGGGTGCGGTGACGCCTCTCCGTTCTCGTCCGGGCGTGTCCGTGCTGTCGCCGTGGCGGGTGACGGCGTCTCCTGCCGGCCGTGCTGCGCCGCGTTGTCAGGGCCTGCGAGTCCTTCGCTGTCCGGCCCCGCGGAGCACGCGGCGAGACCTCCGGCGAGGAACACGGCGACGCCCATGCCGCCGACCATGGTTTCGAGGCGGGTCTTCACGAGGTCCTCCCTCGCATATCGTCCCGGTCTCCGGAGCGAGTCACCGTCAGCGAGCCGAGCAGACGCAGCGCGTTCGCGGTCCGGGTGCCCTCCTGAGCGTGGTAGACGATCAACTGCTGCCCTGGAGCGGAGCGTACGTCGAAGGCCTGTAGCTGCAGGGTCAGCTCGCCGACATCGGGATGAAGCAGGACCTTCGCGGCGTCACTCTTGCCGCGTGCGTCCCGCCGCCGCCAGAGGTCGGTGAACTCGCGGCTGTTCTCCATGGCAGTCCGCAGCACCTCCTGGATCCTCGGGTCGTGCGGCCAGGCGCCTTCGAGGAAACGGAATCCCGCGACCACATTGGCCGCGGCCTTCTCCCAGTCGATGTAGAACGAGCGAACCGACGGGTCGAGGAAAATCGTGAGCAGCAGGTTCGTGCCGGGTTGGAGGTGGTCGAAGACCGCGCGCCCCAACGTGTTCGCGGCCAGGACGTCGTAGGCCCGTCCCAGGAGCAGGGCCGGCGTGCGGTCCCACAGCTCGGCCAATGCCAGCAACTGGGGGGCCGCCTGCTCGATGCTGCCCTGCCGGCGTGGGGGCGGGATCACGCCCCCGATTCGGTACAGGTGCAGCCGGCCGTCGTCGTCCAGCAGCAGAGCGTCACTCAGTGCGTCCAGGACCTGCGGCGATGGCCGCCGCTCACGCCCCTGCTCCAGCCGCAGGTAGTAGTCCACGCTGATGCGGGCCAGCATCGCGACCTCTTCGCGGCGCAGGCCGGGGACGCGCCGCCGCCCGTCCTCGGGCAGACCGACATCGGGCGGCGCCACCTGCGCGCGCCGGGCCTGTAGGTAGTCACCCAGTCTTGAGGTTGTCATGCCGACCAGGCTATGTTTCCCCGCGGCCGGGAGCCTGGTCCCAGTGCACCCAGGACGAACACGGCCTTCTCCCCTGACCAGGCCCTGTCAACAATCAAACGCATGACCGAAATCTTCACTTCCGCTGACCTTGACGCCGTCCTCACGGGCGCCGCTCGTCCACTGCTGCTGACCGATGCCACCGTGCACACCCTCAACCCGGTCATCGGGACCATGGAGCACGCCGACGTGCTGATCGGCGCGGGACTCGTCGTCGGTGTCGGCCCGGGCATCATCACCGCCGCCGAAGACGACAACGCCGTGGTGATCCGTGCCACGGGTACCACGATCATCCCCGCCGTCCTGGACATCAGCGCCATGCTCGCGTACGCCCCGCACACAGAGGGTCCGGGCACAGCGGGTTCGGGCACGCTCACCCCGGGTGTCCCGGCGCACCTCGCCGTCCTGGACGACGCCGACGCGCCGGACCTGCCCACGGCGCTGCGTACCTCGCTGACCGATCCGGGGCGGCTGCGCGCGGTCCTGCGTGACGGCGTGCCGATCGCATGGGGCGGGACCGTGCTCGCCCCGTCGTCGCGGCACCCCGCGACGACGGACGCCGACGCAGGCGTCGCGGGCCGCGTCGACCCGGACCGGGTCGGCGTCTGGATCGACACCGAGGACTTCCTGCACCAGGAGCTGACCGCCGACGGCCGCTACGACGAGACCCGCGGCGGACGCGCGCACGCGTACCAAGGCCGCTACTGGATCGACGGCGAGCGCATCGACTATCTCGACGACCTCGGATTCTGGGCCTTCGGCCAATTCGACGGGGACACCCTGCACCACGCCGGCTACACGATGCGCCGTAAGGACGTCCGATGACAGAGAACCTCCTGCCCACCCTCGAAACGCTCACCACCGCCGAGCGTGATCCGGACCGTCTGGTCCTGCTCACCGGCGGTACCGTGGTGACCGTGGACCCCGTACTGGGGACGCTCGAAGACGCCGACGTGCTCCTGCGCGGCGATCGGATCGCGGAGGTCGGCCGCGGCCTGACGGCGGCGAACGCGATCGTCATCGACGTGTCGGGTTCCATCGTCGCCCCCGGGTTCGTCGACACGCACCGGCACTCCTGGCAGGCCCAGATGCGGCGCACCATCCCCGACGTCAACGACCTCGCGGGCTATCTCCAGTCCACGCTCATGCAGGTCGCGCCGCTGTACCAGCCGCACGACATGTACGTCGGAACCCGCCTGGCGGCGCTCACGGCGCTGGACTGCGGGATCACCACGATGCTCGACTTCTCCCACAACTCCCGAACCGGCGAGCACTCCGACGCCGCGATCACCGCGTTGCTCGAATCCGGCATCCGCGGCGTACACGCGTCGATGAGCCCGCATTTCGGCGACTGGGACCAGCAGTGGCCGCACGACCTGGCACGACTTCGGACGACCTACTTCTCCACCGACGACCAGCTGGTCACGCTGAGACTCGCCGCTCTCGCCACCCCTGATATCGCCGGGGCACGCCTCGCCTACGGCCACGACCTGGCTCGGGTCGCGGCGGACCTCGGCATCGGAGTGAGCCTCGACGTCATGTTCGGGGCGGCGGCGTCCGAGGCGATCGTGCGGTGGGAGCGAGAGGGACTGCTCGGACCGCACATCGAGTCGATCCACTCGACGGCCCTGTCCGGCGACGCGTGGTCCGCGATGCGCGACACGGGCGTCACCGTGTCGCTCGCGCCGACCTCCGACATGCAGATTGGCCTCGAAGACGCCGTCCCACCGGTCGACGAGGCGCTCGAACACGGCATCCGGCCCGGTCTGTCGGTGGATGTCGAGGTCGCGCTCGCGTCGGACATGTTCACGCAGATGCGCACCCTGCTCGCCGTCCAACGCATGCGCGCCGTCCACGCCGCCTACGGCACCGACAACGAGCCCGTACGCATCACGACACGCGACGTCCTGGACTTCGCGACGCTGTCCGGCGCCCGAACGCTCCGGCTCGACCACACCACCGGGTCCATCACACCCGGCAAGCAGGCGGATCTCATCGTCGTCGACGCGGAGGACCTCAACACCATGCCGCTGCACGACCCGGTCGGGACTCTCGTGCTCGGTGCCGACCGTGGCAACATCACCTCGGTCTGGGTCGCCGGTCGCGTCCGCAAGTGGGCCGGGCGCCTCGTCGGCGTCGACGTGGACGACCTGCGCACCCAGGTGCACGACTCGGTCGACGCCATCACCGGTCGGCAGGCCGCTTGATGTCCTGAGCGCCCGGCCTGATTCCGCCGACGGGTAGCGAGACGTTCGGGTCTTCATCAACCGCGTCCGGAAGGAATGCCAGTGCTGCAAGCAAGCACGGATGGGACGCCTCCCGTGAGCGGCTCACCTGCTGCGCCCTTGAGGCTCCGAAATGCTGCGGGGTCGTATCTGTCCACACGGATGATCCAGTCCATCCACGCGGTCCTTCGGAATGCACTCGAACGGGCCGTACGTGAGGAGATCATTCCGCGGAACGTCGCGAAGCTCGTCACGGTCTCCGTGCCCTCGTACAAGGTGAACCATGGTCTGACGACCGAGCAGGCGCGACGAGTGCTGAGGGTATCTCGTGAGGATCGGTTCCACGCGCTGTACGTTCTGGCGCTCTGCCTCGGCCTGCGGCGCGGGGAACTGCTCGGCCTTCGCTGGGAGGACGTCGACCTCGACTCGGGCACTTTGGAGGTGGTCCAGACTCTCCAGCGCGTCGGTGGCGAGCTCCGGTTCGTCCGTCCCAAGACGGAGAACTCCGAACGCACGATCCCGCTGCCCGTGATCTGTGTCGATGCTCTCAAGGAGCACCGTAGGCAGCAGTTCGCCGAGGGGTCAGACGCCTGGCCTGACTGGGAGGATCACGGGCTCGTCTTCCCGTCTCGGCGGGAACGCCGATGGAACCCGACAATCCCCACCGAAGCTGGGGAGCCGTCCGTCAGGCCGCCGGCCTCGGTGAGATACGCCTTCACGACATGAGGCACACCTGCGTGAGCCTCCTCCTGGACCTCGGCGTCCCGCCGCACATCGTGCCCGAGATCGTCGGCCACAGCGACATCGAGGTCACCATGACGATCTATGCCCATGCTTCTCTCGATGAGAAACGAAAAGCACGTCGACGGCTCGGAGATTCACTCCAATAGAAGTCTTAAGGGGTTTTCCCTCACTCGGGAAGGCCCCTTAGCTCTGTGACCTGGGACTTCAAGCCGCCAGAGCTGTCAACCTCCTGCTTTCGGGCAGGCTAGCGCAACTTAGCTTGTTAGGACTTTTTAGGGCAACACCACGCTTGGGCGACGATTTATCGTCGTGTCTCCACCGTGCCCCGCGCCAGGCGATCCAACTGGTCATGCCACCGGAGAGGAGCATGAACCCTATTTGGGATGGCGTGGGCGCTTCATCGAAGCCAGCGGCTGCGGCCCCCATCGCAGCCAGACCCGGTATGAGGGCATCGACAGGCCGCGGCTGTGTGGGCCGCCGGTTCCGGCGGCGCGCGCGCCCTCCCATGGATCACATTATGCCCACATGTCCCGCAAGTCGCGCGGGAATCTCTGGGGATCTCTCAACTGCTCGCGACGCTACAGGTAGAGGACGTTGCCGTCAGGGTTGCCGTCAGCAGACACAGAAACGCCCCGGAGCGATGATCACTACGGGGCATTCTTGCTGGTCAGTTGATGTGGTCAGGGGCGGGGTCGAACCGCCGACCTTCCGCTTTTCAGGCGGACGCTCGTACCAACTGAGCTACCTGACCTAGAGCGGTCCTGACGGGACTTGAACCCGCGACCTCCACCTTGACAGGGTGGCGAGCACTCCAAACTGCTCTACAGGACCTTGCTTCGTTCGTTTTGCGCTCGCTTAGCTTACCAGCTCCCCGGTGGCCTCAGACCATCCGTTTCGCGGTGCGCTTCGCGCTCGCAGTGCCCCCAACGGGATTCGAACCCGTGCCGCCGCCTTGAAAGGGCGGTGTCCTAGGCCGCTAGACGATGGGGGCTCAGGATTCCCTGTCGCCTTCCGTCGGAGACCTCTGAAGCATAGGGGACGATCGCCCCTCATGCCAAAGCGGCATTCCGTTGGCCGGCGTGGTCGGGCCGTTGACCGTTCCCGATGGCGACGGGGCGCTCGTTGGCTCTGGGGAGATTGTACGTGCCGGGTCGGGTTCCACGTGACGTTGGACGTACACCGATTGCTCGCCGAGGCCGCCGAGGGTGATGTCGTCCCAGGCCTGCAGGCGTTTCGTCTCCTTGTCGAAGTACAGAACGGACGCCTGGACGGGGGTGGGTTCCTCGTGTTCGAGGGCGCGCAGGCCGGCGCCGCCCGTGGAGCCCTGGACGATGACGCGGGTGCCGGTGGGCAGCATGGTGGTCTTGCGGACGTGGGCGTGGCCGGACAGGACGAGCGGGGTGGTGCCGGAGAAGCCGCGGGCGACGATGTCGTCGTGCACGGCGACGAGGTCGGCGTCCTCGACGGCGGCCCGGTGGTCGCGGCCGAACTGTTCCATCGAGGCGGGG
The DNA here is from genome assembly GCF_039540635.1 of Nonomuraea ferruginea. Lineage (NCBI taxonomy): Bacteria > Bacillati > Actinomycetota > Actinomycetes > Streptosporangiales > Streptosporangiaceae > Nonomuraea > Nonomuraea ferruginea. The sequence goes on along the minus strand of NZ_BAABFD010000017.1, from coordinate 153,398 downwards.
TCCGGGTTGACCGCGGTGGTCTTGTCGGGGGTGAAGCGGGGGTCGCCGAGGCCGTAGATGTCCAGGCCCTCCACGTTGCGCATCTTGTCGTCGAGGACGATGGCGTTCTTCTGTTTCGCGACCGCGCGCTGGGTGGCCTTGGAGTCGTGGTTGCCGCGTACGAACACGTAGGGGACGCCCAGGGTGCCGATCTCCTCGACGAACTTGTTCTCCGCCTGCGTGCCGTGGTCGGAGATGTCGCCGGTGTCGATGATCAGGTCGACGGAGAACTGGTCCTTCAGGGAGCGGATCACGTTCCAGGCGATCGGGTTGATGTGGATGTCGGAGACGTGCAGGACCCGGATGGACCGGTCGTCGGCGTCGTACAGAGGAAGGGTCGAGACGGCTTCGTACAGCTTTGAGACATTCGTCACAAGCTTGGTGAGCTGCGCGCGGTACGACTCGAACCTGGTCACGATGGCCTCCGCGCTGCCCACCAGGGAGGGCGCGGCGGCGATCAGGCCGGAGTAGCGGGGCTCGACGAGCGAGCTCGGCTGGAACGTACGGACCGCGAACATCCCCGTGCCGGCCAGGGCCACCGACGCCGCGATCAGACCCGCCAGGGCCACCAGCGGGCGTCTGAACACCATCAGGACCGCGAGCAGCGCGCCGGCGCCCGCGCACAGCAGTGAGCGGATCGCGAGCTCGCCCACGCCGTCCATCAGGTCGCGCTCGATGATGCCGGGCAGCCGGTCGGTCAGCCTGGGGTCCTCCAGGAGGAGGCGGGCGCGCTCCTGGTCGATGTTCTCCAGGGTGATGCGGAGCGTCAGGGGCGCGTCGTGGCTGCGGAACGTGAGCGTGCCCAGCGGGCTGGCGTCCACGATCGTCTCGCCGGTCCACGACGGCCGGACGGTCATGCCGGTCTCGACCGGGCCGATCTGCGCTCGTACGGTGCCGCTCAGGAAAATGCCCAGCCAGGCGCCGGCCGCGGCCACCAGGAGCACCGCCGCAGCCTTGGTCACTCTCGACTGGATGACCTTTTTGAGCACGTCCGAGAAGTTCATACGCTTTCTTGGATACCCGAGCCGAGAGGCAGAATGACAATTGTGATCGAGGTTTCGCCGGAGAAGTTCGATGAGCTCGTGTCCGAGGCGCTGGACACGATCCCGCCCGACCTGACCCGGGTCATGAGCAACGTCGTCGTGACCGTCGTCGACGATCCACCGGAACCCCACCTGCTAGGCCTGTACACCGGCATTCCTCTCACCGAGCGCGGCGACTGGTACTCAGCCGTTTTGCCCGACCGGATCGAGATCTACCGCAATCCGATCTGTCAGATCTGTGACACCGAAGAGCAAGTGATCGAGGAAGTACGGATCACGGTGGTTCACGAGATCGGCCACCACTTCGGCATCGACGACGCCCGCCTGCACGAGCTGGGCTGGTAACTCTTTGCACAGGACGCGCTGCTTTGGGTTGCACGTTGCCGATTGATCGGGCACCTTAGGTGACATATTCAACACTGTGAGTCAGGCACAGCGGAGTCCAGTGGGGGCCATGCGGGCGCGACGGCTGACGGGGCGGCACAGGCGATCCACTGAGCGCCAGGCCACCTATGGCGAGGTCATCGCCGTCAAAGAGTTCAGAGCGCTCTGGTACGCACAGGGCCTGTCGCTGCTCGGTGACCAGTTCGCTCAGGTGGCGCTGGCCGTTCTCGTCTACGACCGCACCAAGTCGGCGCTGGCCACCGCCGCCGTCTACGCGCTCACCTACCTGCCGTCGATCCTGGGCGGGCCGCTGCTGGCCGGGCTGGCCGACCGGTTCGCGCGCCGGGGCGTGATGCTGGTCTGCGACCTGCTGCGGGCCGGGCTGGTGTGCGTGATGGCGCTGCCCTTCATGCCCTTCCCTGTGCTGTGCGCGCTGGTGTTCCTCGTCGTGCTGCTCAGCGCGCCGTTCTCGGCCGCGCGCGCGGCCGTGCTGCCCGAGGTGCTCGCAGGCGACCGGTACGTGGTCGGCTCTGCATTGCAGAACATGACGAACCAGGCCGTGCAGATGCTCGGCTTCGCCGCGGGCGGCGCGATGATCGCCGCCATGGGCCCGTACCGCGCCCTGGCCCTGAACGCCGCCACCTTCCTGGCGTCGGCGCTGATCCTGGTCACCGGCGTGCGGCGGCGGCCCGCTCCGGGCCGTCCCGGAGCCAGGCCGTCCATGTGGGCGATGACCAGAGCCGGAGCCAGACTCGTCTTCGGTGACCGCAAGCTGCGCACGCTCGTGCTCTTCGCCTGGCTGTGCGGCTTCTACGTGCTGCCCGAAGGCATCGCGGTGCCGTACGCGGTCGCGCTCTACACCGGCGTCATGCCCATCCCGGTGATCACCGGTCTGCTGATGGCGGCGATGCCGGCCGGCACCGTGGTGGGCGCGTTCCTGTTCAGCCGGTTCGTCTCGCCGCCGGGCAGGCTGCGGCTGATGGGGTGGCTGGCCATGCTGAGCTGCGCGCCGCTCGTCGTGACCGCGATGCGGCCGCCGTTGGAGGTGGTGCTGGCGGCATGGTTTCTATCCGGGGTCGGGGGTGCCTACCAGCTCGCGGCGAACGCGGCGTTCGTCCAGCGGGTGCCCGACGGCCAGCGCGGTCAGGCGTTCGGCCTGGTGCATTCCGGCCTGATGGCGGTGCAGGGGATCGCCATCCTGATCGGCGGTTACGCCGCCGAACGACTCGGGCCCGAGCCGGTGGTCGCCCTGTCGGGCATCACCGGCTTCACGGCCGCCGTCGTGCTGACCGTGATCTGGGCCGACGCGCGCGGCGCCAGGATGCGCGCGCAGGCCACTGCCTGATCACTGCCGCGGCTTGTGGTCGTCCTCGGTCCAGGGGCTGCCGGTGCTGCTGCTCTTCTGCTGCTGCTTGGCCAGCAGGTCCTGCACGATCGAGGTGTCCTTGCCCTCCTCGGGCAGGAGCAGCCAGCCGATCGCGTAGACGCCGATGCCGAGGCCGCCGAAGAGCGTGACGATCGCCAGGCCGATGCGGATGATGTTGGGGTCGATGCCGACGTACTCGCCGACGCCGGAGCAGACGCCGCCGAGGATCCGGCCCTTGTGGGTCCTGCGCAACTGCTTGCTGCTGTGATATTCGCTCATGACTCAAGACTGCCCTCAACCCTGGCATTCGCACATCAGGATTGCCCCTGGTAGAACCCTGGTAGCCCCCTATAACGAGGAGAGGAGCACGTCATGGACGATCTGCTGCGCCTGGACGACCGCCTCGACGGTGACCAGAGGCTGATCAGCGACACCGTCCGCTCCTTCGTCGCCGACCGCGTCCTGCCGCACGTCGGAGACTGGTTCGAGGAGGCCACGTTCCCGGCGCGCGAGCTCGCGCCCGAGCTCGGCTCGCTCGGCCTGCTCGGCATGCACCTGCAGGGCTACGGCTGCGCCGGCACGGACGCGACCTCGTACGGGGTGGCCTGCCGCGAGCTGGAGGCCGGCGACTCGGGGCTGCGGTCGTTCGTGTCGGTGCAAGGCTCGCTGGCCATGTTCCCCATCTGGCGGTACGGGTCGGACGAGCAGAAATCGGAATGGCTGCCCCGGATGTCCGCCGGTGAGGCGATCGGGTGCTTCGGCCTGACCGAGCCCGACCACGGCTCCGACCCCGCGAGCATGCGCACGTACGCCAAGCGCGACGGCTCCGACTGGGTGCTCAACGGCTCCAAGATGTGGATCACGAACGGATCCGTCGCGGACGTCGCGGTGGTGTGGGCGCAGACCGACGACGGCGTGCGCGGCTTCGTCGTCCCCACCGACACCCCGGGCTTCTCCGCCCCTGAGATCCACAAGAAGCTGTCCCTCAGGGCATCGGTCACGTCATCGCTCTACTTCGACGACGTGCGCCTGCCCGAGTCGGCCGTGCTGCCCGGGGTCCGAGGGCTGAAGGGGCCGTTGTCGTGCCTGTCCGAGGCGCGCTTCGGGATCCTGTGGGGGGCGGTGGGCGCCGCGCGAGCCTGCGTCGAGGCGGCCGTCGAGTACGCCCAGACCCGCGTCCAGTTCGGCAAGCCGATCGGCGCCTTCCAGCTGACCCAGGAGAAGCTGGCGTGGATGTACGTGGGGCTGGCCCAGGCGGGGCTGACCGCGTTGCACCTGGGGGCACTGAAGGACGCGGGTGAGCTTGAGCCCCGGCAGATCAGCTTCGGCAAGATGGCCAACGTGCGCTCCGCCCTGGACATCGCCCGGCAGGCCCGGTCCATTCTCGGCGGCAACGGGATCACGCTGGAGTACCCTGTGATCAGGCACATGAACAACCTGGAGAGTGTGCTCACGTACGAGGGGACCCAGGAGATCCACACCCTGGTGCTGGGCGAGGCGCTGACGGGGCTGGCGGCATACCGGTAAAGGGCGTCGCGGGGTTGGCGGTAACCTCGGTACGCTTGGCTGTTGCTAGGGGGCGTTAGCTCAATTGGCAGAGCTGCGGACTTTTAATCCGTAGGTTCCGGGTTCGAGCCCCGGGCGCCCTACCAGCTATTACGTCTCTCCTTGATCTTGTCGGGTGGAGTCGTACAACCAGTTTTACAGCCAAGAGGGCCGGATTCCCGTGGAGGGAGTCCGGCCCTTGATCGTGCTGGAGATCATCCGAGCTGTGGCCGAGTGTCTTCATGACCGTGCGAGGGGACGCCCCGCTTGCCAGAAGGTAGGACGCGCAGGCAGGTCGCAAGTCGTGCAGCCGCAGCCAGTCAAGCGATGGCGCGGGGCATCGCCGCACGCCCGCCACGCCGCAACCCAACAAACGCGTCGACCACCGCCCTGCCGCCGCATGACTCCAGAACACTCACTCCGAACTCAATCGTCAACAACAGTTGACGCCCACGCGCTGGTCAATCTAAGTTGACGTCATGGGAAGGGATGAGAAACCCGGAAACAACGATGTACCGACGCCGGTACTGATCGACCTAGGCGATCATGCACTATGCGCCCAGGTCCGCGGGAAAGGCCCCACAGTGGTTCTCGAATGCGGTGGCTCAGGCCAGGGCGTGGGAACCTGGGGAGAGGAACTGGAACTCGCGTTGGCCGAGCGTGTCACTGTAGTGACCTACGATCGGGCCGGCGTCGGCCGCTCCGGCGGATCGCAGGCCCGTACCGTCACCGAGATGGCCGACGACCTGCGTAGGCTTCTTCGCGCCCTGCACCTTGAACTGCCGGCGGTATTCGTGGGCTGGTCCTACGGTGGGCTCGTGACCCAGCTTTATGCCGCCCGCCATCCCACTGATGTGGCGGGGCTGGTCTTCGTGGATCCGACCGCCAGCGGAACACCGCCGGGCTCGGCGCTCGTACGCGCCCTCTCCTTCCTCCTAGCCCCAAGGCTGCTCCGTCTGCGTGCGATGTTCGGCGGCACCGATGCGCGGTCGCTGCGCGAACTGGCCGACACCCTGGCCGGGATGCAGAATGCCATGAACGAGGCTGCACAGGCGCGTCAGGAGAGCGGGTTGCCGCCTGTGCCCATCCGTGTGATCACGGCAGGCAAGCGGCCGCGCATGCCCAAAGCGCATCTGGAGCATCTGAACGCCGACCATCGCGCTCTGGCCAGCCAGTCCCCACATGGGCAAGTGATGGTCGCCGAGCGGGCCAGTCATCAGATTCCGTTCGAGCAACCCGAGATCATTATTCAGGCGGTCGATGAGGTGTTGGGCTGCCGCCGACATCACAGGAAGGCCTGAACGGGTGAGCCGCTGGATTTTCCGACGCGGCCCACCGAGCGCCGGGCTGCCTCGTGGGCCAGCTCCGGAAGCACTGTCGTGTACGTGTTCTCGGTCAGAATCGTCGAGCCGTGGCGCAGCATCGTGGACACCATCTCGTGTCGGCGCCGGCCGCATGAGCGAGCGTCGCTGCGCAGCGCCGTAGGTCGTGCAAACGGATCGGCGGCAGGCCTCGCCCTCCTCCAACTCCCATCCGACTTGGGCGAGTCGCTTCGCCACGACCAGCGTGCGCTCGTTCGTGTCGAGGTCCTCCCACCGGACGCCACAACCCTCGCCACGGCGCGGGCCACGGAAAGCAATGAGGGGGAAGAAGGAGTACAGCCGATGCTGGGCCGCGACGTCGAGGAATGCGCCGAGCTGGACCGGTGTCCAGACCATCACGGGTGACGGCGGCAGTTCGAGAGCCTCCCGGACCCGTACGGCGCTGATCTTCTTGCCGCCCTTCTCCGCCTTCACGGCCGCCAGGCGCTCGGCGAACTCGGCGACGAATGTCTCCCCCCGTTGCTTGGTCCACACCAGAGCCTGGGGCCGCTTGGCCTTGTCCAGCTTGATGGCACCGGCATTGTTGATGCTGCTGATCTCTTGCCGGACCGCTGGGAGTCCCCCACGCGCCGCTCACCCATTCGTTACAGCGACATGCTGCCCAAGATCATCGGAGTGCTGTTTTTGTGACCATTCCAGGAGCCAGGCCATGAGCCACCCTTCCACACCCGCCATCACCGGGGAAGCAGAGTCTCGCCCCGGAAGCCGGCACCCGACACTTTGATCAACTCGACCCCAAGAGGGCTCGGTCGCGATCGTGAGAGATCAGGGCCGAAACGCGCCTGCTGGGATTACCTCAATGAATGGCAGCTCAGAACACGAAACCGTTCACCGAATCGAACGTCCTTCAGGACCGGTCTCCCTCTTGCACCCTGATGAAGATGCGAGCTTCTCCACGCTCCGTTTTCGCCACCACACGCCAGCAACCTGGTGAAGGGAACTGCAACGACGCCGGTATGGGGCCCGGCAAGCCGTCCGCCGTAGGCATCAGCTGAGCCGAGCCCACGTTGTCACCCGCCACTTCTTCAACGGTAACCGTGGGAAGCCTCGTGCCGGTCGTCCATAGTGGACGCTTGATCTGATAGCCCTCCGGGACCCGCACGGCCGAGGAACTCCAACCTCCTGACACAGGAGCGACGAACCAGATGTCGGTTGCGCCTACCCCTGGCTGGCCATCGCTTCCGGGAATGTCCACGCGATCGCGCACCGTGTCATCACATGGTGCCGTGGCGGCATCTGTGGCCTCCGTGCGCGCCCCTCCTTGCGAACAGGCCGTCAGGCTCAACGCAGCTATGGTTCCGCATGACATGAGCGTTATGGCGGTAGCGGTTCGGTAGTTCAAAGCAGCCATGCGGAAGCCATCCATCCCGATATTGCGACCATGACGAGCACGCCGAGCGCCTGTGCGTAACGAACGCAGTGCCACCAGCGGTCCATCGCTCTCTTGCCGAGAGCTGAAACATCACCGGCGGTAACCGAAATGATAAGCGGAACGGCGAAGAACAGGCCGTAGACCGCGCCTGACCGCGACGGCGCTATCCCCAAGACGGCCGAAAGCAGGACCAGCCAGGAAGTGAACGACACTCGATAAAGAGCAAGGCTCTTCGCGGTTTGCCGACGCCATCCTATGGACATCGAGCCACGAAGAATCGCCCGGGTGTCGACGATGACTCCCTTGGCAGCGACAAGGGCGAACACTTTGAGCGCGTTTTCCACAGGGAGGACAAGCGCTACCGCCTGACCGATCTGCGACAGGAAGAACACCGGGCACGCCCTGGCACTGCCGGCCCGGGCATACCGGCCAGGTCATCACCACGCTGCGCAGGCCGCCACAGCCGTCGCGCCTGAAGCTCCGCGCTCTGATCGCCAATGGTGATCTCCACGACTCCTGGCGTTTTCACCTCGCCCGGCAACACGAACGGGTCCACCGGAGCGGCTACCAGGACGGATACTCCCTCACGGCTTGATCGATCAGTCACTGCGGAAGAGCTACACCCGTCCGGTTTGGTCGGCAGTGGGAGGATGGGGGGCATGTATGTCCGTGAGGCCGGTGACGCACACGCTCCTCCTATTCTGTTACTGCACGGTGGCGGCGTCGCGGGATGGATGTGGCGACCGACGCTGGAGCGGCTCGGAGCGAAAGCCCGAGTGATCGTTCCCGATCTGCCCGGTCACGGACGCAGTGCGGAGGAAGCGTATCGGTCACACGAGATGACCGCCCAGGCCGTGGCCAGGGTCCTGGAAGAGCGCGCACCGGGCGGCGCGATGGTCGCGGGGTTCTCGTTGGGTGCGCAGCTCACGATCCTCCTCGCCGCTACCCGGCCTGATCTCGTCACCAGTGCCGTCGTCGTGAGCGCGCAGGCGAAGCCTCTTCCGTTCCCGCAGGCGACCCTGGGGCTCCTCGGCGCGACCGCACCGCTCGCACGGCAACGGTGGTTCGCGAAGCTCCAGGCGAAGCAACTGTTCATCCCGGACGAACTCCTGACCGACTACCTTCGCGACAGCGCTCGCACAAGCCGTGAGACTCTTCTCGCGAGCGTCGGCGAGAACATCCGTTTCACCCTTCCCACCGGCTGGGCCGACTTCAAGAACCCGGCGCTGGTGATGGTGGGCGAGCACGAGCGGAAGCTCATGCACGACTCCGCACGGAACATCCACGACTCCCTTCCGGGCAGCCAAATGACCTTCGTGCCGGAATGCGGCCATGGCATACCCCTGCAGCGCCCGGACCTGTTCGCTGAGATTCTGGCCGACAGAATGTGAGTGTCCTGTTCTTGGGCTTCCGCGCCATCACGCTGCCTCCCGGGACCAACACGCCCAAGCTGAATCGGGCGACGTAAGCGGCAATGCACCCTGGCCCACGGCTATCAGGGCCGCCTCCTGCCAAGCCGCCAGGGCCGCCGCAACCGTGCCGGGCCACCTGCGGGTGATTCCGAGGGTGATCACCGCGGCCACTCCGCACGCGGGCGGGATGTCGATCCGCGCCCTGGCCGCTCGACGCGTCAGCAAGAGCAGGACATGAGGAATGCCGAGTCCTCAGAACGCGTGGGAGGGGCAACGTGCTCGCGTACAACGGCGTACCGGTGGACGGCCAGGACCAATCAGAACTCGCCGACGGCCGAGGGGACAAGGAGTTCGCGGAGCCGGCATCCGCGTTGCGCTTGGCGCGCTGTGTGGCCGTCGTCGTCGGCGTGGGATTCGCGCTCGGTGGTCTCGCCGGCCTTCTCGCGAACGAGCCGCCCGGCGTTCTGCTCGCGGCCGGGATCGGCGCCCAGGCAACGATGTTCGCGCTGTATCTGTACAGTTGCGTGCTGCCGGCGCGTGGGCGACGGCCGCGAGGCTGGCGCTGGTCGCTGCTTGCTCAGACCGCGCTTACGGGCGTCGGCCTGATCTGGGAGGCCGGCTCCTGGTGCGGCACTTCCGGCTTCCTGGCGGCCGCGGTCCTGCTGCTGGTCAGGCCGGTCCGCCTCGGTTGGGCGGGGTTCGCCGGCGTGCTGGCGGTGCAGGGATGGTCCTGGTGGACGGTCGATGCCTCTCCGGGCGAGGTGGCGAATCTGGTTTTCGGACATACCGCGTTCGTCGCCATCGCGCTGTACGGCAGCGTCCGGGTGGCCGATCTGGTTGCCGACAGGTACGACGCCCGTGCTGAGCTGGCTGCCGCCGAGGTGACGCGGGAGCGCCGGGCCTTCGCCGACGAGCTCAACGGCCGGGTGGGGAACAGCTTGCGTACGGTGATCGCCGCGGGCGAGGCCATGCTGGCCTCGACCGGCACCGAGCAAGCCCGCGGCCAGCTGGAGCGGGCACTGGATACGGCTCGGTCCACGCTCGATGAGACCAGGGCGATGTCACACGCCCGTCGCGACTCGCATGCCCGGGTCCGGCCGCCGGCCGATGACATGAGCCCGGCGTACGTGCACTTCCTCGGCGGTGTCACCGTTTGCCTGATGATCGTCCCGGAGTCGGCGCGTTTCGCGGTCGAGGCGGGGCTTTCCGCCGCCGGAGGATGGGCGTTCGGCCTGCTGCTGGTGTCCTTCACCGCGCTCTATCTGTGGCACTGTCTGATGGACGGGACTGGAGGGCGGCCTCCGCACTGGCCTTGGACGCTGCTGATCCAGGCGGTCATCGCGTTCGTTCCCGTTGCGTTCTACGGTCTGCAGGCGTGGCACGTCGTTGCCTTCTTGCCGGGGCTCACCCTGATATTGCTGCGTGGATGGCTGCGCTGGGCGGCCACGGGGCTCCTGCTTGTGCAGAACGCCGTGTATCTCTTGTGGGGTGGCGGCCTGGGCGAGGCCGACGTGTTCGACCAGCTCTCGCGGGTGGTGTGGGGTGGCGAGCGCGCTCTGGTCGTCTACGGCCTGGCGCGGATGGCGCGGATGACCTGCGAGTTGCGTGGTGTGAGAGAGGCGCTCGCGCGCACGGAAGTGGCTCGCGAGCGCCTGCGTTTCGCTCGTGACCTCCATGATCTGTTCGGCTACAGCCTGTCGGTCGTCGTGCTCAAGGCCGGCCTGGCAGGACGACTGCTGACGGTGGACAGGGAGCGTGCCGAACGTGAGATGGCCGAAGGCGTCGCCGCCGCACGCGAGGCCCTGGACGACATCCGGACCGTTGCACACGGTTACCGGCAGGAGTCTCTCGCGGAAGCCTTCGAGTCGGCCCGGTCCCTGTTGCTGGCAGGCGGTTTCGACGTGCGTGCCCACTACACCCATGTGCCGATGTCCGCTCATTTCCAGACAGAGCTGGCAGCGTTGTTGCGCGAGGGCGTCACGAACATCCTGCGGCACAGCAGCGGTGACAGGTGCGAAGTCCGTATCGAGCGCGATGGGAATCACGTCCGATTGGCGCTGTCGAACAATGGTGCGGGGGCGGGTGCCGGGAGCCAGGGCCTCGGCATGGAAAGTTTCGCCGCTCGCGTGCGCGTCCTGCACGGGTCGTCGGACCGGCGCGTCGTCGGTGACGTTCATGTCCTCACCACGGAGATCCCGCTCGACGACGGGTCAGAGCCAGCCCTCGTCCGTGGCGATGCGGATGGCGTCGATGCGGTTCCTGGCACTCAGCTTGACGACCGCGGAGGTGAGATAGTTGCGGACGGTGCCCAGGCTGAGAGACAGAGCGGCGGCGATCTCCTGAGGCTCCGCACCGGTGGCGGCCATCCGCAGCACGTCGGTTTCTCGCTCGGCGAGAGGGCTGGTCATCGTCTCCAACGCCCTCATCGCGAGTGAAGAGTCGACCACACGATCACCGGCGGCGACTTTGCGAATGGCCTTCACCAGATCCTCCGGCGGCGAGTGCTTCAGGAGGAAGCCGGCCACCTGCGCGGTCAGGGCGCGACGCAGATAGCCCGGCCGCGCCATGCCGGTGAGCATCAGGACCCGGCAGGAGGGCAGCAGCTCATGCACCTGGGCGGCGGCGGTCAAGCCGTCGATGCCGGGCAACTCGATGTCGAGAAGGGCCACGTCGGCGCGTAGGCGCGCGGCGGTCCCGGCCACGTCGTCCCCCCGCTCGACGGTGGCGACGACATCGAAATCGTCCTCAAGGCCGAGGACGGCGGCAAGGGTGTCACGCAGAATTCGGACGTCTTCCGCAATGATGATTCTTATCATATCCGTCCCCGACGAAAGAGGCTGGGTGACTTCAGTATTGACACGTTGATTTTAGCGCCTCGCTGCCAGGCGAATTGCATCACCTTTTGATTGACTCACAGGCGCCTCCGTGACGTATTCATCAAGGGCTGGTGATCAGCGCACTTACCTCCTTACCTGCTGCCGGGGGAAGCTCACATCGGTACACCTGAAATCACTGAAAGGATCGATGATGTTGCTGGCGAAAAAGAACATCGTCATCTACGGCGGCAGCGGGCCGATCGGCAACGCATTCGCTCTGACCTTCGCCCGGGAGGGCGCGCGGGTGTTCCTGGTGGGACGGACCCGGAAGCCGCTTGAGCGTACGGCGGCCGAAGTGGAGGCCGCGGGCGGCAGCGCTCACGTAGCCGTGCTGGACGCGCTGGACGAGCGATCGGTGAACGAGCACGTACAGGAGGTGCGAACGCTGGCCGGTTCGGTCGATGTGTCGGTGAACCTGGTCTCGCGTGGCGATGTGCAGGGCATTCCGCTGATCGACATGGCGACCGACGACTTCGTCCGGCCCATCACCGCAGGTCTGACGGCGGCGTTCGTCACCGCCCGGGCCGCCGCGCGGGTGATGGCCGACCAGGGCGATGGCGTGATTCTGACACTGAACAGCGGCTCGGCTCACGGCAGCCCGATGATGGGGGCCAGCGGCCCGGCCGACGCCGCCACCGACACCTTCATCCGCAATCTCGCCGCCGAGGTGGGCCCGCGCGGGGTGCGAGTGCTGGGCCTGTGGACGGCGGGCCTGCCCGAGAGCTTCGCCCCGCGATTCCTGGAGCACAATCCCACGCGGCGGGCCTCCGGCATGTCAGCCGAGGACATCGACCGGGTGATCAGTGGGCTGAGCATGCTGGGCCGCGCTCCACGGCTGGCGGATGTCGCCGAGACGGCCGCCTTTCTGGTCTCCGACCGGGCCGGCGCGATCACCGGCGCCTTCGTCAACGCCACCAGCGGCATCTTCCCCAGCTGACCCTTCCAGCCAGGCACTCGAGCAGAGATGAGAACGATGAACCACGGACACGACGAGACCGTCGCCTTCGAAACCGTCGCCCCGCAGCCCGTCATCAGCGTGCGTCGCACGGTCCCGGTCGCCGAGCTGCCCCGGACCCAGGCAGAAATCCTGGCGGCGCTGTGGGCTCACCTCGGCGAGCACGGCGTGCGCCCGGCCGGGCCGCCGTACGTGCGCTATCACGCCTTCGGCGACGTCGAGACCGACGTCGAGGTCGGTGTTCCGGTGCAGGGTGTGGCCGCGAGCCGAGGAGAAGTCGCCATGGGCGAGCTTCCCGGCGGGCCGGCCGTCACCACCTGGCATCTCGGCGCGCACGACCGGCTGGGCGGCGCCTACGACCGGCTGCAGGCGTGGACGCGGACCGCACCGTACAAGCCGGAGGGCGGCGCGTGGGAGATCTACACCTGGATCGACCTCGCTCACCGCCCTGATCCCGCGGCGTGGCCGGCCCCGTCCACATGGCGCACTCAGCTCGTCCAACCCCTCAACAGCGCATGACAGACATGATCGCCAGGTCCACGGCGGGCCGCCGGGAATGGCTCGCGCTGGCCGTCCTGTGTCTGCCCACGATGTTGACCATGCTGGACATCAGCGTGCTGTTCCTGGCCGTGCCTCAGATCACCGTGGATCTGGGTGCCGGCGCGACCGAGCAGTTGTGGATCACCGACATCTACGGTTTCCTCATCGCGGGCTTCCTCATCACCATGGGCAGCGTGGGGGACCGGATCGGCCGTCGCCGGCTGCTGCTGCTCGGGGCGACCGCGTTCGGCGCGCTGTCGGCACTCGCGGCGTACGCCCCCTCGACGGAGGTGCTCATCGCCGCGCGCGCTCTCCTGGGGGTCGCCGGCGCCACGATCATGCCCTCGACCCTCGCGCTCATCATCGGCATGTTCCGCGACCCGCGACAACTGGGCGTCGCCATCTCGGTGTGGGCGTCGGCCCTGACGGCGGGGGTGGCCCTGGGACCCCTCGTAGGAGGAGCGCTGCTGCAGGCATTCTGGTGGGGTGCGGCCTTCCTCGTCGCGGTGCCGGTGATGCTGCTGCTGGTCGTCACGGGTCCCCGGCTGCTGCCGGAGAGCCGGGACCCGGGCGCGCCCGGCGTGGACCCAGTGAGTGTGGTGCTGTCCCTGGTGGCGGTTCTGCCGCTGGTCTACGGGCTCAAGGAGCTGGCTCAATCCGGCTGGTCGCCCGGTCCGGTCGCGCTCACGCTGGCAGGGGCCCTCGCGGGTGTCGTGTTCGTGGTGCGCCAGGGCCGGCTGGCGCACCCGATGCTGGACCTCGGGCTCTTCCGGATCGTGGAGGTGAGAGGCGCGCTGCTGATCTCCCTGCTGGTCGGCGCCTTGCAGAGCGGGAGCGGCTTCTTCGTGGCCCAGTATCTGCTGTCGGTGGAAGGACTGAGTCCGCTGGCGGCCGGCCTGTGGATGCTGGTGCCGACCTTCGGCCTCGTCATCGGAATCTTCGTCAGCCAGGGGATCGCGCAGCGGGTACGTCCCGCCCACGTGGTGGCGGCCGGAGCGGCGATCGCCTCCGCAGGCATGGTCGTCCTGACGCAAGTGACACCCGGCGGCGGGCCGGCGATCCTGTTGCTGGGATTCACCGTGGTCTACGTCGGCGTCAGCCCGGTCGGTCCGCTGGCCGGACGTCTCGTGGTCCCTGCCGCGCCGCCGGAGAGGGCCGGCTCCGCCTCGGCCATGCAGTCCATGAGCGGGGAACTCGGCGTGGCCCTCGGCATCGCCGTCCTGGGCAGCCTCGGGGCAGCGATCTACACATCGGCGGTCGAGGTTCCCCCGGCGCTGGCGAACACGGCGCCGGGCAGAGCGGCCGCCGAGACCATGGCCGAGGCGGTGGCCGTGGCACAGCGACAGCCGACCGGCATCGGCGACGCACTGATCAGCTCGGCACGCGACGCGTTCGCCTCCGGCCTCAACGTCACAGCGGCGGTGTGTGCGCTGGCATTCGCCGGCATCGCGGTGCTGGCGTTGACGACCCTGCGGCGCATCCCACCCTTCGGACCGCCTGCCGCCCAGTAGAGGGTAGGAAGAACGACATGACAGCCCTCCCCACCAGTGACGTCTTCACCGAGCGATTGACGGCCCTGCCAGTGCCGGAAGGGCGCCGTGTTCGTATCTCAGAGCAGGGCGCCGTGCTCGGTGTCCGTATGCGCGACGTCTTCGCTCTCGCCAGAGAGTTCATCGACATGCCTCCGGACGAGATCGCCAATCTCCTCGAACGCGACGTGCACGAGGTCAGGGTCGGCGCGTGCAGCATCATGGACAAGCAGGCCCGCCGCAAGCGCACGCCCCAGTCGCGTCGCGCGCAGCTGTACGACCTCTATATGGGCCGCCACGATCGCATCAACACCTGGGACCTGGTGGACCTGGCCGCGCCCCATGTCGTCGGAGGCTATCTGTACGACAAGTCGCGTGCCCCTTTGTATACGCTGGCCCGTTCCCCGCAGTGGTGGGAGCGGCGCACCGCCATTGTCGCCACCTTCTACTTCATCCGGCACGACGATCTCGGCGACACCTTCGGCATCGCCGAGATCCTGGCCGATGATCCTGTTGAACTGGTGCAGAAGGCCTACGGCGGATGGATCCGCGAGGCCGGCAAGCGGGAGCCTGCGCGCCTGCTCGCCTTCCTTGACCGGCACGCCGCAACGATGCCCCGCACCGCCCTGCGTTACGCCGTCGAACACCTCGGCAGCGACCTCAGAGCGCATTACATGGGAGCGGCGAAACGATCTGCCGGGTCTCAATAGGCTTCGTGCTCAGTGCGCATCAGAGGCATTCCGGCGAGTCACGCCAGGGCCTCGATGCGCACTGCCATACTTCTACCCCGACGCCCACTCGCCGGCCCGGCACAGGAACACGGCGAGCCCACTCGACGGCCTCCGCTCTGTCCTTTGCTTGGATCAGCCAGAATCCGGCGATCCATTCAGTGTCGAGCGATGGCCGGGCAGTCACGACGGCCTCGCCACCGTGACGCGCGATCTGCGCCACCAGGCTCTCTGGACGCAGCCTCCCGGCGGTCAGAAGCACTCCGGCCCTGATCAGGGTCTCGTCATAGACCCGCAGTCTGGCGGCGAACTCGCGGCCGGGTGGAAAGCCCGCCTCGGTGTCTGCCCCGGCCCGGCGAATGATCATGAATCTCATCGATCTTCTCTCAGCTCGGCAGGCCGTTTTCTTTCATGTCGAAGTTCGTCGGGGCGTCTAGCTCCTGCCTCAGATTGCCGCTTCATCCGAGGGTTGTGTAGTGCGCTCTTCATCGGACACCAGTGAGATATTCATGTTCAGCCGGTTACTCATAGCGATGATTCCGTCACCTTATGCAGAAGGGGAGGGAACCGTTGCGACAGGAGTTGCCCGGCGTGAGGCCGGGGACGATCGGGGCATGGCGAGCACATTTCAGCGGGGCAAGGTGCAACTCGTTTTCGGTGCGATGGACGTCGACGGTGACGGCGTGCTGCGCGAGAGCGATTTCGATGCCCTAGCGGGGCGTTGGGCGTCCATCCGCGCGGCCGGTGATGAGGAGCACCTCATGGCGATCATGCATGGCTGGTGGGGAACGCTCGCCGAGCGCTCCCGCGACCCCGAGTCGGTCACGCTCGACGACGTCCTCACCGTGGTGGATCTGCTCGGCCGGACGCCGGACGCCGTGGACGCCACCGCCGAGGCCATGTTCGAGGCCATCGACGAGGACGGCGACGACCGGATCTCGCCGGCCGAGTACCAACGCATGATCGAGGCGTGGAACGGCAGCCCCACCGACACCACCGACGTGTTCGTCCGACTCGACGCCGATGGTGACGGCACCGTCTCCCGTACGGAGTTCATCCGCCACTGGAGAGAGTTCTGGGTGGGCGACGACCCTGCGGCGCCCGGAAGCCACGTCTTCGGGATACCTCCCGCGGCCTGATTCCTAGGAACAGGTCTCGAGCGATCGTCAGACGTTGGTGCGTGACCACTGCTGGTTGGTGCCGGTGTTGCACGGATACTGCTTGAGGATCACGCCGTCCGCGGTCGACGCGGCCGGTACGTCCACGCATTTGCCGCTGTGTCGTGCCCGGAGCTGGAAGTAGCTGCCGTTGGCGACCATCTGGAACTGCTGGTTGGTGCCGGTGCCACAGGTGTACTGGATGAGTTCGGCGCCGTCGGCGGTCGACGCGCTCACCACGTCGAGGCACTTCCCGCTGTGGCGGCTGACGACGCGCCAGTAGCCGCTGCCGGCGTCCTGGAACTGCCACTGCTGCCAGGCGTTGCCGCCGTACGTGTACTGGCCGACGCGCGCGCCGTTGTCGGTGTTCGGCTGCTGGACGTCCATGGCCTTGCCGCTGTGGCGCACGTCGATCCGGTAGTACGTCGGCGGGGGAGTGGGGCCGACGGCGTCGCCCCAGGCGTACCGGATCCGGTCGGCGCCGGAGGGGTTGCGGACGGTCAGGCCGAGATCGGTGCCGCTGCCGGTCAGGCCGTACATCGAGTAGTGGTCGTAGCCGCTGGTTCCGGTCGGTTTGCCGCCGAGGGCGGGCCAGTAGGTGCCGCCCATCTGGTTGTCCCGCATGACCTGGGCCATGGCGCGGATGTGGCGCACGAAGTTGTCGGTGCTGTTCGCGTCGCCGTAGTCGAGGCCGGTGGCCATCGGCGCGCCGAACTCGGTCGCGACCGCGCGGGAGGCGCAGTTGCCCAGACGCGTCTGGATGTGGCTGCGGAAGGCGTCGTAGGTCATCGCGCTGTAGAAGAAGGCGTAGTGGTGGAAGGACAGCAGCGTCGCGTTGAAGCGGCTGTCGTTGCAGACGTCCCGCAGGTCCTGGCTGTAGCCGGTGCCGCCGATGAGCACCCGGCCGGGCACCGCCGAGGTGTGATAGCCGAGCCAGTTCGCCGCGACGTCGCGCCACTCCGCCGAGGTGTAGCCGTGCGGCTCGTTCATCGGCTCGAAGTAGACGTTGCCGTTCGAGCCGTACGTGTTGGTCACGCTGGACCACATCGTGTTCCACGCGGCGAGGTCGGTGATTCTGCCGCCGGAGGCGGCGCCGTCCTCCCAGTACGCGAGGATGACCTTGAATCCACGGGCAGTGGCGGCGTCGATGGCGCCGCGGTAGGCGTTCCACCAGGTCGTGTTGGCCACGGTGTGGGTGTTGATGGGCAGCCGGACGGTGTTGACGCCCATGGTGGAGGCCATGTCGTCGTAGAGGGCGTTGGCTTTCGCCCGTACTGTCGCGTTGCTGTCGGACTGGCTCAGGCCGTGCAGGACGAGCGTGCCGGTGCTGAAGTTGTCACCCAGCACGGCCCAGTTCATGCCCCTGAACTGGCTGGTGGCGGCAGCGGCCGGCGACGCGGGGATGACGAGGCTCGCCGCCGCGGTGAGCGCCGTCACCACGAGGGCGATCAGCGACCGGCGTGACGACCGGGTGTTTCCCGAGGATAAGCAGCTGATCAGTCTCATGGCATGCCCAATCACTGGATCTGAATTCCTGGGTCAGACCTGGGTGCGGCTCCACTGCTGGTTGGTGCCGCTGCCGCAGGCGTACTGCTGGATGTCGGCGCCGTCGCCGGTGCCGGAGCCGACGACGTCGAGGCACTTGCCGCTGTGCCGTGCGACGATCCGGAAGTAGCTCCCGGTGGCCTGCCACTGCCATTGCTGGTTGGTGCCGCCGCCGCAGGTGTACTGGATGACGTTGGCCCCGTCGGCGGTCGAAGCGCCGGCCACGTCCAGGCACTTGCCGCTGTTCTGGTTGACGACGCGGAAGTAGCCGCCGCCGGCGTCCTGGAACTCCCATTTCTGGTTGCCGCCGCCGTTCCAGGTCCACTGTTTGATCTCGGCGTTGTTCGCGGTGGAGGCCGACACGACGTCCACCACCTTGCCGCTGTTGCGGTTGGTCACGCGGTGGACCGGCGCGGGGGCGGGCACGTCGGCCACCGGCAGGATCGTGCCGTGGCGGCAACCGGGGCAGGTGATCTGGCTCAGGCCCGACCAGGAGTTCAGGTTCGAGCTGGTGGCCGTCCAGATGCCGCCGTTGGTGTACTTGTCGATCCAGATGCGCCAGGAGCCGTCGCTCATCCGCAACACGGCCGGTCCCTCGTAGCCCGAGCTCCACAACTGGCCCTGGTTGCTCCACCCGCTGGTGAGGCTCGTGCTGGTCCAGTGCTCGATGTACTTGGAAGTCTCGTTCTTGGTGAAGGCGTGATAGGTGCTACCCGACTTCACCACGTACGTGTCGATGTAGTTGTAGCCGAGACCACCCATCTGCGCCGGTCCGCTCCAGGAGGTGAGCGACGCGTTCTGGGCGGTGAAGATGTACGGACGGAAACAGTTGGAGCACGTCGTCTGGGCGATGCTCACGATGATCCGGACGGTGCCGCCCTCGACGTAGAACTCGGGCGCCCAGGTGAAGCGCGTGTTGGCGACGCCGGAGCTGACGCTGGTCACGTGGGTCCAGTTGACCAGGTCGGGGCTGGAGGCGATGTTGAAGTGGGTGGAGTTCGTGGTCCATGACTCGACGGTGTGGGCGATGTAGTAGAGCCCGTTGTGCTGGATGATGCTGGGGTCGCGCAGCACGCCGGACGGGCCGCGGTAGTTCGTGTCGGCCAGCACGCCGAAGTTCGTGCCGTTGGCCGACGAGTAGACCCAGAGCTCCTGGTCGGCGGCGGCGTCTCCCTTGAACGTGGTGTAGACGTAGCCGGGCGCGGCCTGTGCGGGTGAGGCGACCGACGCCCCGGCGGCGGCGGCGGTGAGCACCACGAGGCAGAGCCGGGCCAACCAGCGTCTGACCTTCAGTCGTCTGTTCACGGGTGAATTCCCTCGCCATGAATTGTTAGCGCTAACATCATGCTGATCCATTCACGAAGGCGTCGAATGGTGGTCGGTGCGCCAAGCGTGCGCGGGAGTGCGGTCGTTACGTCGGCGTTACATCAGTGTGTTCGCTCATGTCGAGCCGGTCAATACCCCGTTCATTCGTGGACGGTTGACCGCAGGCGGAATCGTCTCGTGGCGAGGTATTGACAACCGGGCTGTCAGCCTTTTCCATGTGGGAAAACACGCCGTAAACATGCATGTGACCCTCGGGCCGGTGGTGATGTTAACGCAAACATTGTGCCCCCGTGGAACACCCGGTCGCCACGCCAACCGCCGGAACAGAGGGAAGTGATCAGCATGAACCGACTCGTGAGCTTACGCCGCTCGCTCGCGGCCATCCTCCTGCTCGCCGGTGCCGTCGTCGGCCATGCCGCGACCGCGGCCCCGGCCGGCGCGGCTCCGGTGACCATCACCAACGGCACCCAGTTCCTGGACACCAGCGGCAACGCGCTGCACGCCCATGGCGGCGGCGTGCTGCGGGAAGGCGGCTACTACTACTGGTTCGGGGAGAACCGCAATCCCGACAACACCTTCCGGGCGGTCTCGGTCTACAGGTCCACGGACCTGCGGAACTGGGAGTTCCGCAACGACGTCCTCACCCAGTCGTCGCACCCCGAGCTCAACGTCGCGAACATCGAGCGGCCGAAGGTCATCTACAACAGCTCCACCGGCAGATTCGTCATGTGGATGCACAAGGAGAACGGCACCGACTACAGCGAGGCCCGCGCCGCCGTCGCCTCCTCCGCCACCGTGGACGGCGCGTACACCTACCACGGCAGCTTCCGTCCGCTCGGGCACATGTCGAGGGACATCACGCTCTTCAACGACAACGGCACCGCCTACATGATCTCGGCCGCGGACGAGAACTACGACCTGCACATCTACCGGCTCACGACGGACTATCTGAACGTCAGCACGCTGGTGGGCAATTTCTGGAACGACGCCCACCGGGAAGCCCCGGCCATGTTCAAACGAGGAAGCGTCTATTTCCTGCTGACCTCAGGGGCGACCGGGTGGAGTCCGAACCAGGCGCGATACGCGACCGCGTCGAGCATCTCCGGTCCATGGACCGGGTGGACCAACGTCGGCGACGGCACGACGTTCAGCTCCCAGCCGACGTACGTGCTGCCGATCCAGGGCTCGTCGACCACCAGCTACCTGTACATGGGGGATCGCTGGGCGGGGGCCTGGGGCGGGCCGGTGAACGATTCCCAGTACGTCTGGCTGCCGATCACGTTCCCGTCCGCCACCAGCATGAGCCTGACCTGGTATCCCCAGATCACCATCGACGCCGCCACCGGCGTCGTCTCCGGCGGCGGCACCTCCCCGTACTACCGGATCACCGGGCGCGGCAGCGGAAAGGTGATGGACGTCGTCAGCTCGTCGACGGCGAACAACGCCGAGGTGAAGCAGTATCCGTGGAACGGCGGCGGGAACCAGAAATGGCAGTTCCAGGACATCGGCGGCGGCTACCACCGGCTGGTCAACCAGAACAGCGGCAAGTGCCTGGACGTGGCCGGCGCTTCGACCGCCGACGGGGCCAACGTCATCCAGTACACCTGTGGCGGCGGCTCCAACCAGCAATGGCAGTGGCAGGCCACCGGGAGCTACTTCCGGATCGTCGCACGGCACAGCGGCAAGTGCCTGGACGTCGTCAACGCGTCCACGGCCGACGGCGCCGACATCCAGCAGTACACCTGCGGCAGCGGCACCAACCAGCAGTGGTCCCGTACCCAATCCTGATCCTCGGCCGTAGCGACATGACCAGGAAGCCATGCCATGAGAAGACTCGCACTCGCCGCGGCGCGCCTGCTCGCGGTGTGTTCACTGGTGGCGGCGACGTTGGTCGCCGGACCCGCCGCGCCTGCCCAGGCGTCGAACCCGATCGTGAACCGGTTCGCCGCCGATGCGTCGATGCACGTCTACAACAACCGCGTGTACGTCTACACCACGGACGACGAGAGCAACAGCGGCACGTACTGGGACTCGAACGCCTGGCGGGTGTACTCGTCGGCCGACCTGGTGAACTGGACCGACCACGGCGCGCCGTTCTCGGTCGGCGGGTTCGGGTGGGCGACGCGGTACGCGTGGGCGCCCTCGGCGACCCAGCGCAACGGGTACTACTACCTGTACCTGCCGACCGACCGGACCAGGATCGGCGTGGCCAGGAGCACGTCGCCCACCGGCGGGTTCAGCGACCCCCGCGGCACCCCGCTGATCGAGAAGGGGCGGGACGCCAACACCGGTGAGGAGCCCATCGACCCGGCGGTGTTCGTGGACGACAACGGGCAGGCGTACCTGTACTTCGGCGGCGCCCGCGCGCCGAAGGTGGTCCGCCTGAATTCGGACATGATCTCCACCACGGGCGCGATCCAGAACGTGACGATCAGCGGCGGCAGCGGCTTCGCCGAGGCCGGCTTCATGCACAAGAGGAACGGCGTCTACTACTACTCGTACTCCACGGGCTGGCCGGGTCAGATCGCCTACGCCACGGCGAGCAGCCCGCTGGGCCCGTTCACCTACCGGGGCGTCATCCTCGAAGGCGTCAACGTCAACACCAACCACCATTCGATGGCCGAGTACAACGGCCAGTGGTACATCGCCTACCACCGCAACGCCCGCGCCGGCGGTGGCAACTACAAGCGGTCGATCGCGCTCGAGTATCTGTCCTACAACGCCGACGGCACGATCCGCCGGGTGACGCAGACGAGCGCCGGGGTCGGCACCCCGACCATCGCCGCGAATCGGCTGCAGTCGTACAACTTCCCGGACCGGTACGTACGGCATGCCGACTACGACGTACGGATCGACCCGAACGTGAGCCCGGCGGCGGACGCGCAGTGGCGGATGGTGCCGGGGCTGGCCGACACGGGCGGCGCGTACGTGTCGTTCGAGGCGGCGAACCTGCCCGGCTACTACCTGCGGCACTACAACTACGACCTCGTGCTGGCGCGGAACGACGGCAGCGCGACGTTCCGGGCCGACGCGACGTTCCGGCGGGTGGCCGGGCTGGCCGACTCGTCGGCGGCGTCGTTCCAGTCGTACAACTTCCCGGACCGCTACCTGCGGCACGCCGACTACCTGCTCAGGATCGACCCGGTCAGCACCACGACCGCTCGGGCCGACGCCACCTTCCGCGTCACCGGCTGAGACCAGAGGGCCGGAGTCCCGCCGGGGAGTCCGGCCCTCGGTCAGCGCCGGTGGGGATCCGTCGAGGATCTGTCAGGCGCCTTGCGGCAGGGCCTTCTCGACGGCGGCCGTCTCCATGGCCGACGGGCCTTCGCCCGGGCGCCGGGGAGACGTCGGCGGCTCGCGGAGGACGATCGGCATCCCCGCGGCGTGCCATGCCTGGAAGCCGCCGATCACGTCGGTGCTGCGGTGGAGGCCGAGGTCCTGGAGCGAGCGGGCGGCGAGGCTGGAGGAGTATCCCTCGTCGCACAGGATGATCCACTGGATGCGGGCGTGTTCGGCCTCGGGGATGCGGGCCTCGCACCGGGGGTCCAGCCGCCACTCCAGCTGGTTGCGCTCGATGACGATGGCGCCCGGGACCTCTCCCGCGCAGCGCTGGAAAGCGGGCCGGGTGTCGACGATGAAGCTGTCGGTCCGGCCCGCCGCCGACCATGCCTGGGGTGGGCTCAGGCGGCGCAGCCCCGTGCGGGCCTGAGCCAGCACCTCGTCGATGTCTATCGAAGCTCCCTGGTCGGCGCGGGCGGACGGGAGTCGGACCCGCCACCTTGACGATCAACAAGGTTACCCGCGCGGGGCCTCAGAACGCGCGCGCGCCGCTCGTGGCGGCCGGTCCGTACGCGCCGCCGCTGTCCGCGACCGGCATGCGGCGTATCGCGATCATGGCGGCGTCGTCGCCGAGACGTCCGCCGGTATAGGTGAGGAGGTCGTCGCACACCCGTTTCAACAGCCCTTCCGGGGCTTCCTGCGTCCAGGCGCCGATCCGGTCGGCCAGCGGGTAGAAGACCCCGGCGGCGTCGCGCGCCTCGGTGACGCCGTCGGTGTAGAGCAGCAGGAGATCGCCCTCGTCGAACCGGAACGAGCAGACGGCGTACCCGTGGTCACACAGGTCCCCCAGACCAAGCGGTGGCGCCGGGTTCTCGCACTGCAGCGGCGTGACCTCCCCGGCGTGCACCAGCAGCGGCGGCGGGTGGCCGCAGTTCACCAGGGTGAGCACCGGTTCGTCGTCTGGTATGTCGAGGGCGACCGCGGTCACGAAGGTCTCCTCGCTTGCCGGCCATTCCCCGGCGAAATCGTACGGATTGAACCCGGCGCTGTCCTCAAGGTCGGCGACGAGCTCCGGCAGGGACAGGCCCCGGCGGGCGGCTTCGCGGAAGGCACTGACGAGAGCGGCGGCGTCGGAGATGGCGGTGAGGCCCTTGCCCCGGGCGTCGCCGATGATCAGGCGGGTGGCGTTCACGGTGCGTACGGCACCGTACAGATCCCCGCCGACCCGGGCCTCCGCCGCGGCGGCCAGGTAGACGGAGGCCAGCCGGAGCGTGCCCAGCGACTCCGGCAGTGGCCGCAGCAGAGCCCGCTGCGCGGCTTCGGCCACCGAGCGCACCTGCACCAGGACCCGCCGCTCGCGGTCCCGGATGAGGCAGAAGACCACCACGAACGCCGATACCGCGATCATGGCGATGAGCTCCGACTGCATGTTCTCGGTGCCCAGGCGGTTGTGATGGACGCCGATCATGATCTCGCCCGTGATCGCGAGAAGCCCGATCACCCCCGTGAACCACGCTCCCGCGAAGGAGGCCGTGATCGCCGGGGCCGCCACCAGCAGAGCTCCGAAGTGGATGTCGCTGGGGGACAGCAGGTCCGCGACCGTGATGACCACGATCATGGCCAGCGGAATCACCGCCAGCGCGTGATTCCGTTGCAGTGAGAGACGCCCCCGAAGATGCGGGTTTCCCCCATATCTCACAGTTTCTGTCTACATGTTCCGATACGGGGGCCAAAAGGTAGATGGACAGGTCTTGGGAAAGGCTTTCATCCCAGTCGCTCACCTCTCGTGACGTCGCGATGACATTCGGTGGTGGCGTGCCTAGGCTCTCCCCGTGATCGGCTTTGCGGAAGTCGTGAAGCGTCTGCTGGTCGGCAGGGCGCTGCGCAGCGAAAAGCTGCACGAGAGGCTGCTGCCCAAGAGGCTGGCGCTGCCGATCTTCGCGTCCGATCCGCTGTCGTCCGTGGCCTACGCCACCCAGGAGATCCTGCTGGTCTTCTCGGTCGCCGGGCTGGCCTTCCTGCATCTGACGTCCTGGGTGGCCACGGCGGTGATCGTCCTGCTGGTCGTGGTGGTCGTGTCCTACCGGCAGGTGGTCCGCGCCTATCCCGGGGGCGGCGGGTCGTACGCGGTCGCCTCCGGCAACCTCGGCCCGACGGCCGGCCTGGTGGTGGCCGCGGCCCTGCTGGTCGACTACGTGATGACCGTGGCGGTCTCGGTCGCCGCGGGAGTGGACAACATCGTCTCCGCGTTCCCCGGCCTGCACGAACACCGGGTGAGCCTGGCCGTGGGTCTCGTCGCCGTGCTCGCCACGGTGAACCTGCGCGGGGTACGGGAGTCCGGCCGCGTCTTCGCCGTACCGACGTATCTGTTCATCGGGGCCGTGCTGGTGATGTGCGCGACCGGTCTGTTCGGCTGGGTCACCGGGAACGCGCCGGTGGCCGAGTCCGCGGGGTGGCAGCTCCGTCCCGAGGCGGGGTACGAGCAGCTGACGGGCCTGACGTTGACCGTGCTGATCCTGCGGGCGTTCTCCAGCGGCTGCACGGCGCTGACCGGAGTGGAGGCGATCTCCAACGGGGTGCCGGCGTTCCGCCGCCCCAAGGCCCGCAACGCCGCCACGACCTTGGCCGTCATGGGCCTGATCTCGGCGACGATGTTCGCCGGGATCACGGCGCTGGCGCTGATCAGCCAGGTGCGGATCGCCGCCGACCCCTGCCAGTTCAGCGGCACCGGCCCGGACTGCGCGGACCTGCCCCAGCGCACCGTGATCGGCCAGCTGGCCGCCGCCGTCTTCGGCGGGCACGACAGCGTGGGGTTCTTCGTCGTCCAGGCGGCCACCGCGCTGGTGCTGGTGCTGGCCGCCAACACGGCCTTCAACGGATTCCCGCTCCTCGCCTCGCTCCTGGCCCGGCATCGTTACCTGCCCGAGCAGCTGCACATGCGCGGGGACCGGCTCGCCTTCTCCAACGGGATCATCGCCCTGGCGGCCATCGCGGCCGCGCTCCTGTGGGTCTTCCACGCATCGGTGACCGACCTCATCCATCTGTACATCCTGGGCGTCTTCACCTCCTTCACCCTGTCCCAGGCCGGGATGGTCCGCCACTGGGGCCGGGCGCTGGCCGTCGAGTCCGACGCCGGAGTGCGACGCCACCAGCGGCTGGCACGGACGATCAACGCCGTGGGGGCCCTGACGACGGGCCTGGTCCTGATCATCGTGCTGGCCACCAAGCTCACCGAGGGCGCCTATCTGGCGCTGGCCGCGGGCGTGCTGCTGTGGTCGCTGATGCGGGGCATCCGCCGGCACTACGACGTGCTCGCCACCGAACTCGCCGTCACCGACCCGATCGAGGAGTCCGTCGCCCCCGCGCGGGTCTTCACCATGGTCGTGGTTCCCCGGATGGACGCGGCGACCGTGCGCGCCCTGGGCTACGCCCGTGCGCTCCGGGCCGACCACGTGGAGGCGGTCACGGTGGCCATCGACCGCGAGGACGCCCAGGACCTGCTGAGGCGGTGGGACACCTCGGGCATCAACGTCCCGCTGAAGGTCCTGGACTCGCCGTACCGCGAGCTCACCCGCCCGATCACGGCCTACGTCCGCTCCCTCGTACGGAAGAGCCCGCGTGACGTGATCTACGTCGTCATCCCCGAGTACAGCGTCGGACGATGGTGGGAGAGCCTGCTGCACAACCGGACCACGCTGTGGCTCAGGAGCCGGCTCATGCTCATCCCCGGCGTCGTGATCATCAGCGTCCCCTGGCAGCTGCCGTCCTCCCGCCGGCTCACCCGCCGCCTGACCCGCCGGCCCCTCCGCCGGGCCCCGGGAGCCGTACGACGAGGCGAACCCGACCCCAGAGCGGATCGCGGCTAGAGCGAGTCGGCCGGGTCCCAGACCTTCACGGTCGCCCGCATGTTGTGGTACGAGTCGTCCTTCATCTTCATCGCCGCGATGCGCCCTTCGGAGGTCCGCAGGCAGAAGATCGCTCCGGTCTCCACCTCTTCCTTGCCTGACTCGCCCCATTCCGTCGTGCCCTGGGTCGAAAGTGCCTCGACGCACTGCTGCCGGGTGGGCGCGGTGGAGTCGCTCCACGGGGCGAGGGACTGTTCGTGCGCTGCGATCGAACTCACGAAAAAGGACGAGGATTCAGCGATGTCCGCGTTCTCGTCGGATGTGCGAATGGTCGGCGGGAGCTGGTCGAGGTCGACACCGGCGCCCAGGCGCACGACTCCGGTCCACCGGACGGAAGGCGCTGCCGACGGTTCTGGTGACGGGGTCTGGCTCGGCGTCGGAGCCGAGCTGCTCGGGGCCGTGCTGGCGGGGTGAGCCGAGGGGCTGGTGGTCGCGGCCGCCGGCGGTGGGTCGTCCTCGCCGCGGAACCATCCATCACCGAAGAACAGGACGGTCACCGCGAGGGCTAACGACAGGACCGCGAGGATGGTCTCCTTGGTCCATTTTCTCGATGGCTGCTGACTGGGATCGCCGTAGTAGTGGCCTGAAGGGTCTGCCTGGTCGCCATCTTGTCGAGTCTGGCTCATCCGAGCATTCCCATCGCCGTCAGATGTTCCTTCGAAGTCCGGTGGACCCCAGAGTGCCACATCTGAGCTGTCGGCTTCGGGTCAGGCCGCGAATTCGCCCGGCCGGTCTGCCTTCCATGAGTAAGGCGGACCGGCGGGCGCCGAATGGTCTGGGCGTGTGGTGCCGCCCAGGCTTTGTTAGCGCTCACATTCCGCGCTTTGGTCCTCCTTCGCACTCCGGCGTCTTCCGGTGGTGATGGCGGCGAGTAAATACAACACGCCGGGTGTCGTCAAGGGGTGGTGGTCTGGTGCGCGACGTGTCCGGTGGGTGTCGGGGCAGGTCTGCGGGTCCGTAAGTTGCGGGGATGGGTGAAAGTTTCATCTCCGCCGTCGCGGGGTGCTCGTACGATATCGCTCCTGGTGTCCGTGGCTCCATGGCAGCCGCGGTCAGGCATCTACCCCGCGTCGGGCGTTCCGAAATTTTCGTGAAAACGTTGACATGTTTCGGTTACGTTCCCACACTGATCTCCGAGGCGGTCGGTCCTGCCTGATGTGGTGATCGGCCAGGGCCGCCGGTCATGACGCCATCGTGGTGTGCGCCTCCGGCCTGGGGTGCGGCGTCGTCCGCCGGGGTTCCCGCACATCCCTCGTTCCGTAACTTCAGTATGGAGTCAGGCATGGGCTTGAAGGCTTTACCTTCGTCCGCGTACGAACGTTTCGGTGTCCTCCGCGGCATCGTGGGCGCCGTCGGCGCCCTGGGGATCGTAGGCGCGGCGCTGATGGTGTCCGTTCCCGCGGATGCGGCGGAGAGCACGCTCGCCGCCGCCGCCCAGCAGAGCGGCCGGTACTTCGGCACGGCCATCGCCGCGGGCAAGCTGGGCGACCAGCAGTACACGACGATCGCGAACCGCGAGTTCGACATGATCACCGCCGAGAACGAGATGAAGATCGACGCCACGGAACCCAACCGGGGGCAGTTCAACTTCAGCGCCGGTGACCGGATCTACAACTGGGCGGTGCAGAACGGCAAACGGGTACGCGGCCACACCCTCGCCTGGCACAACCAGCAGCCGGGCTGGATGCAGTCGCTCTCCGGCGGCAACCTCCGCCAGGCGATGATCGACCACATCAACGGCGTGATGGGGCACTACCGGGGCAAGATCTACGCCTGGGACGTCGTCAACGAGGCCTACGCCGACGGCAACTCCGGCGGCCGGCGCGACTCCAACCTCCAGCGGACCGGCAACGACTGGATCGAGGTGGCCTTCCGCACCGCGGCGGCCGCCGACCCGTCCGCCAAGCTCTGCTACAACGACTACAACATCGACAACTGGAGCTGGGCCAAGACGCAGGGCGTCTACAACATGGTCCGCGACTTCAAGCAGCGCGGCGTACCGATCCACTGCGTCGGCCTGCAGTCGCACTTCAACAGCAACAGCCCCTACAACAGCAACTACCGCACGACCATCCAGAGCTTCGCCGCCCTGGGCGTCGACGTGCAGATCACCGAGCTGGACATCCAGGGCGGCTCGGCCACCACGTACGCCAACGTCGTCAACGACTGCCTGGCGGTGCCGCGCTGTACCGGCATCACGGTCTGGGGCGTCCGTGACAGCGACTCCTGGCTCGGCGCCGGCGCCAGCGCGCTGCTCTTCGACGGCAACGGCAACAAGAAGGCCGCGTACAACTCCGTCCTGAACGCGCTCAACAACGCGGACCCGGACCCCGACCCGGACCCGACCACGACGCCCACGCAGACCCCCGGCACCGTGGGACAGATCCGGGGTGTGGCGTCCGGGCGGTGTGTGGACGTGCCGAACGCCTCGACGGCCGACGGCACGCAGCTCCAGCTGTGGGACTGCCACTCCAACTCCAACCAGCAGTGGTCCTACACCTCCGCGCAGGAGATCCGCGTCTACGGCAACAAGTGCCTGGACGCCGCCGGCAGCGGCAACGGCGCCAGGGTGCAGATCTACTCCTGCTGGGGCGGCAACAACCAGAAGTGGCGCGTCAACTCGGACGGCTCCATCGTCGGAGTCCAGTCGAATCTGTGCCTCGACGCCGTGAACAACGGCACCGGTAACGGGACCCAGCTCCAGATCTACTCCTGCTGGGGCGGCGACAACCAGAAGTGGTCCTGGAACCGGGGCTAGGAGGTCAGATCATGAGACGGCACCAGCAGGTGCCGATCGGGTCAGGGACGGTGATCGCCGCCGTGGTCACCGCGGTGATCACCGTCCTGGCCGGTTGCGTCGCCATGGCGCCCCAGGCGAGTGCGGCGACGCTGACCAGGATCGGCGACTTCGGGGCGAACCCCGGCAACATCCAGATGCACCTCTACGTCCCTGACAACGTGGCCGCGCGTCCCGGCATCCTGGTGGCGATGCACGGCTGCAACGGCCGGGCGACCGACTTCCACCAGCAGACGGAGTTCGCGTCCCTGGCCGACCGGCACGGCTTCGTCGTCATCTACCCGCAGGCCAACAAGAGCGCCAACGGCCTGTCGAACTGCTTCGACGTGTGGTCGGACGAAGCACTCCGGCACGGCGGCGGCAGCGACCCCGTGTCGATCGTGTCGATGGTCAACTACGTCGTGCAGCGCCACAACGGCGACCCCGAGAAGGTGTTCGCCACCGGCTTCTCCTCCGGGGCGATGGAGACCGTCAACCTGCTCGCCACCTATCCCGATGTGTTCAAGGCCGGCGCTCCCTTCGCCGGTGTGCCCTTCGGCTGTCTCGGCCCGCCCGGTTGCGGCGACCGGACTCCGCAGCAGTGGGGCGACCTGGTCCGCGGCGCCTACCCCGGTTACACCGGTCCCCGGCCCCGGCTGATGGCCTGGCACGGCACCGCGGACGACGTGCTGAACTTCAGCATGTTGCAGAAGGAGGTCGACCAGTGGACCGACGTGCACGGGGTGAGCCGGACGCCCACCTCGACCACGAACCCGCAATCGGGGTGGACGCGCAGAGTCTTCGGGACCGGCCAGGTCGAGGCCTACACCATCAGCGGAGCCGGGCACAATCTGCCGCATCCCGGGATGGCCGTGCACGCGATCCGGTTCTTCGGCCTCGACGGCGCCGGTCCCACGCCGACGCCGACCCCTGGCGGCGACGGCCAGATCAGGGGCGTCGCCTCCGGGCGCTGCGTGGACGTGCCGAACTCGAGCACCGCCGACGGCACGCGGCTCCAGCTCTGGGACTGCCACGGCGGCGCCAACCAGCGGTGGGCCCTCACCTCGTCCCAGGAACTGCGGGGCCTCGGCGGCAAATGCCTCGACGCCGCCGGGACGGGCAACGGAGCCGGCGTCCAGCTCTACTCGTGCTGGGGCGGCGCCAACCAGAAGTGGCGCGTCAACTCTGACGGGTCGATCGTCGGCGTGCAGTCGGGGCTGTGCCTGGACGCCGCCGGGACGGGCAACGGCGCCCGCCTCCAGCTCTACTCGTGCCACGGCGGCGCCAACCAGCGGTGGAGCCTGGGCGCCGCGTGACGCACCCCGGGTCTGGGCGGTCTCTTGTGGATCGCCCAGACCCGGGTCATGGCTCAGAGGCGGGTCCACCGTTGGTTGGCCGCGCCGCTGCACGTCCAGATCTGCAGGTAGACGCCGTTGGCGGTGGCGTTGCCCGGCACGTCCAGGCACTTGTTCGCACCGAGCGCGGTGATGCTTCCGTCGGTGTTGAAGCGCCACTTCTGGTTGTTCTGGCCGTTGCAGTCCCAGATGATCACGCTGGTGCCGTCGGCGGTGCCGTTGTTGTTCACGTCGAGGCACTTGTTCCCGTAGACCCGCAGTTCGCCGGCTGCCGTGGAGGTCCACTGCTGGTTGACCTGACCATGGCAGTCCCAGATCGCCACCCGGGTCCCGTTGGCCTGGGAAGCTCCGGTGACGTCGAGGCATCTGCCCGACCCCACGCCCTGGATCCGGGACACGGGGTTGGGCGTCCCGCCGCTGACCCGGAACACGACGGTGCCGTGGGACGGCACGCTCGCCGAGATGGCCCCGGTCGTCGAGGTGACGGCGTTCGTCCAGGCCTCACGCATGCTGAAGGAGTTGCCGGACAGGCCGATCGCCGAGGCGGTGGTGCTGATCGTCGTCGTGCCGCCGCCCTGGTTGAACAGCGCGACCGCGACGTCGCCGTTGCTCAGCCGTTTGGCCAGGACACGGCGGGTGCCGTCGTTGCTGATCTGGGTGGCCTGGAGGCCGAGCGGGTCCTGGTTGATGGCGATCAGGTTCTGGTTCTTCATGATCGTGGCGGTCGCGGAGTCCATGTTCCGCATGTCGTTGCCCGCGATCAGCGGTGCGGCCATGATCGCCCAGAGGGCGAAGTGGCTGCGCATCTCGGTGTCCGTCATGCCGCCCCGGCCGACCACCATCATGTCGGGGTCGTTGAACTGTCCCGGCCTGGCGTAGCCCGACAGGGGCGCGTTGACGTTGACGATGTTCTGGATGCCCATCGGGTAGCCGTTGGTCTGACCGGAGTTCCACACGTTGGTGATGTCCTCGGTCGTACGCCAGATGTTGGCGACGTCACCCCAGTTCCGCTGCGGGCCGGTCTTCTCGTGGATGCTGTTGGGGTTGATGCTGTAGAGGATCGGCCGGCCGGTGGCCGCCAGGGCGTCGCGCATCTTCGCGAAGGTGCGGACCTGGTCGTCGATGGTGCCGGTGGGGGAGCACCAGTCGTACTTGAGATAGTCGACGCCCCAGGCGGCGAACTGCTGGGCGTCCTGGACCTCGTGGTTCAGGCTGCCGGTGGCGCCCGGGTAGGCGCCGAAGTACTGGGCGCAGGTGCGGTCCAGGGGTGCCTGGTAGAGGCCGAACTTCAGGCCCCGGGCGTGCAGGTAGTCGCCGAGCGCCTTCATGCCGCTCGGGAATCTCGACGGGTTGGCCCGCAGGTTTCCGGCGGAGTCGCGGGCCGGGTCGAACCAGCAGTCGTCGACGACGACGTACTGATATCCGAGGTCGCGCATGCCGGAGGAGACCATCGCGTCGGCGGTCTGGCGGATCAGCGTCTCGTTGATGTTGCAGCCGAAGGTGTTCCAGGTGTTCCACCCCATCGGCGGGGTGCGGCCCACGCCGTTCTCCAGCGCCTGCGCCTGGGTAGCGGGGGTGAGCGCCACGACCAGGGCCACTGCGGTCAGCAGCGCGCGGGTTCGTTTCCCGTTCATGGAGATCGCTCCTCAGGGGGTCGAAGGGAGGGCACTGCCGGTGAACTGCCACCAGTTGACGTTGAACAGGTAGCCGCCGCCGCCCGCGAAACGCAGGTAGAGGTCACGGGTGCCGGTCGCGCCGGACACCGGGCAGGTGATCGTGGTCCAGTTCTGCCAGCCGCCGGTGCCGTTGACGGCGCAGGTGCCCACGAGGGTGCCGGTGGCGCTGCCGAGCCGCAGCTCGATCCGGCCGCCGCTGGTGGCCGAGGCGACGCGGGCGGTGAAAGCGGTGGCCCCGTTGCCGAAGGCGACGCCCTTGACCTTCAGGTAGTCGCCGTTCTCGATGTAGCCGACGTTCATGCCGCCCTCGCTGGAGGGTTCGGTCTCCACCCCGGACGCCCAGGCGACGGTCTCGGCCTCCTGCCGGACGAACGGGTTGAGGGTGCCGACCTGAGGCGGACCGGCGGTGGTCATGTTGATCGTCGGGATGCTGCCGTCGGCGTTGTAGGTGAACTTCTCCACGGCCACTGACCTGGTGAAACCGCCGCCGCCCGGCAGGGCGCCGTTGTGGTAGAAGAAGTACGATCCTCCGGCGTAGTCGACGATCCCGGCGTGGTTGGTGAAGCTGCTGCCCTGCCGAGGCATGATCGTCCCCCGGTAGGTCCACGGCCCGGTGGCGCTGGGGGCCGTCGAGTAGGCGATGAACTCCGAGCAGCATTCCGCGGCGAACACGTTGTAGTAGAGGCCGTTGCGCTTGTAGACCCAGGGCCCCTCTTCGTAGAGCGTGGGACGGCTGGGGTTGCCGTTGCGCGTGCCGAATCCCGCGCCGGTCAGCTGGATGTAGGTGATGCCGCCGGAGTAGGAGATCATGTCGCTGTTCAGGCGTACGTACGCGAGCCGGGGGTTGCCCCAGTACAGGTAGGCCTGGCCGTCGTCGTCGATGAGGACGTTGGGGTCGATCTCGTTGTTCTCGACCAGCGGGCGGCCCAGCGCGTCACGGAACGGCCCGGTCGGGCTGTCGCCGACCGCGACGCCGATGGCCATGCCGCCGGTCCTCCGGTTCCGTACGGGGACGTACCAGTAGAACTTGCCGTTGCGGTAGGCGACGTGGCCGGCCCAGGCGTTGGCGTCGGCCCAGGTGAAGGTGGCCAGGCTCATGGGCGAGCCGTGGTCGGTCCAGTTGGCCATGTCGGTCGAGGAGTAGACGCGCCAGTCGCGCATCGTGAAGTACGTGGAGCCGTCCTCGTCGTGGCCGGTGTAGAGGTAGACGCGGCCGTTGTGGACGAGCGGCGCCGGGTCGGCGGTGTAGATCGTCTGGACGATCGGGTTGTCCGCCATGGCCGGTGTCGCGGGCAGCAGGGACATGATGCAGAGCACGCTCATGATCCAGGCCAGGCGGCGTGATCGCGCGGGTCTCATGGGGTCCTTTCGGGGCGGCTTCGTGGAGTGTTAGCGCTAACATCAAATCGTGGGGTGCGTCGTCGCGGAGTACATCCGATGGTCCGGCGGGCGTCAACGGAGGCGATCCCCGCCGCGTGGGCGTCGTCGCCTGGACGCTTCCCGGCCTGCGGTTCCGTCCGAAAAGGGATCACGTGACCGCACCGTCACGTGAAAATTTCACGTGACGGTGCGGCCGGCCCGTGGATCAGGCGATCTCGATGTGGTCCAGTTCCGCCCAGCGCGTCCGGTGCTGCAGGCGCAGGGTGTTCCAGCCGGCGTTCAGCTTGAGCCGGGCCGGAACCTGCGTCCAGTTGTCCCAGCCGCGGTCGGGGTAGTCCAGGGTGAACCGCGTGGTCCCGTTGACCGTCATCAGGTGCTGCGCGTCGCCGTAACCGGCCGCGTAGGCCACGTGCGCCGTGTAGGCCCCGGCGACCGGCGCGAACACCCGGACGTCGACCCAGCTGTCCGCATGGTCGATCTTGGCCACGACGGCCCCCTGGGACGCCCCGGCCGCGCCGGTGCGGACGGTGGCACGGTTGAGCGAGCCGCGCTCGGCCTCGTACCGTACGCGGCTGCCACGCACGACCGGATAGTCGCCGGCCCAGCCCAGCGCCGCGGTGTACAGGTGGCGGGCGTCGCCCACCCAGCCGTGGAAGAAGGCGCGGTCGCCGAGCACGTCGGTCCCGCCGGGTCCCTGTACGGCTCCGTCGAAGGTGGCGGTCGTCATCAGCGGCCGGTACGCCTTGGTGTAGCGCCCGGTGAGCGACGGGGACACGGCGTAGCCGGTGAAGTAGCTGTTGCCGGTGTAGGAGCCGCCCGAGTAGAAGAGCACGTACTGGGAGGGCCGCTTGACGAGCACGGGCGCCTCGATGACGCCGGCCTCCTCGGGCCTGTCGTCGCGGATGAGCTCGGTGCGGCCGCCGACGAAGGTGACGCCGTCGGCCGCGACCTGCTGCAGCCAGAGGATGGTGGGCCGGCCGACGGCGTTGCCGTCGTTCTTGTAGAGCAGATACCGCTTGCCGTCGGTGTCGACGAAGCTGGACGGGTCGATGTCGCCGCCCTCGTCCGCGTCGCAGACGAGCGGCGAGCCGCCGGCCGGCTGGAAGGGGCCGAGCGGGTTCGCCGAGGTCGCGGCGCCGACGCACATGCGCCCGGTGGCGGTGCTCGGGCCGGTGAAGTACATCAGGTATCGGCCGTCGGGGAGACGGGAGACGTCGGGCGCCCAGAACCCGCCGTCGCCCGCCCAGGACGGCTTGGCCGGCAGCGCGTCCCCGCGCACGGTCCACGGGCCGGTGGCGGACGGGGCGCTGGCGACCGGGATGCGGCCGGGCCGGCTGCTGGTGGAGTAGGCGTAGAAGGTGGAGCCGACCTGGATGACGTCCGGATCGGGGAAGTCGGCGCGGATCACGGGCGCCGGGGCCACGGTGGCCGCCGCCGCGCCGGCCGTGGGCAGACAGACTGTGGCCGCGGTGAACGCCAGGAAGAGCCGGCCGAGGAGCCGCATGAGGACCTCCGATCATCCGTAATCAGTTCAGGTCCCCAGTGAAGTCCTCCGGCCGAGGTGGCCGACAGGGGTTCGGACGCACTCGGCCTCCCGCCGCGCTACGTCTCGGTCAGGAAGGCGCGGATGGCGGGGACGAACCGCTCGTGGGCGTCCTCCAGGAGGTAGTGGCCGGCTCGCCGGCAGACCTCGACCCTGGCGTGGGGCAGGCGGCGCCGCCACTCGGCCAGCATGGCGGGGTCGAAGACCGGGTCGCGCAGCCCCCAGCCGACGAAGGCCGGCAGCCCGGCGAACCGGTCGAGCCGCCGGCCGGTGCCTTCGAGGAGCGGCCACGCCCGGTCGCCCGGCCGCAGCGGGATGTCGTGCACGAACCGCTGGACGGCCACCCGGTGCTCGGGCCGGTCGTACGGGGCGAGGAAGGCGGCGCGCACGTCGGCGGGCATGCGGCGGCGCACGCCGAGCGGACGCCAGGTCGCGCCGCGGGCGAACAGGTTGTGCCGCAGGAACAGCCGCGCGCCGAGCCGGGTGCGGCGCAGCACCCACAGCGGCGCCCGCAGCGGGAGGCGGACCCGCTCGCCGTGCGGGCTGGGGAAGGCCGCCGTGTTGAGGACGACGAGCCGGGCGACGCGCCCGGGGTGGCGGCAGGCCCACGCCATGCCGATCGGCCCGCCCCAGTCGTGCATGACGAGCGTCCAGCCCCGCTCGGGGGCGCCCCGGTGGGCGATGAGGTGCCCGACCAGCGCGTCGAGGTCGTCGACGCGCGAGGCGAAGGTGTGGTCGTACTCCCGGGCGGCCGGCTTGTCGGACAGCCCCATGCCGATGTGGTCCGGAGCGACGCAGCGGAACCGGTCACGCAGGGCCAGGATCGGCCGCCGCCACAGGTAGCTCCAGGACGGGTTGCCGTGCACGAACAGCACCGGGGCACCCGTCCCCTCGTCCACGTAGTGCTGGCGCAGCCCGCCGGGGTGGGCGTGCCAGCGGGAGGCGAACGGGTAGCCGGGGAAACGCGTCACGGGGACTCCGAGAGGTGGGCGGTCAGGCGGGCGAGCCCTTCGGCCATGCTCACGCGTGGCCGGTAGCCGAGGTCGCGGCGGGCCGCGGAGATGTCGAACCAGTGCGCCGTGGACGCCTGCTCCACCAGGAACCGGGTCAGGGGCGGCTCCCAGCCGCCCTGCGCCGCCAGCCGTTCCAGCATCCCGGCCGCCGCCATCGCCGGTCCGGCGGGCAGCCGCCGCCGCACCGGAGGCTGCCCGGCCGCCGCGAGCAGCGCGTTCACCCAGACGCCGAAACCGCACGGCTCGCCCTGGGTGATGAAGTACGCCCGCCCGCACAGCGGCGACCCGGGCCGCAGCCGGTCGAGGGCCAGCACGCAGGCGTCGGCCGCGTTGTCGACGTAGACGGTGTCGATGGTCTTGTCCGCCCTGCCCAGCAGCCACAGCCGGTGCCGGTTCGCCACGAACCGGGGCAGGAAGTGCGGGTCGCCCGGCCCCCAGATGAGGTGCGGGCGCAGCGCGACGGACGGCGCCGGCCCGGCCAGCACGAGCCGTTCGGCCGCCGCCTTGGTGCGCGGGTAGGGCGCGGTGAACCGGGTGGCGTACGGGACGGACTCGTCCACGCCGTCCAGGTCGCGCCCGTTGTGCACGACGCTCGGCGACGACACGTGGACCAGCCGGGCCCCGGCTCCCGCGCAGGCGTCCACCACGTTGCGCGTACCGTGCACGTTGACCTCGGCGAAGTCCCGGGACGCGCCGTGCGCCCCGGCCTTGGCGGCGCAGTGGACCACGGCCTCGCACCCGTCGACGGCGGCGCGGACGGCCGCCGGGTCGCGGATGTCGGCCAGGTACTGGGTGACGCCCAGCGCGTCCAGTTCGAGACGCGGGCGGCGGTGCAGAGCGCGCACGGTGTCGCCGCGCGCGACCAGGCGGCGGC
Organism: Nonomuraea ferruginea; assembly: GCF_039540635.1. Lineage (NCBI taxonomy): Bacteria > Bacillati > Actinomycetota > Actinomycetes > Streptosporangiales > Streptosporangiaceae > Nonomuraea > Nonomuraea ferruginea. The sequence continues at coordinate 116,398 of NZ_BAABFD010000017.1, read as the reverse complement.
ACACGGCGCGGCCGAGGAACCCGCCGCCCCCGGTGACCAGGACGTTCACCGGCGGCCTCCGCGCGACCGCCGGGCCGCCCAGGCGGCGAGCACGTCCCGGCGGATCTTGCTGTTGTGCCGGGCGTCCACCGGGAAGCGGCGGTGGAACAGCACTTCGCGCAGGCCCGCCGTGCGCGGGTGCCGCGCGGCCTCCGCGAGGATCCCGGCCCGTACGAGGTCGCGCCGGAAGCCGGGCTCGGGCTCCACCACGAGGACGGGGCGTGGGCCGGCGCCCACCAGGGCGACGCGGCGCGCTCCCGGCACTCCGGCCAGGAGTGTCTCGACGTGGTCGGTGTAGAGGTCGCCGTCCGGGGCGCGGACGCGTTCGGACTTGCGGCCCGCGAACCACAGCCGGCCGTGCTCGTCCAGCCGGCCCAGGTCGCCCATGCGGTGCCAGACCCGGTCGCCGTCCGGGATCCTGGCCAGGGCGGTGGCCCTCGGGTCGTCCAGATAGGGATCGCTGACGGCGGGGGAGGAGACGACGAACTCCCCGACGGTGCCGGGCGGCACCGTCAGGTTCTCGTCCCACCGGGCGATCGGCCCGTCGGTGACGCCGACGACGCGGACCTCGACCCCGGGCAGCGGCGGGCCCAGGCATGTCCCGGCCCCCCGGTGCGCGGCGTGCGCCGCCACCAGTTCGGCGCCCTCGATCGCGGCCACCGGCAGGCACTCGGTCGCCCCGTACACCGACAGCACCCGGGCCGCGCCGGGGACGCAGGCGCGGACGCGGTCCAGCGTCGGCAGCGGCAGCGGCGCCCCGGCGACCGCCACCGTCTCCAGCGAGTCCAGCACCAGATCGCGGGCCACGCAGTGCCGGGCCAGCCGGTCCAGCAGGGCGGGCGCGGCGAACAGGGTGGACACCCGGTACCGGCGGATGTCCGCGGCCAGCGCCGCGGGGTCGAACCGCAGCGGGCGCCGCGGGTCCAGATCGGGCAGCACGGCTGTCGCGCCCAGCGCCGCCGCCCCCAGGGCGAAAGGGATGAACGTCGACAGCACGGGTGCGCCGGCCCGGATGAGCTCCAGCCCGGCCAGCAGGTCGAGCTGCGCCGTCAGGTGCCGGTGCCGCAACGGCACCCCCTTCGGCGGCCCCGTCGAACCGGAGGTGTACGCGATCAGCGCCAGATCACCGGGCCCAGGCGCCGGCAGACCCGGCACCGCGCCACGGGCGGCGGTTCGCGGGTCCGGGGTCGGTCCGGCGTCGGTGACTCGCAGATCTGGTGTATGCGGGTCCGGGGTCGGTGCGGGCGCGGCGGCTCGCGAGTCCCGTGTCAGGTCGCGGGCGGCGGTTCGTAGGGTGGCGAGGGTCGGTCCCGGCCAGAAGCGGCGGGGTCCGACCGTGATGACGACGCGGCTGGTGCGCCGGGCCCAGCCCAGGGCCAGCCGGGCCGCCTGGGCGAGCGGCACCCCGATGAACGCCTCCGGCGCGGCCCGCTCCAGGCACCGCCGGACGGCAGCGTACGGCAGTCCCGGATCGACCATGACCGGCACCGCCCCCAGCCGCAGCAGCGACAGCACCAGCACGCCGAGCTCCACGCCCGGACGCACCAGCAGCACCGTCCGCATGCCGGGCCGCACCCCGCCGAGCGCCAGCGCGGCCGCCGTCTCCTCCACCGATCGCGCCATCTCCCCGTAGCTGGCCGAGCGCGGCGCCCGCCCGCCGATCTGGCAGGCGAGGGTGTCCGGCCGGTCGGCGGCCCAGCGTTCGGCCCGGGTGACCAGCTCGCTCACCGGCACCGGGGTCACCACCGCACCACGACGGTGCCGGCGCTGAACCCGCTCGCCAGGCCGACGAACGCCACCAGGTCGCCGCGCCGCACCCGTCCGGCGGCGACCGCCTGGGCGAGCTGGACCGGTATCGTCGCCGCCACCAGGTTGCCGTGCTGGGCGATGGTGACCACGACCTTCTCCGGCGGGATCCCGACGTGGGCGCAGAACTTCCACAGCGCGGGCAGCGACGCCTGGTGCACGCACACGACGGCGAAGTCGTCCCAGGTGAGGCCGAGGGCGGCGAGCGGATCGGAGAAGACGGCGTGGTCGGTCGCCTCGATGCCGCGTATCAGTCCGATGGCGTCGACGGTGAGCGGGCGGATGACCGGCCAGTCGGTCGCCGGGTCGGACGTCAGGTTCCGCAGCGCCACGGTGGCGGCGTCCCACCCGTGGGACTGGGCGGCGAACCGGTGACCGAGCACCCCCGGCTCCGCCGCGGCCTCCAGCAGCAGCGCGGCCCCGGCATCCGACACCGTGTAGGCGGCGGCGACCGTCATGAACTCGTCGGCGCCGGAGAGCGTCCACGGCATGAACGCGGTCGGCAGCTCGCCGCAGCAGATCAGCACCCGCCGGTGCCGGCCGGTGACGATCAGCGCCTCCGCCACCTGGATCGCGTTCAGCACGCTGTTGCAGGCGTTGCGCACGTCGAACACCGGGCAGCCGGCGCCCAGCTTCGCCGCCACGACGTGCGCGGTCGCGGGCTCGACGAGGTCGATGGTCACCCCCGCGTAGACGAGCAGGTCGAGGTCGCGGGCGTGCAGGTCCTGCTCGTCCAGCAGCGCGCGGGCGGCGTGCGCGGCCAGGTCCGACGGTTTCTCCCCTGGCGGGGCGACGTGCCTGCGGCGGACGCCGCTGCCGTTGTGGATCACTCCCCGGGGCAGGACCAGCCCGGGGTTGCGGGCGGCGAGCCGGTCCTCCACCTCCGCGGTGGTCATCGTGGTCTCGGGCAGGTGGGCGGCCACACCGGCCACCCGGGCGTGCACGGAAGCCATGGCGGTCTCCTCAGGAAGCCGGACGCGTGGAGTGCAGCCCCAGGTGGAGGAGCACCGTACGGGCGATGTCGGTGACGGTCCCGGCGCCGCGGATCAGCTCCATCGGCGGGATGTCCACCCCGAACGCGTGCCGCATCGACAGCAGCAGCTGCGTGGCCATGAGCGAGTCCAGGCCGTACTCGTCCAGCCGCCGGTCGGGGGCGATGTCGGCGGCCGGGACGAGCAGGACCGCGGACAGCAGGGCGGTGATCTGCTCGACGACGTGCTCGTGCGCCTCGTCGCCGGTCATCGCGGCCAGCTCCGACAGCAGGTCGCCGGTGTCGGGGGCCTGATCGGCGCCGGGCGGCAGCACCGCCGACAGCCACGGCCGTCGCAGGCCGGGGAGCGTCTGCCGCAGCCTGGCCCAGTCGCAGCGGCCCACCACGGCCACGTCGGCCCCGTCGACCAGCATGGCGTCCACGGCGGCGAGCGCCACGGCGGGGTCCACCGAGTCGATGCCGAACCGCTTCAGCGCCTCGGCCTGCGTGCCGTGCGCCAGCACGCCGGTGCCGGCGAGCGCGCCGAGGCAGACCGCCAGCGCGGGCAGGCCCCGGGCCCGCCGCCGTCGCGCCAGCGCCTCCAGGAACAGGTTCGCCGACACGTACGGCGACTGCCCGATGTTGCCGATCGTCGTCAGCGACGAGTACAGCACGAACGCCTCCAGCCGCAGGTCCGCGGTGAGCTCGTCCAGCACCAGCGCGCCCGCGACCTTGGGCCGCAGGACCGCCCGGATCCGGTCGTCGGAGAGATCGGCCAGCGCCGCGTCGTCGAGATGCATGGCGGCGTGCACGACACCGCGCACGGGGTGGCCCGAAGCGTCCAGTTCGCGCAGGATGTCCCGCATGGCGTCGCGGTCGGCCACGTCGGCCGCGTGCGCGGTGGCCTCCGCGCCGAGGCCGCGCAGCTCCTCCAGCAGCGTGTCCGCGCCCGGCGTGTCCGCGCCGCGCCGGCTGACCAGCGCCAGCCGGCGCACCCCGCCCCGCGCCAGGTGCCGCGCCGTCTCCGCGCCGAACCCGCTCAGCCCACCCGTGATCAGGTACGTGCCCGCAGCCGGACGCCGGGTGGGCCGGGACCGCACCGCGACAGGGTCACCGAGGGAGACGACGACCTTGCCGATGTGCCGGGAGTGCCGCATCAGCGCGAACGCGTCGGCCACCCGCTCGGCCGGGAACACCGTGTGGGGCAGCGGGCGCTGGTCGTGCACGTGCTGGAACGCGGCCGTCATCTGCTCGGCCATCAGCGCCGGGTCCTTCCACATGAGGGTGCCCACGTCCACGCCGAAGAACGCGATGTTGTCGCCGAACGGCCGCAGCGCCACGTGCCTGCTCTCGTAGATGTCGCGCTTGCCCAGCTCGACGAACCTGCCGCCGTGCCGCAGGCACTCCAGGCCGCGGCTGATGGCCTCCCCGGCCAGGGAGTTGAGCACGACGTCCACGCCGCGGCCCCCGGTCAGCTCCCTGACCTGCTCGCCGAAGCGCAGGCTGCGCGAGTCCAGCACGTGCGCGGCGCCCAGCGCCCGCAGCAGGTCGCGCTTGGCCTCGCTGCCCGCCGTGGCGATCACCCGCGCGCCGGCGTGCCTGGCGTACTCCAGCGCGGCCAGGCCGACCCCGCCCGCGCCGCCGTGCACGAGCAGCGTCTCGCCGGGCCGGAGCCGCGCGCACCCGTGCAGCGAGTGGTAGGCGGTCGAGAACGCCATCGGCAGCGTGGCCGCCGCGGCGAAGGTGAGACTGTCGGGGATCCGGACGGCCGTCCACTCCTCGGCCACCGCGTGGCTGCCGAACCCCACCGGGCCCGCGGCCATCACCCGGTCGCCGGGCCTCAGCCGGACGACGCCCGGCCCCACGGCGGCGATGGTGCCGGCGCACTCCAGGCCCAGCTCGTGGCCGCCGAAGACCGCCTCGACCGCTTCCGACGGGAGCAGGCCGACCGTGAACATGACGTCGCGGTAGTTCAGCCCGATCGCCCGTACCTCGATCAGCACCTGGCCCGGCCCGGGCTCCGGGATCTCGGCCCGTTCCCAGCAGAGCTCGTACGACAGCCCCGGGTCACGCACCGCCAGCCGGTACGCCCCCCGGCGGCCGGCGGGGACGGACGGCGGCGCCGACCTCACCAGACGCGGCGTGAACCGGCCCCGGCGAGTGAGGAGGATCTCGTCGTCCTCCCCGGCCGACACCAGTTCCGCCACCAGCCCCGCCGCGTCTCGCCGGACGTCCCCACTACGGTGCAGGCACACCCGCCGGGCGTCCAACTGGGGCTGCTCGTTCCCGAGCGACCGCACCGTCCCCCAGGTGGCGGCATCCTCGGGATGAATGATCCATACGGGGTCGGCGGCGTTTTCAGGGTGGACGGTCTCTACGGAGTTGGCGGTGTTTTCGGGGTCGGCGGTCTCTAGGGGGTTGACGGTGTTTTCGAGCTGGGCAGCGCTCTTCTGGCCGGCGGCTTCGCGGTGGGTGGCGTTCTCGGGGTGGGCGGTGTCGCCGGGCGGTCCGGGCTCCGGGAGCGCGCCGCATGGGCGGGTCACCAGCCACAGCCTCACCTGGACGTGGTGCGGCAGTTGCTCGCAGGCCAGGGCGATCGCGCGGAGCGCCGCGGCCCGCCGGGTGATCCGTTCGACGACGCCCTCCGGGCCTGTGCCGCCGAGGACGATCGCGAACGTGACCACGTCCGCCGACACGGCCTGGGCCGCCCACGCGGCGGGATCATCGGCGAGGGGCGCCACATTCGCCCGCCCACCCCGCTCCCGCAGCAACGAAGCGAGCTCGACGGCGAGCGGATCCCCATCGTTCTCCGCAGCGACCACCCACACGCCGTCGGCGAGCTGGTCGGCGGTTGTCTCCGCAATGTGCTCGGAGGGGGAGGTGGCGAGGAGCGCTGAGAAGTCGCCTGCTTCAGGGTCCTGTTCAGGGCCGGTCTGGATGATGTCGGCGTATCCGGCTTCCGCCAGCAGCTCCGGCCACCGCTGGGCGGACGGCAGCGCGCCGGGGCCCCACAGCTCCGGTGTCAGCCCCAGGAAGGGCAGCAGCGGTCCGGCCCGGTGCGGTCCCGCGACGAGCAGCTTGCCGCCCGGGGCGAGGAGCCGTCCCAGCCCGCGGAGGGCGCCGGGCAGGTCACGCGCGAGATGCAGGCACCCGGCCGCCACCACGAGGTCGAACCCGCCGGCCGGCCACCCCTGCCCGACCGGGTCGGCGTCCAGGTCGAGCAGGCCGAACTCGGCGACGTCCACCCCGGACAGCCGCTGCCGCAGCCGGGCCAGCACCGGCTCGGCCATGTCGGTCACCGTGTAGCGGACCCGGTCGACCGGCAGGATCGGCAGCAACGTCACCGTGGTGCCGCCCGTCCCCGCGCCCACCTCCAGGACCCGCAGCGGCCGGTCGGCCGGCCACCCCTGGACGACCTGCTCCACCAGCGCCCGCGCGAGCCGGTTCGCGAACAGGCTCGCCGGCCCCACGTCGTGGTACTGGTCCACCAGCTCCCCGGCGCCGTCCGAGCCGAGCACGTCGCCGGCCGCGACCTCCCCGGCCAGTACCTCGCGCAGCCGCAGCCCGGCCCGCACCGCCAGCGCCGTCTGCGCGGGGAACGCCGCCCCCGCCACGGCCAGCCCCCGCAGCTCGGTCGCGACCGGTGCGGGCGGGGCGAGGCGCACCCCCCGCTCGCCGCGGCGTTCCAGCACGCCGTGCCGTTCCAGCAGCGGCAGCGCCGCCCGGACCAGCGCACGGTGGTGCGGCTCCCGGCAGGCGGCGGCCAGATCGTCGACGGTCAGCTCGCCACCGCCGGTCAAGGCCGCCAGCGCCGCGCCGAGCGTACGGGCGAACGTCTCTTCCAGCTTGGCCGCGTACTCCGGGTAACGCAGCTCACGCCAGGCCGAGCGCACCTCGTCCAGCCGCGCGGAAGCCCCCGCGAGTATGCCCGCCGGATCGGGGCCCGGCCAGGCGTCCGCCGGCTCCCCGGGCCGGGGCGCCGCCCGTAGTTCGACGTGGTAACGCTCGGTCCGCGTGGCGTGCAGGCCGGGCGTCCTGCGCAACCGGACCCCCTCCATCTCGGCCGCCACCCGGCCGTCGCCCCCGGTGACCGTGATGTCCCAGCACACCTCCTCGACAGAACTGGAACGTTCCCGTACATGCAGGAAACCTTCCGGGGCCGGTCTGCCCCAGAGCCGGACCGACCCGATCGCGGCAGGCATGTAGCCCGTGCCGCCCACCAGCGCGTCCACCAGCCACAGCACGCCCGCCTGCAGGGCGCTGTCGAACAGCACGGGATGCGCCTGGTAGCGCTCGTCCCGCTGGTCAGGGCACGTGTACGCGCCCAGCACCTCGCCCGGGGCCCGCCACAACCCCGTCAGCACCCGGAACGCCGGACCCCACACCATGCGCCCCTCGGCGGCCCGCGCGTAGTAGGCGGGCACGTCCACGGGCTCGGCGACGCGGGCGCGCAGCTCCGCCAGATCGAGCGGCGCCGGGGCCGGCCGCAGCAGCGGCCGGACCCGCGCCCGGAAGTGCTCGCGCGGATGCTGCCCGCGCCGCGTCGTGCTCGCCACCGTGATCGTGCCCGTCTCGGCGGACAGCGACGTCTGCGCGCAGACCGGCTCCGCGCCCGGCCCCGGCACCACCAGCGCGCGGGTGATGCTCACCCGGTCCACCTCGACCGCCTCGGCGGCGTCCGGGATCGCCTGCCGGCCCGCCGCCAGCGCCATCTCCACGTAGCCGGTCGCGGGCATCACGGCGGCCCCGCCCGCCCGGTGGTCGGTCACCCAGGGCACCCGGACCTGGTCGATCTCCCCGTACCAGGAAGGGTCGAGCGCGGGCAGCCGCTGGCCCAGCAACGGATGCGTGATCTCGGGGTCGCCGATCGTGCGCACCCAGGTCAGCGGGCCGCCCAGCCAGTGCCGCTGCCGCTGCCACGGATACGCGGGCAGCGACCGTACGAGGCCCGGCCGCGGGAAGTAGCGGTCCCAGTCGACGTCACCCCCGGCCGCGACGACCGCCGCCACCGCCGAGCCGACGGCGGCGCTCGCGGCGGTCTCCTCCACCGCGCCACGCCGCAGGGTCGGCACCACGGCGGCGCGGACGCGGGCGGCGGCCGCGACGCGGCGCAGGTACGACTGCAGCACCGGGTGCGGGCCCACCTCCACCAGCACGTCGAACCCGTCGGCGAGCACCCGCTCGACCGCCGCCGAGAAGCGCACGGGCCGCCGCACGTTGCGCCACCAGTACGTCGCGTCGAGCTCCTCGCCGGTCAGCGGCTCGCCGGTCACGGTCGACACCATGGGGATCCGCGTCCGCGACGGCCGCAGGTCGGCCAGCGCCGCCCGGAGCGGCTCGCGCGCCCCGTCCATGGCCGCGCTGTGGAACGGATAGTCCACGTCCAGCTCGCGGAAGAACACCTCGCGCGCCGCCAGATCCCCGCCCAGCCTTCCGAGCGCCGCCCGCGGCCCCGCGACCGTGACGTCGCGGTCGGAGTTGACCGCGGCCACCTCCACCCCGGGGTAACCGGCCAGGAGTTGCCGGGCCTCGGCTTCGGGCAGCCCGACCGCCGCCATCCGGCCCTGCCCGCGTGTCGCGGCCTGCGCCAGGCCGCGCTCGGCGATCACCTGCGCGGCCTGGGCGGGCGACAGCGCCCCGGCGACGTACGCGGCGGCCACCTCGCCGACACTGTGACCGAGCACCGCCCCCGCCCGCACGCCCGCCGCCTCCAGCATCCCGGCGAGCCCGGCCTGGACGGCGAAGAGCAGCGGCTGGGCCCGCTCGGTCGCCGACAGCCGCCACCGGTCCGCGGGCAGCGTCAGCTCCTCCAGCACCGACCAGCCCAGCCGGGTCGCCAGCTCGTCGTCCACGGCCTCGACGGCCTTACGGAAGGCAGGATCACTCAACAGGCCGGCGCCCATCCCGGCCCACTGCGAGCCGTTGCCGCAGAACACCAGCGCCACCCGGCCCCGCTCCACCGCCTCCCCGATCACCGGCGACGAACCGTACAGACCGGACAGGCTGCCCGCCGCCTCCGCCGCGGACGCGGCGAGCACCACGGCGCGGTGCCGGTGCAGGCCGCGCCGCCGGGTGGCGGTGTAGGCCACGTCGTAGAAGTCACCCTCGTCCACCGACGCCAGGTGCTCGGCCGCCCGCGCGACGGCCTCCGGCAGCGCGCCCGCGGCCCGGGCCGACACGACGACAGGCACCGGCGCGGCCCCCGCCGGCCGCGCCGGCGCCGCTCGGAGGGGCGGTGCGGCCACCGCCACGTGCACGTTCGCGCCCCCGAACCCGAACGAGTTCACCCCCACCACCGTCCGGCCGCCCGTCTCGGGCAGCGGGCGCGGCCGGGTGACGACGCTCAGCCCGAGCCCGTCGAAGTCGATGGCCGGGTTGAGCGTCGAGGCGTGCAGCGACGCCGGGATCGTCCCGTGCCGCAGCACCAGCAGCGCCTTGAACAGCCCCGGCATGCCCGAGGCCGGCTCCAGGTGCCCCAGGTTCGTCTTGACCGAGCCGATCGGCAGCGGGCCGCCCGACCGCGCCGTGCCCAGCGCCCGCCCCAGCGCCCCGCACTCGGCCGGGTCGCCCGCCTGGGTGCCGGTGCCGTGCGCCTCCACGTACGCGACCTCGTCCGGGCTGATCCCGGCCTCCCGGTACACCTGCCGCAGCAGCGCCTCCTGCGCCTCGGTACGGGGCAGCGCCAGCCCCATCGTGCGGCCGTCGTTGTTGGCGGCGGCGCCCACGATGACACCGTGGATCCGGTCGCCGTCGGCGAGCGCCTCCTCCAGCCGTTTGAGCACGACCACGCCGCCGCCCTCCGACCGGACGAACCCGTCGGCGTCGGCCGAGAACGCCCGGCACCGCCCGGTCGGCGACAGCATCGACGCCTGGCTGAACCCGACGAACCCGGTCGGGCTCAGCAGCACGTTCACGCCCCCGGCCAGCGCCGTCCGCGTGGAGCCGTCGGCCAGCGCCCGGCAGGCGCGCTCCACCGCCTGCAGCGCCGACGAGCAGGCGGTGTCGATGCTCATGCTCGGCCCGCGCAGGTCGAAGGCGTACGAGAGCCGGTTGGCCGCGATCGACAACGCGCTGCCCGACATCGAGTAGGGGCCGATCCCGCCGGGCTCCAGCGCCTGCAGCACCCCGTACGAAGGATCGGAGACGCCGACGAACACCCCCGTGTCGGTCCCGGCCAGGCGTGCCGGGTCGATGCCGGCGTCGTCGAGCGCCTCGGCGGCCATCTCCAGGAGCAGCCGCTGCTGCGGGTCCATCGAGGCTGCCTCCTTGGGCGAGATCCCGAAGTAGGCGGCGTCGAATCCGGTGAGGTCGTCGAGGAAGCCGCCCGCCCGCGTGTAGCTGCGGTCGGGGCGCGGGAGGGACTCGTCGACGTACCGCTCGGCCTCGAACCGGTCCGGCGGCACGGTGCCGACCAGGTCGTCACCGCGCAGCAGGGCCTGCCACAGTCCGTCGAGGTCGCGGATGCCGCCGGGAAGCTGGCAGCCCACGCCCACGATCGCCACCGCTCGCCCCGGCCACGTCCGCTCGTTCCCGCCTGCGCTCATATGCCACCTTTCCTGTTCGTCGGCGACACCCATGGCATCACAGCCGTACGTGGTCGAACAGCGACTGTTCGTGTTCCTTGCTGGTAAGCGTCATGCCTCCTGTTAAGGGATGGTGTGGTGCGCCGCGGAAACGTAAGGAATGTTGCCGAGAGTAGTCAACATTATGCAAAGAGTCCCTATACTGGGCCCGCCGGTTCACTCGTTCCGGCTTCCCCGTCCCGCGCCCGAGCGAAGGTGAGCGCCATGTCAGCCGAGATGCGGCTCGGCCGCACGCGGTGGCGGCGCTTCGCCGCGGTGCTCGTCCCCGCGCTGGCGGCGGCCGCGATCCTCGTCGGCGTGACCGGCGAAGGGGGTGTCGCGGCGTCGTTCGCGCTGTCCGGCGAGCGGTTCAAGATCTCGGCCGACCGGCTCGTGGGCAAGGGATTCGCCCAGTACGGAGACGTGGCGTCGACCGCCGAGGGGCGGCGCCCGGTGCTCGTCTCGGTGATCGGCCGGGCGCGGATCACCGGCCTGTGCCAGTCGGCGCTCGTGCGCACCCCGGTCGGCCCGGTCACGTTCCTGGTCAGGGCGGGCGACGGGGAGCGGCCCGTGGAGGCCGCGAACCTCGTGATCGACCTCCACCAGCTCTCCGGCGACGTGACGTTCGGCGACATCGAGATCGGCCGCGACGCCGCCACCCTCGACGCCCCCGCCGGTCTGGGCGGCCGTCCGGGCGACATCGGCCAGCAGGCGGCCACCGTGCGCATCACCGGCCTGCGGCAGACCGCCTACGCCGTCAACGCCGGCACCTTCCGGCTCAACGGGCTGCGGCTCAGCTTCGAGCCCGGCGACCACGAGTGCTTCTGACCATGCCTGACACCCGATTCCGCCGGTGGCGGCGTACCCGTCCCTTCTGGGGCGGGCTGTGGGTGGCCGCCGGTGGGGCCGTCATCCTGCTGGCGCCGCTCGCGCCGCTCCCGCTCCTGGTCCGGCAGGGGGTCGCCGGGATCTCCGGCTATCTGGCGGGGCTGCTTCTCGTCGCGGCCGGCCTGCTGAGCTGGTGGCAGCACGGGCAGCGGGTGTTCCTCGGGGTCGCCGCCATCGCGCTGTCACTGGGCTCCTTCGTCACGTCCAACCTCGGCGGTCTCGGCCTCGGCATGCTCGCCGGGCTCACGGGTGGCGCGCTCCTGTGCGCCTGGAGCCCCGACGGCCGCCCCGCCCGCCGGCGGGAGGAACCGCTGCGCGTGATCGCGGCCGTCCCGGTGGCTCTCGTTCTCGCCCTGCCGGCCCCCCACCCCTCCGGGCCCGCCGATTCCGGGCTCGAAGCCGCGCGGCTCACCCTGTGGGGCGGCCGGTTCGAAGGAGTGGTGAGCCGGCCCGCCGGTCCCCGTCTCAAGCTGTCCATGTCCGCCGTCGAGATCGAGGACGGCCTGCACCGGACGCGTGGTTCCGGTGCGGCCGTCCACCAGCGGTTCTCCCGGCTGCGGCTGTCGGGCGGTGTCGTCATGTACGTGACCCGGCTGCGTGCCCGGGTCGGCGGCGTCGCCCTCACGTTCACTCCCGAGCTGCCGCCGCCCCCGCTGCCGCTGCCGTCCATGACCGTCACGGACGTCGAGGCCGACCGGCTCCTCGTCCGTGCGGCCCGCGCCCGGGTCGAAGGGCTGACGCAGCGGGTCAGCTGACTCCGGCCGCCGTCTTCTCGGGCCTGTCCTCCAGGGCGGGACTGTCGGCGAGCTTGAGCCACACCACCCCGGCGATGATCACGGCCAGCCAGAAGGCGCGCGCCGGGGTCAGCACCTCGTCGAAGAACACCGGGCCCAGGAGTGCCGCGCCGACGGCCCCGATGCCGGCCCACACGGCGTAGCCGATGCCGACGTCGATGCCCTTCAGGGCGACGCTGAGGCAGAACAGGGTGAGAAGGAAGAACACGACGGCGACGACCGACCAGCCCGGACGGGTGAAGCCTTCGCTGCCGTTCACGGTGAGGGCGTAGCCGACCTCGAACACTCCTGCCAGGAGCAGGACGAGCCAGGAGACGGTCTTGCTGGGTGTCATGGGAGAAGTCCTTCCGGGTGTGGTGTTGATGGGACGCGCGGAGGTCATGCGCCACCGCTGAGCTGCAGGCCGATGACACCGGCGATGACGACGACGATGCCCAGGAGCTTCTTCCAGGTCAGCTGCTGGCCGAGCAGCAGGGCGCCGACGATGACGATCCCGACCCCGGCGATCGACGTCCACAGGGCGTAGCCGACGCCGACGTCGAAGGTCAGCAGCGCGAGGCTGAGGAAGAACGTGGCGATCCCGCCGGTGACGAGCGTGGCGACGGTCCACCACAGGTCGGTGAATCCCTTCGCGTTGCTCGCGCTGATCGCGACCGCGATCTCGAAGACGATGGCGATCGCCAGATAGAGCCAGCTCATGATGTTCCTTATCTCTCTGCATGTACATACATATTTATACGCGTGCGCATCTCACCGCGCCGGGCGCCGTCGCTCACGGGGTGACGACGTCCGCGATCTGTCGTAGTGCGGTGCCGAGCAGGCGGACGTCCACGTGGGGCGCCTCCGCCGACGCGCTGGCCAGGAGTTCGCCGATGCGCTCGTCATAGGACGCCCGCACCTCACGCGCGAGCGCCTCACCTTCCGGGGTGAGGACCGCATAGACCCCGCGGCCGTCGTCGGCGCAGACATCGCGCCGCGCGACGCCCTTGCTCTCCAGCCGGCTGACCAGCCGGGTGGCCGAGCTCTGGTTCAGGCCGATCTTCTGCGCGAGATCGTTGACCCGCAGCTCCTTGTCCGGCGCCTGCGTCAGATGGGCCAGCGCCCGATACTCCGTCAGCCCGATCCGATGCACATCCACGAGCCACTTGCCCAGAGCCGTGTCGATCGCGGACGTGAACGCCGCGACCTGGGACCACTGCGACCCGAGACCATATATCTGCATGTGCATGCACTTACCGTAGCGCGACACCTGGCGCCGGCGCAAGCCGCGTGTCCCCCGTGCGAGCTACCGGCGGATGTCCACTGAGCGGTGACGATTCCGGGGCCGGCGTTGCGGTGTCCGGCCGCTTCCCGCTCCACTTGCATCGCAGAGGCATCCGTGCTGACCGCGCTCTGCGCCACTGTGGTCGGTGCGGGGCTCGCCGGCCGCGACAGCGACACGGTGGAGAACCGGGACCCGTTCGCCCCCGCCACCCAGACCGGCCCGCTCTCCGGAACCCGGAAGATCGAGGTCGCGGGCCGGTCGGTGTCCTGTTCGGAGGGCCCGCGAGCTGTGCGCCCAGAACCTAGCGGTGTTCCAGGGCCAGAACCCGGAGAAGCTCGTCATCCCCGACGGGAAGTCCGTCCAGCAGGGGTGGAGGTGATCGAGCACGGTCAGCCGTACTTCGCGGCCGTCCCCGAGTACGGGCCGCGCCTGGAGAAGGCGTGGGTCGCCGGACAACGCGAGTGGCTCACGCTGTCCGGCGACAGCAAGCTGACCACGGCCGAGAAGAGCGGACACCACATCTATGCCGACCGGCCTGATATCGCTGTACGGGCGATCGAGCGCGTCCCCTCCCAGGCCGCACGCGCGGCGAGCTGCGGGTGACCGCCACCCAGGGCCGCCACCCAGGGCCGCGGCTCAGGACCGTCGCCCTGGACGTCGCTCAGGGCCGTCGTCCAGGGCCGCCACCCAGGAGCGCCGTTCAGGCCGCTCGCGGCGTGGCGTACTACGGGTGTTCGTTCGTCCAGCCCGTCTCCAGGATGGTGTGGGTGCTCCACACCGTTCCCGGCTCCAGTCCGGCCTGGAGGCCGCCAGGCTTGACGACCACGCTTTCGCGCGCCAGCGCGCGGCCGGACTTCTCGTCGATGATCAGCCGGACCTGCACCACGCCCTTGGCGGTGTCACCGGGCTTGCGCTGGGAGATGTCCGCGATGGCGATCGCGGTGCCCGGGCGCCCAGCGGCGTCGGTGACCTGGCCGAGTGAGGTGACCGACGGCAGGTCCGCCAGCATCCGGAAGGCCGCCGCGAGCACCTCCGGGCTCACCGGCATGTCGGTGATCAACCCTTCGGTCACCCGGAACAGCCAGGCGTCCTCCGCCATCGGAGCGCCGGACTCGGTGTCCTTGCCCTCGTAGAAACGGAGCAGGTCAGCCTTGAGCGCCGCCGGATCGGTCGGCAGGCTCCGCAGGTCGGCCATGGTGACATTGCGGCCGAGCCAGAAGATCTCCTGGCCCCGCGTGTGACCGGTGCGCGGCCGCTCCGCGCTCTCCTGGATCGAGATCCGCTTGCGCCCCGCGAGGGTCAGCTCTCGCGGTGATCCCGCCTTCTCCCAGGCGGCCCGGTCGGCGTCGGTCGCGGGCTTGACGCCCAGGGCGCGGGTGGAGCCCCACTGTTCGTCCGCGCCCACCCAGCTCTCGCTCTCCTGCTCTATGGAGATCACGAAGCCTTCGTTGACCGGATGGAGACTGCGGGAGCGGCTGGAGACGTGCCAGTAGTCTCCGGCGGCGGCGGGCCGGCGCTCCGCGCTGGTCGCGGCCACGAGCAGCACCTCCCTCGCCGACAGCGTAACCGGCTGCGCCGCGACGTCCGGCGCTCCCGGCGACACGACCGGGGCCGAACCGGCGGCCAGCGCGACCGCGGTCACGGCGGCCGCCGCCGCGCCCGCCAGGCCAAGGCCCAGGCCCCAGGTCAGCGACTTCCTGCCGCGGCGCGGCACCCGCGTGGGCTGGGCGAAGGCGTGGGCCAGCTCGGCCTGCCGGGTGTGCGGGTCCACCGGCCCGCCGGTCAGGTGGGCCGGGCGGGCGGCACGCAGCTCTTCCATCGGGTTCACGACAACTCCTCGACGAGCCGGGGATGGGACAGCATGGGGGATTCGAGCTCGGCACGCAGGCGTTTTCTCGCCCGGTGCAGCCGGACCCGGAAGGCGGGCACCGAGCAGCCGAGCACCTTGGCGGCGTCTTTCGGACTCAGGCCCTGCCAGGCGACGAGAATGAGGATCTCGCGTTCGTCCTGGCTGAGTCTGGCCATGGCCTTGAGCACGCCCAGGCGTTCGGCCACGTGGTCGGCCACGTCGGCGGTGATCCACGCGCGCATCTCGCGCTGGATCCCCTCACGCCTGGCCTCGGCCCTGATGGTGTCGCGGAGCACGTTGCGCGCCACACCCAGCAGCCATGGCAGGGCGTTCCGCGGCATCTGGTCGAACTTGCGCCAGGCGATGGCGAACGTCTCGCTCACCACCTCGTCGGCCACCTGCCGGCCGGCGCGGCTGACCACGTAGGCCCATACGCGTTGTCGGCATTCGTCGTAGATGGTGGTGAAGCGCTCTCGATCGCTCGTCACCGCCCCAACCCCTCACGTGTCCCGGAACTGTTCACAGGAGGAAGTGGTCCGAGACCATCAGAAATTACAAGCCGGCCGGCGATCCCGTCAGATCAGGCCCTGGGCACCTTGGACGCGTGACAGTGGTTCGCAAGGATGCCAGTGTGAGATATGGGTCATCTCGACACCCCTGAAGCGGAGTATCGGTGCATCAAAGCATGACATGTCCGGACTGTGGAGCGCCGCTGCCCGGCTCCGGCTCCGGCTCCGGCTCCGGCTCCGGCTCCGGCTCCGGCTCCGGCTCCGGGTCCTGGTCCGGCTCCGGGTCCGCGTCCGGCTCCGGGACCCAGGAGCCGGTGTTCAGGTCCAGGTCCCGGGAGCCGGTGTCCAGGTGCCCGAGGTGCGGGCTGACCCTTCAGGGACCCGCCGCATACGAGCTCTGGCAGGTGGACCAGGCTCTCGCCGGGCTGCGGGACCAGCAGGCGCGGCTGCGAGCCCGCCGCACGGACCTGCTCGGCATCCTCCGCACCGGCACTGGCACCGGCACTGGCACTGGCACTGGCACCGGCACAGGCACCGGCACAGGCACCGGCACAGGCACCGGCACCGGCACTGGCACCGGCACTGGCACTGGCACCGGCACGGGCACCGGCACAGGTGCAGGCGCAGGCGCTGATGCTGGCGTGGCGGGTCAGGCCGTCGGGGACGCGGCGCCGCCGGCGTACGGTGGCGCGCCGCATGCTGGCGTGCTCCCGCCGCACGGCGGCACACCACCGTACGTCGGAGTGCTCGCGCCGCACGCTGGCGCGCCGCACGCTGGCGCGCCGCACGCTGGCGCGCCGCACGCTGGCGCGCCGCACGCTGGTGTGGTCCCGCCGTACGGTGGTGTGCCGCATGCTGGTGTGGTCCCGCCGTACGGTGGTGTGCCGCATGCTGGTGTGGTCCCGCCGTACGGCGGTGCGCCGCGCGCTGGTGTGGTGTCGCCGTATCCGGCGGTGGGTTACGCGGGCGGGGGGCCTGGTGCTGCGCCACGGGAGGTCTCGCAGGCTGCTGCGAAGAACGTGCTGCTCATTCTCGGGGGCCTGCTGCTGACGGTGGCGGCGGTGGTGTTCACCGTGGTGAGCTGGGGGTGGCTGGGGATCGGCGGGCGCGCGGCCGTGCTGGCCGGGTTCACCGCGTTGGTCATGGTCGCGCCGGTCGTGCTGATGCGGCGCGGGCTCACCGCGACGGCCGAGACCGTGGCCGGGTTCGCGGTCGCGTTGCTGCTGCTCGACGGGTACGCGGCCAGACAGGCGGGATTCCTCAGGGCCGACGCCCTCGACGCGTCGCATTACACGGCGGGGGTGCTCGGGGGCACCGCGCTCATCCTGGTGGCCTACGCCCGGGTCACCCGGCTGACTGGGTCGGGCCCGCGGAGCGGGGTGGCCTACGCGCGGGTCACCCGGCTCCGCGGGCCCGGTCCGGTTGCCGTGGTGCTGGCGCAGCCGGTGCTGACGCTGCTGGCCGGGAGCCTGCCGGGGACCTGGCTGGTCGCCGCGCTGGTGGCCACCGCGGCGTTGGACGCGGCCCTGGTCCGTCATGTCCGGGGAGCGGTGCGGGTGACGGCCGCCCTGGCCGGCAGCGGGGTCGCCGCGCTCGCTCTGCTGGGTGGCACGACGTACGCGCTGGGGGCTCCGTCCGTCGGTCAGGCTCTGGTGAGGGTGGGGCCGCTGGTGGCGCTGGCTCTGCTGGGCGGGTTCGTGATCTGGCTGCTGGCCAGGCAGGGCGACGTCGAGGGGGAGACCTGGGCCGCCGTGGTCACCGCCGGGACCGCGCTCACGCTGATCGCCGTGGTGGCCGCGCCCGCGCAGGCGGCGCTGGCCGGTCCGGGCGCGGGCTGGCGCTCCCTGGCCTATCTCGTGCCGGCGCTCGCGGTGGTGCTCGCCGCCACGTGGCTGCCCTGGCGGAGGGTACGGCTCGCGGGCATGGCCACCGGTGGGCTGGTGGCGTTGCTGGTCACGCTGACGCTGCTGCCCCGGCTCGTGGTCACCCTGGGGTCGCCGCTCCCGTGGCTGGACGTGTTCTGGACGGGCACGTGGGGCGGACCGCAGTGGCAGCCGTTCGCGACGGCGTCGCCTGCGGACGTGGTGGTGCTGGGCACGGTGGCCGCCGCCCTCCTGGTGGCGGCTGTGTGGGGCGCTGGCGGGCGGCCGGTGATGGAGGTGCTTCCCGGCACTGCTGGGAGGGCGGTGCCTCGTGGCGAAAGCGAAAGCGAAAGCGAAAGCGAGGGCAAGGGCGAGGGCGAAGGCGAAGGCAAGGGCAAAAGCGAAAGCGAGGGCAAGGGCGAAGGCGAGGGTAAGGGCGGGGGCAAGTGGCCGGTGCGGGTGGCGGCGTGCGGGGCGCTGGTGGTCGGGGCGCTCATGGTCGCCGTCGCGCCCCAGGCCTTCGCGATGCCCTACCCGGCCGTGGTGGCGGTCCAGGTGGCGCTGGCCGTCGCGCTGGCGGTCGCCGCCACGCTGGGCCGGGCGCCGTGGTGGGCCGGGGCGTGCGCGCTCGTCGCCGGGGCGGCCTCGACGCGGGCGGCGGCGTACGCGTTCGGCAGCGAGCCGGCGACGCTGATCGTGCTGCCTGTCCTGGCGTCGGCGGCCGCCGTCATGGCGCTGGCGGGCAGGACGAAGGAGCTCCAGGTCTGGGCGCCGGCCTTCGGCGCGCTGTTCCTCGGGCTGGAGGCGGTGGCGGCGGGGCTTTCGCTGGGCGTGCGCGTCCTGGTCGCGGCGAGCATGGGATTCGCCGTGGCCGGTGTGCTGGCGCTGCTCTGGTCGCTGCGGGCGGGGCAGGGCGGCGCGCGCGGTCTCAGGTACACCGGCGCCGTCCTGCTGTTGCTGGCCTCGTGGCTGCGGCTGGGGGCGGACGAGGTCACCGTGGTCGAGGCGTACACGGTGCCGTGCTCGCTGGTCCTGCTGGGATCCGGCTGGTGGCGGCGGCGTGGCGCACCGGCCGGGTCCTGGGCGGCGTACGGTGCGGGCCTCTCCTTCACGATGCTGCCCAGCCTGGTCGCGGTCTACGCGGACGCCGAATGGCGGCGGTCGCTGGGCCTCGGCGTGGTGGCGCTCGTGGTGCTGGTCGCCGGGGCCAGGTTCCGGTTGCGGGCGCCCACGGTGATCGGAGCCGTCGTGCTCGCCGGTGTCGCGGTGCGGGAGCTGGCCCCGTACGTGTCGGAGATGCTCCTCGTGGTGCCGCGCTGGGCTCCGATCGCCGTGGGCGGGCTGCTGCTCGTGGTGGTCGGGGCGACGTACGAGGCCCGCATGCGGGACCTGCGCAAGTTGCGTGACACCTTGACAGCGATGGACTGACCTACCCGTGACGCTTGGTGAACGGCAGGACGAGCCGGGACGGGTGGGCCGCGTCGCGGTAGATCTTGTGCGTGACGGGACGGCCCACCGGCAGGTGGAAGGCGTCCGGCGGCAGCAGCGCGTTGTGCGCGTCGGCCAGTGGTTCGTCGTTGGACAGCTCCACCAGCAGCCGGTGGCCGGGGCGGAACGTCGCCGCGAACGGGTAGAGCCGCAGGACGTACTCCTCGATCTCGCCGGGCTTCACGGGCACGGCGCGGGTGTGCGGGTGGTACGGGTTGCCCTCGGTGGTCCGGTCGTCCAGCTCGCGGTGCGACGCCTTGAGGAAGCCTGTGGTGATCAGCTGCCGGCCGCCGTCCGGGGCGACGTCCCACAGCCGCATGATGAAGTTCGTGTCATCCTGGTCGATCTCGGCGAACAGGTGCGCCGCGCCGGTGCCGATGAGCTCCACGGGCTCCTCGAACGGCTCGGTGCTCCAGCTGACGATCTCCACCTTGTCGGTCACCGTGAGGGGCGCCTGGTAGAAGCCGTCCGGGGCGGCGTGCTCGGCGCCCATCAGCTCGGGCTCGGGGGAGAGCTTGTGGCGCGGGCGCAGGTAGAGCGGCCTGTAGTCGATCTCCTTCGGCGGCCACTGCGACGCGGTGACCACCTCGCGCGAGCCCTCCACGAAGACGCTCACGGCGGGTTCGTCCATGATGCCGTTGTCGATGCCCTTGAGCCAGTAGTCGTACCAGCGGAACATCTTGTCGTGCTCCTCGATCCAGGGGCGCGACTGCATCGGCGGGTAGGAGCCGATGTCGAGCTTCTTGGGGCCCTTCAGCACGTCGAACAGCTCGATGTGGCCGTCGACGGTCCAGCCGCGTCCCTGATCGATCTGCAGGTAGACCGGGATGTCGATGTTCTCGGCCAGCTTGACGGGGTTGCGCTCCTCGTACCACTCGCCGTCGAGGTCGTTCATCACGATGTCGAACCAGAACTCGCGGTTCCTCGGGTACCTCAGCACGTGCACGAGGTTCGGCCACGCGGCGACGTCCGGGTCCCGCAGGCGCTCGTCGACGAGCTTCCTGAGCTCCTCGGGGGAGTGGACCTCCTGCATGCGGGACCGCACGTCGGTGTGGGCGATGCCGGAGTCGCCGCCGCGTCCCTCGCGGGCGGCCCTGGGCATGAACCACATGATGCCGCCGTGGTAGGTGGTCTCGTAGAAGTCGAAGTGGCCGCCGCTGACGAAGATCGCCTTCAGGTGCGGCGGGCGCTCGGCCGCGGCGTACACCTGCATCGACCCGAAGTACGAGATGCCGATCATGCCGACGTTCCCGTCGCACCACGGCTGCGCGGCGACCCATTCGACGACGTCGTACAGGTCCTGGCCCTGGGGGACGCCGCCGGCGTTGTAGTTGCCGATCATCACGCCGCCGGAGTCGCCGGTGCCGCGCATGTCGCCGATGACGTGGACGTAGTCCTCCTTGACGACGCGCGCGATGTCGCCGGCCTCGATGCAGCCGTCCCACATCGGGCTGGGGCGGCGCTGCGGCGGCGTGGTGAGCGCGAGGGCCTGCAGCTCCTTGCCGTAGGCGCTCATCGCGATCAGGGCAGGGCGCGGCCGGTCCTCCGTGCCGTGGTAGGCGTCCGCGGCGAGGGTGACCCCGTCGCGCATCGGCACCCGCAGGTCCTTGCGTACGGCGATCGCCTGCCCGCCTGCGTGGATCGTCTGGAAGTCAGCCATGAGATGTCCTAGTCCTGGTCGAGGTGCGTGCGGTAGCCGTGCATCGACGTGAAGAACGGCGACGGCTCCAGCGCCGGGTCGCCGGTGTAGCCGAGGCTCTCGGCGACGGGCGCGAACGGCGAGTACGGCGAGTCCGTCTCCCGCGGGCCGTCCAGGAGGCAGCGGCGGGCCGCCTCGCTCACCCGTGCCTCGATGTCCAGGCTCTGCTGGAGCGCCTCGCGGGCCTGCCCTTCGTCGAGCTCGACGCCGTACGGGGTGCCGTCCGCGCGCCGGTACGGGTGACCGAGGTAGAGGTGGCGCGGCCGGATCTCGTCGCGCAGGAAGCGCAGGCTCTCGCGGTACGCGGCCGGGTCCGTGAAGCCGGGGAAGCCGTTGGCGGCCCCGTGGACCTGGACGGCGTCGCCGACGAACACCCGGCCGCCGGCCTCGTAGGCCACCGATCCGGGCGTGTGGCCGGGGATCGCGTGGACGGAGACGGTGACGTCGCCGCCGAGCGAGAGGGTTTCACCACCCTGGACCAGCACGTGCGGCTCCAGTTCGCCGGAGATGACCGTGTCGGCGGCGGCCGTCACCTTGGCCTCGCCCTCCGGGTCGTTCAGGTAGCGGCCCCGGCCCCGGAGGTACTCGTCCACGTGCGCCCGGCGCGAGCGCAGCATCGGGGCGTCGGCCTCGTGGATGACCACCCGCGCGCGGCGGCCGGTCAGCTCCCACAGGGCGTGGGCGCCGCCGACGTGGTCGATGTGCCCGTGGGTCAGCAGGATCCAGCGCACGTCCTCGATGCGCCGCCCGATGGCGGCCAGCGCGGGGGCCATGCCCTCGGCGGGCGAGGAGGCGATCCCGGTGTCGACGACGGCCGGCTCGGGCGCGTCGAGGAAGAAGCTGTACAGCCCGAACCGGCCCCACGGCGAGACCAGGGGATGGACGTTCATGACGTGCCTCTCAGGAAGGCGGCCGTCTCCTCGAAGACCCGGTGGTACTCCGGGATCCAGGAGAAATGCTGGACGAATCCGTGGCCGGCGCCCGGATAGCGGCTCACCGTCGCCGCCACGCCTGCCTCCTTGAGCCGCCGGCCGTAGAGCTCACCCTCGTTGCGCATCGGGTCGTACTCCGCGGTCACGATCAGCGCCGGCGGCAGCCCGGTGAGGTCGGCGCGTTTGATCGGCGAGACCCGCGGATCGGCGGGGTCGGCGCCGCTGTCGAGGTAGAAGGCGTTGAACGGCTTCAGCCCCGCCGTCTCCAGGCCGTAGCCGACGGTGTTCTCGCGCAGCGAGGCGTAGCGGTCCACGTCGAAGTCGAGATCGAGTGACGGGTAGAACATCACCTGGTGGGTGATCCGGTCGAAGCCGTCGTCGCGCGCCAGCCCGGCGACCGCGGCGGCGAACGTGCCGCCGGAGCTGTCACCGGCGACGGCCAGCGTCGCGCCCTCCCGGCCGAGGTTCCCGGCGGCCCAGCGGACCGCGGCGTAGCAGTCGTCGAGCCCGGCGGGGAAGGCGTGCTCGGGCGCTCGCCGGTAGCCGACGGAGACGACCTTGAGCCCGGTCTCCTTCGCCAGCGACCTTGCGACGTGGTCGTGGGTGTCCAGGCTGCCGAGGAAGAACGCGCCGCCGTGGAAATAGACGAGCAGGCCGTACGCGTCCGACTCGTGCGGTGTGTAGACCCGCACCGGGACCTGTCCAGCGGTGAGGTCCTCGACGGAGCGGAGCGGCAGCCGGTCGGCCACGGGCGGGACCTGGGCCTCCTCGGCGGCGCGCATCGCCGCAGGGTCCAGCGGGCCGGGAGGCGGCGCCGGCAGGCCGGCGAGGACGCGGGCGATGTCAGGGTGCAGTGGCATGTCAGACCTTCGGGATGTTCCGGGACGTGGGCGCTACGACGCGGGCGTCTGGGACGCGGGCTTCTGGCCGGGGAAGACGTCGCTGATCTCGTCCTCGGTCCAGCCCTGGCGCGAGATCCGCTGAAGCTCGTCGGTCACCGGCTTGCGGGCGGCCTGGTAGCTCGCCAGCGCCTCCTTGACGGAGCCGGCCTCCTTGAGCGCGTCGGCGAGGGCGCCGGCGTCCAGGATCGCCGAGTTGGCGCCCTGACCCTGGTGGTGCAGCATCGAGTGGGCCGCGTCGCCCACGAGGACGACGGAGCCGGAGTGCCACGTGTCGACCGGGTCGATGTCGTAGACCGCGCGGCAGTTGACGGCGTCCATGTCGAGGCCGCGGGTGATGTTCACGATCCGCTCGTCGAAGCCCTCGACGCACTTCAGCAGGTCGTCCTTGGTGACCTTCGGCGCCCAGGTGCTGTCGGGGCACAGGGCGGTGATGTCGAACGAGACCTGGTCGCGGTGGCGCAGCGGCAGGAAGTAGACCTTCGTGCCCCGGCCGATGTACATCCGGAAGTTGTCGTCGACGGCCATCCCGTGGGCGTCGCCGACGGGGATCACGACGCGGTAGGCGTGCTCGCCGGAGAACACCGGCCGGTTGTCGCCGAACAGCCGCGCGCGCACGACCGACTTGATGCCGTCGGCGCCCACCACCAGGTCGGCGGTGGCCGACGCGCCGTTGGCGAAGGTCAGCGTCGCCCTGTCGCCCTCGTCCTGGATGCCCTCCAGCTTGTGGCCGAGGTGGACCATGCCCTCGGGGAGCACGCCCAGGAGGGCCTCGATGAAGTCGCAGCGGTGGATCAGCCGGGTCTTCTCGCCGAAGGTGTCGATCTCCGGCCAAGCCTCCTTGATGATCGGCTCGGCGGTGGCGGTGAGGATCTCGAAGTAGTCGCTCGGCGAGCTCACCTTCGCGATCGCGTCGAAGATGCCCCACTGGCGGAACCGGTCCATGGTGGACGGCCGCAGGCCGATGCCGGCGCCGACCTCGTGGATCCGGCTCGCCTGCTCGTAGACGTCGACGGTGGCGCCGAGGAGGCTCAGAGCCTTGGCCGCGGCGGCGCCGGCGTACCCCGCGCCGACGACGGCGATCTTCAGGTTCTTCAGGTCTGAGGGCTGCATGCTTGTGGTCCTTGTCAGTTCTGGATCGTCAGGAAGTCGGCGGGGTTGTCGACGAAGATGGTGGTGATCGTGGCCTCGTCGAGGCCGGCGGCACGCAGGTCCGGGATGAGGTCCTCGAAGATGTAGTTGACCGTGTGGCCCTTCACGCCCGGCCAGCCCAGCGGGCTGCAGTTGGCGTCGGCCGAGGCGAGCACCTTGCCCAGGTGCCCCTGACCGATGAAGCGCAGGAAGTGGTCCAGCCGCTCCTTGCGCGGACGGGCCCAGAAGGGCGGGTCCTCCAGCTCGGTCTCGTAGCCGAAGGTGTCGAACCCGATCCGGCCGCCCTGCTCCGCGATCCAGGTGTCACGGGTCTTGTCGGCGTTCACCCCGTCGTCGACGTGCCCGAACAGGACGCGGTCGAGCGGGAGGCCCTCCTCGGTGAAGATGGCGATGGCGTTCTCGGCGTCGATCGCCAGGTGGGTCAGGATGGGCACGCCGGTGGCCAGGGCCGCGCGGGCGGCGGCGCGGTAGATGCGCTTGTCCAGGTCCGTCATGCGGCCGCCGCGGCTCACGCCGACCTTGATGATGCCGGCACGGCCGCCGGTGTCGCCGATGCCCACGGTGATCTCGTGGACGAAGTGCTCGGTCAGATAGCCGACGCTCGCCCGGGCGAAGAACGGCAGCGCGGTGTCGCCGCCGACGAAGCCGGTGCTCGCCACGATGTGCACGCCGGTCTTGGCCGACAGCGACCTGTAGTAGTCGACGTCGCGGCCGTTGCAGATGCCGGTCGCGTCGACGAAGGTGCCGCCGCCGTACTCGTGGAACCGGCGCAGCTTCGGGACGGTCTCCTCGTACCGCTGCTCGGGGGTCTTCCACCACTTCGTGTCCAGCTCGGAGCCCGGCATGCCGTACCCGATGTGCTCGTGGACGGCCACGAGACCGAGTTCCTCGGCCGGGATCGGCCCCAGGACGGTGTTCACTCTCGACACAACACTCACCTTCGAAGCTCTCTCGGGCTGTCGCGCTCAGCGCACCGACAGCAGGTCGCGGGGGTTGTCCACGAGGATCCGCCGGACGTCCTCGTCGCCGAGGCCCCGTGTCCTGAGGAGGGGGACGAACGTGGTGAGGACGTGGCTGTAGCGCACGTCGTTGGCGGGGTGTCCCTTGGCGACGCCGGTCGCGTTGCTGGAGAGCAGGATCCGGTCGCGGTGGCCGGCCTCGATCAGCTCGGCGACCAGGGCGGCGCGTCCGGCGTCGGTGACGTGGGCGTCGTCCTCGGTGCCCACGTGGTCGAGGGCGACGTAGGCGCCGCGGGCCGCGACGGCGAGCGGCGCGCCGGCCGCGACGGCGTCCCTGCGGTCGAGCCCGCCGACGACGACGCGCCCGGCGGGCAGCTTCTCGTCCAGGACGACCTCGAGATCGTGTACGGCGTCGCCGCCGTAACGGATGGACACCGGGACGCCGGTGGCGAGGGCGGCCCTGGCCGCGCCGCGGAACAGGCTCTCGTCTGTCGCGGTCATGCCCGAGGAGGTCGCGGCGGTGGCCATGAGACCGGCGGCGCCGCGCCGTTCGACCCGGGGGACCACCATGCCCTCGGTGACCTCCTTGGCGAAGAGGTCGGCGAACTTCTCGGCCGGCCAGGGCGTCGGCGGGTTGGTCTGCGGCGTCAGGAAGTAGCCGCCGAGCAGCTCCTCGGGGCCCTGGCCTGTCGACGCGACGATGTGCACGCCGGTGGCGCGCGAGAGGGTCTCGTAGAGCCGCACGTCGCGCCCGTGGAACATGCCGGTGCTGTCGACGATCGTGCCGCCTCCATGGCGGCGGAAGTCCGTCAGCTTCGCGGCCAGGGTCTCGAAGATCTCGGCGCGGTCGAGGGTGACGTCGAACGCGTGCTCCGCTCCCGGGAACACCGACAGCAGGGCTTCGTGCACCGCGACGACACCCAGCTCCCGCGCGGGAACCGGGCCGAGGACGGTGTTGACGGTGTCGGTCTGGTCGCCCATCACTGCCACTCCTTTCGGGTTTCAGCTCGGGTCTCAGCGAGTGACCGCGTCACCCCGCACTGTGAATCGTGGCATCTGGTTTTACATTGTGTCAAGCAAATGTCCGTCACGTAAATTTACCTATCCATTCGTACTGGGCAGGTCGGCGTCGTGCTTCGAGCCGAAGAGCCCGAACAGCGTCAGAGCCGCGGCGGCGGCGGCGCAGAGGGCGGCGACCAGGAACGCGAGGCTGTAGGCGCTGCCGAGCGACTCGAGCGCGAGCGTGCGCAGGCTCTCGGGCATCGGCACCGGCGGCATGTCCGGACCGGCGCCGGGCACGACCGGCATCGAGTTGATCGCCATGGCGCCGCTCCCGTTCGCGATCCCTCCGGCGACGTCGGTGTACGGCGGCTGGAGGCCGGACGCGCCGAGTGCCCCGCCGAAACCGGCGCTCATGTCGCTGTTCGCCCGGCTGACCGCGAACGCGGCGATGAGCACCGGGCCGAGGGCGAAGCCGAAGTCGCGGAGCAGGTTGGTGGTGGCGCTGGCCATGCCGGCCAGCCGCAGCGGAACGGTGTTGATCGCGACCGCCGTGATCGAGCCGACGGTGAGCGCGAAGCCGACGCCGAGCGCCAGCATCGGGGCGATGAACCGCGTCCAGTCCATGTCGTGGACGTCGAAGGTCGAGCACCAGACGCCGCTGACGGCGATGAGGGAGAAGCCGGCCGTGAGCACCCAGCGGGGCGAGAAGTTCCTGATCAGGTGGGAGACGATCGGCACCAGCACGAAGGCCGGGCCCTGGATGAACAGGAACAGCACGCCGATCTTCAGGGCGCTCTGGTGCTGGATCGCGCCGAGCCAGATGCTCATCGAGTAGCAGGTCGCGAGGAACGCGAACATGCCGACCACCGTGGCGATCGCGACGACCGCGTAGGAGCGGTTGGCGAAGATGCCGAGGTGCAGCAGCGGCACCTCGGTGCGCAGCTCGATGACGACGAAGGCGCCGAGGAGCGCGACGCCCAGGACGAAGGCGCCGACGATCTCGGGGCGGGCGAAACCGGCTTCGGAGCCCTGCGTGGCGGCGAAGAGAATGGCGATCAGGCCCAGGGCCAGCGTGACCTGGCCGGGGACGTCCAGTTTGCGGCCCTCCGGCGCCGAGGAGTCGGCGGCGAACCGGGTGATCACGATCGACACGACCGCGGCGGCGACCACGACGAGGTACGACGCCCGCCAGTCGCCCTGCTCGGCCAGCCATCCGCCCATCAGCGGGGAGATCGCCGCACCGATCGAGAGGAAGCCGGCCCACACGGCGATGGCCTTGGACCGGGCCTCCTGCGACGGGCTGGCCGCGGCCAGCATGGCCAGCGAGATCGGGTAGAGGATCGCGGCCCCGAAGCCCGCCACGGCCTGCCCGATCCACAGGGCCTGGACGGTCTCGGCGACGTAGCTGACGAGTGAGCCGGCCACGGTCAGCAGAGCACCCGCCTGCAGCAGCCGCTTGCGGCCGAACAGGTCGCCGAGCACGCCGGTGGTCAGCTCGAAGACGACCATGGGGATGGCGAAGGCGGCCGTGACCCAGGTCAGTTGGGCGCCGGTGGTCTGGAACTCCTGGTGGAAGGTGCCGTTGAGGGCGCCGGGCAGTGAGTACGCCACCTGCGCGAGGAGGACGGCGAAGCAGCCGGCGATCACCGTGGCGGTGTGGCCCTGCTTGCGCGCAGCGGTCTGCGTCATCGCGGTTCTTTCTTGTCCACAGGCCGGACCGGTTCCGGCCGCGCTCGGGATCGGCCACCCGTGTGAGCCCGATCACCTCATTGGCGTGCAATGTGTCATATGACTTGACACTGCATCAAGTGTTTGAGCGGTACGTATTGAGAACGATCAGTGAGAGTGGAAGGCGGCCGGGGTGCTCTATGCTGGCCGCATGGCGACGCTCCGTGCGGCACAGAAGGAGATGACGCGCAAGCTCCTGCTCGACGCGGGTCTCGACCTGTTCGGGTCCAAGGGCTACGCGACGACGACGGTCGACGACATCGCGTCGGCGGCGGGGACGACGCGGGTGACCTTCTACGCGTACTTCCCGTCCAAGGTCGAGCTGATGAAGGCCCTCATCTCGGAGCGGCTCAACGCCGCGCTCGACCGGACCCCGTCCACCGAGCGCGGGTCCACCGAGCGCGAGCTGGTCGACGTGGTCGAGGACGGCTCGCGCGAGCGGATCCGCGCGTGGCTGGCGTCCACCTCCGAACGGTGGGACGTGATCCGCCCCTACACCACGGCCGCCTTCGAGGCCGCGGCCGTCGACCCCGACATCCGCGCGCTCCTCGACGAGTGGCTGAACGAGGCCACCGGCGACATCAAGGAAGGGCTCGACCGCGCCGGCCGGTTCCCCGCCGGCACCCGCCACTTCCGCGGCGTCGTCGCCATCACCGAGCTCGACCACGTCGCGCGCCACTGGAAGCCGGGCACCTGGGGCGTCGAGCGCGACGAGATGCTGGACGTCCTCACGGAGAGCTGGTTCGGCACGATCGGACGCCACTAGCCTGCCCCCATGAGCCGAACGCAGGGCCCCGCGTTACGCGGCGCCGCCTACCTGGGAGCGGTGCTGGTGTCCGCCGCCCTCCTGCTGGTCGCGCTCGTGGCCCTGGCTCCCACGGAGGACGACCGCTTCGCCGGCTCGGTCGCCGGCATGGAGGAGGTCGCCCGCTCGCTGGCCGAGGGCGAGGAGCTCGGTGAGCGGACCGTCGGCGGTCTCACGTTCGAGAGGGTCTTCCGCGAGAACGGCCTGGTCTACTTCGAGCTGGGCCGGGGGTGGCTGGGGGACCGCGCCCACGGCTATGTCAGGAGCCCCCAAGGGCGGCCGGACGGCGCCGATCACGTGGCGGGCCCGTGGTACCGATACCGGGATGCCGAGGGCTGACGCAACCGATGGTTGCGTGATGGGGGGTTCGGCTGCTAACTTGACGTGCAACCAAAGGTTGCGCGTCAAGGAGGAGCGGGCGTATGGAGTACGGCAGCATCGAACGGGAGATCCACGTCGACGCCTCGCCCGAGGTGGTCTTCGAGGTCGTCAGCCGTCCCGAGCACATCTCGCAGTGGTGGACGGACGACGCCGACTTCGAGGCGGCTCCCGGCGCCGTCGGGGAGTTCGTCTGGGGTGACAGGGCGGTCGTCTCCCCGATGACCGTGGTCCAGGTCGAGCCGCCCCGGCTGTTCTCGTTCCGCTGGTGCTATTCCGACGGCAAGGTCGCCGAATCCCTGCTGGTCACCTTCGAGCTCACCCCGTCGGGCACGGGCACGAGGATCCGGCTCACCGAGACCGGGTTCCGGGAGATGGGCTGGGAGGCCGCCAAGCTGGCCCAGATGTACCGCGAGCACGTCGAGGGCTGGGACACCTTCGTTCCCCGGCTCGGCGCGTACGCGGCGCGCCTGGTGTCGGCTCCATGACCGCCGCCGTCGACGACGACCTGTGGTCCGCGGTCGGTGACCCGACCCGTCGGCGGATGCTCGACCTGCTCCTGGCCGACGGCAGCGGCACCGCCACCAGTCTCAGCGAGCGGCTGCCCGTGACGCGGCAGGCCATCGCGAAACACCTCGTCGTGCTCGACCGCGCCGGCCTCGTCCACGCGGCGCCCGCCGGGCGGGAGAAGAGATACCGGGTGGACGAGGCGCAGCTCGCCCGCGCCGTGGCCCAGCTGTCCTCGGTGGGGGCGGCATGGGACGCCAGGCTCCGGCGCATCAAGCGGATCGCCGAGACGATCCAGCGCGAAAAAGATCACCAGTGAATCCATGGAAGGACCGGCAATGGCAGACATCTTGCACAGAGTGGGGATCAAGGCACCGGCGGCCGACGTCTATGAGGCCCTGACCACCGTCGAAGGGCTCGCCGGCTGGTGGACGGCCGACACCCGGGGCGAGGGCGACGTGCTCCGGTTCAGGTTCGGGACCGACGGGTTCGACATGAAGGTCCTCGACGCCCGCCCCGGCGAGCGCGTGCTGTGGGAGGTGGTCGGCGGGCCCGAGGAGTGGATCGGCACGCACGTCGGCTGGGACCTCGATCGGGCCGACGACTACACCGTCATCCTCTTCAAGCACGCGGGCTGGAAGGAGCCGGTGGAGTTCATGCACCACTGCAGCACCAAGTGGGCGGTCTTCCTCATGAGCCTGAAGTCGCTGGTCGAAACCGGGAAGGGCGCCCCGGCCCCCGACGATGTGAAGATCGACAACTGGAACTGACTGCCAAAAGTCAGTAACGCCCCTTTTGTCCCCGTTTGAGCGCTAGGTGACTTGGCCGTGGCCGGAGCTCCTCAACACTGGAGATCAGGGAATCCGTGGTCCGGAATCTCGGGCACGCCATACGGGCTCCGCCGTCGGGCGGGTCCCAAGGATCTCAGGGGGACCATCGTGAAGCACTTGCTCATCGCCGCGGCCATGACACTGGCCGCCACCGTGACGGGTACCGCCGGCGCGTCCGTCACCTCGCCCGCGCCTCAGCCCACGAACGGAGGCAGCCCGTCAGGCCCGGGGTGCGCGGCCATCGAGGGCAGCCTCAAGGACATCGCCGACAAGCCGGTCGGGACCGCACTCACCCAGGTGCCGGAGCTCTCCACGCTGGCCAAGGCAGTCGAGGAGGCCGGCCTGACAGAGAAGCTGAACTCCGCCGAGGACATCACCGTGTTCGCACCCACCAACGAGGCGTTCCAGGCTGTCCCGAAGGAGCAGCTGGACCAGCTCATGGCGAACAAGGAAGAGCTCACCAAGGTTCTCCAGTACCACGTCGTCCAAGGGAAGCACATGGCCGCCGACCTGGAGGGCGCGCCGCTCACCACCCTTCAGGGCGGGGACCTGACGGCGAAGGCCTCCGGCCAGGAGATCACGGTCAACGACGCGAAGGTGGTCTGCGCCGACGTGCCCACGCGTAACGCCACCGTCCAGGTCATCGACAAGGTCCTGATGCCCCAGTAGGGCAGGACAGACGCCCACGGCGCACGCGGCGCGGTCTCGCGCCGCGTGCGCCTCATCTTCCGGTCGGCATCGACTTCAGGCACAGCGCGGCCGCCCAGGTCCAGATGGCCGCGCCGCCGACGACCATCAGGCGGAAGTCCTGCGCGGGGAACGCGGCGAACCCCAGGACGAGGTAGGCCACCGGTGCCAGGACGCTGTAAAGAGCCCAGCCACGCTGACCGGCGCGGGCGAACCGGCGGGCGAACACCAGGCACGCCACGCTCAGCGCGAGGCCCATCCCGACCGGGGCGAGGTTGTGCAGCATGCCGTGCCAGCTGACCTCGCCGGGGCCGTCAGGGGTTCCGACGGGATATCCCTCGGCCGGGTCGGTGGGGAAGACGCCGGCCCAGATCAGGCTCGCGCCGTAGACCCCGATGAGCCAGGTGCCCCAGGCGCGGCCCGGCGTCCCGGGCCGGAGCGTACGGCGCAGACCGGCGACGGACGCCAGCACCAGCACCCCGCAGAGCAGGAAGTTGCACGTCTGGATCCAGCCGTAATCACCCAGGCTGAGCATGCTGAGCGGGTGGCGCCGGGCGTCGAACCCGTCGCGGGTCATGGCCTGCGCCACGATCAGCAGGACGAACAGCGGCCCCGCGGCCACTCCGCAGGCGAGCAGGGCGCGGGTCGTGCGCAGGGGTGGCCGGTCAACGGCGGTGTCGGAGGACATGGTCGATCTCCATCGGTCGTGGCTGATTGCAAAAATGAGCTTGTACGTAAAAATATCCTTTGTCAACAAGGTCGGCAGAAGGACGTCGATCAGCCGTGAGCAGTGGTAGGTATGGCCCTGCGAGGGCCCGAGACAGCCGCCTCAGGCGGCGGACGAGGGGAAAGGGGAAGATCCGCGCCTTTCCACTTCCAACCTATAGCGCACCCCAGGGCTTGCGGCAAGACCCGGGTCGTGCCGCACAATCGTCGGCCGGGGCCAGAACCTGCGGAAACTTGGGGGGCGCACGTGCGTTTCGGAGCTGTTGACACGAACCCGCTGACCACCAGCGCGTTCGACCTACCCGGCAACCTCGCGCCCAAGGCCGACCCGGCCTTGATCGCCGGCGACGAGCGGCACTTCGCGGCCATCGCCGAGAGCCTGCGGCAGACGATCGCCGAGCTGTCCGACCGGCTCGACGCCACGCGGAAGGCGCCAGGCGGCAAGGGCCGGGCGGCGCTGGACCGGGACCTGGAGGTCCACCGGCTGTCCGCCCGCCTGCGCGCGCTGCGCAGGTTCGGTCTCGACCTGTGCCTCGGGCGCATGGTCGGCGCGGACGACTCCGAGCCCGTGTACGTCGGACGGCTCGGCCTGGCGGACGGCGAGGGTCGCCGGCTGCTGCTCGACTGGCGCTCACCGGCGGCCGAGCCGTTCTTCGGAGCCACCCACGCCAACCCGATGGGCCTGGCGAGCCGCCGCAGGTACCGATGGACGCGTGGCCGGATCAGCGACTACTGGGACGAGGTCTTCACCTCCGACGGGTTCGACGGGCACGCCGCGCTCGACGACCAGTCCGCCTTCATCGCCAGCCTCGGCGGCAACCGGTCGAGCCGGATGCGCGACGTGCTCGGCACCATCCAGGCCGACCAGGACGCCGTCATCCGCGCCGGATCCCGTGGCGCCCTCGTCGTCGACGGCGGTCCCGGCACGGGGAAGACCGTCGTCGCGCTGCACCGCTCCGCCTACCTCCTCTACTCCGACCCTCGGCTCGGCCACCGCAGGGGCGGCGTGCTGTTCGTCGGCCCGCACCAGCCCTACCTGGCCTACGTGTCCGACGTCCTGCCCAGCCTCGGCGAGGAGGGCGTGCAGACCTGCACCCTGCGCGACCTCGTCGCCGAGGGCGCCGCCGCCGGGGTCGAGACCGACCCGGAGGTGGCCCGTCTGAAGGCGTCCGCGGACCTGGTGAAGGCGATCGAGCCGGCCGTCAGGTTCTACGAGAACCCGCCCACCGAGGAGATGACGGTCACCACCGACTGGGACGAGGTCCGGCTGAGCGCCGACGACTGGGCCGAGGCGTTCGAGGCGCCGGAGCCCGGCACCCCGCACAACGAGGCGCGCGACCGGATCTGGGAGGAGCTGCTCACGATCCTGGTGGACAGGCACGAGGTCGAGGCCCCGGCCGACCTGATCCGAAGGTCGCTGCTGCGCAACCGGAGGCTGCTCACGACCTTCAACCGCGCGTGGCCGATCATCGAAGCCGCCGACCTCGTCGGAGACCTGTGGACCGTGCCCGCCTACCTGCGGATGTGCGCCCCCTGGCTCAGCCCCGACGAGGTGCGGAAGCTGCGGCGCGCGGACGCCCAGGCCTGGACGGTGTCCGACCTGCCGCTGCTGGACGCGGCCCGGCAGCGGCTCGGCGACCCGGAGGCGTCACGCCACAGGCGCCGCCAGGAAGCCACCCTCGCCGCCGAGCGCGAGCGGATGTCCGCGGTCGTCGACCACATGATCGAGGCCGACGACGACGGTGAGGGCGCGGTGATGATGCTGCACGGACAGGACATCAAGGACGCCCTGGTCGACGAGAGCATGCTGCCCGGCGTCGAACCGGACCGGCTCGCCGGCCCGTTCGCGCACGTCGTCGTGGACGAGGCCCAGGAGCTGACCGACGCGGAGTGGCAGATGCTGCTGCTCCGCTGCCCGTCCAGGAGCTTCACCATCGTCGGGGACCGCGCCCAGGCCAGGCACGGGTTCACCGAGTCGTGGCAGGAGCGGCTGGAGCGGGTCGGGCTCGACCGGGTCAGCCTGGCCTCGCTGACCATCAACTACCGGACGCCGGAGGAGATCATGGCGGAGGCCGAGCCGGTCATCAGGGCCGCGCTCCCGGACGCCAACGTGCCGACCTCCATCCGGAGCGGCGGCGTCCCCGTCGCGCACGGGTCCGCGGGGGAGCTGGACTCGATCCTGGACGGCTGGCTCGCCGCGAACGCCGACGGGACCGCCTGCGTCATCGGCGATCCCGCGTTCCGGGCGACGTCCCGGGTCCGGTCGCTGACTCCGGAGCTGGCGAAAGGGCTCGAGTTCGACCTGGTCGTCCTGGTCGACCCGCAGGCGTTCGGCGAGGGCGTCGAAGGAGCGGTAGACCGCTATGTCGCGATGACCAGGGCGACCCGGCAACTGGTCGTCCTCACGAGCCCCTGACGTCCGGGCCGCCACTATGGGATCTCAAGCGGCCCCCCTTCCGGTCTCCTGACGGCCGGACCGCAGGACGCCTTAAGGGATCCGTAAGCAGGTCCGGCGAAGCTGTCGGTACGACAGAACGGCGCGGCCGGACAGCCCCGCCCCTTCCCCGGAGGACCGTCATGAGGACGATCACCGCAAGCCTGTTCATCTCCCTCGACGGCGTCATCGACGAGCCGGCGGAGTGGCACTTCCCGTACTTCAACGAGGAGATGGGCGCCGCCGTGACGGAGGGCATGGCCGACACCGTGCTCGTGGGCCGCAAGACCTACGACAGCTTCGTGGGCGCGTGGCCGGAGCGCGAGGCGGCGGGCGGCGAGGACGCCGACTTCGCCAAGACGCTCGGCGACGCGCGGAAGATCGTGGTGTCGCGCCAGTCGCTGGAGTTCACCTGGCGCAACTCCGAGCAGCTGCGGGGCGACCTGATCGAGGGCGTGACCGCGCTGAAGAACGAGCCGGGCGGCCGGATCGCCATGAGCGGCTCGGTCTCGGTGGTCCGGCAGCTGCTGGCCGCCGGGCTGCTGGACGAGCTGCACCTGCTGGTGCACCCGATCGCCGTCCGCAAGGGCGAGCGGCTGTTCGACGAGGGCGGCGACGCCATCCCGCTGGAGCTGGTCAAGTCGCAGACGTTCACGACCGGGGTGCTGTCCCTGGTCTACAAGCCCGAGGGCGCCTGACCACGGCCAGCTCTACAGCCTGTAGAGTGAGCGCTTCCTCCAGGTGAAAGGGTGCGGCATGCTGCGCTGGTTCAGGATCGTTGCGGTGGCCGAGGCGTGCTCGTGGGCAGGGCTGCTGATCGGCATGTTCTTCAAGTGGGTGACGGAGACCACCGAGCTCGGGGTGAAGATCTTCGGGCCGGTCCACGGAGCGCTGTTCGTGCTGTACGCGGCCGGGGTGGTGCTCGCGGCGCGCGAGGCCGGCTGGAGCCGCGGCACGGTGGTGCTGGGCCTGGCGTGCGCCGTGCCGCCGTTCACCTCGCTGTGGTTCGAGCGCCGCATGGCGTCGCGCATGGTGACGCAGTCCTGATCCGAGCCCTTCAGACGCAGGTGTAGCCGGACGGCAGGGCGTCGCCGCTCGGGCGGCTCACCTGGAAGCCGACGCTGGTGGTGCTGGCTCCGGCGGCGAGGGTGCCGTTGTGGGCGACGTTCCTGATGGTCACGGTCTGCCCGCTGGTGGTGACGGTGCCGTTCCACGAGCCGGTCAGCGTGTGGCCGGCCGGGAGCGTGAAGGTCACCGTCCATCCGGTGATGGTCGAGCTGCTCGTGTTGGTGATGGTCAGCGGCTGCACGACGTAGCCGGTGCTCCACTGGGTCTGCACGGTCGGGACGGCCGCGCAGGTCCCGCCGGACGGGCCGGGCTGCGTGGTGACCTGGGCGGTGTTCGAGACCGGCGAGGTGTTGCCCGCGGCGTCGCGTGCCCTGACCTGGTAGCGGTAGGTGGTGTCCGGCGTCAGGCCCGTGTCGGCGTACGAGGTCGTGGCCGAGGTGCCGACCTGGGTGAACGTGCCGCCGCTCGGCCCGGGCGCGCGCAGGATGTCGTAGCCGGCCAGGCCGGTGTCGTCGGTCGAGGCCGTCCAGCTCAGGCTCGTGCCCGTGGCCGTGGTGCCCGAGGCGGCGAGGCCGGTGGGGGCGGTCGGCGGGGTGGTGTCGCCGGAGCCGCCGAGCGCCGGGGTCTGCCAGTCACGCCACTCGGCGAGGTTGCCCCGCTTGCTGGGGGAGATCCGCATCGAGCCCGTGTGGCTGCCCGTGTTCCGCAGGAACTTCTGGATGGTCTGCTGCAGCGGGGTGCGCCATTCGGACCGGGTGGCGCAGTGGTTGCCGTCCTGGACGTCGGACCAGTAGGTGATGTTCGCCTCCGCGCCGAGGGCCTTGTAGACCTCCGCCCCGCCGAGGGCGCCGACGCTCGCCGACCTGGCGGCCAGCCAGTCGATGTGCGGGTTGTCCATGACGAACAGACCGCGCGGCGCGATCATCGCCACGACCGAGTGCGTGTCGACCGGCAGCCTGGCCGGGTTGCCGGTGAAGGACCCGAACGCGTCGCCCAGCCACGGCTGCTCCCCGTAGGCGCTGCTCAGCGGCTGGGCGCCGCTCTCGCCGGGGATCACGCGGAAGGCCGCGAGGCCGCCGCTGCCCGGCTCGATCGGCATGGTCAGGGCGATGCGCTGGTCGAAGGCGCCGGCCACGAAGGCGCCCTTGCCGTACCGGGAGCAGCCCGTGACGCCGGTCGCGTCGGCGGTGAGCACGCTGCCGCCCGACTGCTCGATGACGTCGATGATCCGGCTCACGCCCCACGCCCAGGCGGCCAGCAGCCCCGTACCGCTGGAGGAGCCGTAGACGTTGTAGAACGCGCCCTGCTTGCTGGAGCGCGGCGTGCCCTCCCGCCCCACCGCGAGGGGGTCGTAGGTCACGACGGCCGCGCCGGCCGCCTTGATCGTGGCCGTGTCCGCGCCCAGCCCGCCCAGGACGATGACGGCGGGGAACGGGCCGGAACCGCTCGGCAGGTCGACGCCCGCCGAGAAGCTCGCGCTCCTGCCGTTGTGCGACACGTTCACGGTGATGCCGGTGCGTGACACCGTCCCCGTCACGCCGGACGGCTTCGCGGGCTTCTCGCCGTAGACGAACCTCTCCGCCAGCGCCTTGATCTCCGCCCTGTGGCACCGCCACTCGGACCTGGCGGAGACGCGCGTGCCGTTCAGCTTCATGAACGGGTCGGGAAGCCGGGAGACGGTGGGCAGGGACCCCTCGCCGGGCAGGCCGGACACCGCGCAGTCGGCGCCCTCGTCCTCGACCCCGGCGGCCGCGACGGCCTCGGCGGAGGTCAGCGCCACGGCCCCGGCGGCCGCGAGCGTCACGGCCGCCGCCAGCGCGACGGCTCTCGTACGGATCCCGATGATCACCGGAACTCTCCCTTGCGGTGAGGGGTCGGTGATCAGTCTGAGAATCCTCCCGAAACATGTCAATCAAGAGCCGAAATTTTCGGTCCGTACGATCACGCAATCCATCCATGAGCTGGCGATATGCCTCTGGAAACCGGCTGAAACGAGTTCAGAGGCCGAGGTAGGCGCGGCGCACCCGTTCGTCGCCCGCCAGGTCGTCGCCCGACAGGGTGATGACCCCGCTCTCGATGACGTAGGCGCGGTCCGCGAGCGCCAGCGCCTGGGCCGCGTTCTGCTCCACCAGCAGGATCGCGACGCCGCTCTCGCGGATGCGCCCGAGCGCGGCGAAGACGGCGCGGACCATGAGAGGGGCCAGCCCGACCGACGGCTCGTCCAGCATGAGCAGTCTCGGCCGGGTCATCAGCGCGCGCCCGATGGCCAGCATCTGCTGCTCACCGCCGCTCATCGTGTCGGCCCGCTGGTCCAGCCGTTCGGCGAGCCTCGGGAACAGCTCCAGCACCCTGTCGGCGGGCTCGCCCGTGTGGTAGGCGCCCATCGCGAGGTTCTCCGCGACGGTGAGCGGGCCGAACAGCGCGCGGCCCTCCGGGACCTGGACGAGCCCGCGCCGCACCACCGCGTGGACCGGCAGCCCGGACAGCTCCTCCCCGTCGAACACCACCCGGCCGGCGGTCGGCCTGAGCAGCCCCGAGGCGACCCGCAGCGTCGTGGACTTACCCGCGCCGTTGGCCCCGACGAGCGCGACGATCTCCCCGGCCGCGACCTCCAGCGACAGGCCGTGCAGGACCCGCAGGCCGCCGTATCCGGCGTCGACGCCGTCAAGCGAGAGCATCATCGGAGTCCTCTCCCAGATAGGCGGTCACGACGCGGGGATCGCGGGCGATCGCCGCGGGCTCCCCTTCGGCGAGCACGCTCCCGCGATCAAGCACCAGCACCCGGTCGGCCAGCCGCATCACCGCCGGCATCACGTGTTCGACCAGGACCAGCGTCATGCCCTCCGCGCGCAGCTCGCCCAGCAGGGTGATCATCGGCTCCCGCTCCGCCGGGGTGAGCCCGGCCAGCACCTCGTCCAGCAGCAGCACCTTCGGCCGGAGCGCCAGCGCCCTGGCCAGCTCCAGCTGCTTGCGCGCGGCGGCCGGCAGTTCCCCGGCGGGCCGCGACAGGTAGGCGCCGAGCCCGATCCTCTCGATCGTCCCGGTCGCGGCGGCGACGGCCTCCTTCCTGGTGCGGAGGTGCGCGCCGGCGGCCACGGTCACGTTGTCGAGGACGGACAGGGCGGGGAAGGGCCGGGTGAGCTGGAACGTGCGGACCAGGCCGGCTCTGGCGCGCAGATGGGCGGGCCGGGCGGTGACGTCCTGGCCGTCGAACAGGATCCGGCCGCTCTCCGGCCGCTGCTCGCCGGAGATCACCGAGAACAGCGTGGTCTTGCCCGCGCCGTTGGGCCCGATGACCGCGTGGATGGTGCCCCGCTCGACCTCGAACGTCACCGAGTCCAGCGCGCGCAGGCCGCCGAACGCCTTGCTCACCCCCTCCATGCGCAGGATCATCGCGACCTCCTGGCGAAGCCGCCGTACAGACCGCGTGGCATGGCCAGGACCACGACGATCAGGAGCACGGCGTACATGATCACGTCCAGCCCGCTGCGGCCCTGGAGGAAGGAGAGGAACTCGGGCGGCGTGCGGACCACCGTCGCGGCCACGTCCGACAGCGGGGCCAGCACCGCCGCGCCGATCAGCGGCCCCCACACCGTGCCGACGCCGCCGATCACCGCGGGCAGGATGGCCTGGATCGACACCGACGGCCCGAAGGCGAGGTCCGGGCTGACGAACAGGTAGTAGACGGCGTAGAAGCCGCCGGCGACCGAGGTGAGCGCGGCGGAGACGCCGATCGCCAGGATCTTGTGGCGGACCACCGCGACCCCGGCGGCCGCGGCGGCCGTCTCGTCCTCGCGCACGGCCACCAGGTTCAGCCCCGCCCTGCTGCCGAGCAGCACGATCACCGTCGCCACGCACGCGAGCGTCAGCAGCAGCGCGACCCAGAAGTACGCGGGGTCGCCGACGTCGAACCGGAGCGTCCACCACCCCTGCTCGCCGGTGACGGGCAGGGTGAGTCCGACCGCGCCGCCCACGAGCTCGGAGTTCAGCGCCGCCAGCCTGAGCATCTCCGCGAAGGCGAAGGTGGCCAGCGCGAAGTAGGCGCCCTTCAGCCGGTAGCGGACCGCCAGATAGCCGGTGACGACGCCGAACAGCGCGGCCACCGCCATCCCGGCGAGCAGCCCGAGCCACGGCGAGAGCCCCAGCTCGACGGTCAGCAGCGCGGTGGTGTAGGCGCCCAGTCCGAAGTAGGCGGCGTGCCCGAAGCTGAACAGGCCGCCGAACCCGCTCATCAGGTTCCAGGCCACGGCCATCATCGCGAACATCAGAGCGCGGACGGCGACCGCCTCCTGCGCGGGCGGCAGCAGCAGGGGCAGCGGGGCGAGGGCCACGCCGATCGCCGCGAGCACGACGAGCCTTCTGATCACGCCGGCCTCCCGAACAGGCCCTGCGGGCGCCAGAGCAGGACGAGCACGAACACCGCGAACACCGCCAGCAGCGGGCTCTGCCCCGGCAGGTAGATGCCGCCGAGCTGCTCGGTCAGGCCGACGATCAGCCCGCCCGCCACCGCCCCGGGAACGCTGCCCAGACCGCCGAGCACCACGACGACGAACCCGATGATGTTGAAC
Organism: Nonomuraea ferruginea; assembly: GCF_039540635.1. Classification (NCBI taxonomy): domain Bacteria; kingdom Bacillati; phylum Actinomycetota; class Actinomycetes; order Streptosporangiales; family Streptosporangiaceae; genus Nonomuraea; species Nonomuraea ferruginea. The sequence goes on along the minus strand of NZ_BAABFD010000017.1, from coordinate 76,993 downwards.
AGCTCACCGGCCGTCGGCTCGACGGTGACGAGCGGCGTCACGAGCGTCCCCGCGGCCCCGGCGCAGGCCGTGCCGGCGGCGAACGTCAGCGCGTGCAGCCGCCGCACGTCGAGCCCCACCAGCGAGGCGCCCTCCGGGTTGGCGGCCACCGCCCGGATCGCGGTGCCCAGCCTGGTCCTCGTCAGCAAAAGCCACACCGCCCCGGCCAGCCCCATCGCGCCGGCGAACGCCAGCACCCTGCTGAGGTCGGCCACCGCGCCGAGGACGCGCAGCGGGGTGTCGAAGGAGACCGCGACCGTCCTGGTGTCGCCGGAGAAGGCCAGCAGCAGGGCGTTCTCCAGCAGCATCGCGATGCCCAGGGTCAGCAGGAGCTGCGCGGCGAGCGAGCCGCCCATGGTCCGGCTCACCAGGTGGCGCTGCACGACGTAGCCGAGGCCGAACAGCAGCGGCACGCTCACCAGCAGCGACAGGTAGGGGTTCAGCCCGGCGCCGGTCGCGAGCAGCGCGGTGGCGTACATCCCCAGCGTCATGAAGGCGCCGTGCGCGAAGTTGACGATGTCGAGCACCCCGAAGATCAGCGTCAGGCCCATCGCGACCAGCGCGTAGACCCCGCCGAGCAGCAGACCGGTCAGCACCGCCTGGGCGGTGACCGATCCGCTGCCCGAGCGGGCCCACGCGCCCGCGACCACGGCCACCGCCACGAGGATGCCCAGGCCGGCGCGCGAGATCAGGTGGTTCACTCCGCGGCGGGCCTCGGCTCGGCCACGGCCTTGGCCGCGGGATGCACCGGGACGACCTTGCCGTCCTGGACTTGCAGGACGATCGGGGTGGCGTTCTCGTTCTGCCCGGACTCGTCGAATTGGACGGGGCCGTCGAACGCCATCAGCGTGTCGAAGGAGATCCCGGCGAGCGCCTCACGGATCTTCGCCGGGTCCCGGCTGGCCGCCTTCTCCAGGGCCGCGGCCACCAGCCTGACGCACTCGTACGAGGTGAAGGGGATGAAACGCAGTTCCTCGCCGTACTCGGCCTGGAAGGCGTCGAGGATCGCCTTCGACTCCGGCTTGGTGGCGTCGTAGTTGAAGTTGGAGTCGTAGACGCCCTCCGCGGCTGCGCCCCCGTCGCGCGGGAAGACCGGCGAGCTGAAGGCGCCGTGCGAGACGCCGAGCACGATCTTCACGCCGGGCTGGACCGACGCGATGGCCTTGGCGGTGAGCAGGCCGTCGCGGTAGTAGCCGGTGACCGCGAGCGCGTCGACCCCGGCGGCCTTGACCTTGGTGAGCTCGGTGGTCAGGTCGGCGGCCTTGAGCGCGTCGTAGGTGATCCGCGGGCCGACCTGGAGGCCGAGCTTGGCCGCCTCGTCGGTGAACGACTCGTACGTCGAGGATCCGTAGTCGGTCTGCTCGTGCAAGTAGGCGACCTTGGTGATCTGCTGCCCGGTGCGGTCGGCCAGGTCCTTCAGGTAGCGCGCGCCGTACCTGCCGAGGGTGTCGGAGGAGGGCTGGAGCCGGAAGGTATAGGTGTAACCCTGCTTGAGTATGTCGTCGGCGGAGGCGACGTCGATGACGAACGGCACCTTGTTCCGCTCGGCCACCGTGGCGACCTGCGCGGCGACCGCGCTCTGGTAGGGCCCGACGAGCGCCACGGCGCCCGCCTGGGTGAGGCGCTGCGCCTCGCTCTGGCCGATCTCCGGCTTGCCCTGGCTGTCGGCGTCCAGGATCTCCAGCTTCGCGCCGCCGAGCGACTTGATGCCGCCGGAGTCGTTGATCGCCTTGGCGGCGAGTTTGATCGCCTTGGACATCTGCTGGCCGTCGAAGGCCAGGGCGCCGGTGAGGGGGTGGATGGAGCCGATCTTGATGGTGCCCGACGCGTCCGGCGAGGCCGGGGCGGCCCCGCCGGGAGCCGAGCCGCCGCAGGCCGTCAGGGAGAGAGTCAGGAGCGTGCCGATGGCGATACAGGACTTGATACGCATGGCGTCGTCCTCGGGGGGGTTGCCTCGGTTCCATCTTCTGGAACGCTGTTTCGCTGATGTTGGCAGCAGGCGCGCGCCGCGGTCAAGCGACTTGTCCCGTTGATCCAGCGCCTGTCAACCTGCTGTGAAGTGGCGCAAGACGGGAAGGTTAGGACCGGTGATGTGGTACGAGTGTGATGGATACAGCAGGGGGAACACTCTGACATCTAGGTGTGATACACCCCCATAGGCGTATTAATGTCCCCGAACTTGTCGCACAGTGAGAAAGTCAGGTCAATGCGGATTCTGGTCCTCGGTGGTGACGGCTATCTTGGCTGGCCCACCGCCCTCCACCTCTCTCAGACCGGGCACGAGGTCGCCGTCGCCGATAACTTCGCCCGGCGGCAGTACGACTTCGAGCTCGGCGTGGAAAGCCTGGTGCCGATCGAATCCCTGCAAACCAGGATTTCCACCTGGCACCGGCTGACCGGTAAGACCATCCAGGCGTACATTGGCGACCTGATGGAGGCGGACTTCACCTACGACATGATCCGCGACTTCCGTCCGGACGCCGTGGTCCACTTCGCCGAGCAGCGGGCCGCCCCCTACTCGATGATCGACCGCAAGCATGCCGTCTACACGCAGGTCAACAACGTGGCGGGCACGCTGAACGTGCTCTACGCCATCGCCGAGATCGACCCCGAGATCCACCTGGTCAAGCTCGGCACCATGGGCGAGTACGGCACCCCCAACATCGACATCGAGGAAGGCTGGCTGGAGGTCGAGCACAAGGGGCGCAAGGACCGGGTGCTCTACCCCAAGCGGCCGGGGTCGTTCTACCACCTGTCGAAGGTGCACGACAGCCACAACATGGAGTTCGCCTGCCGGATCTGGGGCCTGCGCGCGACCGACCTCAACCAGGGCGTCGTGTACGGCCAGCAGACCCCGGAGACCGCGCTCGACGACCGGCTCGCCACCAGGTTCGACTACGACGCGGTGTTCGGCACGGTCCTCAACAGGTTCGTCGTCCAGGCGGTGCTCGGCCACCCCCTCACCGTCTACGGCAAGGGCGGCCAGACGCGGGGCATCATCGACATCCGCGACACCGTCCGCTGCATCCAGCTCGCCTGCGAGAACCCGGCCGAGCGCGGCGAGTTCCGCGTGTTCAACCAGATGACCGAGTCCATGTCGGTCGCCGACATCGCCGAGACCGTCGCGCGGAGCTTCCCCGACGAGGTGACGATCAACAACCTCGACAACCCCAGGGTCGAGAAGGAGGAGCACTACTACAAGGTCGTCCACAGCGGCCTGGTGGAGCTCGGCCTCGAACCCCACCTGCTCTCCGACACGCTGATCACCTCGCTGTTCGACGTGACCAAGCGCTACGCCGAGCGGGTCGACCTCGACGCCATGCAGCCCCGGGTCGACTGGCGCGGCGCCCTGGGCGGAGAGAGGCGGTGAGCGCTGAGGAAGGCGCGTTCGCCCGGGCCACGGGCCGCACCGCGGAGCGGGAGGAAGGCGGCCACGACAAGCCGCGCTACCGCCGTTACCAGTTCGACCTGATCGCCCCCCACTGCGGGCGCAGCGTGCTGGAGGTGGGGGCCGGGCTGGGCGAGTTCGCCAGCCAGTTCACCGGCCTGGACCGGCTCGTGGTCACCGACGTCGACCCCGACGCGGTCAAGGTGATGAAGGCCCGCTTCGCCGGCCGCGGCGAGGTGGAGGCGGCCCAGTTCGACCTCGCCTGCGGAGCCAGCCTGGACCGCCCGGTCGAGACCGCGATCGCCATCAACGTGCTGGAGCACTTCGAGGACGACGCCGCCCTCCTCACCCTCCTCGGCCGCTCGGTCACCCCGGGCGGCACGCTCGTGCTGTGGGTGCCCGCCTACCAGAGCCTGTACGGCGACTTCGACCGCAAGGTCGGTCACTTCCGCCGCTACACCCCGGCCACGCTCAGGGACGCCGCGGTGCGCGCCGGGCTGGAGGTGGAGCTGTCCCGCCCGGTCAACCTGCTGGGCGGGATCGCCTGGTGGGCCGCGGTGCGGCTGGGCAAGGCGGGCTCGCCCAAGGCGGGCGCCGTCGGCCTGTACGACAAGGTCCTGGTCCCGGTCACCCGGGTGCTCGACCGGGTTCTGCCGATCCCGTTCGGCCAGTCGATCCTCGGCGTCTTCCGGGTGCCCGGCGACCGGGGGCACGCGGCGTCGTGATCCAGGTTCGTCGTCTTCTGCGGGGAGCTCTCCCGCGCATCTTCGGGCGCTACGCGATCGGTTCGGTGGTGGCGGGCGTGGTCAGCGAGATCACGCTGCTGACGGTCTACGGGCTGGAGCTTCTCGGCCCGTCGGCCGCCTCCGTGGTCGCGTGGGGGCTCGGCGCCGTCGTCAACTACGTGCTCAACCGGTGGTGGGCCTGGAAGCTGCGCGGCCGGCCCAAGCCGCTGCGCGAGCTGCTCCCGTACTGGCTGACCGCGGTGGTGGGGCTGGTCATCGCGTCATGGGGCACCGGGGTCGCCGACCGGGTGGGACACCAGATCTTCGACACCGACGGCCCCCGGGTGATCTTCGTGGGGGCCGTCTTCCTGGGGATCTACGGGCTGCTGTTCGTGGCGAAGTTCTTCCTGTTCCACTACTTCGTCTTCGCCGACACCCGCTCGGGTGAGGAGGGCGCCGAGCCCGCAGAGGAGGGCGACGAAGCCGGCCGGCGGCGCTCACGGAGCCAGGTCCCGAGCACGACCCGCGAGTAGCGGTAGCCGTAGACGAGGTTGCCGCCCTTCTTGGTGGTGCCGGCCGCGCGCAGTCGCATGGTGGCCGGCACCTCCACGACCCGGAACCCCCGCGAGATCACGCCGATCAGCAGCTCGGACGACTGGTACTGCGGCTGGGTGAGCGTGACCGCCCCGGTCACCTCCGCCCGCATCGCCCGCAGGCCGAACGAGGTGTCGGTGATCCGCTGGCCGGTGAACCGGCTGATCAGGAACGCGAACACGTGCACGCCGAGGCGGCGGACCCTGTCGTGGGTCTCCTGCCGCCCCAGCACGCGGGAACCGGTCGCGAAGTCGGCCTCCCCGCGCAGCACCGGGGCGAGCACCCGCTTGATGTCGGCCGGGTCGTACTGACCGTCGGCGTCGGTGGTCACGATGTAGCGGGCGCCGCTCTCGCGGGCCAGACGGTAGCCGAGCCGCAGCGCGGCGCCCTGCCCGCGGTTCGCGGGGACGTCGCAGACCATGGCCCCGGCCTTGCGCGCCTCGGCCGCCGTGCGGTCGGTGGAGCCGTCGACGACCACGATGGTCGCGGTCTCCATCCCGTCGATGACCGCCGGGATGCCGTTCACCGTGGCGCCGATGCTGCGCTCTTCGTTGTACGCGGCGATGACGATCGCGATGGGAGGCAGGTCCGAGCCGTATTCCGAGGTGAACTCCGCCATCGCGGCGGCGTCGATGTCCACCGGTGTCTCCGGGCTCGTCATGCGTCTTCCTCCGGTTTGTCGCTTTTAGCCGCAGATCATTCTGCTGCAGATGGCGTGAAGTCCGGCCATACTGTGGCCATTCCCGAGGTCAAATCGTGGCGAGGCTGATATCCGAGGGCCTTCGCCGCCGAGATGTCGAGCACGACCGCCGGCATCTCCCCCTGCTTCGCGGGTACGTGCTCGACCGGGATGGGCGCACCGGTGACCGTCCGCGCCGCGTCGATCAGGTCGTGCACGCTCACCGACGTGCCGGACCCGACGATCAGGGGACCGTCGTGGTCCTCGCGCCAGGCGAGCAGGATCGCCTGCACGACGTCGTCGACGTGGACGTAGTCGCGTAGCTGGGCGCCGTCGCCGTACACCTGGACCCCCCTACCCTCGGCGGCGGCCCGCATCAGCCTCGGGACGAAGCTGTCCTTGTGGAGCATCCCCGGCCCGTACACGTTGGCGAAGCGCAGCGCGCTCGTGCGCATGCCGTAGACGCCGGAATAGGCGCTGAGCAGCATCTCGCCCGCGGCCTTGGTCGCGCCGTACGGCGTGAGCGGGCGCAGCGCCAGGCTCTCGCTGATCCGGACGCCGCCCACGTCGCCGGTGACGGCGTTGGTGGACGCCAGCAGGAACCGCGGCACCCCGCGCTCCCTGGCGAGCTCCAGCAGCCCCGCCGTGGCCTCGACGTTGGTCTGGTACGTTCCGGCCGGGTCTTCCACCGAGCGGAGCACCGACGTGACGGCGGCGAGGTGGACCACCGCGTCGAGCCCGGCCGTCACCGCCCGCTCGCGCACCCCGGGATCGCGCAGGTCGCCCACGACGGACACCACGCCGGGATCCGGGTGCGGGTTGAGGTCGACGACCGTCACCTCGGCCTTCTCGGCGAGCAGCGCCGCCACCAACCGCTTTCCGATGAACCCCGCTCCGCCCGTGACGAGCACGCGGGCCCCGCCCACCTCCGGCATCTCCTGGCATTCCTTTCCCTCAGGTCCCAGCGACGATACCGGCATCCGGAGGGTGGACCCGCATCGGTTCTGGCGATGCGGAGGGCATTCCCAGCAAACGCTTGGACTCCCTGCGTAGGCTACGGTCTTTGTCGTCCTGTCGACCGACCGCGAGGCAGTTGGAGGAGTGTACGTGAGCCCAGCTCTGGTGGTGGGCCCTCCCCTTGTGGCCGGCCTGGTCCTGGCGCTGGCCGCACAACGGCGCGGCTGGGCGCCGCCGCTGTGGGCGGCGCTGGCGGTCGGGGCCGTGCTCCGGATCATCGCGATGGCCTGGGCCGCGCAGGACCCCGCCCAGCCGTACGACTTCGCCAACGACTTCTCGATGGCGGCCGCCGAGGTGCTCGAAGGCCGCAACCCGACCACCCACATGCGCGACGGCGGCTGGCACTTCCTGCCTTTCCTCGCCTACGTGCTGGCGGGCCAGAAGGAGCTGGGCGACCTCATCGGGCTCTCCTGGAACTGGTCGGGCCGGATCGTCCCCGTGCTGGCCGACCTCGCGCTGATCCCGCTGGTGGCCAAGCTCGCCGGCGAGCGCGGGGCGCTGCGGGGCTTCCAGTACGCGTGCGTGCCGCTCGGCATCATGGTGAGCGGCATCCACGGCCAGTTCCCGCCGCTCACCCTGGTCTTCGGGGTGGCCGCGCTGGTCGCCGCCCGCGCCGGGCGCGCCCACTGGGCCGGCGTGCTCGTCGGCCTGTCGGTGGCCTGCACCAACTGGTCGGTGCTGCTCGTGCCGGGAGTGGTGCTCGCCGTCGCGGGGTCGCGCCGCCTGGTGGTGCTCGGCTGGACCGCGGCCGTTCCCGGGCTGTGGCTGCTCAGCAGCGCGGTGTTCCTGGACACGCCGGTCACCGGGCTCGTCGACCTGGGCAAGGCCATCATGTCGACGCGCCCGGTGGTGGGCGACTGGGGCTGGACCGCCCTGGTCACGGGCGGCGACCAGGACGTCTCGTCCGTCCTCGGCAGGATCGGCACGCTCGTGCTGGTCGCGGGGCTGCTCGCGGCCGGGTGGTGGTGGCGCGGGGCCGACCCGGTCGACCTGACCCTGGTCCTGCTGCTCGTCTTCCTCATCCTGACCTACCGGCTCGGCGCCCAGTACCTGATGTGGCCGGTGCCCTACCTCCTGGCCCGCGCCGGCCGCGCCACCTGGCCGGTGATCACGGTGACCAGCGCCTGGGCGGCGGCCGGCTACCTGCGCGTCCAGATGTTCACCGGGATGGGCTGGTGGCAGTTCCACAGCGTGTGGGCCCTGTCCTCGCTCGTGGTCATCCCCTTCCTGATCGCCGCACTACCGCCCAGGAACCCGCCCCGTCCCGGCCCCGCCGAGCCCGTCCGGCCGACGGGAGCCATGTCAGAGCCGTAGCCGCCCCCGCGTCAGCGGCCGGTGCGCGTGGACCAGAGCGCCTTGCCGCCCGACCTGACGTAGATCACCACGTTGCCGTCGTTCTGCACGGCCAGGAAGGCACCGGGCGTGGTCGTGCGGCTGTGCCACACGGCCTTGCCGGCGGCGTCGTAGACGACGAAGTTGCCGTCGGTCTGCATGGTCGCGAACGCGCCCTTGCGGGAGCCGGTGGTCCTGGTGCTCCACAGTGCCTTGTCCGCGCTGCTGTAGAGGACGAGGTTCCCGTCGCGCTGCATCTCCAGCCGGTAGCGGCGGTCGGTGGACCGCCGCAGCTGACCGGGCCGGAGCGTGTCGCCGGGGCGCAGCAGGTTGTCCAGGCCGGACATGCGGTCCCACACGGCGTCGCCCGCCTTGCTGTAGACGACCAGGTTGCCGTCGTTCTGCACGGCCAGGAACGAGCCCGGCCTGGTGGTGCCGCTGTGCCACACGGCCTTGCCGGCGGCGTCGTAGACGACGAAGTTGCCGTCGGTCTGCATGGTCGCGAACGCGCCCTTGCGGGAGCCGGTCGTCCTGGTGCTCCACAGGCCCTTGCCGGTTCCGCGCCGGTAAAGGACGAGGTTGCCGTCCTCCTGCATGACCAGCAGGTAGCGGCCGTCGGGGGAGCGCCGGGACTGGCCGGCTTTGAGGGTCTCGCCGGCCCGCAGCAGCTCGCCGGCGGCGGAGACGGTCGTGGCGGAGGTGGACGCCGTGGCGGCGACGGCGACAGTCGCCGGGGTGAGCGTCAGCGCGCCGCCGAGCGCCACGACGGCCACCGTCTTCATGGATGTACGCATGGGTGTGCCCCTTGGGGAGAGTGGTGTCACGACCGGTACGCACCGGTCGATGGCACAACCTAGGGAAGAGGCACGGGGTATTCGATCTTTTCGAAACCCGCCTAACAGTCAGCTCATCAAATCGACCAGGGCCTCGCCCCGTGAGGTCAGACCGATGCGCACGTGGCGGCCGTGCCGCTCGCGCTCCAGGAGGCCCGCCGCCTGCAACTGGTCGCAGTGGTAGCTGGCCGTGGCCGGGGTGCAGCTCAGGAGGCCGGCCAGCTCGCCCATGGTGAGCGGCACCCGGCCCGCCCTCAGTATCGTGGCGCGCACCCGGCCCACCGTCAGGGCCAGGCTGTCCTTCTCGTCGCTCTCCGCCTCGTGGCCGGACCAGAGCAGGCCCACGGCGGGCACGGGGTAGCCGATCCACGCCAGCCCCGGCCGGTCGAAGGAGAACAGGCACGCGCCGTGACCGGAGACGACCGGCACGAACGTCAGCTTCCTGCCGCCCAGGTGTCGAACCGCCGGCCCTGCTGGTCCGGCAGCCTGATGGAGGTGCCGCCGAACCTGAACCTGCTGTTCAGGCCGGTGAGCACGGCCTCCAGAGCGCCGGTGACCGCCGCGACGCCCACCCGCTCGCGCTCCTTGCCGAGCAGCCCGCCGGCGCGGTGCCACGTCGGCGCGAAGTCCTCCCACAGCCTGCGCATCAGCCGCGCGTAGACGCGGAGCCACGCCCGCGGGCGGTCCACGACGGGCTGCCAGTGGACCGGCGCCCCGGCCCCGAACTCGGCCTCCAGTTCCCTGATCAGGGTCGCCGGGTCCAGGTCCTCAAGCATCTCCAGATAGGTCTCGACGTCGCCCTCGACCATCGTGGCCGTCGCCGTCAGGCAGTCGGGGATGATCGAGCAGTACGGGTCGAACAGCGGCTTCAGCGCGGCCGCGTCCTCGCCGATCACGCCGGCCACCCCGCGCCGCCAGTGACCGGGCACACCGTGCGGCCGGCCGCCCACGCTGCCCGCGGCCAGCGACAGCAGGCTGACGCCGGGGTGCAGCGCCACCGTCGCCCTGACCTCGTCCAGCGGTCCGAGTTGCAGTTCCGAGTACCCGTTCATCGTCCCCCAGCCGCCGGTCGAGCCCGGCCGATGGCTATTGTGCACAGAGCCTGGGGGACGCGGTCATCCGCCCGCAATCACTAAGAGAAATCTCGAAACGAGGGCCGACGGGCTACACGCGGCCCGGCCAGTCGGCGTAGCGGATCTCGCCGAGCACCGCGCCCTCGCCCGGCACCAGCGAACGCTCGTGCAGCTCGGCCCCGAAGTAGCGAGCGTCCGGGTCGGTGACCACCTGGCGGGGGTCGCCCCAGGCGGCGAGCGCGTCGCGGAAGAACTCGTCCATCCTGAACTGCTCCGGCCCGGCGATCTCGACCCTGCCGTTCAGCGGCGACCCCACCGCGGTCCTGCCGACCTCCTTGGCGACCTCGTCGCCCGCGATGGGCTGGTAGAGCACCGGCGCGATCCGTACGGTGCGGCCGTCGGTGGAGGCGGCGTCGGCGATCGTCCGGGTGAACTCGAAGAACTGGGTCGCGTGCACGAGCGAGAACGGGATCCCCGCCTTCTCGATCAGCCGCTCCTGGGCGAGCTTGGCCTGGAAGTAGCCGCTGTCCGGCAGCCGCTCGGTGCCCACCACCGACAGCGCGACGTGATGCCCGACGCCGGCTTCGGACTCCGCGGCGAGCAGGTTGCGGGTGGAGGTCTCGAAGAACTGCATGACGGCGCTCTCCTCGAACGACGGGGAGTTCGACACGTCGATCACCACGGCCGCGCCGGACAGGACCTCGGCGAGCCCTTCGCCCGTGAGGGTGTCGACCCCGGTGTTCCGCGCCGCCGCCACCGCCTCGTGCCCGTACTCGCCGAGCCTGGTCACGAGCTTCGACCCGATCAGGCCCGTCCCGCCGATTACCACGATCTTCATGACAACGCCTTCCTTGTCCCCCGGTGAACCAGGGTTCCCGCCCCTGGGACAAGGCAAGCCCGCAGTCCGTGCCAACTCCGGGGAAATTGTGCGGTCAGGAGGGAAGGCGGTAGACCGACACGTGCGAACGCGACTCGGCGGTGAAGGCGGCGCCGGACCAGTCGGCATGCCTGCTCTCCAGCTCGAACCCGGCCAGCTGCGCCATGCGGGCGACGAAGGCCATGTCGGAGCCGTAGCGATCACGACGAATCTTCCGGACGTCCCCCGAGATCATGCCGGGCTCGTGAACCGGCGCCCTTGTCGATCGACGTGTTCCGGCCGGGCAGGCCGAGTCATTAGGCTGCCTCACGACGAGGGCCGCGTGCGGTGGGGGCGAGGTGACCGGTGTGGCGGAGGAAGCGGCACGGCTGCTGGTGCGGTTCGGCCGCCGTTACGCGGCCGCCGTGCGCCTGGCGACGCTGGTGCCGATCTGCGCTGTCGCCCTGTTCAGGGCGTCCCCGGAGCACTTCGCGGCCACCGCCTCGATGGTCGCCGTCGCGGCGGTGTGGACGTGCGGCTACGTATGGTGGCTGCGCCGGGGCCGGGGGGACGCGCTGCTCGCCCCCGACGTGATCGTCCTGCTGACCCTGACTGCGAGCGTCACCTGGACCGGCGCCCTTGAGGACACCAATTTCGGCTGGTCACGGCTCCTGGTCACCTTCGCGTGCGTGACGTGGCAGTGGCACACCTCGCTGCCCGTGGGAGCCGCCGTGGCTCTGGTGGCCGGAGGCGGGGCGGCCGTCATCGTCGCCATGGCGGTGCCGGACCCGAGTGTGATCAGAGGCAACCTCTGGGCGGTGCCGGCGGCCGCGCTGTCCAGAGCCGCCTGGACCCTCCTGCGGCAGGCCGCAGACAGGGCCGACCGGATGGCGGCCGAGGCCGCCCGGGCGCGTGCCGCCGCGCAGGCGGCGGCGGTCGTCCGCGCCGAGGAACGCGAGCTCGCCAACGCCCTGCACGACACGGCCGCGACGACCCTCCTGATGGTCGGCACCGGGCAGGTGCGCTCCGACTCCGCCTGGCTCGGCCCGCAGGCCCGCCGCGACCTCGACAGGCTGCGTTCCGACAGCAGGCGGACGCCCCGCCCGGCCGACCTCGTCGACCTGCTCAGGGCCGACCTCGACGCCGCTCAGCTCTCCGTGGAGTTCGACCTGCCGGCACGCTTACCACTCCCGGCGGGGGTCGCGGCGCCCATCGCCGACGCGGCGCGCGAGGCGCTCACCAACGTGCGACGCCACTCGGGCACGACACGGGCGACCGTCCGCCTGCGCGGGGACTCCCAGTCGCTGCGGCTCGACATCATCGACGAGGGAAAGGGATTCTCCCTGGAAGACGTCCCGGGCCACCGCCGCGGCATCCGCGAGTCCGTGCGCGGCAGGATGACCCGCATCGGAGGCACGGCCACCGTCGTCTCCGCCGAGGGCGAGGGCACCCGAGTGCGGCTCGAATGGCCGGCCGGCCATGACTGACGCCGCCGGGGAGCGGACCGGAGCCCAGCTCAAACGCGGCCTCCGGATAGCGACGCTGCTCGTCGCCGTGGCGATAGCCGGCGGTCTCGGCGGCGCCAATCTGATGCGCCACTGGGACGTGTACGAGTGGCCGGTCGCCCAGGTCGTGGCTCTCGCGATGCTGGCGGCCGTGCTCGCCTGCGAGGCCGTGCTGCTGGTCCGGCGGCGCCCGTGGAACCGGCTGCGCTGGGCCGCCGTCGCCGTGGTGCTCGCCGCGTCCGCTCTCTCGTACGCGACGCTGCCGGACGGGCGGACGTCCACCACCACCGACTGGATCTTCGGCGCGGCGAACTGGGCGGGCTTCACCGTGCTGCTCGACCGCCCGTTGCGGACCTCGGCGGGGTTCCTGGCCGCTCACGAGCTCGTCGCCCTGCTCCACCTGTTCCTGTTCGACGAGCCCGACCGGCAGGCCCTGGCCCGGTTCGCCACCGGCTCGGTGACCGTGATCGGCTTTCCGCTCTGCGTGGCCGTGGGCGCGGCCGTGCTCCGCGGCCTCAGCGCGGCGGCGACCACCGCCCAGCGGGAGCTCGAACGGGTGCGCGTGGTGGAAGCCGTCGCGGCGGCGTCGCACCGCCGCAGGCAGCAGCGGTTCACCGAGCTATCGGCGAGCACGATCCCGCTGCTGGAGGGGTTCGCCGACAACTCGCTCCGGCCGGACGATCCTGCCGTCCAGCGGCTGTGCGCCATCGAGGCGGCCCGGATGCGGCGGCTGTTCGCCGAGACCGACACCGTCGCCGACCCCCTGGTACACGAGCTGCGCCACTGCGCCGACGTCGCCGACCGCAAGGGCGTCGAGGTGGAGCTGGACACGCGCGGGCAGTGGCCGACGCCCCCCGTGGCCGTCCGGCGCGATCTCACCGAGCCGGTGCTGACCGTGCTCGCCACCGCCGCCTCCCGGGCCAGGGTCACCGTCGTGGGCAGCGCGGACCTGGTGTCGGTGAGCGTCGTCGCCGACAGCGGCGAGGTGGACGTGCCGGATCCGGCGACGCCGGGAGTGCTGGTCGAGACGCTGCGCAATGACGAAACGGTATGGATGGAGGTCCGATGGCAGCCCACCGCGCCGGCGACGAGGTGATCACCGCGGTGATCGTCGATGATCACGCGGCCATCTCCGCGGGCGTCAGCGCCTGGTGCGCCGAGGCCGCGCCGCCGATCGACCTCATCGACGCGGGGGAGCGACTCGCCGACGTGTGGACCGGGCCGGGCGCCGCCGCCGACGTGGTGATCTTCGATCTGGAGCTGGTCCCCGGCAGGCCGGACTTCGGCGAGCTGCGCAGGCTGGTCCACAGCGGCAGGCGCGTGGTCGTCTACTCCCAGCACACCGACGACGCCACCGCGATCAAGTGCGTCGACCTCGGCGCGCTCGCCTACCTGACCAAGCGGGAGGGTCCCGAGCACCTGGTGACGGCCATCAGGGCCGCGGCGCGGGGAGAGCCCTACACCGCGCCGTCGCTGTCCGGGGCGCTCGCCGCGGACCAGTCCCCGGACCGGCCGCGCCTGTCCCAGCGCGAGACCGAGGTGCTGCGGGCGTGGTTCGTCTCCTCGTCCAAGGACCTCGTCGCCGCGAAGCTCAACATCACCGTCAAGACCGTCGAGACCTACATCGCGCGCGTACGCGTCAAGTACGCCAACGTCGGCAGGGCCGCCCGCACCAAGAGCGACCTCGTCACCCGCGCCATCGACGACGGCGTCATCACGCTCGCCGAGCTCAACCAGACGCTCGACCACACGGAGGCCACGCTGTAGGGCGTTCGCCGGACACCGGCCCGCCGCCCGCCTCCCTAGAGTTGCGATCAAGCTGCGGCCGACACAGGGGGGCCCGGATGGCACTGAAAATCAAGATCCTCGGACCATGGGAGGTCACGGCGGATGACGAACCGGTCAAGGTGGCCGGTGAGCGGCGGGTCGGCTTGCTGGCCCGGCTGGCGCTGAGCGCCGGCCACGTGGTTCCCGCCGAACAGCTGCTGGCAGACGTCTGGGGGCAGAGCACGGCGGCGACGGCGGCCAAGCAACTGCACATCGTCGTGTCGAAGATCCGCGACCTGCTCTCCAGGCACCAGGAGAACGAGGTCATCACGACCGTCGCCGGCGGATACCGGCTGAACGTGGAGCGGGAGAACGTCGACGCCCATCTGTTCACGCTGCTGAGCGGCCGGGCGGGCGCCGCGCGGGCCCGGGGCGAGGCGGCGACTGCCGACAGGCTGTTCCAGCACGCTCTGACGCTCTGGCGGGGCGGCGCGCTGACCGGCATCACCGCTCCGTGGGCCCAGGTCGAGGCCGCACGCCTGGAAGAGGAGCGCCTCATGGCGCTGGAGGACCACGCCGACCTCCGCCTCGCCGCCGGTGACCACCGCGCGCTGGTGCCGATGCTCACCGCCCACACCCTGTCCCACCCGCTGCGGGAACGGGCCCGGGCCCAGCTCATGCTGGCGCTGTACCGGGCGTCCCGGGCGTCGGAGGCTCTCGCGGTCTACCGGGACACCCGGTCTGTCATGGTCGGCGACCTGGGCATCGAGCCGGGGCCGGGGCTGCGCCGGATGCAGGAGGCGGTGCTCCGCCGCGACCCGGCGCTGGACCTCGCCTCCCCGGCCATGCTCATGACGCTCACCGAGCGCGTCATCACCACCGCCCGGCGCTGACCGGTCAGCGGTCGGGGATTCCGTCCCCGGGCCGGGGCGTGACGGCTCCGGCGAGATCGTCCGGAACGGATCCGCGGTCAGCCGGGAAGGCGGTAGACCGACACGTGCGAACGCGACTCGGCGGTGAAGGCGGCGCCGGACCAGTCGGCATGCCTGCTCTCCAGCTCGAACCCGGCCAGCTGCGCCATGAGGTCGAGCTCGGCGGGCCAGATGTAGCGGTGCGGGCTGCGGAACAGCCGGGCCTGCCTGCCGTCGTCGAACTCGAAGTGGTGCGAGACGACGTGCTGCGCCAGCACGTCGTAGGTGTCGAGACCGATGTAGCCGGCCTCGCTGTGGAAGACCGTGGCCCGCTGCCCCGGCGGGAGCTTGCGCAGCTCGGGCACCCAGAGCTCGATGACGAACCGGCCGCCGGGCGCGAGGTGACGGGCGGCGTTGCGGAAGCACTCGACCTGCCCGGCCTGCGTGAGCAGGTTGGAGATGGTGTTGTAGACGAGGTAGACCAGCGTGTACGTGCCCGGGGCGACGGCCGTCGTCATGTCGCCGGCGATCACGGGGATGGTCTCCTCGTCCGCTTTCGTCCGCAGTTGGTCGATCATCGGAAGGGAGAGCTCGATGCCGGTGACGCTCACCCCCCGCTCGGCCAGCGGCACGGCGACGCGGCCGGTCCCGATGGCGAACTCGAGCGCCCGGCCGCCGCCCGCGAGCTCGGCCAGGCGTCCGACCGTCGGCTCCAGCACCTCGGGCGCGAACATGCCGGTGCCCGGCGTGTCGTAGCGCCGGGCGGTCTCGGCGTCCCAGATGTCCTCCTGTCGCATGCGGCCCACGATCTCCCGCTCGTCCGCGCGCTGTCCAACGATTTCTAGCGCACCCGCTCGGCCAGGAACTCCTCCCACGTGCGCTTGCCCAGCTCGGCCTCCAGCGACAGGTTGTCGCCCGCCCGGTAGGCGCGGCCCGCCTTGCCCGGCATCCGGACCGGCAGCATCGGCCGCCGCTTGCCCCTGGCCGCCACCGCCAGGTAGCCGCGCACCAGCTCGCCCATCCCGTACACCTTCGGCCCGGCGAGATCCGGCACCAGGTCGGACGGCGGGCCGACGGTCAGGTCCGCGAGGCGGGCGGCGACGTCGCGGGCGTCCACCGGCTGGAACCTGAGCCCGCCGGGGACCGGGACCACGGGGAGCTTGGCCATCGGCGTCACCGCCTTGAGCACGAGGTCGTGGAACTGGGCGGCGCGCAGCATCGTCCAGGGGACGCCCGAGTCCATCACGGCCCGCTCGGCGTCCCGCTGGTAGCGGAACCAGGCCAGCGGCACGCGGTCCGCGCCGATCACCGAGATGTGCACCAGGTGCCGCACCTCCGCACGCGCGGCGACCTGGACCAGGTTGCGGGTCATCACGTCGTCGTTCTTGGGGCCGCCCGCCAGGTGCAGGACGGTGTCGGCGCCGTCCACGGCGGGCTGGACGCCCTCGCCCGTGAGCAGGTCTGCGGTCACGTCGCCGCCGCGCCGGCCGAGGACGCGCACCTGGTGGCCGGCGGACCGCAGGAGCGGTACGACGAGGCGGCCGAGAGTACCGGTGCCGCCGGTGACCAGAATCAGAGATGTCATGGTTTGCTCCAGTAGTCCATCGGGTGGGGTCCACTACGCCGACACCTGACGGGGAAGGAATGTGACACGGTGAACGAGCGCCAGCTGATGACGGCGTGTTTCGAGGAGGAACGCGGCCGTCTGCGCGCGGTGGCCTACCGGATGCTGGGCTCGCTGAGCGAGGCGGACGACGCCGTCCAGGAGACCTGGCTGCGGGCGAGCCGCGCCGACACCGGTGAGGTGGCCAACCTGGCGGCGTGGCTGACCACGGTGGTGGGCCGCGTGTGTCTCAACGTGCTGCGTTCGCGGCAGCGGCGCGACGAGGAGCCGCTCGGCGCGGGCATCCCCGATCCGGTCATCAGCCCGGAGTCGGGCGTGGACCCCGAGCACGAGGCGCTGCTGGCGGACTCGGTCGGGCTTGCGCTGCTGGTGGTCCTGGAGACGCTGTCGCCGGCCGAGCGGCTGGCGTTCGTGCTGCACGACATGTTCGCGGTGCCGTTCGAGGAGATCGCGCCGCTGCTCGACCGGTCACCGGCGGCGGCGCGCCAGCTCGCCAGCCGCGCGCGGCGCCGGGTGCGCGGGCAGGCTCCGGTGCCGGACCCGGATCCGGCCCGTCAGCGCGACGTGGTGAACGCGTTCTTCGCCGCCGCCCGTGACGGCGACTTCGACGCGCTCGTCTCCGTACTCGACCCCGAAGTCGTGCTGCGTTCCGACGGCGGCGTGGCGCGCGCCCGCCACACGGTCGTCTTCCACGGCGCCGGAACGGTCGCGGAGCAGGCGGTCACGTTCGGGCGGTTCTCGCCGTTCGTCCGGCCGGCGCTCGTCAACGGTACGGCCGGCGTGGTCGTCGTGGCGAAGGACCGGCCGCTGTCCATCATGGCGTTCACCGTCACGGACGGCCGGATCGCGGCCATCGACGTGATCGCCGACCCCGAGCGCCTGTCGCGGCTGGTCCCCGGCGTCTGACGCCAGGTCACGGTGGTTTCGGGTGCCCCCACCCATCGACAAGAAAATTAGGTGAGGCTAAGCTAACGGCTCATGAGACGTCCCCTCACTCTGACCGTGCTGCTCGCGAGCGCGTTGATGCTCGGGCCGGCCGCCTGTGGTGGCGCGCCCGAGAGCGACCCCGCCTCCGGCGGAGACAAGAAGATCACCGTTTACAGCGGTCGCAGCGAGTCGCTGGTCAAACCGCTTTTGGAACGTTTCAGCCAAGAGAGTGGCATCACCGTCGAGGCGAGATACGGCAACACCGCCGCCATGGCCGGCCAGCTCCTGGAGGAGGGAGACCGCTCGCCCGCCGACGCGTTCTTCGCCCAGGACGCGGGTGCGCTGGGCGCGGTGGCCAAGAAGGGCATGTTCGCCCCGCTCCCCGACGACCTGACCGGCAAGGTGCCCGAGACGTACCGGGCCGGCAGCAAGGAGTGGGTCGGCGTCACCGCCCGCTCGCGGGTCCTGGTCTACAACCCCGACCTCGTGCGAGAAGCGGACCTGCCCAAGTCGGTCTTCGACCTCACCGGGCCGCAGTGGAAGGGCAAGGTCGGCGTGGCCCCGACCAACGCCTCGTTCCAGGCGTTCGTCACCGCGATCCGGGTCCAGCACGGCGAGGAGAAGGCCAAGGAGTTCCTGACCGGGCTCCAGGCCAACGAACCGCAGATCCGCGAGGGCAACGGCCCGATCCTGGAGGAGGTCGACGGAGGCAAGATCGCCATCGGCCTCATCAACCACTACTACCTGGGCGAGCTGGCCAAGGAGCGCGGCACCACGCCGGACACGCTCAAGGCCAAGCTGCACTTCTTCCCCGGCGGCGACACCGGCGCGCTGGTGAACGTGGCCGGGGTGGGCGTGCTCAAGAAGGCCGCCGAGGACCCCGACGTGCGGGCGTTCGTCACGTACCTGCTCGGCGCGGACGCGCAGAAGTACTTCGCCGAGCAGACGTACGAGTACCCGGTCGTGGACGGCGTCGCCCCGCCCGCGTTCGTGCCGCCGCTCGACCAGCTGACCGCGCCCGACGTGGACCTCAACGACCTCGACGAGCTGGAGGCCACGATCGCGCTGATCAAGGAATCGGGGCTCGTCCCGTAGTGATGCGCACGCGCACGCGCCGGCCGCTGCTGCTCGCCCTCTCGGTGGTGACGGTGGCGGTCGCGCTCGTCCCGGTGGCCTACCTGACAGTCAGGACGGCCGAGGCCGGATGGGCGCGGATCGCGGAAGAGGTGCTCACCGCCCGGACGGCCCGGCTGGCCGTCCTGACCGTGGGCCTGGCGGCCGTCGTGACCGTGGCCTGCACCGTCCTGGGCGTGGCGTCGGCGTTCCTCGTCGTACGCACCGACCTGCCGGGCAGGCGGCTGTTCGCGGTGCTGGCGGCGCTGCCGCTGGCCGTGCCCACCTACATCGCCGCGTTCGCCTGGCGGTCGTCGGTGGACGGGTTCGAGGGCTTCTGGGCGGCCGCGCTGGTGCTGACCCTCTGTTCGTACCCGTACGTCTTCCTGCCCGTCGCGGCGGCGCTCGTCAACGCCGACCCGTCGCAGCAGGAGGTGTCGCGCTCGCTCGGCAGGAGCGCGTGGCGCACGTTCACCGGCGTGACGCTGCGGCAGATCAGGCCCGCCTACGCCGGCGGGGCGCTGCTGGTGGCGCTGTACGTGCTGTCGGACTTCGGCGCGGTGTCGATCGTGCGCACCGACACCTTCACCCGGGCCGTGTTCGTCGCCTTCGACCTGGGCTTCGACCGCACCGGCGCGCTGGTGCTGTCCACCGTGCTGGTGGTGCTGACCATGCTGGTGCTCGCGGGGGAGACCGTCACCCGCCGCCGCGGCGCCCGGTACGCGCACCTCGGCGGCACGCGCAGGACCGCGGCCCGGCAGCGGCTCGGGCGGGCCCGCTGGCCCGCCGCCGCCGCGCTGGCCGTCCTGGCGGGGCTCGCGCTCGGCGTCACCGCGCTCAGCCTCGGCCTCCGGATGCTCCAGGGCGTCTCCCGTCCGGGCGCGTGGGCGGAGGTGGCCGCCGCCATGGGCAACTCGCTCTGGCTGTCACTCGCCGGGGCCGCGCTCACCATGGCGCTCGCGCTGCCGCTCGGCCTGCTGACGGCCAAGGCGCCGGGACCGCTCGCGACCCTGCTCGACCGGCTCGCCTACGTCAGCCACGCGCTGCCCGGCGTGGTGATCGGGCTGTCGCTGGTGTCGTTCGGGGTCACGCTCGCGTACCCGATCTACCAGACGACCTGGCTGCTGGCGCTCGGCTACGCCGCCCTGTTCCTGCCGCTCGCCCTCGCCGCCGTCACCGGGGCCGCCGCGCAGGCGCCGCCGGTGCTGGAGGACGTGGCCCGCTCGCTCGGGCGCGGGCCGGTGGCCGTGCTGCGCACGGTGACGCTGCCGCTCGTCCTGCCCGGCATCGGCGCGGGCGCCGCGCTGGTCTTCCTGACCTGCATGAAGGAACTGCCCGCCACGCTGCTGCTGCGGCCGACGGGCGTCGACACCCTGGCCACCGAGCTGTGGACGCACACCACCGTGGCCGCGTACGCGGCGGCGGCCCCTTACGCGGCGCTGCTCGTGCTGCTGTCATCGGTGCCCGCGTGGCTGCTCACCGCGCGCACCGGCATACTCACCGCGGAGACTTCACGATGAGCCAGTTGGACCTGCGGGGAATCGTCAAGCGCTACGGCGCGGTGACCGCGCTCGGCGGGGCGGACCTCGCCGTGCCCGGCGGCACGCTCACCGCCGTGCTCGGCCCGTCCGGCTGCGGCAAGACCACGCTGCTGCGGTGCGTGGCGGGCTTCGAACGGCTCGACGCCGGCGAGATCTCCGTCGACGGCCGCGTGGTCGCCGGGCCGGGCACGCACACGCCGCCCGAGCGGCGGCACGTCGTCACGGTCCCGCAGGAGGGCGCGCTCTTCCCCCATCTGTCCGTACGGGACAACGTCGCGTACGGGCTGACCCGCGAGGAGCGCCGCTCAGGCCGGGCCGAGGAGGTGCTCGACCTGGTCGGCCTGGCCGGGTACGGCGACCGGATGCCGCACCACCTGTCCGGAGGCCAGCAGCAGCGGGTCGCCGTGGCCCGCGCCCTGGCGCCGCGGCCCTCCGTCATCCTGCTCGACGAGCCGTTCAGCGCCCTCGACGCCGGACTCCGCGCCGACCTGCGCAGGGACGTGCGGGCCGCGCTGCGGGCCGACAAGGCGACCGGCATCCTGGTCACCCACGACCAGAACGAGGCGCTGTCCGTCGCCGACCAGGTGGCGGTGATGCGCGACGGCCGCGTCCTGCAGAGCGGTCCTCCCGTCGAGCTCTACCGCGAGCCGGCCGACCCGTGGGTGGCGGCCTTCGTGGGCGAGGCCGTGTTCCTCACGGCGACCGGCCCCGACCTGCTGACGCCGCTCGGCCCGGTCACCGCGGACCGGAACCCCGGCGGTACGGGCGAGCTGACGGTCATGGTGCGGCCCGAGCAGATCGTGCTCACGGAAGGGGCGGGCGTGTCCGCCACCGTGACCGGCCACGACTTCCACGGCCACGACGCCACCGTCGCGCTCCTGCTGGCGGACGGCACCCGCGTCACCGCCCGCGTGCCCGGCCACGCCGTCCCGGTCGCGGCCGGCTCGGCCGTGTCGGTGCGGGTCGAGGGGGCGTGCCGGGTGTGGCGCGCGGATCACTTGGAGAGGTAGAGGGTCTTCCAGGTGCCGGCGTACAGGCAGACGTCCGACGGCTTGGCCCGCTTGCCCTCGGCGCACACCTTGAGCTCGACCTGGTAGACGTCGCGGTCGGTGAACGAGAAGCTCTTCGCCGACCGGTAGGAGCAGTCGCGGACGCTGCGGTGCTTGTGCGGCAGCTGGTTCCCGTCCCGGTAGGTGATGCGGAACACGGCGTAGCCGCAGACCTTGGACGAGGCGGCGTAGTCGTAGACCTTGCCGGTGATCTTCACGGTGTCGGCGGTGGGGAGGTCCGCGTGGTCCTCGCCCTTGGCCGTCAGCGAGCCCACGGCCTTGGCCTTCTGGCCGGGAGCGTAACGCGGGCCCCACGGGGCGGCGGCTTCGGTGGTGGCGGTCGCGGCCTGGGCGGCGGGGGCGATCGCGAGAAGGGTGCCTGCGGCGAGGGCGAGAACGGCGACGGGGCGGGAGAGCGACATCGGTGCGGTCCTTTCTCAAGTTTTCCTGACCGCACTGTGCGCCGCCCCGCTTTCAACCCCCTTGCCAGGTGGAATCCACCGCTTTCAACATTCTTGCCCCCCGAAGCGGTCATCCGCGTTGATCAGGTCCGGTAGCGTCCTCACATGCTGAAGACGATCGCGTTGGTGGTGGCCGGTGCGCTGATGACGCCCGCGCAGGCGCCCGCCATCCCGAAGGACTTCCTGCTGTACGAGAAGCAGGCGCGGCAGGACGACGAGCACTGGATCCACGGCCTGGACGGGGCGGACGACGTGTGGAACATCCAGTGCAGCCCCGTCATGCTCTCCGGGTGGAAGGAGAGCCGCGAGGTCTCGTACGACACGGAGATCGGCGGCGGTGAGCGCACCGACCGCAGGCGCGGCGAGCAGTTGTTCGTGTTCGCCAGTGCCAAGGGCGCGGGGAAGATGATGGACCGGATGCGCGCCCTGCTCAAGCAGTGCGGCAAGACGGTCAAGGTGGGGAAGCCGCGCATCGGCGACGAGGCGCTGCAGGCGGCGCGGACGATCCGGGCCACGAAGAAGGCGCCGGTCCCGCAGACGCAGAAGTTCGTCGCCGTGCGCGAGGGCTCCGCCGTGGCGATCTACTGGGACCTGCACAACGACGCCAAGCCGCTGCGCACCCTGGCCAGGCATCGGGCGGACGCCGCGAAGATGGCCGCCAAGATGGCCCGCTACTGGTCGAGGTAGGCCCTGCTGTCCTGACGGAAGAGGTGGACGATCACCCCGATCGCCAGGCCGAGCCCCACGATGGCGGGAAGGCTGAGCCCGCCGCCCGCGGCCAGGTTGGCAAGGTAGCCCAGGACGTTCATCGCCATGATCGCGATCAGCCCGAAGCGGGCCCAGCGCCTGCGGGCGGTCAGCTTGATCGTCAGGAAGGCCGTGAGCACGAGGAGCGCGGCGCTCCACCCCGTGATCAGATAGATCTGCGAGGTGTCCGGCCCGGCCGGGGCGTACCGCGCGAAGAAAAAGATGAGGGCGGCGATCAGGGCCATCAGCCCGATGTAGATCCAGAGCAGGATCCGTGCGGTCCGAACCGGCCCGGGCATGGGGGTGGCTTCGTCCATGGCACGACCGTAGCCGCCCCGACCACCCTCATCCGACGCTTTACGAACGCTTCCTACTTCGCGAACCTCGCCGCGATCCGCTTGCCCGCGCGCTGGGCGGGCGCCTCCACCAGCCGGTACGTCAGCGCCGCGCAGCCGAGCAGCGCCCCCAGCACCACCACGCCCAGCCCGGCCCGGTACGGCCACGCGACGGCGGCCGGATCCGCCAGCAGCCCGTCCACGATCTCCAGCAGGATCGGGTGCAGCAGGTAGACCGAGTAGCTCACCATGCCCAGCCACGCCCACCACGCCGGCACCCGCCGCCGGGCCAGCAGCATCCCGGCCGCGAACGTGGCCCACGCCGCCGGCACCGCACTCACCCACGGCCACGGGACGCCGTCGCCGTGCCAGAGCGCCGCCGCCACGGCCGCGACCGGCACGCTCCCCGCCAGCGCCGCCGCCCGCCACGGCGCGACCTGCCCGTCCCGCACCCGGTACAGGGCCGTGCCGGCGAACATGGTGGCGAGAATCGTCAGGCTCTGCCAGGCCGGGATCCGCCCGTTCACCAGGATCAGCCCGAGCACCACCACCCCGAGCACCAGCGCCCCGGCCCGCCGCGCACCAGGACGCCCGCTCAGCACCCCCGCCAGCCCGCACCCCACCAGCGCGATCACGGCGAGCACGGTGCCGAGCGTCGCCCCGGCCCCGCGCGACAGCAGCACCGACGGCAGCACCCCGCCCAGCAGCACGGCCGCGGCCCCGAACCCGAAGGCGACCTCCGCGCTGCGCCGGTGCACCCCGGCCACGTACAGGGCGGTGACCAGGAGGTAGAAGGCCATCTCGTACGAGAGGGTCCAGAGCACGTTGAGCACGTTCGGCACGTTGAGCAGGTCCTGCAGCATGGTCAGATGTCCGAGCACCGCTGATGCCGGCCGGTCGGTGAGCCAGACGTGCATCGGGTCGACGCCGGAGACGGCCAGCAGCAGGGCCGCCGCCACGGCCACCGCCCACAGCGGGTAGAGCCGGAAGAACCGGCCGGCCCAGAACCCGGCCACGCTGCCCCGCCGCTCCAGCGAGGCGGGGATCACGTAACCGCTCACCAGGAAGAACACCATGACGCCATAGATCCCGGCGTCGAACCAGGGCCCGGTGACGGCGCGCAGCTCCGGGTAGAGCGGGTTGAGCGCGTGCTCGTACACGACCACGAGCGCGGCGACGGCGCGCAGCGCGTCCAGCCAGCCCAGGCGGCTCTCGCGAGGAGGAACGGGCGCGAGGGTCTCCCGGGTCCCGGTGGAATTGGCCATCGAGGCCCGAGGCTACCGCGTGGTACGCCCCTTTTGGCCGGAACTGTAGAAGATCGAGCGAAGGGCGGGAGTTGTCCCGCCCATACCGATCACCCGTTCAGGGTCACATGTTGATCATGTGGCCGGCCAGGCCGTGGATCGCCTCCTTGACCGCCTCGCCCAGCGTCGGGTGGGCGTGCACGTTGCGGGCCACCTCGTGCACCGTCAGGTCCCACTGCTGGGCCAGCGTCAGCTCGGGCAGCAGCTCGGTGACCTCGGGGCCGATCAGGTGGGCGCCGAGCAGCTCGCCGTGCTCGTTGTCGCTGACGATCTTCACGAAGCCGTTCGCGTCGCCCAGGCCGTGCGCCTTGCCGTTGGCGGTGAACGGGAACTTGACCACCTTGACGTCGTGGCCCAGGTCGCGGGCCTGCGCCTCGGTGTAGCCGAAGCTGGCCACCTGCGGCTGGCAGTAGGTGGCGCGCGGGATCATCACGTAGTCGAGCTCCATGGTCTCGGCGCCCGCGATGGTCTCGGCGGCGATCATGCCCATCGACTCGGCCGCGTGCGCCAGCATGAGCTTGGCGGTGACGTCGCCGATCGCGTAGATGTGCGGCACGTTGGTGCGCAGGCGGCCGTCGACCGCGATCGCGCCCCTGTCGGTCAGCTCGACGCCGGTCTTCTCCAGGCCGTAGCCGTCGACGCGCGGCTGGAAGCCGATCGCCTGGAGCACCTTGTCGGCCTCCAGCACCTGCTGCTGCCCGTCGCGCGACACGGTCACCTTGACCGAGGAGCCGGTGTCCTCGATGTTCTCCACCTTGGTGGAGGTGTGCAGCTCGATGCCGAGCCGCTTGTAGCGCTTGGTCAGCTCGGCCGAGACCTCCTCGTCCTCCAGCGGCACGATCCGGTCGAGGAACTCCACGATCGTGACCTTGACGCCGTAGTTGTGGAGCACGTAGGCGAACTCCACGCCGATGGCGCCCGCGCCCGCGATGATGACGCTGCCGGGCAGGTCCTCCGAGAGGATCTGCTCCTCGTACGTCACCACCCGGTCCGACAGCGACGTGCCGGGGATCAGCCTGGTGGTCGCGCCGGCGGCGATGATGCAGTTGTCGAAGGTGATCGTCTCGTCGTTCACCTGGATGGTGTTGGCGTCGAGGAACGTGCCGCGCCCGTCGTACTCCGTGATGGAGTTCTTCTTCATCAGGTAGTGGATGCCCTTGACCCGGCCGTCCGCGACCTTGCGGCTGCGCGTGAAGGCGGCGCCGTAGTCGAACGTGACGTCACCCTGGATGCCGAAGGTCTTGGCCTCCTTGGTGAAGATGTGGGCCAGCTCGGCGTTGCGCAGCAGCGCCTTGGACGGGATGCAGCCCACGTTCAGGCAGACGCCACCCCAGTACTTCTCCTCGATGACCGCCGTGCGCAGCCCGAGCTGGGAGGCGCGTACGGCGGCCGTGTATCCTCCCGGACCCGCGCCCAGGACCACGACGTCGTAGTGAGTGCTCATGGTTCGGACCATACCGCTCGCCGGAGGGCTCACCTGACCGTCACCCCCGCGGCTGGACGTCCACCTGGTAGGGCAGTGTCAGCTCGTCGGCGACCTTGCCCCGAATACCCCAGTTGACCTGCGGCATCTCGATGATTGTGATTTCCACGTCTTCTGGCTCGTACGGGAGCCGCTCGTAGATCGTCCGGATGAGCGCGCGCTTGGCGTCGTCGCTGCGGCCGGTGAAGCAGACGATCTCGATGATCAGGTACGAGCCGGAACGCCGCGGACAGATGAGGTCGTCGGCGTCCAGCAGCAGGAACCGGTGGAACCGCTTGTCCTCCGGCAGCCCCCACGCCTCGACCAGGCATCCCTGGAGCAGGTCGGAGACCTCCCGCTGCCGCCCCGCCCACACCTCACGCCGCCCGTAGACCTTCACCTGCGCCATGTCGGTCACTATAGAACCGTGATCCGCATACTGCTGGCCGACGACGAGGCCATGATGCGCGCCGGGGTGCGGGCCATCCTGGCGTCCGACCCGAAGCTCGACGTGGTGGCCGAGGCCGGCGACGGACGCGAGGCGGTCGATCTGGCGATCAGCCACCACCCGGACGTCGCGCTGCTCGACATCCGCATGCCGGTGCTCGACGGGCTGGCCGCGGCGGCCGAGATGCGCAGGGCGGCGCCGGGCACGGCGGTGGTGATGCTGACCACGTTCGGCGAGGACGACTACATCGCCAAGGCGCTGGAAGTGGGCGCGAGCGGCTTCCTGCTCAAGTCGGGCGACCCGCGCGAGCTGATCGCGGGCGTGCACGCGGTGGCCGACGGCGCGGCCTACCTCTCGCCGAAGGTCGCCCACCGGGTGATCGCCCAGCTCGCCGGCGGCCGGATGGCGCGCGGCGCGCACGCCCGCGACCGGCTGGAGTCGCTGACCGAGCGCGAGCGCGAGGTGCTGGCCCTGGTCGGCGCCGGGCTGTCGAACGCGGAGATCGCCGGCCGCCTGCACATCGTCGAGGGCACGGTGAAGGCGTACGTGAGCGCGATACTCACCCGGCTGGGCGTCCGCAACCGGGTCCAGGCGGCGATCATCGCCTACGAGGCGGGATTGGTAGCCTGACACGTGATGTATCGCCTCGTGTTCACGCAGGTCTTGCGGCGGTTCGACGCCGAGGCCGTGCACCACCGGACCGTCAGGGGGCTGGCGTTGGTCGCCAGACTGCCCCTGCTCAAGCGCCTGCTCCACAGGGCGCTCGCCCCGCACGACCCGGCGCTGCGGATCACCGCGTTCGGCGTGCACTTCCCCGGCCCGCTCGGGCTGGCCGCCGGCTTCGACAAGGACGCCGCCTGCGCGGAGGCCGTGGCCGCGCTCGGCTTCTCGCACGTCGAGGTCGGCACGATCACCGCGCACGCGCAGCCGGGCAACCCGCGCCCGCGGCTGTTCAGGCTCGTACGCGAGCGCGCGGTGGTCAACAGGATGGGCTTCAACAACGCCGGAGCCCCGGCCGCCGCCCGCCGCCTGCGCCGCACCCGTGGGGTGCCCGCCGTGGTCGGCGTCAACATCGGCAAGACCAAGGTCGTGCCCGAGTCCGAGGCGGCCGCCGACTACGTCACCAGCGCCAAGGAGCTGGCGCCGCCGGCCGACTACCTGGTGGTCAACGTCAGCTCGCCCAACACGCCCGGCCTGCGCGACCTCCAGGCGGTGTCGCTGCTGCGGCCCCTGCTGACCGCGGTCAAGGAGGTCTGCGACAGCACGCCGCGGCGCACCCCGCTGCTCGTCAAGATCGCGCCCGACCTGGCCGACGACGACGTCGACGCCGTCGCGGACCTGGCGCTGGAGCTGGGGCTCGACGGCATCATCGCGACCAACACCACGATCGCGCACGACGGCCCCACCGGCGGGCTGTCCGGACGCCCCCTCAAGGCCCGCTCGCTGGAGGTGCTGCGGCGGCTGCGCGCCCGCGTCGGCGACCGGCTCACCCTGGTGTCCGTGGGCGGCGTCGAGGACGTCGACGACGTCTGGGAGCGCCTCCTGGCCGGCGCCACCCTGGTCCAGGGCTACACCGGCTGGATCTACGGCGGCCCGCTGTGGGCGTCCCGCATCCACCGTCAGCTCTCCCGCCGCGTCCGCCGCCACCGCCTGACGTCCATCACCGCCATAATCGGCCGCACGGCCCCTGCGGATTCCCGCCGTACGGACCCCGGATCCGGAGAGATCGGCCGCACGGTCCCCGACTCCGCGGAGGCCGGTCGTACGGTCTCCGACGACTCGCGGTGACCGGTCCGGCGGAGCTCGGCGGCGGGGTCGTGCTGCGCCCGCTGGCGCTCGACGACGCCGAGCCGCTCGCGGACGCGTACCGTCGCAACCGCGACCACCTGCGCCGCTGGGAGCCGAGGCGGACGGAGGAGTTCTTCACCACGGCGGGCCAGGCCGCACGGGTGGCGGAGATGCTCAAGATCCGCGACGAGCACCGGATGTTCCCGTGGGTGCTCGCCGACGGCCCGCTGATCGTCGGCATCCTCAACGTGAACGACATCGTGCTCGGCGCCTTCCGCAACGGCCACCTGGGCTACTGGGTCGACGCCGCCCGCAACGGCCGCGGCCTGGCCACCGGCGCGGTGCGGGAGGCCTGCCGCGTCGCGGCAGAGTCGCTGGGGCTGCACCGCCTCCAGGCCGGCACCCTCCTCGACAACCACGGCTCCCAGCGCGTGCTGCGCAAGTGCGGCTTCACCGAGATCGGCGTGGCCGAGAAGTACCTGCACATCGACGGCGAGTGGCGCGACCACCTGCTCTTCGAGAAGATCCTGCATGACGGCCCGCCCGGGTAGGACTGTCGGCACGGGCGGCTAATGTCCGAGCGTCGGATGCCGGACACGACGGCCGGGAGTTGAGTGGTGGCGCGCGCGAGACCCGACGAGGTCGAGGTCACGGTCGAGCAGCTCGTCCACGTCGGCGACGACGACTACACCGTCGCCCGGGTGAGCGCCGACGACCTGCCCTCCTTCATCGCCTCCGGCCGGACGCTGGCCGGGGCGCAGCCGGGGGAGCGGCTGCTGCTCGCCGGCGAGTGGGGCGAGCACCCCCGCTTCGGCGCCCGCCTGCAGGTCCGCCGGTGCGAGCGCATCGCGCCCTCGACCGTCCGCGCCATCGCCCTCTACCTCGGCTCCGGTCTCATCCGGGGCGTCGGGCCGCGACTGGCCCACGCCATCGTCAGCCACTTCGGCGAGGAGACGCTCAAGGTCATCGACACCGAGCCCGGCCGGCTGCGCGAGGTGGTCAACATCGGCGCCATCCGTCAGGCCCAGATCGTCGAGGCGTGGGCCGAGCAGAAGGCCGTCGCCGCCCTCATGGTCGCCCTGCAGGGCTTCGGGGTGAGCCCGCTGCTCGCCGCCAAGATCTACCAGGTGTACGGCGACGAGTCGCTGCGTGTCCTGACCACCGATCCCTACCAGCTCGTGGGCCGGGTGCGCGGCATCGCCTTCCAGAGTGCCGACCGCATCGCGCTGCGCTCCGGCGTCCCCGAGGACAGCCCGCAGCGCGTCAAGGCGGCCGTGGTCGACCGGATCGAGGCGGCCGCGGCCGGCGGCGGCCACTGCTTCGTGCCGCTGCGCGCGCTCGTCGCCCAGGTGGCCGCGCTGGTCGAGCAGGACGAGCCGAAGATCAGGCAGGCCGTCGACGCGCTCCACGCCGACCGCCGGGTGGTCGTCGAGGCGTCACCCTCCGACCCGGGCCGCCTGGTCGTCTACGGCAAGCAGGAACACAGCCGCGAGGTCGCGCTGGCCGCTCACCTCGCCCGGCTCGCCCGCGCCCCGTCCAAGCTGCGGCTGCGGCCCTTCCAGGAGGACGACCGGCTCCACGACGACCAGCGCGCGGCGGTCAACCTGGTGCTGACCAGCACGGTCTCGGTGCTGACCGGCGGCCCGGGCTGCGGCAAGAGCCACACGGTGGCCGCCATCGCCGCCACTGTGCGGGCGATGGGCGGCCGGGTGACGCTCACCGCCCCCACGGGCAAGGCGGCCAAGCGCCTGTCGGAGCTGACCGGGCTGCCCGCGATGACCGTCCACCGCATGCTCGCCCAGCAGCCGGAGGACGACGGCGCGCTGTTCCAGGAGCGGCCGGTCGAGGCCGACCTCATCGTGGTCGACGAGGCGTCCATGCTCGACCTGCAGCTCGCCACCCGGCTGGCGTCGGCCGTCCCGTCCGGCAGCCACCTGCTGCTGGTCGGCGACAGCGACCAGCTGCCCAGCATCGGCCCCGGCCGGGTGCTGGCCGACCTGCTGAGCGTCGAGGAGATCCCGCGCGTCCGGCTCACCCACATCTTCCGCCAGGCGCAGGGCAGCGGCATCGTCAGGGCCGCCCACCACGTGCGCGCCGGCGAGCTGCCCGGGCTGCCCGGCGGCGGCGGGTTCTGGTTCGAGGAGCTCGACGACCCGCAGGCGGTGGCCGACCGGGTCATCCACCTCGCCACCGAGGCCATCCCCCGCAAGCAGGGCATCCGCCCCGACCAGGTGCAGGTGCTCTGCCCGATGCGCAAGGGCGTCACGGGCACCGTCGAGCTGGGCCGCCGCCTGCAGGAGCGGCTCAACCCGCCGGGCGACGGGGTCGACGAGCACTGGTACGGCTCCTCGGTCTACCGGGCGGGCGACCGGGTCCTGCCCATCCGCAACAACTACGACAAGGGCGTCTTCAACGGTGAGACCGCCACGGTCACCGCCGTAGACCAGCGCGAGCGGCTGGTGGAGCTGCGCACCGACGACGGCCGCACGGTCGAGTACGCCTTCGGCGAGCTCGACGAGCTGACCCACGCGTACGCGATCAGCGTGCACCGCTCCCAGGGCAGCGAATACCCGTTCGTGGTCGCCCCGATCGTCGCCGAGTCCGGTGGCATCATGCTGCGCCGCAGTCTCCTCTACACGCTGGTGACCAGGGCCAAGTCGTGGGTGGTGCTGGTGGGCCGGCGCGAGGCCCTGGAGATGGCGGTCCACACCCTCGGCCGCAGACGCAACACCGCGCTGCCGCAGCGGCTGGCCCTCGCGCTGGCCTGACGGGTCAGATGCTGGGCCGGGTCGACTCGGGGTCGTGGGTCATGGCCTCGATGCGGTCCATCACCTCGTCGAGCCGGATGACGCCGGGGAGGTGCGGCCTGCGGCGCTGCCACGGGTGCGGCCCGGCCGGCGGGCGATACTCGACGCCGAGCGCGTCCAGCCGCCCCAGGTGGGCCTCCAGGCGGCCGGGGAAGTCGTCCTGGGCGCCCCAGGCGATGTCGGCCAGCGCGCACGCCCTGGGCCACATCCGGTAGTCGAGGGTGCGCGGGTCGGGCACGCGCTCCGTCCAGAGCTGCGCCTGCACGCCGATGACCCGCTCACGCTCCTGAGGAGCCCAGTCGTCCGGGGCGGGGTCGAACGCGGCCACGTCGGCCACGGTGATCGTCTCGCCGATGGCCAGCGGCTCGTCGGGCGAGGCCGCCTCCGCGTAGTCGAAGTAGAGCGGGAAGACCGAGGTGGCCACCACGTCGTGGCCCGCGGCGGCGGCGCGGCGGGCCACGCCCTGCCCGCGCCACGGCATGACGACCGTGTCCGGCCGCAGCCCGCCGCTCACGAACGCCTCGTCCCACACCACCGCGCGGCTGCCCCGCTCGGCCAGCGCGTCGGCCAGCCGCCGCAGGAACCACGCCTGCAGGTCGTTGACCGTGGCCAGGCCGAGCGACTCGCGGTAGGCGTCGATCTCGGGCGAGGCGGCCCACTGGTCGAGCACCACCTCGTCGCCGCCGATGTGCACGTAGGGGGTCTCGCCCAGCGCCCCCAGCAGCTCGTCGAAGATCGTGGTGAGGAACTCGACCGTCGGCGGCAGCGGCGACAGGATGGCGGGGGAGATGCCCCACCGGTCGAGCACGTCATGCGGCTCGCCCGTGGCGCCCAGCGACGGGTAGGCGGCCAGGATCGCCGAGGCGTGCCCCGGCACGTCGATCTCCGGCACCACGGTCACCGCCCTGTCGCGGGCGTAGGCGGCGATCTCGGCCAGGTCGTCCAGGGTGTAGTAGCCGCCGTGCGGGATGCCGTCGAACGCCTCCGGCTGACCGTACGGGTGCACGGCCGAGCGCGGCCGGTGGGAGGACATCTCGTGCAGCAGCGGGTAGGCCCGGCTCTCCACCCGCCAGCCCTGGTCGTCGGCCAGGTGGAGGTGGAGGCGGTTGAGCTTGTGCAGCGCCATGAGGTCGACCAGCCGCATGACCTCCCGCTTGGGGAAGAAGTGGCGCGCCACGTCCAGGTGGAGCCCGCGCCACGGGAAGCGGGGTTCGTCCTCGATCCGCGCCCCGGGCACGGTCCACGACGTCGCGGCACCGTACCGGAAGGCGTCGTCGGGCAGCAGCTGGCGCAGCGACTGGGCGGCGTAGAACGCGCCCGCCCGGCCGCCGGTGGCGATCTCGACGCCGCGCGAGCCCACCGTCAGCCGGTAGGCCTCGTCGCCGAGCGAGGGGTCGAGCCGCAGGTCGATCGCGCCGTCGTCGCCCGGCAGCAGGTCCAGCCCCGGCATCGCGGTGCGGACGGCGCCGATCAGGTCGGCCGGCCCCGAGACGGCGGCCCCGGCGGTCAGCTCGTAGGAGGCGGACAAGGGACGGCTGAGCTTCGGGCGAGGGATCATGACTTCAGATAGTGCTGCAAGCCGTTCGCCAGCGCCAGCGCGATCTTCTGGCGGAACGCCGGGTCGCGGAACTTCGCCGCCTCACCCGCGTTGCGCATGTTGCCGGCCTCGATGAAGACCTTCGGCACCGTCGACAGGTTGAGCCCGCCCAGGTCGCCGCGGTAGTCGAGCCCCTTCTTGCCGATGTAGGTGGAGTACGGCAGCCCGGTGCCCTCGCGGAAGGCGTCGCGCACGGCCTTGCCCAGCCTGGCCGAGGCGCCCACCACGGGGTCGACCGGGCCGCCGATCTTCTTCGGCATGATGACGTGGAAGCCGCGGTTTCCTGGGCTGGAGCCGTCGGCGTGGACCGAGATCGCGGCGTCGGCCTCGCTGCGGTTGCCGATCGCGGCCCGCTCGGTGATGCACGGGCCGACGCCGGTGTTGCTGGAGCGGGTGAGCTTCACCGTCGCGCCGCGGCTCCTGAGGATCTTGGCCATGCGCGTGGACACGTCCCAGTTGAAGGCCGCCTCGGAGTAGCCGCTGTTGGTGGAGGTGCCGGTGGTGTCGCAGGCCTTCCACTGGGTCAGCACGTTGACCTTGCGGTTGATTTCCTTCGGGGCGCGGGCGTTGCCTCCGTTGTGTCCCGGGTCGATGACGACGACCCTGCCGTCGAGCGGCCGCACGGAGGGGGCCTTCTCGGCGGGCCGGGCCGAGCCGGCCGACCGGGCGGGCTCGGCGGCCGTGGCGCTCGACGTGGGCCCGGCGTCCCGGCGCGCCATCTGGTCCGCCACGGGGGCACCGGGAACGGTGCCGCCGCACGCGGAGGCGACCAGGCCGCAGGCAGCGAGAAGAGAGGCGGGAAGCGCACGCATGCGCTCCAACTTACGGCAACCTCGTCCGCGGGGTGCGGAACGCCGCGAACCCGCTCACCACACGTGCTCGCCGACCTCCTGACGCTGGAGGAGGGCGGCCAGCTCCCGCGCGTCCTCGGCGTCCAGGCCGAGGACGACGCGGGGCCGGCCCCACGGGTGGTCGAGCGAGTGGGCGACGTAGCTGGCGACGGACTCCACGCCGACGTCGGTGCCCCGGCCCCGCCCGGCGCGCCACTGCGCCCAGGCGCGCTCGAGCTCGGCCGCGGCACGCTGGGCGCACGACACCAGTTCCGGATCACGCATGGCTGTCCCCCCGGATCAGATCGTGGCCGGACCGCAAGTCCGGCCACAATTAGCATGACCCTGGCGAGTTAACCGCCGGGCGGGGCGTCACGGAGCGTGTTGACCGACCTTTGACATCCTCTTAGGCAGGACCCGTGCTGCGCCGCACGATCAGCTCTGGTGTCACCTCGCGTAGCCGGGCGGCCTTGGCCGGCTCGGAGATGCGATCGCTCAGCAGCGCCGCGGCCGTCCGCCCCATCGCGCGCCGGGGCTGGTCGACCGAGGTCAGGGAGATGTGGTCCGACGCCGCCAGGTGGGTGTTGTCGTAGCCGATCACCGAGAGGTCTTCCGGCACCCGCAGGCCGAGCTCGGCCGCGGCGATCAGCACGCCGAGCGCGACCACGTCGTTGGCGGCGAAAATGGCGGTGGGCCTCGGTTCGCGGGTCAGCAGGGCGAGTGCCGCCGTCCTGCCGCCGTCCTCCGAGGCGTCCGCCGCCTCGACCATGATGTAGGGCGCCAGCGAGTGCCTGCGCATGGCCACGAGGTAGCCCTCGCAGCGGGAGGGGCGCGGGCCCTCGATGTGCGCGATGCGCTTGTGCCCGGCCGCGACCAGGTGGTCGATCGCCAGGCGCGCGCCGTGCTGGTCGTCGTCGACCACGATGTCGACGCCGTCGAGCTCGATGTCACGTTCCCCGACGACCACCGTCGGGGTGTACGAGGTCGCCTCGATCAGGGTTTCGCTGGTGGGCGCGATGCCTAAGAGCACCAGCCCGTCGACCCGGAGTTCCAGGAAGGCCTCCACGGCCTCGTCCTCGAACGCCGGGTCCCACTGGCTGTTGCCGATCAGCATGCGCAGCCCGTCGCCGTGCAGGCTCTCCTGCAGGCCGTCGAGGAACTCGGCGTAGAACGGGTTGTGCAGGTCGGCGACGAGTGCGCCGACGAGGTGCGTGCGGCCTTCCACGAGGCTGCGCGCGACGGCGTTCGGCCGGTAGCCGAGTTCACGGGCCGCCTGCAGCACGGCCTGGCGCCGGTGCTCGCTCACGTGCGGGGATCCGCGCAGCACGAGTGAGACCAGCGATTTCGAGACGCCGGCTCTCTCGGCGACGTTGCGGATGGTGGGCCTTGGTCGAGGCAGCGCGTCTACCTCTCTCAGCTCGGTGATGGTCGATGACTTCACTGGCGGTCCTGGCATGTGTCTCCCCCGCGATGCGGATGTTGGGGCACCTGTACCACCAAACGATCGAGTTCGCCGCAGGGTACGGCCTGGGTTCCGGAAGCCCGTCATTGCCCGGATGTCCGCAGGTCGGCAAGGTTGAGGCCGGAGCGTTCAGAAGCTCGACGGCGTGCGACGACTGCGTTTCGACCGCGCGACGCTCAGTCGCGCATGGGTCCGCGCGCCTCTGTGGGCGGCGCGGGCGGCGTGGGAAGGAAACCGGGGAAGGATGGCGCCGGGCGGGCGGCGCCAACTCCCCTGTATGACGTCCGAGTCGTCACTGGGGTGGACCGGGCCACGCCGACCTGGCCCACCGTGAGAACCCCCCTGAGGTTGGTGACGACCCCGGTCTCACTCCGAGCGCTGCTGCGGAATCCCCGCCAGCAGTGCGCGAACCTCGGTCTCCCGGTAGCGCCGGTGACCGCCGAGGGTGCGGATCGACGTCAACTTGCCCGCCTTGGCCCACCGGGTGACGGTCTTGGGGTCGACCCGGAACATGGTGGCGACCTCGGCGGGCGTGAGCAGCGGCTCGGCCTCGGGTGTACGAGCTGACATTTGTGCGGCCTCTCCTCCGTGTGGACCGGCTTCGCGATCCTGCGACTGCCTTTGCGCGTGTCACGGATGTCCCTCTATGACCCAGAGCGTGCGGCTTTTCTGGGCCATATACGGCATCACCCGATGTGACCATACCGCCACGCAGAGCGATTGGCGAGCCCTTCTTTGACCCAACTGCCCGCCCCTGCGGCGATGTCACGCTCGGTGATTCTAGCGACACGTTTCGTGGTATCGCAGTGAAAACGGCAAACTACTCAGTTCGCAGAAGTGAGCAGCCGCGACTCATGACCTACTCATGCAGGTCAGACGGTCGTATTGGGGTTCAGTTGGAAGATTCCAGGAGTTGCATTGACTTCCAGCGAAGGATGACCCTCTGGTACATGGCATAGGCAAGCTCTTCTTGACCCGTGTCCAGCCCCGTCAGGGCCGCGGAAAGCTCCGCCACCGACTGGTCGGCCTGCAGCGCCTCGTCGTTCATCAGATGCACCAGGCCGCCGTAGTCGAGCTCCACCAGCGAGTGGGGGTGGAACTCCTCCAGCCACCGCGCCACGTCCTCCACGTCGAAGTTGGGCGCGGTGTCGCCGAGGTTGCGCCGCAGCACCTGCAGCGCCCGCGCGGCCCGCCTCCTGGCCTGGGCCATGGACGTGACGTAGATGAGGTTGCGCCCGGTGGCGGTCGTCACGTCCTGTCCGGGCACGGAGGCGCCGAGCACCAGCCAGCGCTCGTTGCCGTCGAACGGCACGAACCACGAGGGTGGCACGTGCCAGGCCGTGGTGCGGATGTGGGTGCGCAGCGCGTCCGAACCGGCGCCGCGCTTGTAGCGGTCGAAGTCGTCGGCCGTCTGCTCGGCGATGGCATTCGGGACGAACCGGTCCATCAGCTTCACAGGGACACTGCCCCGGAGCCTTGAGAAGGCCAGCCACGAGCGCAACCGGGTCTGCCAGGGGCAGACGTACAGACGGTCCTCGACACGCCGCAGGTAGGCGTTGGGGCTCTCCTGCGCGGGTACGACTTGAGGAGGCATGCCAAGCAGGCGCCTGACCGACTCCCCGTGCTCGGCTTGGAGCGCGTTGGCCCGGCGCGGACGGTCGCGAGAATCGGCATAGTCGGCCCAGACCTTGCGCTCGGATTCGGAGAACGCGGTCAGCGGCTCATAGACGCGGAGGTAGGCGGCATAGGGCAGCACGGAGGCATCGTGTCATGAAGCCAACCCGCCGTGCATCGTCGTGCCGACTACGCTTGAGTGATCTCCGCCGCGAAGGGGCGGCGGACCGGACAGGGAGTCACTACCGTGACCGACGTCTTCGGTGCGTCCCACAAGGACGTTCACGAGCAGGTCGTCTTCTGCGCCGACGAGCAGAGCGGCCTTCGCGCCATCATCGCCATCCACAACACCGCACTCGGCCCCGCTCTCGGGGGCACCAGGTTCTACCCGTACGAGAGCGAGCAGGCCGCCCTGGCCGACGTGCTCAACCTCGCCAAGGGCATGGCCTACAAGAACGCGCTGGCCGGCCTCGACCTCGGCGGCGGCAAGGCCGTCATCATCGGCGATCCCGCCCGCGACAAGAGCGAGCCGCTGCTGCGCGCGTACGGGCGCTTCGTCGAGTCACTCGGCGGCCGCTACATCACGGCCTGCGACGTCGGCACCTACAGCGAGGACATGGACCTCATCGCCCGCGAGTCCCGCTTCGTCGTGGGCCGCACCGTCGCCCACGGCGGCGCCGGCGACTCCTCCATCCTGACGGCGTTCGGCGTCTTCCAGGGCATGCGCGCCTCGGCCGAGCGGGTCTTCGGCGCCCCGACGCTGCGCGGCAGGCGGGTCGGCGTCGAGGGCGTCGGCAAGGTCGGCCACCGCCTGGTCAGCCTGCTCCGCGACGACGGCGCCGACGTGGTGATCTGCGACGTCAGCGAGCGGGCGATCGACCGCGTCAAGCGGCTCCACCCCGAGGTCGACGTGGTCGCCGACGCGCGGGAGCTGACCGCGGCGGACATCGACGTGTTCGCGCCGTGCGCGCTGGGCGGCGCGCTCGACGACGCCACGGTGTCCACGCTGCGCGCCAAGGTCGTCTGCGGCGCGGCCAACAACCAGCTCGCCCACTCCGGCGTGGAGAAGCAGCTCGACGAGCGCGGCATCCTCTACGCGCCCGACTACGTCGTCAACTCCGGCGGCGTGATCCAGGTGTCCGACGAGATCGGCGGCTTCGACATGGAGCGCGCCCGCGCCAAGGCGATGGGGATCTACGACACGACCCTGAAGATCTTCGCGATCGCGTCGGAGGAAGGCGTACCCCCGGCGGTGGCAGCGGATAGGCTGGCAGAGCGCAGAATGTCGGAAGTCGGGCGGATTAGGGGCATTTGGCTAGGGCGCTGACGCCCCGCGCTCATACGACGTACCGAGCTGGGCACAAAACAGGTACGGTAATAGGCGAACGATAGGCTGACGCCCGATGCAAGGGCGGCGTCAGCGTGTGGTGCGTTAGCGACGAGGGGTCGGGAGACGACCCCACACGAGGGGGTCGAGCCAATGGGGCGCGGCCGAGCAAAGGCCAAGCAGGTCAAGGTTGCTCGCCAGCTGAAGTACAACAGCGGTGGCACGGATCTCGACCGACTTCGCGACGAACTCGGGGTCGGAGACTCCAGCAACGACGACGCCGACGACCTCAACGACGAGCTGGCGGATCGCTATGCCGATTACGCCGACGACTACGGAGACGACGACGGCGGACGATCGTCCGGCCGCCGCTAGCCGTTCTCACTCTTCCCGTTGACCGTGGCGAGTGCCCGGCATCCGCCGGGCGCCCAGCCCGAAGCGCGCAAGCCCCACGGGCCACCCGTGGGGCTTCGTCACGCTCGCGTCGTGCCGGGTGAGAGGTGTACGTGTCCGGCGACACGGGATGGCCGGGCGCGATCAACCGGTAGCGCCCGGCACACCGGAAGCTGTTCAGCGGTAGCGGGCGCGGCCCTCGCCGGGCACGACCTCGCCCAGCACCCACGCGGGCAGCCCGCGCCCTTCCAGCAGGCGGACCGCCTCGTCGGCGACCTCCGCCGGAACGATCGCCGCCATCCCGACACCCAGGTTGAACGTACGGTCGAGGTCGGCCTGCGCGATGCGGCCGTGGCCCGCCAGCACCTGGAAGATCGCCGGAGGAGTCCACGACGAGCGGTCGAGCACCGCGTCCAGATGGCCGGGCAGCGAGCGGGACACGTTGCCCTCCAGCCCGCCGCCGGTGATGTGCGCGTAGGCGTGCACCTCGACCGTGCGGGCCAGCTCCAGGCAGTCGAGCGAGTAGATGCGCGTCGGCTCCAGGAGCTCCTCGCCCAGCGGCCGGCCCAGCTCGGGCAGCTCCGCGTCGAGGGAGAGGTCGGCCAGCTTGAGCACGTGGCGCACCAGCGAGTAGCCGTTGGAGTGGACGCCCGACGACGCCAGCCCCAGCACCACGTCGCCCTCGCGGACCCGGTCGGGACCGAGCATCGCGTCGGCCTCGACGACGCCCGTGCCGGCGCCCGCCAGGTCGTACTCGTCGGGCCCCATCGCACCGGGGTGCTCGGCCGTCTCTCCGCCCACCAGCGCCGCGCCCGCCAGCCGGCAGCCCTCGGCCACCCCGCCGACGATCTCCGCGACCCGCTCGGGCACGACCTTGCCGCAGGCGATGTAGTCGGTCATGAACAGCGGCTCGGCCCCGCACACCACCAGGTCGTCGAGGACCATGCCGACCAGGTCGACGCCGATCGTGTCGTGCTTGCCGTAGCGCTGCGCGATCATGACCTTGGTGCCGACCCCGTCGGTCGACGTGGCCAGCAGCGGCCGCCGGTAACGCAGCAGCGCCGACGCGTCGAACAGCCCGGCGAAGCCGCTGGCGTCGTCGACCACCTCCGGGCGGCGCGAGCGGGCCACCTTGTCCTTCATCAGCGCGACCGCGCGCTCGCCCGCCTCGATGTCGACGCCCGCGGCCTCGTAGGTGGTCACGCCTTGCTCTCCAGGACGAACTTGCCGACGTTGTCTTCGTCGATCGGGATCGGGTAGGAGCCGTCGAAGCAGGCCCGGCAGAGCCGCTCGGCGGGGATCGTGGTGGCCTTGGTGAGCCCTTCGAGCGAGATGTAGCCGAGCGAGTCGGCGCCGAGCGAGGCCCGGATCTCCTCCACCGACAGCGAGCCCGCGATCAGCTCGGCGCGGGTGGCGAAGTCGATGCCGTAGAAGCACGGCCACGCGACCGGCGGCGACGAGATCCGTACGTGCACCTCGCTCGCGCCGGCCTCCCGCAGCATCTTCACGATGGCCCGCTGGGTGTTGCCGCGCACGATCGAGTCGTCGACCACGACCAGGCGCTTGCCCTCGACGACCTCGCGCAGCGGGTTGAGCTTGAGCCGGATGCCGCGCTGGCGGATCGTCTGCGACGGCTGGATGAACGTGCGGCCGACGTAGGAGTTCTTCACCAGGCCCTGGCCGTAAGGGATGCCGCTCTCCTGGGCGTAGCCCACGGCGGCGGGGGTGCCGGACTCGGGCGTCGGGATCACCAGGTCGGCCTCGACCGGATGCTCGCGGGCCAGCACCCGGCCCACCTCGACCCGGGTGACCTGCACGCCGCGCCCGGCGATGGTCGTGTCGGGGCGGGCGAGGTAGACGTACTCGAACAGGCAGCCCTTGGGCTCCGCCAGCGCGAACCTGCGCGAGCGGACGCCGCGCTCGTCGATCGTGAGCAGCTCGCCCGGCTCGATCTCGCGGACGAACGTGGCGCCGACGATGTCGAGCGCCGCCGTCTCCGACGCCACCGCCCAGCCGCGCTCCAGCCTGCCCAGCACGAGCGGGCGGATGCCCTGCGGGTCGCGCGCGGCGTAGAGCGTCGTCTCGTCCATGAACACCAGTGAGTACGCGCCCTTGACCTGCGGCAGCAGCTCGGCGGCGGCGTCCTCGACGGACCGGCTGCGATCCTGCGCGAGGAGCGTGGTGAGCACGTCGGTGTCGGTGGTCGCCCGGGTCGTGCCGGGCTCCAGACGCTGGGCCAGCGCCGGGGTGTTGATCAGGTTGCCGTTGTGGGCCAGCGCGAGCCCGCCCACGTCGGTCGAGCTCAGCGTGGGCTGCGCGTTCTCCCACACGCTGGAACCGGTCGTGGAGTAGCGGCAGTGGCCGATGGCCAGGTGGCCGCGGAGGGTGCCGAGCACGGACTCGTCGAAGACCTGGGCCACCAGGCCCATGTCCTTGTAGACGAGGATGCGGCTGCCCTCGCTGACCGCGATGCCCGCGGACTCCTGGCCGCGGTGCTGCAACGCGTACAGCCCGTAGTAGGTGAGTTTGGACACTTCCTCGCCTGGCGCCCAGACGCCGAACACGCCGCAGGCGTCTTTCGGCGCGCGGTCGTCGGGGTCCAGGTCATGGCCGAGCCGGCCGTCGCCCTTCAGCACGTAGTTCAGTCTAGGTCGGCCGGCTTCGTGCTCGCGCACCCGGGGTGCGTCCTCGCCGGACCGCGCCCGTTTGGACGGAAGATGACCGGGGGGTTACCCGTGTCGTCAGGTTTCAAGTGCCGCTCCTGCGAAAAGGTGAAGTATCCGGCATGCAGACCCCGTCGGGAGAGCGGAACGTGACCACACCTGGCGACCCGAACGACCACCCCGAACCGGACCGCCCCTGGTGGGCCGAAGGCGCCCCGGATGACCCCGCGGACGAGCGTCCTCAGGGGGCCGCCGGCGATGACGGCGGCCGGACGGAGGAGCCCGGCGAGGGTGAGGAACCTCTCGCTCCTAAGCCTCCCGTCGTGCCCGAACCCGACCGGCCCTACCGCCCCGAACCGGGTCCCATAGAACCGGAACCCTCGCCCGGTCCGGGTCCCGTGGAACCTGAACCCTCGCCCGGTCCGGGTCCCGTGGAACCTGAACCCTCGCCCGGTCCGGGTCCCGTTCCTGGGGAACCCTCTCCGGGGCCGGCGCCCGGGGGAGGGCCTGGGGAGCCGCGGCATCCGGACCTGCCCGAATCACCGGAGACGCCGCCACCCGCCCAGGTGCCCGACGAGAGTGACGCCGAGCGGACGGCGGTGTTCGAGGTCCCGCCCAGGGACGACGACAAGGGCCGCGCCTATCCCACCCCTGGCGGCACTCCGCCGTACCCCGGGTGGGAGGGCACCTCCGAGGACCAGCCCACCACCCCCGGTGCCCGGCCCCCGTCCCGCTACGAGGAGCCCGAGGACCGCACCCCGTCCCGCTTCGAGGAGCCCTCCACGGGTGAGCCCCTGCCGTTCGCGGAACCTTCGTACGAGAGCGGTCCCGACGTCCCCCGTCCCGGCCGGCCGGAGGGGGACGAGCCTCACGGCGCGCGTCCGGGTCGTCCGGAAGGCGAGTCCTACGGCGCGCACCGTCAGCAGCCCGGCAGCGGTCCGCAGGCCTACGGCGCGCACCGTGTCCCGCCGCCCGATGACACTCCCAGGTACGGCGAGGACTGGCCCGAGGGCGAAGCCGGTGCAACTCCCGGCCAGCGCCCCGCCACCGGCGAGGGGCCGGGCCCACGCGGGGCCGAGCAACCGCCGTACTGGGCGCACGGCGAAGGCCGCGGGGCCTTCGCCGACAGCGGAAAGCATCCCGAGAGCGGAGAACCCACCGGCGGCCGTCCGCCCTCCGAGGGCCGGCCCACCGCCCCCGGAGCCACCCCACCACACGAAGGAACTGCAGAAGGAGCCCCCGAGCCGCACGGCGGACCGGAGCGCGGAGCGCCGCCTCACGGGGGGCCGGAGGGCGCGGAGTCGCCGTACGGCAGACCGGAGGGGGCGGAGTCGCCTCACGGCGGGCCGGAGCGCGGAGGCTCGCCGTACGGCAGACCGGAGGGGGCGGAGTCGCCTCAGGGCGGGCCAGAGGGCACGGAGCCGCCGTACGGCAGACCGGAGGGGGCGGAGTCGCCGTACGGGAGGCCGGAGGGTGCGGAGTCGCCGTACGGGAGGCCGGAGGGTGCGGAGTCGCCCTACGGGAGGCCGGAGGGTGGGGCGTCGCCTTATGGAGGGCCGGCGTCGCCGTACGGGGGGCCGTCGCCGTACGGGGGAGCCGGGGGTGGGCCGTACGGGGAGCAGGGGCCGGTGCCGGGGACGTCGCCGTCGAGTCCGTACGGGGGGCCGCCGGGTGGGGGACCCGGGTACGGCGAGTGGCAGGCCGCGCAGCCCGGGAGCGGGCTGGCGACCGCGTCGCTGGTGCTCGGGGTGGCGAGCCCGTTCCTGGTGTTCGTGTGCTTCATCGGCCTGCTCACGGCGATCCTGTCGATCGTGTTCGGCATCATGGCGCTGGTCCGGCGGGTGGGCAAGGGCAGGGCGATCACCGGGATCGCCTTCAGTGTGCTGGCGTTGCTGGTGTTCGGCGCGGTGTCCCTCTGGTTCTGGGACATCGTGCAGGATTGCGGCCGGTTGCCCCAGGGCCTCGCGGACCGGTGCTTCGAGGAGCGGATCCCGTGGATGCGGGGCCCGCGCTAGACCGGCAGGTGGGCTGACAGGTCGGCGCGGGCGCCGCTGGCCGAGACGGTGCCGGCGGCCACCGCTTCCGCCCAGGTGAGGCGGCCGGTGGCCAGCTCGATCCAGGTGCGCGGGTCGGTCTCGACGACGTTGGGCGGGGTGCCGCGGGTGTGGCGGGGGCCGGCGATCGCCTGGACGGCAGCGTACGGGGGGACGCGGACCTCGACGGTGCGGCCGGGCGCGGCGGTGACGAGCCGGTCGAGCAGGTGACGCACGACCAGACGGGCCGCTGAGCGCTCGGGCTGGAGGCCGCGGTCGTAGGCGGCGAGCACGGCGGCGACGAGCGCCCCCGTGAGGGCGTCGGCGGGCCCGTCGTAGGGCGGCCGGTCGAGCGCGACGAGCTGGTCGTCGAGGGCGGATCTCAGCTTCTCGGGGTCGATTCTGCGTGGTGGCACCGCCCCATTGTCCTCTGACGGGCGACGGTAAAGCGTTCATCGAGGCGGTGGCGTTCGTTCATCCCGGGTTGGTGCGGTGACCGTAACGTCCCGGCGGGAGAACCGCGCAACCTTGGAGGACCCTGTGGCGAACCTGTCGCCGCGCCGGCTGCTGCCGCTGCTTTCCACCCCGCACAAGGGTGGCCGATCCGCGATGACCTGTCAGTTCCGATGCGGCAACCAGTGCGCGCACGACGTGGCCAACACCAGCGGCAACCCGTACTTCGGCGAGGTGGCCGAGCAGGCGCTGTCCCGCCGGGGCGTGCTGCGCGCCGGTGCGCTGGGCGCGCTGGTGGCCGGCGCCGGCGTGACGATGGGGGCGGCCCCGGCGATGGCCGACCCGGGCAGGTCCGGCCCCCCGCGTGGCAAGGGCGGGCTCGGCTTCGAGCCGGTGGCGCCCAACAAGGCTGACGCGCTGACCGTGCCCAAGGGGTACAGGTCGTCGGCGGTGGTGCGCTGGGGTGACCCGGTGCTGCCGGGCGCGCCCGCGTTCGACTTCGACAACCAGACGGCCGAGGCGCAGGCCATGCAGTTCGGCTACAACTGTGACTACGTGACGCTCTTCGAGATGAACCGCAACCGCGGGCTGCTGTGGGTGAACCACGAGTACACCGACGAGAACCTGATGTTCCGCGGTTACACCGGCGGGACGGCGGCCACCGAGGAGCAGATCAAGATCGCGATGGCGGCCCACGGCGGCTCGGTGGTCGAGGTGGAGCGGGTCCGCAACACGGGCGAGTG
Source organism: Nonomuraea ferruginea (assembly GCF_039540635.1). Classification (NCBI taxonomy): domain Bacteria; kingdom Bacillati; phylum Actinomycetota; class Actinomycetes; order Streptosporangiales; family Streptosporangiaceae; genus Nonomuraea; species Nonomuraea ferruginea. The sequence continues at coordinate 33,553 of NZ_BAABFD010000017.1, read as the reverse complement.
GAAGCTCGTCACCAACGGGCGCCGCCGCTACAACCGGCGGATCACGGTGTCGACGCCGATGCGGTTCTCCGGTCCGGCCGCCGGCAGCGACCTGCTGAAGACGGCCGCCGACCCCAAGGGCGTCAAGCCGGTCGGCATGCTCAACAACTGCGCCGGCGGCACCACCCCGTGGGGCACGGTGCTGACCGCCGAGGAGAACTTCAACCAGTACTTCGTCAACGGTGACAAGGTCCCCGAGGCGCAGAAGCCGTACATCACCCGCTACAGCATCCCGTCGGGCACCGCGGGCCGCCGGTTCGACCGCATCGAGGAGCGGTTCGACCTGGAGAAGCACCCGAACGAGGTCAACCGGTTCGGCTGGATCGTGGAGATCGACCCGTTCGACCCGGACTCGACCCCGATCAAGCGGACCGCGCTGGGCCGCTTCGCGCACGAGGCCGCGACGACGACGATCTCCCGTGACGGCCGCCTGGTCGCCTACATGGGCGACGACTCGCGCTTCGAGTACGTCTACAAGTTCGTCTCCAAGGGCCGCTACATCAAGGGCCACGACCGGCACAACCGCACCCTGCTGGACGAGGGCACGCTGTACGTCGCCAGGTTCACCGGCGACAGCCCGAAGGAGGAGCTCGACGGCTCGGGCAGGCTGCCGTCGGACGGCGCCTTCGACGGCTCGGGCGAGTGGATCCCGCTGGTGAGCGGCGACAGGTCGTTCGTCGAGGGCATGACCGCCGCGGAGGTGCTGGTCTACACCCGCGCCGCCGCCGACAAGGTGTCGGCCACCAAGATGGACCGCCCCGAGGACATGGAGCGCAACCCCGTCACCGGCGGCGTCTACATCGCGCTGACCAACAACTCCAACCGCACCCCGGCCCAGGTGGACGAGGCCAACCCGCGCGCCGCCAACAAGCACGGCCACGTGGTGGAGCTGATCGAGCAGCGCGACGACGCGGCGGCCAAGAAGTTCTCCTGGTCGGTCCCGCTGGTCTGCGGCGACCCGAACGACCCCTCGACCTACTTCGCCGGGTTCGACAAGACCAAGGTGTCGCCGATCTCCTGCCCGGACAACCTGGCCTTCGACCCCGACGGCAACCTGTGGATCTCCACTGACGGCAACGCCCTCGGCACCAACGACGGCCTGTTCGTGATGCCGGTCAAGGGCAAGGAGCGCGGTTACGTACGCCAGTTCCTCACCGTGCCGGTCGCCGCGGAGACCTGCGGTCCGCTGATCAGCGACGACCAGCTCAGCGTGTGGGTCGCGGTGCAGCACCCCGGCGAGGCGGACGGCGCGACGCCCGACCGGCCCGCCAGCCGCTGGCCCGACGGCGAGGGCAGCCAGCCGCGGCCGTCGGTGGCCGTGGTCTGGCACGAGCGCGGCAAGAAGATCGGCGCTTGACCTAAAGAGAGGTTCAGGTTTTAGCCTCCATGCCATGAGCATGGAAGTGACTGCCTGGCATCAGCTGTATTCACTGAACAACGAACCGGAGCGTCGCCAGATCTCGAAGGCGACGCTCCGCCGCGTGTGGGGGTTCGCCCGGCCGCACCGCCGGAAACTGACGCTGTTCCTGGGCCTGAGCGTGGTGATGGCGGCGCTGGCGGTGGCCCCGCCGGTGCTGGCCGGCCGGGTGCTCGACGCGATCGGCGCGGGCGAGCCGGTGGGCGTGGTGATCGGGCTGGCGGGCCTGATCGCCGGTCTGGCCCTGGCCGAGGCGGGGCTGGGGCTGGTGGCCCGCTGGCTGTCGGCCGGCCTCGGCGAGGGCCTGATCCTGGACCTGCGCACGGCGGTCTTCGACCACGTGCAGCGCATGCCCGTCGCGTTCTTCACCAGGACGCGTACGGGCGCGCTGGTGAGCAGGCTGAACAACGACGTGATCGGGGCGCAGCGGGCGTTCACCGACACGCTCTCGGGCGTCGTGGGCAACGTGGTGACGCTGGTGCTGGCGATCACCGTCATGATCTCGCTGTCGTGGCAGATCACGCTGCTGGCGCTGCTGCTGCTCCCGGTGTTCGTGCTGCCGGCCCGCCGGATGGGCACCAGGATCGCCCGGCTGCGGCGGGAGGCCGCCGACCACAACGCGGCCATGGGGTCCCAGATGACCGAGCGCTTCTCGGCGCCGGGGGCGACGCTGGTGAAGCTGTTCGGCCGGCCTGTCAGGGAGTCGGCCGAGTTCGCGGCGCGGGCCGGGCGGGTGCGCGACATCGGGGTGCGCACGGCCATGACCCAGTCGGCGTTCATCACCGCGCTGACGCTGGTCTCGTCGTTGGCCCTGGCGCTGGTCTACGGGCTGGGCGGCTTCTACGCGCTGGCCGGACGGCTGGACGCGGGCTCGGTGGTGGCGCTGGCACTGCTGATCACCCGGCTCTACTCGCCGCTGACCGCCCTGGCCAGCGCCCGGGTGGACGTGATGAGCGCGCTGGTCAGCTTCGAGCGCGTCTTCGAGGTGCTCGACCTGGAGCCGCTGATCAAGGAGAAGCCGGACGCGCGGGCCGTGCCCGAGGGGCCGGTGTCGATCGAGTTCGACGACGTGCGCTTCGCGTACCCGTCGGCCGACAAGGTGTCGCTCGCCTCGCTGGAGGAGGTGGCCGCGCTCGACACCCGCGGCGGCGTCGAGGTGCTGCACGGCGTCTCCTTCACCGCCGCGCCCGGCCAGACGGTCGCCCTGGTGGGCTCGTCGGGCGCGGGAAAGTCGACGATCGCCCAGCTCATCCCGCGGCTGTACGACGTGGACGCGGGCGCGGTGCGGATCGGCGGCGTGGACGTGCGCGACCTGGCCGCCGACTCCATCAGGGGGACGCTCGGCATGGTCACCCAGGACGGTCATCTGTTCCACGACACGATCAGGAACAACCTGCTGTTCGTCCGGCCGGACGCCGCCGAGGAGGAGCTGTGGGACGCGCTGCGCCGGGCCAGGCTCGGCGACCTGATCGAGTCCCTGCCCGACCGGCTGGACACGGTCGTGGGCGAGCGCGGCTACCGGCTGTCGGGAGGCGAGCGCCAGCGGCTGACGATCGCCCGGCTGCTGCTGGCCGGGTCGCGGGTGGTCATCCTGGACGAGGCCACGGCCGCGCTCGACTCCACCAACGAGGCGGCCGTGCAGGAGGCCCTGGCCGAGGCGCTCGACGGGCGCACCGCGGTGGTGATCGCGCACCGGCTGTCCACGATCCGCGCCGCCGACGTCATCCTGGTCATCGAGGACGGTCGGGTGGCCGAGCGTGGCACGCACGCCGAGCTGCTCGCCGCCGGCGGCCGTTACGAGGAGCTGTACCGCACCCAGTTCGCCGAGCCCGTCGTCGCCGTGTGAGCCCGCGGCTCAGCGGCGGGGGGAGCGGGCCAGGGCGGCCAGGGCGGCGCCGGCCAGGGCGACCGCGAACAGCACCGCGTACGTCCGCTGGAAGCCGGCCATGAGCTGGTCGAGCGCCACCGGTGAGAGCCGTGACAGCGTCCCCGCGTACACCTGGGCCCGGACCTCGGGGCCGACGGCGCTGCCGAGCACGCTCAGCGACAGCCCGACGCTGAGCACCACGCCGACGTTCATCACCATGAGCCGGAACCCGTTCACCACGCCCAGGCTCCCGCTCGGCAGCGCGCCCATCACCTGGGTGGTGTTGCCGGTCAGGAAGGTCCCGCTGCCGCAGCCGGCCACGAACAGCCCGAGCCCGATCACCCAGTACGGGGTGCCGGGGTCGGTCGCCAGCAGGAGCGCGCCGAGCCCGGCGGAGCTCATCAGGGCCCCGCCGATGCTCAGCGCGTACGGCGACACCCTGCGCCCGAGCGCGCCCACGATCGGCGAGGCCAGCCCCATGCCCACCGGCACAGGCAGCACGCTCAGCCCGGCCTCGAAGGGGCCGAGTCCTCGGGCCGCCTGGAAGTAGAGCGCCACCACGAGGATCAGCGAGGCCCTGGCGACCGCGTTGCAGAAGGAGGCCAGGTTCGCGCAAGCCAGCATCCGCCCGCCGAACAGGCGCAGGTCGAGCACCGGGTGGGCGGCCCGCCGCTCCACGATCACGATCAGCGGCACCAGCAACGCGAACACGCCGGCCCCGGCCAGCACCACCGGGCTGGTCAGCCCGCCCGACCCGGCCTCCGACAGGGCCAGCAGCACCGCCGACAGGGCCGAGAACACGAGCGCGTTGCCCAGCGCGTCCACCGGGCGCCGGGGCCCGCGCGGCATCTTGCGCAGCGTGACCGCTCCCCAGACGACCGCGGCCAGCCCGGCGGGCACGTTGACCCAGAAGATCCACTGCCAGCCCGCGGTGGACGCGATCAGCCCGCCCAGCGTGGGCCCGGCGAGCTGGGCGACCGACAGGGTGCCCATGTAGACGCCCATGCCCTGGCTCAGCCGGTCGGGCGGGAAGGCCTCGGTGATGATGACGGTGCCGTTGGCCAGGATCATGGCCGCGCCCACGGCCTGCAGCACCCGCATGGCGACCAGGAACCACACGTCCGGCGAGAACCCGGCCAGCAGCGAGGCCAGGGTGAACAGGGCGAACCCGGCCAGATAGACCTCCCGCCGGCCGAGCAGGTCGGCGACCCGGCCGAAGAACATCAGGCTCGCGGTGTTCGTCAGGAGGAAGGCCAGCAGGATCCACCCCGACTGGAACGGGGTGGCGTGGAAGTGGCGCACGACGGTGGGGAGCGCCACGTTGAGCGTGCTGCCGGCCATGCCGATGAGGATCAGCCCCAGACTGGTGACCGAGCACACACGCCACGCGTAACGTAACCGGGCCTGATCGGGGGAGACGGCGACCATGCCTTCCACTATGACGTACGACGTACGTCCGCGGTCAGCTGGGTGAGGGGTATTCTAGAATTCTGTTCACCGAGCGCGTTTGCGCAGTCCCTCCAGGTCGTGGATGACCACCCGGCGCCGCCCGGTCTCGATCAGCCCGCGGTCGCGTAACGTGCGCAGCGCCTTGCTGACCGCCTCCCTGGACGCGCCCGTCCACCCGGCGAGCTCGTCCTGCGACAGCGGCAGCGCCACCCGCACCCCGCTGTTGGTCTTCTCGCCGTAGCGCTCGGCCAGCTCGATCAGCCGGGTGGCCACCCGGCCCGTGGTGTCGAACGCGCCGTACTCGATGCGCTTGCGGTCGGAGTCGCGCAGCCGGTCGGTGACCATCCGCATGAGCAGCACCGCGATCCGCCCGTGCTCCTGGAGGAAGCCGGGGAAGTCGCGGACGACGATGCCGGAGATGGGCTCCAGCGCCGTCACCGTGGCCGAGCGGGGCGAGCCGTCGATGCTCGACATGTCCCCGAGCAGCCCGCCCGCCCCGCGCACGGCCAGCACCACCTCGGTGCCGCCGCTGGTGTGGGAGGACACCTTGACCCGGCCCTCGGTCAGCACGAGCACCCAGTCGGAGGTGTCGCCTTCCGACATGACCGTCGCCCCGCGGTCCCACCTGCGCGGCCGTCCGGCCGCGCGCAGGGCCTCGATCTCGTCGTCGGTGAGCATGGAGAGGAACTCGCCCGGCTCTGCCTTCATGCGCCCGATTATGTCCGTACGACGAGCGTCGTAGCTATCGCATTGACGTGAGAACGTACGCCTCGACGAGTTCCTGCTTGCCCTTCAGGCTCAGCTTGCCCAGCGGCCGCACGGTCACGCCGTCGCCGAGACCCTTGAGCGTGGCCGAGCCGATCACCACCGTGCCGGGCTCGGCCAGCGACTCCAGCCGGGAGGCGACGTTCACGCAGTCGCCCATCGCGTTGAAGCCGCGCAGTTCCGGGCTGCCGATGTTGCCCACCAGCGCCGGCCCGGTGTTGACCCCCACCCGGAACGTCGGCCACGGCTCCTGGCCGGTCCGCCGCCACGCCATCTCCTCGGCCACCTCGGCGGCGGCCCGCTGCATCGCCAGCGCGGCCGCGCAGGCGGCCCTGGCGTGCCCTTCCTGCGTGGCCGGGGCGTTGAACAGGGCCAGCATCGCGTCGCCGACGAACTGCACGATCGTGCCGCCGTTGGAGAGGACGCACGGCACCGCGGCCGTGTGGTAGCGGTTGAGCATCTCCACGATCTCGCCCGGCGCGACCCGTTCGGAGAACGAGGTGAACCCCTTCAGGTCGGCGAAGAGCGCGGTGACCTCCTTGACCTGGCCGCCCAGCTCGGCCTGGGCCGGGTCGGCGAGCAGCGCGTTCGCCACGTCGGGCGACATGTACTGCCGGAAGAGCGTGTGCAGCTCGCTGTAGAGGCGGGCGTTCTCCAGCGAGATGGACAGCTGCCCGGCCAGGGTGGCGGCCAGCGCCTCGTCCTGCTCGGTGCGGCCGATCGGCACCTCCAGCACACCGGCCAGCCGGTTCTTGACGGTCAGCGGGAAGGCGATGCGGCCGTCCCCCCTGACGGGGACGTCGCCGGGGAACTCGTACGAGCGCGACCCGATCTGCGCCTGACCGTCGGACACCAGCCCGATCCGCACGTCACCGTACGCCTGCCTGACCCGGTCCAGCGCCGCGGCCAGCAACGCCTGCTCCGGCAGGCCGACGCGGGTCTGGGCGCTCACGTCGACGAGCGCGCCCAGCCGCTCGGACAGCTCGCGTTCGTCGGCCAGCGCCCGGCCCGCCCGGTCGAGCACCGCCGCCTGGCCCTCGCTCAGCCGGAACTTGCCCGACAGCCGGGAGGCGGCCAGTGGCTCGCCCCGCCGCACGTGCTCGACCAGCTCCTCCAGCGCGCGGTCGTAGTCGCGCTGGATGCGCCGCACGGTCGCCGAGAGCGCCACCGAGTCGAACAGCCCCGCGCTCGACCCCTCCCGCCTGAACTGCAGGTAGGCGCTGTAGGCGACGAACCCGAAGGCGAACGTCAGCAGGACGTGCCACTCCCACCAGGTCAGGTGCCAGTTGAGCTGCGGCATCCCGGCGATCATGCACTCGGCCAGCAGCGCGTACGCCGTGATCAGGCTGATCAGCATGGCCGACGGCCGCCGCCGGTGGAGTACGAACATCATCACGGCGGCCGCCGCGTAGAGCGCCAGCCCCGGCACCGACAGCCACACCACCCAGACCACCGGGTCCGTGAGCGGCGGCCGGCTGAGCGGGGTCACGTCCGGGACCAGCGAGGCCAGCCCCCACAGCGCCATGAACCCGAAGAGCACGCCGCGGATCACGTGCTGCGCCCTGAACACCTGGCCGGCCGCCCGCTCGCCCAGCGGCAGCGCCGAGGCGAACGCGAACCCGGAGGCGATCGTCAGCCCGACCGTCTGCCCCAGGTCGAAGCCGAGCGACCCGGTGGGCAGGATCACCTTCGGGGTGGCCAGCCCGTGCAGGAAGAAGAAGCCCGCGCTGCTGATGAACACCATGGAGACCAGGAACAGGCGGGCGTCCTGCCGCTTGCGCGAGGCCTCGCTGATGAGCGTGCCGAGCCCGACGTTCAGCCCGGCGACGATCACGATCATCCAGAAATGGCTGGGGTTGTGCTGCCACTCGACGTTCAGGTGCGGCTGCGCGAGCAGCAGCCAGAACCCGAGCAGCGGCAGCGAGAGGTGGATCACCCAGACGACCCCGCGCACCGGCTGGGTGGCGGGAGGAAGGTAAGGCGCGGGCGTCGGCACGCCCTGATTATCCCCGCGGGACCGGGCCTGCCAATGCGTCTTTTTACGCGCATCAACCTTCATGACAGGTCAAGTAACGTCAGAACATATTGTCACGCACTGTTTCGTAATCGACACGTTATGTGAGAGCTGTCATCCATTGGAACGGTTGACGCGTGAGAACCATGAGCAACATCCGTATCTGAGAGGGACCATTCGATGAAGATTCTGCGCGTGGCCGCGGTGGGCGCGCTGGCCGCCTCACTTCTCACCGTGGGGGGCGCCGCCACCGCCTCTTCCGCCACCACCACCGCCGCGGCCGCGGCCGCGGCCGGCGAGGTCACGGCCTGCGTGCACAAGAAGTCGCGGTACGTCCGGATCATCAACGCGTCCGGCAAGTGCAAGCCGGCCGAGATCCGGATGAAGATCGGCGGTGGCGAGACGGTGACCCAGACCGCGGTCACGTCCGGTCCCAAGGGCGACACCGGGGCGCAGGGCCCCAAGGGTGACACCGGCGCCCAGGGCCCGCGCGGCATGCGCGGCCCCCAGGGCAAGCAGGGCGCCCAGGGCCCGAAGGGCGACGCCGGGCCGCAGGGCCCGAAGGGTGAGAAGGGCGACAAGGGCCCCAAGGGTGACACCGGCCCGGCCGGTCCCAAGGGCGACAGCGGCCCGGCGGGGCCGAAGGGTGAGAAGGGCGACAAGGGCCCCAAGGGTGACACCGGGCCGGCGGGTCCCCAGGGCAAGCAGGGCGTCCCGGGCCCGAAGGGCGAGAAGGGCGAGCCGGGCAGGGACGGTAAGGACGGCGGCGGCAGCTTCACGACCTACACCAAGACCCAGCAGTTCTCCCGCAGCGGCGCCAGCGCCAACTGCAACCAGGGTGACCTGGCGACCGGCGGCGGCTTCGCCGTCAGCTCGGGCACGCAGGTCATCGCCAGCGCCCCCACCGGCTCCGGCACCTGGACCGTCACGATCCAGGGCCATGGCCAGACGAGCGGCACCGTCTACGTGGTGTGCCTGAAGAAGAGCTCCTGACACACCGAAAGGGCCGGTACGGGGCGCGTACCGGCCCTTTCTCGCGTCCGGTCTCAGCCGAAGAGCGCCGGCAGCGTGGCCGCGTGCGTCTCCCGCAGCTCCTCGACCGGCACCTCCAGCACGCCCTCGACCACCAGCGACGTCCCGCCCGTGACGCCCAGCCCGTAGCACGGCACGTCGTGCTCGGCACAGAGCTTGGCCAGGTCGTCGAACGCCTCCGGCCGCACCGCTACCAGAGCCCTGGCCGCCGACTCGCTGAACAGCTCGGTGAACGGGTCGCCGGTGAGCGTCACCCGGGCGCCCACGCCGCGCGCCATGCAGGACTCCGCCAGCGCGATGGCCAGGCCGCCGTCGGACAGGTCGTGCGACCCCTCCAGCAGGCCCCGCGCGGCCGCCGTCACCAGCACCCGGCCCAGCCCCTGCTCGGCCTCCAGGTCCGCCTCGGGCGGCAGGCCGCCCAGGTGGCCGTGCTCGACGTGCGCCCACTCCGAGCCGCCGAACTCGGCCCGCGTCTCGCCCAGCAGCGCCACCCGCAGCCCTTCGCCGGTGAACCCGGTCGGCACCCGCCTGGCCACGTCGTTGATCACGCCGAGCACGCCGACCACCGGGGTCGGGTTGATCGCCGTCGACCCGGTCTGGTTGTAGAAGGACACGTTGCCGCCGGTCACCGGCACGCCCAGGATCCGGCAGGCGTCGGCCAGGCCGCGCACCGCCTCGGCGAACTGCCACATCACCTCGGGGTCCTCCGGCGAGCCGAAGTTGAGGCAGTTGGTGACGGCCAGCGGCCTGGCGCCGGTGACGGCCACGTTGCGGTACGCCTCGGCCAGCGCGAGCTGCGCCCCCGCGTACGGGTCGAGCTTGGCGTAACGGCCGTTGCCGTCGGTCGACAGCGCGATGCCGCGGGTGGTCGGCTCGGCCCCCTCGATGTCCTCCGCCACACGCAGCATCCCCGCGTCCGCGGGCTGGGCGAGGACCGTGTTGGAGCGTACGTACCGGTCGTACTGGCCGGTCACCCACTCCTTCGACGCCAGGTTGGGCGAGCCGAGCAGCCGCAGCAGCGTCGCGCGCAGGTCGGACGGGCGCTCCAGCCGGTCGGGGGTGTCGGCGTTCAGCGCCGCCTGCCCCGACGGCTCGTGGTAGGGGCGCTCGTAGACCGGGCCGTCGTCGGCCGCGGTGCCCGGCGGGATGTCGACGATGACCTCGCCGTTCCAGGTCATCACGAGCCGGCCGGTGTCGGTCACCTCGCCGATCACGGTGGCGGGGACGTCCCACTTCTCGCAGATCGCCATGAACGCCGGGATGTCGGAGGGCCGGACGACGGCCATCATCCGCTCCTGCGACTCGCTCATCAGGATCTCCTCCGGGCGCAGGGAGGGATCGCGAAGCGGGACCAGGTTGAGGTCGACGTCCATGCCGCCGGTGCCCTTGGCGGCCAGCTCCGTGGTCGCGCAGGACACGCCGGCCGCGCCGAGGTCCTGGATGCCGACGACCACGTCGGCCGCGTACAGCTCCAGGCAGCACTCGATGAGCAGCTTCTCCATGAACGGGTCGCCCACCTGGACGGCGGGCCGCTTGGCCGCGGACTCGTCCTCGAACGTCGCGCTGGCCAGCACGCTCGCGCCGCCGATGCCGTCGGGGCCCGTCGAGGCGCCGAAGAGCACCACCTTGTTGCCCGGCCCCGGCGCGGTCGCCAGCTTGATCTGGTCCTTGCGCAGCAGGCCCACACAGAGCGCGTTGACCAGCGGGTTGCCGATGTAGCACGGGTCGAAGACGACCTCGCCGCCGATGTTGGGCAGGCCGAGGCAGTTGCCGTAGTGGCTGATGCCCTCCACCACGCCGGGCAGCACCCGGCGGGTGTCGGCCTGGTCGGCGCCGCCGAACCGCAGGGAGTCCATCACCGCGATCGGCCGCGCGCCCATCGACATGATGTCGCGGACGATCCCGCCGACGCCGGTGGCCGCACCCTGGTGCGGCTCGACGTACGAGGGATGGTTGTGCGACTCGATCTTGAACGTGGCGGCCCAGCCGTCGCCGATGTCGACCACGCCCGCGTTCTCGCCCATGCCCACCAGCAGGGCGTCGGAATGCGGAGCCTTGGTGGCGAACTGCTTGAGATGCACCTTCGACGACTTGTACGAGCAGTGCTCGGACCACATGACGCTGTAGATGGCCAGCTCGGAGCCGGTCGGGCGGCGGCCCAGGATCTCGCGGACCCGGTCGTACTCGTCCTGCTTCATGCCCAGCTCGGCGAAGGGCATCGGCTCGTCGGGGGTGACCTCCGCACGCTTGACGGAGTCGGTGCTCATGCGTCCACCAGCTTCTTGAGAATGGAGGTGAAGAAGCCGAGGCCGTCGGTGCCCGGCGCGCCGACCAGATCCTCGACCGCGTGCTCGGGATGCGGCATCAGGCCGACGACGTTGCCCGCCTCGTTGCGCACCCCGGCGATGTCGTTGAGCGAGCCGTTGGGGTTGCCGCCCACGTAACGGACCACGACCCGCCCGGTGGCCTCCAGCTCGGCCAGCGTCTCCGGGTCGGCCACGTAACGGCCCTCGCCGTGCTTGACCGGCAGCGTGATCTCCTGACCGGCCGCGTACGCGTTCGTCCACGCCGTGTCGGCCGTCTCGATCCGCACCCGCTGGTCGCGGCAGACATAGTGGAGCGAGGCGTTACGCGTCAGCGCGCCGGGCAGCAGATGGGCCTCGCACAGGATCTGGAACCCGTTGCAGGTGCCCAGCACCGGCAGCCCCGCCCGCGCGGCGGACACGATCTCCTCCATCAGCGGCGCGAACCGGGAGATGGCCCCGCACCGGAGATAGTCGCCATAGGAGAACCCGCCCGGCAGGAAGACCGCGTCGACCCCCTTGAGATCCCGGTCGGCGTGCCACAGCGGCACCGGCTCCCCGCCCACGAGGCGCACGGCCTTGGCGGCATCCTGGTCGTCGAGTGTGCCTGGAAACGTCACTACGCCCACGCGGGCAGCGCTCATGACTGTCGTCCCCTCCGAGGAGTTGCGCAGCCGCCATCTCCGTGGCAGGCGGCGGTCACTTCAGGTTATCGGGTGCGCCCCGATGCTCCTCATCAACCTCCGCCCTTCGTACGCCCACCCAAGGCCCTCGCTCCGCTCGGACGCCCTTCCAGAGGGCTACCGCCCGACGCCCCACAAGCGGCCATAGGCATCAGGAGATCCGGGACCCGGCGTCGAACGCGCGAGCGGACGAAAACAGCAGTTGATCATGGACGTTTCTGACATGAAGCGGGGGACAATCCTGATATTGCTCTGCGGACGTTTCCCGCCCAACGCGTGCAGAGCCAGGTCAGGCGGGGCTCCTCGGTGGACGTGGACTCGCCCGTACATCGCGATCTGAAGGACGTCATTCGGCGACGCCCGGCCAGTCCCGGTCGTCGATCCCTGACCGCAAGAGGCGAGCGCTCAGGAAACCGGGGGTTGAACGGAGCTTTCTGCTGCTGCGGGTTAGCGGGTCTGGCGGGGGGCAGCCGAAGGGGGAGGCGTCCATCGAAGGAGGGGCATCATGGTCGTCAAGCCCGCTGAGGACGAGCACCCCAAGCAGTTCACCCTGCCCATGGTCGGCACGATCACCGTGCCGGAGGGCCCGCACCTCGCCTTCTACGTGGTCCTCGTCTCCATGGGGGCGCTGGGAGTCGTGGAATGGCCCGTCGTGGCCATCGTCGGCGTGGGCCATCTGCTGGCCAGCCAGACCCGCTTCCCCAGGCTGCAGCAGGCCGGAGAAGCCGTCCAGTCAGCGTGAGCCGGGCGGGCGCTCAGCCCACGTGGCCCAGCGCCAGAGCCACTCCAGGGGTCCCTGGCGGTAGCGGCGCAGCCAGAGGGCGGAGAAGAGCCACTGGGCCGCCAGGACGGCTCCCGCGGTCAGGAACGCCACCTGAGAGGACTCGCCGATCGGCAGGCCGAGGAGGTGGGCGGCGGCCAGGACGAGGACCGTGGCGGTCAGGTAGTTGGTCAGGGCCATCTTGCCCAGCGGCGCGAAGACGACCCGCAGCACAGGTCGCAGCGGTGTTCTGAGCAGCACAAGCAGGGCGCACACGACCACGCCGGCGACCAGCAGATCGGCCAGGCCGGTCGCGAAGGACGGGCCCGCTTCGGGCCTCGTCCACAGTGCGGCGGCCGCCCCCGCCGCGAAGACCAGCCCCAGGAGGAGCGGCCACAGGGTGGACCGCTCGATGTGCTCGATCACCCCGTACCGGACCAGCGCCGAGCCCAGCAGGAACAGCCCGGCGATCAGCAGGGGCCCGCCCCCGGCGACCAGCGCCGCGGGGATGAACACGGCGGCGAGGCCCGCCACGGCCCACCGGGGCAGCCAGGAAGAAGGCAGCAGCACCAGCAGGCCGACGACGGCGTACTTGGTCAGGATCTCGCCCGGCCACAGCAGCATGTGCAGCAGGCCGATCGCGAGCAGCGCCGCGAGCCGGCGCAGGAGGACCAGCCACGGGCGGGCGGCGCGGTCGGCGGCGGAGTCCAGCAGCAGCGAGAACCCGATGCCGAACAGCAGGGAGAAGATCGGCAGCCCGAGCCAGGGGTCCCAGTCGCCCAGCGGCTGGGTCACGACGGCGGTGCCGCCGGTGGCCATCAGCTGGATGTTGGCGAGCAGGATCTCGCAGAGGGTGAACCCGCGGAGCACGTCGAGCGCGATGATGCGGGGCCGCCCGGACGCGGGCGCGGCGGGCGTGAGTGGGTGGCCGGGAAGGCGTTCTGGGGGGAGTTCTGCGCTTGGCATGGGGCCTCATCCTGCAAGGCCACCGAGAGGACGACACCGGCCGGAAGCAGGATTCACGGCGTTTTTGATCATACTTTCGGCCGGTTCGGCGCGAGACGCCGGGCGCTGTCAGTAGCTGTCGCGCCAGCGGTACCAGTGGCCCCGCAGGTGCTCGAAGGACGAGGCGACCGACGGGTTGGAGTCGTCCACGGGCGCCTGGTCAGGACTCCACACGTAGCCGTACGGGTCCACTCCGGGCCCGTGCTCGCCCACCTGGAAATAGACCCGGTCACCCTTCCGGAAGATGGCCTGGAACTCGGTCTCCCCGACCTTCCGCGGCCGGACCGCATCGTCAGGACCGGTCGTCCGGGCCACGCGCTCCATCGCGGTGAGGGATCGTACGACGTGTCGGTCGTCGCCGTGCCCGCAGGACGTCAGCGATAACAGCGCGACGCAGGCGAGCAGCTTTTTCACGCGGTGATGATAATCAGACCGCGGCGAGCTCGCGGGAGCGGGCGGGCTCTTCGTCCTCCCAGGCGAGCTGCTTGCGCAGGTGGACCGTCGTGCCCCGGCCCGGCGTGATGCCGAAGGAGATCTCGTCGACCACCGAGCGCATGATGAGCAGGCCGCGGCCGTTCTCGGTGTCGGGGGGCGGGAAGCGGAGCGGCATCGACGGCAGGCCGCCGCCGTTGTCGGCCACGCGCACGTCGCAGCGGCCGTAGCCGATCGACGCGGAGACCTCGTAGCGGTTGGCGGGGCCGCCGTGGCGCACCGCGTTGGAGCATGCCTCGGAGACAGCGAGCAGCATGTCGGCGATGCACGACTCACTCACGTGCAGCGAACGCATCGCATCGCCAAGCACTCGCCTGACCATCGGGATGCCGATCGCATCCCGTGGCAGTGCCAACGAGAACTCAATGTCCACCGGACTCCTCCGGGCTCCGGAATGTCACCTGGAGTAGGTTTCCCCGTGAAATCGGGGCTAACCGCAAAATCACGCGGTTGTTATTTACTGTTGGCATGCCCGTGGCATTGTGGTACGCCGGAATGCGGCTTTAGCCACGTCAGGCCCTATGTGAAATGTGCTGTCCTACTCTTCCACTCTGACCGTGAAGTCCTCGATCACGGTGTTGGCGAGAAGAGTCTCGGCCATCTTTCGGACGTCCGCAATGGCCGCCTCGTCGGCGGGGCCGTCGAGCTCCAGCTCGAACCGCTTGCCCTGGCGCACGGCCGACACACCGGAGAAGCCCAGCCGGGGCAGCGCTCGGGCGACCGCCTGGCCCTGCGGGTCGAGGATCTCGGGCTTCAGCATCACGTCAACGATCACGCGCGCCACTGCGTTCCTCCTGGGTACGGCGGGGTTGGCAAACCACAGCCTACCGGCGTGTGTTCGCCGCCAGAACGTGGGGAACGGGGAGGGCATGGGGCTTGCGCGAAGGACTGTGACGTCTGCCACCATGGCCTCAAGCGCGTACGAACCACCATCACACGGTCCGACGCACCCAAAGGCCGGTCAGAGGTGGAAAACCCATCGACACCGGTCCCGATTGCACAGGAGTGGCACGTGACCATCGACGCCTCTCGTGGTGCCGAAGCACCCCCGGAGCTCGTCCAGCTACTCACCCCCGAGGGCGAGCGGGTCCAGCACCCCGACTACGACATCGACCTGACACCGGAAGAGGTCAGGTCCCTCTACCGCGACCTCGTCCTCGTGAGGCGCGTCGACCTGGAGGCCGTCGCCCTGCAGCGCCAGGGCGAGCTCGGCATCTGGGCCTCGCTGCTCGGCCAGGAGGCCGCGCAGATCGGCTCCGGCCGGGCGCTGACCGACGCCGACATGGCCTTCCCCACCTACCGCGAGCACGGCGTGGCGTGGTGCCGCGACGTCGACCCGGTCAAGCTCCTGGGCCTGTTCCGCGGCGTCAACCACGGCGGGTGGAACCCGAAGGAGCACAACTTCCACCTCTACACGATCGTCATCGGCAGCCAGACGCTGCACGCCGTCGGCTACGCCATGGGCATCCAGCGAGACGACGCCGACGCCGCGACGATCGTCTACTTCGGCGACGGCGCCACCTCGCAGGGCGACGTGAACGAGTCGTTCATCTGGGCCAGCGTGTTCAACGCGCCGATCGTGTTCTTCTGCCAGAACAACCAGTGGGCCATCTCCGAGCCGCTGGAGAAGCAGACCCGCATCCCGCTCTACCGCAGGGCGTCCGGGTTCGGCTTCCCCGGCGTCCGGGTCGACGGCAACGACGTCTTCGCCTGCCTCGCCGTCACCCGCCAGGCGCTCAAGAACGCCCGCGAGGGCCAGGGGCCCATGCTCATCGAGGCGTTCACGTACCGGATGGGCGCCCACACCACCACCGACGACCCCACCCGCTACCGCGTGGCCAGCGAGCTGGAGGCGTGGAAGCTCAAGGACCCGATCGAGCGCGTCAAGGCCTACCTGTTCAAGAACGAGCTGGCCGACCAGGAGTTCCTCGACGCCGTCGAGGCGGAGGCCGACCAGCTCGGCGCCGACCTGCGCCGGCGCTGCCTGGCCCTGCCCGACCCCGAGCCGACGGCCATCTTCGAGCACGTGTACGCCGAGCCGCACGCCCTGATCGACGAGGAACGCGCCCAGTTCGCCGCCTACCTGGAGGGGTTCGAGCGATGACGGTGATGAGCCTGTCCAAGGCGCTCAACGAGGGCATGCGCAAGGCCATGGAGGACGACCCCAAGGTCCTCATCATGGGCGAGGACGTCGGCAAGCTCGGCGGCGTGTTCCGGGTGACCGACGGGTTGCAGAAGGACTTCGGCGAGGACCGCGTGATCGACACGCCGCTGGCCGAGTCCGGCATCATCGGCACCGCGATCGGGCTGGCGCTGCGCGGCTACCGGCCGGTGTGCGAGATCCAGTTCGACGGGTTCGTGTTCCCGGCCGCCGACCAGATCATCACCCAGCTGGCCAAGATGCCGATGCGCTCGCTCGGCGCGATCAAACTCCCGGTCGTCGTACGGATCCCGTGCGGGGGCGGCATCGGCGCCGTCGAGCACCACAGCGAGTCTCCCGAGGCGTACTTCACGCACACCGCCGGGCTGCGCGTGGTGGCCTGCTCCAACCCCGCCGACGCCTACTCGATGATCCAGCAGGCGATCCGCTCCGACGACCCGGTGATCTTCTTCGAGCCCAAGCGGCGCTACTGGGAGAAAGCCGACGTCGACACCGCCGACACCGGCTGGTGGACCCCCATGGACAAGGGCCTGGTGGTGCGCCCCGGCACCGACCTCACCCTGCTGACCCACGGGCCGATGGTCAAGACCTGCCTGGAGGCCGCCCAGGCCGCCGAGGAGGAGGGCCGCTCCCTTGAGGTGATCGACCTGCGCTCGCTCAACCCGCTCGACCAGCCGCTGGTGATGGATTCCGTACGGAAGACCGGGCGGGCGGTCGTGGTGCACGAGGCGCCGGTCAACAACGGGTTCGGCGCCGAGCTGGCCGCCAGGATCACCGAGCGGTGCTTCTACCACCTGGAGTCCCCGGTGCTGCGGGCCGGCGGCTTCTCCACCCCCTACCCGCCGTCCAAACTGGAGGAGCACTACCTTCCCGACCTGGACCGGGTGCTCGACGCCGTCGACCGCGCCTTCGCGTACTGACAGGGGGTTGTGCAGATGAGACGCGAGTTCAGGCTCCCCGACGTCGGCGAAGGGCTGACGGAGGCGGAGATCGTCCGCTGGCGCGTCCAGCCGGGCGACGAGGTCAAGGTCAACCAGATAGTCGTCGAGATCGAGACGGCCAAGTCCATCGTCGAGCTGCCCATCCCGTGGGACGGCGTGGTGGCGGCCCTGATGGCGGAGGAGGGCCAGACGGTGGACGTCGGCGTCCCCGTCATCGCGGTCGACACCCTGGAGGAAGCCGGCACCCAGGAGAGGCTGGCGGAGGACCTCGTCCCCAGCCCGCCCGAGGAGGGCGCGGTCGAACCCGGCGCCCACGGCGGCCCCGCGCCCAAGGAGGAGCGCCAGGCGGTCCTGGTCGGTTACGGCGTCAAGACCGGCACCACCCGACGCCGTCCCCGCAAGACGCCCACCCCCGCCACGATCCCGGCCCCTCCCGTGGCCAACCCCGCCAGGACCGCCACCCCGGGCGCGGGCGAAACCGCCGAGGCCGAGGAACCCGCGCCTGCGGCGCCGGGCCGGGTGGCCGTGCTGGCCAAGCCGCCCGTCCGGAAGCTGGCCAAGGACCTGGGGGTGGACCTCACCACCCTCACCGGCACCGGCCCCCAGGGGACCATCACCCGCGAGGACGTGCACGCGGCCGTCGCCCAGGTGACGCCCGCGGAGACCCCGGACGAGGAGCGCGTCCCCGTCAAGGGCGTGCGGAAGATGACCGCCCAGGCCATGGTCGGCAGCGCCTTCACCGCTCCGCACGTCACCGAGTTCCTCCAGGTCGACGTGACGGAGACGATGACCGCCGTCCGCCGCCTGCGCGCGATGCCCGACTTCGCCGAGGTCAGGGTCTCGCCGCTGCTCCTGGTGGCCAAAGCCGTCCTGGTCGCGGCCGCCCGCCACCCGATGATCAACTCGGTGTGGGACGAGGCGAGCCAGGAGATCGTGGTCAAGCGCTACGTGAACCTGGGCATCGCCGCCGCCACCCCGCGCGGCCTGCTGGTGCCGAACATCAAGAACGCCCACCGGCTCCCGCTCCCCGCCCTGGCCCGCGCGCTCAACGAGCTGGCGGAGACGGCGCGGGAGGGCCGCACCCAACCGGCGGAGATGGCCGGCGGCACGATCACGATCACCAACGTGGGCGTGTTCGGCGTCGACACCGGCACCCCGATCCTGAACCCGGGCGAGAGCGCCATCCTCGCCTTCGGCCAGGTGCGGGACATGCCGTGGGTGGTCGACGGCGAGCTGGCGGTGCGCAAGGTGACGACGCTGGCCCTCTCCTTCGACCACCGGGTCGTCGACGGCGAGCTGGGCTCCCTGTTCCTGCGCGACGTCGGCGCCATGCTGGAGGACCCCCTCCACATGCTGGCCTGGAGCTGACACCCGTCATCGGATCGCCTCCTCCCTCGCCGGTCTGAGCAGCGGCGGGTGGAGGAGGCGGGCGTCGCCGGCCCGGTAGAGCCTGGCCCGGGGGCCGCCGCGCGTGCCGCCGGTCTCGGTGGTCTCGCCGGTGCCCTCGACGAAGCCCGGCACCGAGAGGACCTTGCGGTGGAAGTTGCCCGCGTGCAGCCGCGTCCCCCACACGGTCTCGTAGATCAGCCGCAGCTCGGAGACAGTGAACGTGGCGCCCGCGAACGCCGTGGCCAGCGGCGTGTACTCCAGCTTGGCGCGGGCCCGCTCGACCCCGTCGGCCACGATCCGCGCGTGGTCGAACGCCAGCGGGGGCAGGTCGTCGACGGCGTGCCAGCCGGCCGTCGCCGCGTCGGCCCCGGCCCGGGGGTCGGGCAGGTCGGGGGCGAAGGCGAGGTACGACACGGACACGACCCGCATGCGGGGGTCGCGCGCCGGGTCGCCGTAGCTGCCGAGCTGCTCGATGTGGGCGGGCCGGGTGCCGAGCCCGCGCTCCTCGGCCAGCTCCCGCGTCGCCGCCTCCGCCAGGTCCTCGCCGGGCTCGAGGAACCCGCCCGGCAGCGCCCAGGATCCCGCGTACGGCTCGGCGTCGCGCTCGACGATGAGCACGTGCAGCCGCCGGTCGCGGATGGTCAGCGCCACCACGTCGACGGTCACCGCGACCGGCGCGTGCAGCCGGGAGGCGAGGGAGTCTTCCATGCACCATCGTCTTTCTCAGTACGAGTAAATCTCGCAGTGAGAATAATGAGGCGGTCGATCGTTGTCGATAGGGTTCGCCCATGATTCGTCACGTGGTGCTGTTCACCTGGTCACCGGAGGCAACCGAGGAGCAGAAGGCCGCGGTCGCGGCCGAGCTGCGCGAGCTCCCCGGCCAGATCCCCGAGATCCGCTCCTATCTGCTGGGCCCCGACGCCGGCATCAACCCCGGCAACCACGACTTCGCCGTCGTCGCCGACTTCGACAGCGAGGACGACTACCGCGCCTACCGCGACCACCCGCGCCACCAGGCGGTGATCGCGGAGCACATCAAGCCCATCCTGGCGACCCGGGCCGCCGTGCAGTTCGGCTGTTAGATCTCCGGCGGGTGGTTCTCCCGGTGCATCAGCCGGCCCTCCGAGGTCTGGCCGCGCCTGGGCGCCAGCACGATGCTCAGCACGACGCCGACCCCGCCCACGATCATGAAAATGAGACCGATGACGTCCATGTGGACGCTGTCGCCGAACACGTCGGGCTCGATCGCGAACCTCAGGATGGCGCCGAGCGTGAGGAAGAAGATGCTGACCCCGACACCCATCACGACCTCCAGACGGCAAACAGTGCGTACGCCCACGGTCATACCCGAGTATGGGCGATCACTACCTCGCCTGGAAACGCGGGACGCCCGCTCCGTGTCCGGAACGGGCGTCCTGGGGTGAGGATCCGCTAGAAAGCCTCCTCCGGAAGCTCCATGAGCTCCAGGCCGGTGCCGGTGAGCACGCGGCGCTCGGCGGCCAGGCGCGGCAGAACCGTCTCCGCGAAGAACCCGGCGGCGGCGACCTTGCCCTGGTAGAACGGGTCCTCGCCGTCGGCCAGCTTGGCCAGGGCCACCTCGGCCTGGCGCAGCAGCAGCCAGCCGATCACCAGGTCGCCCAGCGCCAGCAGGAACCGCGTGCTGTTCAGGCCGACCTTGTAGACCTCCTGGGGCTTCTCCATCGAACCGAGCGCCCAGCCCGCCATGGTGTCGCCCATGACCTTGACCTCGGCCGCGGCCTCGGCGAGCAGCTTGCGCTCCTCCTTGAGCCGGCCGTTGCCGGCCTCGGAGGCGGCGAACTCGTTGATCTCGCTCAGCAGCTTGCCGATGGCCGAGCCCTGGTTGCGCAGGATCTTGCGGAAGAACAGGTCCAGGCCCTGGATCGCGGTCGTGCCCTCGTACAGGGAGTCGATCTTGGCGTCCCTGATGTACTGCTCGATCGGGTAGTCCTGCAGGTAGCCGGAGCCGCCCAGGGTCTGCAGCGAGCGCGACAGCAGCTCGTACGAGCGCTCCGAGCCGACCCCCTTGACCAGGGGCAGCAGCAGGTCGTTCATCTCGTGCGCGTGCCGGTCGTCCGGGTCGATCTGGACGGCGTCCTGGAAGGTGGCCGTGTAGAGCACGAGCGCCCGCATGCCCTCGGCGTAGGCCTTCTGCAGCATGAGCTCGCGGCGCACGTCCGGGTGGTGGGTGATGGTGACCCGGGGCGCGGTCTTGTCGGCCTGCCTGGTCAGGTCGGCGCCCTGCACCCGCGACCTGGCGAACTCCAGGGCGTTGAGGTAACCGGTGGACAGGGTGGCGATGGCCTTGGTGCCGACCATCATGCGGGCGTGCTCGATGACCATGAACATCTGCTTGATGCCCTCGTGCACCTCGCCGACCAGCCAGCCGATCGCCGGGTGCTTCTCGCCGAAGGTCAGCTCGCAGGTCGTGGAGACCTTCAGGCCCATCTTGTGCTCGACGTTGGTCACGTACACGCCGTTGCGCTCGCCGAGCTCGCCGGTCTCCAGGTCGACGTGGTACTTCGGCACCAGGAACATCGACAGGCCCTTGGTGCCGGGGCCGTGGCCCTCGGGCCTGGCCAGGACCAGGTGGAAGATGTTCTCCGTCATGTCCTGCTCGGCGCTGGTGATGAAGCGCTTGACGCCCTCGACGTGCCAGGTGCCGTCGTCCTGCCGTACCGCCTTGGCGCGGCCCGCGCCGACGTCGGAGCCCGCGTCGGGCTCGGTGAGCACCATGGTGGCGCCCCAGTTGCGCTCGATGGCCAGCTCGGCGAAGCGCTTCTGCTCGGGGGTGCCCACCTTCCACAGGGTGTAGGAGAAGCTGGGGCCGGCCGCGTACATGTAGAGCGCGGGGTTCGCGCCGAGCACCAGTTCGGCCGTCGCCCAGGCGAGGCTGCGCGGGATGCCGGGGCCGCCCAGGTGCGGAGGCAGGTCGAGGTGCGCCCAGCCGCCGTCGACCAGCGCCTTGTACGACTTCTTGAAGCCTTCGGGCAACGTCACCGAGCCGGTCGCGGGGTCGAACACGGGCGGGTGGCGGTCGCCCTCCTCGAACGAGTCGGCCAGCACGGTGGTGGACAGCCGGTTGACCTCGTCCAGGATGCTGCGCGCGACGTCCTCGTCGATCTCCGCATAGGGACCGCTGCCGAGGATCTCGCGGCGCCCGAAGACCTCGAAGAGGTTGAATTCGAGGTCACGAAGGTTGCTCTTGTAGTGGCCCATGGGTGCAGCTCTCCTTGAACCGGTGCGTTTCTCTACTGGCCAGTAACCTTACTAGGAATGCTACCCGCGGGTAACCAGAGATATGCATGGCATGCTCGACTCCATGGACGCCGATGAACTCGCCGCGCTGTGGCGAGAGCGCCTGGGATCCTGGGCCATTCCGGAGGAGATCCTGGCCGCCGCGCCGGCCGATCCCTGGTCCTATCCGCTGGCGCGCTTCACCAGCCGCACCGACAGGGCGCTCGCCGAGCGCGACGACGGTCCCACGCTGACCCGGATGTCGGAGGCGCTGCCCGCCGGGGGCACGCTGCTGGACGTCGGATCCGGCCCTGGAGCCGCGTCCCTGCCGCTGCACGAGCGGATCGGTCACCTGTACGCGGTCGACACCTCGGGCGAGATGCTGGAGGAGCTGGCGGCCCGCGCCGACAAGCTGGGCGTGCCCGCCACCACCGTCGAGGGCCGCTGGCCCGACGTGGCCGGGCGGGTGCCCGAGGTCGACGTGACGGTGGCCGCCCACGTGGTCTACAACGTGCCCGACCTCGACCGCTTCCTGCGGGCGCTGGACGAGCGGACCCGCGGCCGGGTGGTGCTGGAGCTGCCGAACCGACACCCGATGAGCTGGATCTCGCCGCTGTGGGAACACTTCCACGGCAT
The DNA here is from genome assembly GCF_039540635.1 of Nonomuraea ferruginea. Lineage (NCBI taxonomy): Bacteria > Bacillati > Actinomycetota > Actinomycetes > Streptosporangiales > Streptosporangiaceae > Nonomuraea > Nonomuraea ferruginea. Next base: position 11,345 of record NZ_BAABFD010000017.1, on the reverse strand, counting down.
CGTCCGCCCGGTGCGGCCCATCGCGGAAGACTGCGTGGCGCTGGCGGCCGCGCTCGGCTTCGACGTGCACGTCGAGGAGCGCGAATCCCCGCTGGAGCGCTTCGACTCGCTGGAGGAGCTGGCGGCGAGCGCCTGCCACCGCATCTGCCTGGAGCCGGCCAGGGCCGAGGAGGTCGGGCGGACGGCGCTTGAGCTCGGCATGTGGCCGCTGCCCCGCGACCGCTGGGTCACCGTCTGGTGGGACCGACCGGTTTGACGCGGTCGCCGGTGCCGCGATTGGGTGGACGACATGATCGAGCTTCAGTGCGTGAGCGTCGACTGTGCCGACCCGTACAAACTCGCCTCGTGGTGGGGTGAGGCCCTCGGGCTCCCGCTCGGCGAGGGCGACGTCCCGGGTGACGACGAGGTGATGCTGGAGACCGGCCGCTACCCGTTCCTGCTCTTCATCCGCGTCCCGGAGGGCAAGCAGGTCAAGAACCGGCTCCACCTCGACGTCAGCGCCACCGCGGGCAGCACCCGCGAGCAGGAGGTCGAGCGGCTGCTCGGGCTCGGCGCGACCGTGTACGAGGACCACCGCACCGAGGACGGCAAGGGCTGGGTCACGATGCTCGACCCGGAGGGCAACGAGTTCTGCGTGTGCCGGAGCCAGGCCGAGCGCGAGGCGTGAGAGGTCATCGCGTCAGGGCGCGTCCCTTGAGTGTCGTCGTCAGGATGCCCGCGATGACGTACACGAGCAGGCCGTGCCACCCGGCGTCGAAGAGCCCGCCGAGCCAGTGCGCGTCGTCGAAGACGAGCTGCACCGGATAGTCGAGCACCGCGGCCATGCCGGCGGGCATCAGCGCGAACTTCCACGGATGGTTCAGCCCCCACTGGCGTGCCTGGCGGGTCACTCGGTCGCCCTCGTTCGGCTTGGTCACCGCGCCGATGGAGGCGATGAGCGCGAACAGGGCGATGCCCAGGCCCAGCGCCCACGACAGGTCACCGCCGCCGGTGATGAGGCCGGTGCCGAAGCTCGCCGCGGCGATCGCGCCGCCGCCGACGGCGGCGGCCTTCCACGGGGCCCCGCGCAGCGCCGCGCCGGACAGGGAGACTTCATCGCGTCGGGTGATTTCGTTCATGTCCTCAGCGTGCCTTTCGGCGTCCCTTGCCCACATCGGGGATGCACCCTGATTTCGACCCTGGTACGACGGTGTTGGCATGATGCGGGCCATGAGCGAAGTCGTGATCGAGCGGTTCGGCGCGGACGAGTGGGAGCGGTTGAAGGCGGTCCGGTTGCGGGCGCTGCAAGACGCGCCTGACGCCTTTGGGTCGTCTTACGAGAGGGAGAGCGGGTTCACCCCCGATACGTGGCGGGAGCGGCTGTCCGGGTCGTGGTGGCGGGTGGCCGTCGCCGAGGGCGGCGACGTGGGGCTGGTCTGCGTGCGGGTCGAGGAGGGCCGGGCGCACCTGCTGTCCATGTGGGTCGCGCCGGAGGCCAGGGGCCGCGGCGTCGGCTCGCGGCTGGTGGACGCGGCGATCGGGCGGGCCCGGGAGGAGGGCCTGGACGAGGTCGAGCTGTGGTGCGTCGACCACAACACCGTCGCCAGGGCGCTCTACGCGGGCAAGGGGTTCGCGCCCACCGGGAAGACCATGGGCCTGCCGTCCAACCCCGACATCCCCGAATCCCACTATGTCCTGTCACTGCTCTTCCGGACGGCCCGTGCGGACGACGTGCCCGCGATCGTGGCCATGCTGGCCGACGACCCGCTGGGGGCCGAGCGCGAGGGCGACCCCGGCGACCCGCGCTATCTGGCCGCCTTCGAGCGCATCGACGCGGACCCGTGGGACGAGCTGATCGTGGCCGAGCGCGACGGGAAGGTGGTCGGCACCATGCAGCTGACCTACCTGGCCGGGCTGTCTCGGCTGGGCGCCGAGCGCTGCCAGATCGAGGCCGTGCGCGTGGCCGCCTCGACGCGGGGGCAGGGGCTGGGCCGGAAGATGATCCAGTGGGGGATCGACCGCGCCCGCGCCCGCGGCTGCGCGATGGTGCAGCTCACCTCCGACAAGTCACGCGCCGGCGCGCACCGCTTCTACGACGCGCTCGGCTTCACCGCCTCCCACGAGGGCTACAAGCTCTCGCTGAGCTGATCGAGCATCCACCTGCACCACTCGGCCCGGTGGCGCTCGTACCCGAGTCCGCAGCGCAGCGCCGCGTAGTTGCCCCAGCGCGGGTCGCCGAACCCGGGCGGCCCACCGATGGCCTCCTCCTCGCGCTCGTACTCGGTCAGCCGCGCCTCGTGCTTGGCGAGCTGGTCCGCGAAGAGCCGGCGCAGCGCCGCCGGGTCGGCGAGCGCGGCGGCGTACGTCTTGAGCACCAGCTCGTCACGCTCGGGCCGCTCGCGCGGCGGATCGGTGATCCATCCGCGCAGCGCGGCGGTGCCCTCGCCGGTCAGGCGGTAGATCTTCTTGTCCTGCGGCCCCGGCCCGGCCTCCGTCTCGTAAGACACCAGCCCTTCGGCCAGCAGCTTCTGCAGCTCGGTGTGGATCTGGCTGTGGCCTGCCGTCCAGAAGTACGACAGCGGCCTGCGCATGGACGCGGCGATGTCGTACCCGGTGCGCTCGCCGCGGGCCAGCACGGCGAGGATCGCGAATCCCAGCGTTGAGGTCATGGTCCGTCCAGGGTATTGTGCCGGACACTATGTCAGAACTGACATAGTTTCTGGTGGAGAGGGGCGGCCATGCGCATGATCGCGGGCTCGGTGTTACTCGTCTTGGCGTTGACCGCTTGCGGGGGCACGGACCGCGCCGCACAGCCGGCGCCGAGTCCGCCCATGGCCACTCCGACGCCCACCACGCCCACGCCCACGAAGACCAAGGCCAAGGGGCCGAACGTGAGCGGCTGCTACACCCGCGACGATGGCGAGATCTTCACGTACGGGGACGGTCTGCCGGGCGTCATCACCGGCGACGGCGAAATCGGCGTGGTCATCTCCTACGAGAACAACGGCAACGTGTGCACCTGGCGCCCGCTCTCCGACCGGCTGGTCGCCGCCGGCTACCGCGTGCTGCTCTACGCCAGGAAGTTCGACGCCAGCCCCGAGGACACCGCGCTGGCCATGGCACGCAGGCTGGCCAAGAAGGGCGCCGAGCGGGTGTTCTTCGCCGGCGGCTCCATCGGCGCCACCACCGCCGTCCCCGCCGCGACGAAGTTCGGCGAGCGCGCGGCCGGGGTGATCGCCCTGTCCGGCGCCATCGACGCCGAGGACGCGGCCGAGCTCACCGTGCCGTTGCTCCAGATCGGCACCGAGAACGACGGCTACGGCGGCGCCGACGACCTCCAGGCGGCCCATGACGCCGCCACCCGCGCCCCCGACCGGCAGATCCATGTCATCCAGGGCGAGAGCGTGCACGCCTCAGAGCTGTTCCGCGGCTCCTACGGCGGCGAGGTCATCGACCGGATCGTCGCGTTCATGGACCGGCACAGGGGATGAGCTCCACCCGGTTGTCGTGGTAGACCGCGCCCCTGCCCAGGTCGGCGTCGCGCTCCTCGACCACCGCGTTCGCGTTCGCGCCGCCGGGGCTGAGCTTGGGCCAGCGCCCCTTGGGCGAGGCCACCACGCCGGGCGCCACCCGGTCGCTGACCTCCACGTCGGCCAGGAACTCGCCGAAGGCGTTGCGCACCCGTACCCGCTGCCCGTCCGACAGCCCGCGGGCCGCCGCGTCGGCCGGATGCACCAGCACCACCGGGTCCTTGGCCCGCCGCAGCAGCTCCGGGTTGTTCGCGAACGTGGTGTTCAGAAAGGTGTGCGGCGCCGGGGTGATCAGCACCAGCCCGCCGTCGGTCTGCGAGGACCGCGACGGGACGTACGCCTTGCCACGCGGCGGGAAGCGCATCCGGCCGGACCTGGTCGGGAAGCCCTCGGCGAACGGGGTGAAGGGCTCGGGGTAGTTCATCCGCACCCAGCCCTCCTTGCGCAGCCGGTCGACCGTGATGCCCTCCAGCGACGGGTGGCCGCTCGACAGCAGGTCCTCGGCCAGCTCCAGGTCCGAGTCGAACAGCGACGGCTCGGTCATCCCCATGTGCGCGGCCAGCCGCCGGAACGTCTCGGTGGTGGACAGGCACTCGCCGGGCGGGGACGCCGCGGGCTCGTTCCACAGCAGGTAGAGGTGCCCGTAGCCGGCGTGCAGGTCGAAGTGCTCGGTCTGCATGGTGACGGGCAGCACGATGTCGGCGTAGTCCACGGTGTCGGTCGGGAACTGCTCCACCACCACCGTGAACAGGTCCTCGCGGGCCAGGCCCGCCCGCACGGCGTTGCCGTCGGAGGTCGAGCCCGCCGGGTTGGCCGCGTACACCCACAGGCACTTGACCGAGTCCGGCTTGGCCAGCTCCGAGCCCAGCCGGGTCATGGTGAGCGTGCGCACCGGGCCGGGCAGCAGGTCGTCACGGGTGTCGATGGAGAGGTGCGCGTGGCCGCTGGTCGAGTAGGCCACCCCGCCGCCGGGGTGGCGCCAGTCGCCGGTCACGCCGGGGATCGCGGCGATCGTGCGCAGGGCGGTGCCGCCGCCCGCGTGCCGCTGGATGCCCATGGTGGCGCGGATGGCGGTGGGGCGGGTGCGCGCCAGCCTCGTCCCCAGCCTGTGGACCGCCTCGGCCGGGATGCCGGTGATCTCCGCCACCCGCTCGACCGGATACTCCAGGATCTCCTCCCGGAAGCTCTCCCAGCCCTCGGTGTGCGCGGTCAGGAACTCCTCGTCCTGGGCGCCCTCGGCCAGCACCACGTTGAGCAGGCCGAGCGCGAGCGCCGCGTCCGTGCCGGGCCGGATCGCCAGGTGCTCGTCCGCCTGGTCGGCCGTGCGGGTGCGGATCGGGTCGATGGCCACGACGTGGGCGCCGTCCGCGCGCGCGTCCTGGATGAACTTCCACAGGTGGTGGCCGCTGGTGAGCGGGTTCGTGCCCCACAGCAGGATCAGCTTCGCCTGCGCGAAGTTCTCCGGGTCCATGCCGCCGGGGGTGCCATTGGTCAGCGTCAGCCCGGAGTTGCCGGCGGTCGAGCAGATGTTCAGCCAGTGCCGGGACGCGCCCAGCATGTTCCAGAATCGCCGCCCCGCCACGCCCTCGCAGCCCTGGAGGTAACCGAGCGACCCGGTGCCGAGGTAGGGCCAGATCGCCTGACCGCCGTGCTCCTCGACGATGCCGCGCAGCCGTACGGAGATCTCCTCCAGCGCCTCGTCCCAGCTGATGCGCTCGAACCGGCCCGACCCCTTGGGCCCGACCCGTCGCATCGGGTAAAGGATGCGGTCGGCAGCCCTGGAGTGTTCCAGATAACGGTTGACCTTCACGCACAGCGCGCCGCGGGTGTAAGGATGATCGGGATTGCCGCGCATCGAGACGGCCTGGCCGTCACGCACGGTGACCACCCAGGAGCAGGTGTCAGGACAATCGAGCGGACAGGCCCCCAGAACCCTCAATTCACCTGGCATAAGAGACAGACTACGGGCAAGAGGTCGGGTACCCGATGCCCGATCCCAGGTGACGATTCGGGACACTAAGGCCGCAAGAACGTACGGTCCCGCGAGGAAGGTGCAGAATCGCTGTCGGTGGCCGACATCAATGAACACGAGGACGCGGAGGGATCTCCCGAGAGGAGCCCGTCCGCCGCCGGAGCGCGCGCCGAGCCTGACGTGTACGTCGTCGAGCCGCTCCTGCCGCAGCGCCTGCGCCGCCCCTCCGACCTGCTGCGCCTGCTGGCCACCCTGGCCGCGCTCGGCGCCGTGATCCTGCTGGCCCTGGTCGCCAAGCAGACCCTGTACGGACTGGAACGGGACGTCACGGAGGGCACCACCCTCGTCCCGCTGCTCAGCCGGATCGCCACGTTCATCGGCGGCGCCGCGGTGCTCATCGTGCCCGTCGCCTTCGCCGTGGAGCGCGTCTTCCACCGCGACGGCCTGCGCGTCGCCGAAGGACTGATCGCCGCCATCATCGGCATGGTCGGCGCGTTCCTGACTGGCCAGTGGCTCCTCGCGGGCAACGCCGACGACCTCAGCCAGCTGCTCACCGGCGGCCGCAGCATCGAGCCGCTCAACACGCTGCTCACGTCCGTCCTCGCCTACACCACCGCGGTGCGCGTCTCCCGCCGGCCGACCTGGCGCGCGCTCATGTGGACGGTGATCGCGCTCTACATCCTCGCCCTCTACTCCGGCAGGCAGATCACCCTGCCGGGCGCCATCGTCACCGTCCTGGTCGGCATGGCCATCGGCTACGCCACCCTGTACGGGATCGGCAGCCCCAACACCAGGCCGCCGGGAAACGCGGTGGTGGCGGCCCTGCGCAAGCTGTCGTTCGCGCCGGTGTCGGCCCGCCGCATCGAGGACGACCACCAGGGCAGCCGCCGCTACTCCGTCGGGCTCGCCGACGGCGCCCGGATCGACGTCACCGTGCTCGACCGCGACCGCCAGGTGGCGGGCCTGCCGTACCGGCTGTGGCGGCGCTTCCGGCTCAGCACCGAGACCAGGCGAAGAGCCATCCGCTCGCTCCGCGCCGAGCTCGAACGCGAGGCCCTGATGGCGTACGCCGCGCAGGCGGCGGGAGCCAGCACGCCCAGGCTGCTCGGCACCAGCGAGATCGGCACCGAAGCGGCGCTGCTCGTCTACGAGCACATCGACACCCGTCCGCTCGACGAGGTGCCCACCGAGGAGATCGACGACGACATCCTCCACCAGATCTGGGAGCAGGTGTCCCTGCTGCAGATCCAGCGCCTCGCCCACCGGCGGCTCACCGGCGAGGGCATCCACCTCGACAAGGCCGGCCGGGTCGTGCTCACCGACGCCCGCAGCGGCGAGATCGCCGCCGGTGACCTGCTGCTCCGGCTCGACATCGCCCAGCTCCTGGTCTACCTGTCGCTGCGCGTCGGCGCCGAGCGGTCGGTGCGCGCGGCGAACGCGGTCATGGGCACGGAGTCGCTCGCCGCGGCCATGCCGCTGCTCCAGCGCATCGCGCTGACCCGCGAGACCCGCTCGGCCCTGGCCAAGGACAAGAACCTCCTCGGCGTCATCCGCGAGCAGATCGTCGCACTCGAACCCGAGGTCAAGGTCGAGGAGATGCGGCTGGAGAGATTCCGGCCGCGCACCCTGGTCACCATCATCGCCAGCACGCTCGCCGCCTACTTCCTGCTCTCCCAGCTCAGCCAGGTCAACCTGGTGCAGGTGGTCGTCCAGGCCAACTGGGCCTGGTCGGTGCTCGCGCTGGTCGCCTCGTTCGTCAGCTTCGTGGCCGCCGCGGTCATGCTCAGGGGCTTCGTGCCCTACTCCCTGCCGCTGTGGCGGACCACGCTCGTGCAGTTCGCGGCCTCGTTCGTGAAGCTCGTCGCGCCCGCCGCCGTCGGCGGCGTCGCCATCAACACCCGCTACCTGCAGAAGCGCGGGATCGCGCCGGCCCTCGCGGTGGCCAGCGTGGGCGCCTCGCAGCTCGTCATGCTGGCCTTCCACATCGGGCTGCTGCTGCTGTTCGCCTACATCACCGGCTCCAACACCGCCAGCACCTTCACCCCGTCACGCGGCCTGGTCGTGGCGCTGCTGGCGGTCGCCCTGCTGGTCGTGGTGCTGCTGGGGGTGCCGCCGCTGCGCCGCCTGGTGACCCGGCGGATGAAGCGGCTGTTCTCCAACGTGCTGCCCCGGCTGCTGGACGTGCTCCAGTCGCCGCGCAAGCTGATCGAGGGCTCGATCGGCACTCTCCTGATCACGCTCACGTTCGTGCTCTGCCTGTACGCGTGCGTGCACGCCTTCAACTGGGAGATCGGCTTCACCACGGTGGCGGTCGTCTACCTCACGGCCAACGCCATCGGCTCGGCCGCGCCCACGCCTGGTGGCCTGGGCGCGGTCGAGCTGTCGCTCACGGCGGGCCTGACCGTGGCCGGGGTGCCCGCGGAACTGGCGACCTCGGCCGTGCTGCTCTACCGGCTGCTCACGTTCTGGCTGCCGGTGCTCCCCGGCTGGGCGGCGTTCACCTACCTTCAGCGGCACGAGGCGCTGTGATCGCGTCGATCGCCTTCAGCTCGTCCTCCGTGAACACCGGGCCCTCCACGCACGCCACGTTGTCCTCCAGCTGACGCACGCTGCTCGCGCCGATCAGCACGCTCGTCACCCGCGGGTCCCTGAGCGTCCACGACAGCGCCATCTGGGCCAGCGTCTGGCCCCGCTCCCCGGCCAGCTCGTTCAGCGCGCGGGTCAGCTCCGCGTCGATCCGGTCGGGGCTGAGGAACCGGCTGGTGGCCGCCCGCGAGTCCGCCGGCACGCCCTGCAGATAGCGGTCGGTCAGCAGGCCCTGCGCCAGCGGCGAGTACACGATGCACCCCATGCCCGCCTCCTCCAGCACGTCCAGCAGCCCGTCCTCGATCCATCGGTTGATCATCGAGTAGGACGGCTGGTGGATGAGCAGCGGCGTGCCCAGCTCCCGCATGATCCTCGCGGCCTGCGCCGTCCGCTCCGCCGGATAGTTGGAGATGCCCGCGTACAGCGCCTTGCCCGAGCGCACCGCCCGGTCCAGCGCCCCCATCGTCTCCTCCAGCGGCGTGTCGGGATCCGGCCGGTGGCTGTAGAAGATGTCGACGTACTCCAGGCCCATCCGCTCCAGCGACTGGTCCAGGCTGGCCAGCAGGTACTTGCGCGACCCCCACTCGCCGTACGGGCCGGGCCACATGTCGTAGCCGGCCTTCGTCGAGATGATCAGCTCGTCCCGGTACGGCCTGAAGTCCCGCCGGAAGATCGCGCCGAAGTTCCGCTCCGCCGACCCGTACGGCACCCCGTAGTTGTTGGCCAGGTCGAAGTGCGTGACGCCCAGGTCGAACGCGCGGCGCAGGATCGCCCGCGAGTTCGACAACGGGCGGTCGTCGCCGAAGTTGTGCCAGAGCCCCAGCGACACCGCCGGCAGCCTGAGCCCGCTGCGCCCGCTCCGGTTGTACGGCTGCCGCTCGTAGCGCCCCGGATCGGCCAGATAGGTCATGCCGTGCCCCTCTCCACTATCCAGGAGAGCGCGAACGCCTCTTCCCGCCAGGCGTCGTAGCGCCCGCTGCGCCCGCCGTGGCCGGCGCCCATCTCCGTCTTGAGCAGGAACGGCCCGCCCGCGGCCGTCTCACGCAGCCGCGCGATCCACTTGGCCGGCTCGTGGTACAGCACGCGGGTGTCGTTCAGGCTGGTGATCGCGAGGATAGGCGGGTACGTCCTGCCGTCGACGTTCTCGTACGGCGTGTACCCCTTCATATAGGCGTACACCTCCGGATCGTGCAGCGGATCGCCCCACTCGTCCCACTCGATCACGGTGAGCGGCAGCGACGGATCCAGGATGGTGTTGAGCGCGTCCACGAACGGCACCTCGGCCACCACGCCCGCGAACTCCTCCGGCGCCAGGTTCACCGCCGCGCCCATGAGCAGCCCGCCCGCCGACCCGCCGCGCGCGATCACCTTCGAGCTCCACCCGGCCTGCTTGACGTGCCGGGCCACGGCCACGAAGTCGGTGAACGTGTTCCGCTTCCTGGTGAGCTTGCCGTCCTCGTACCAGCGGCGGCCCATCTCACCGCCGCCGCGCACGTGCGCGACCGCGAACACGAACCCCCGGTCGAGCAGCGACAGCCTGGGCACCGAGAACGCCGGGTCGATGGACGTCTCATAGCTGCCGTACCCGTAGAGCACCGTCGGCGCCGGGAGCGTGCTGTCCTTGCGCTTGACGATCGAGACCGGCACCTCGGTGCCGTCCTCGGCCGTCGCCCAGTCGCGGAACTGCTCGTAGTCGTCCGGGTCGTAACCGCCCAGCACCGGCCGCCGCTTCAACAGGATCAGCTCGCGGGTGGCCAGGTCGTAGTCGTAGACGCTGGCGGGCGTCACCATGCTGGTGTAGGCCAGCCTGAGCCGGTTCGTCACGAACTCGGGGTTGCCGGCCGGCCCGACGTCGTACAGCGGCTCGGGAAACTCGATCTCGTACGGGGGCTCGCCGTTGTGCGGCAGCACGCGGAGCCCGGTCAGCCCGTCACGGCGGAAGTGCAGCACGGCGTGCCCGGCGAACGCGTCGATCTCCAGCAGGCGGGTGTCGTCGCGGTGCGGGACCAGCGGGGTCCACTCGCCGGGGTCGTCGAGCGGCGCGGTGGCCAGCTCGAAGTCGCGCGCGTTCTCGTTGTGCAGCACGTAGAAGAAGCCGCCCGCGTGGTCGACGCCGTACTCGACGCCGGTCTTCCTGGGTCGCACGAGCTGGAACTCGCCGGACGGCGTCGCCGCGTCGAGGAGGCGCACCTCACTGGTGATCTTGCTGCCCGCGCCGAGCACGAGGTAGCGCTCGCTGCGCGTCAGCGCGATGCCGACCCAGAACCGCTCGTCGTCCTCCTGGTAGACGAGGGTGTCCTCGCCGGTGCCCAGGGTGTGGCGGTAGACCTGGAACGGCCGCCAGGCGTCGTCGACGCGGGTGTAGAAGAACGTCGAGCCGTCGGCCGACCAGGCGCCGCCGTAGAAGATGCCCTCGATCTCGTCGGGCAACAGCTCACCGGTCCGCAGGTCCTTGAACCGGAGCGTGAACCGCTCGTCGCCGGTGAAGTCGGTCGAGTAGGCGAGCATCGTGCCGTCGGGGGAGACGGCGCTGGTGCCCATGGAGAAGAACGGGCTGTCGCCGGCCAGCTCGTTGCCGTCGAGGAGGGTCTGCTCGTGGTCCAGGCGCTCGCCGACGGTGATGTCCGGAGGCGTCTCGCTGTCGGCGGGCACCCGGCACGACACGGCGTACTGCTTGCCCTCCTCGGTGCGGGTGAAGTACCACCACGCGCCCTTGCGGCTCGGCACCGACAGGTCGGTCTCCTGGGTGCGGCCCTTGATCTCCTGGAATATTCGCTCGCGCAGCTCCGTCAGATGAGAGGTCTCCTGCTCCAGGTAGGCGTTCTCCGCCTCCAGGTAGGAGATCGTGTCGGGGTCGTCTTTGCCGGCCAGCCACGCGTACTCGTCGATCACGGTGTCGCCGTGATGGACGCGTTCAGCCGGGATCTTCTTCGCCACGGGCGGCGTGTAGCTGCTCACGTGGGGAGTCTATGGTCGGCCGTGATCGATTCGTGGCCTACGTGGCGGGTGAACGCGGCGTGAGCACTCGGAGGCGCTGCTAATCTTATGGAGTCGGCGCGTCCGGCGACATTCCTCCACCTTTAAGGATTCGAGTCAATTTGACACGGATTCGAGGGGGTGCGAAGATAAAGACGAAGCGAAACGCCCGCAAGCGTCCGTTTCTTGAGAACTCAACAGTGTGTTAAAAGCCAGTGCATGATGCACAACCCCGTCATGTATTTCTGTGACGGATTCCTTTTTGGTTGGGATTCAAATTCATTTTATGGAGAGTTTGATCC